>NZHD01000073.1 GCA_002691205.1 Deltaproteobacteria bacterium
GGGATTGCCAATAACGCTCTGAGATCTTCCTCAGCCTCTTCTATAATTGGAAGGTATTGCTTACTTCTATGAGACATTTCCATGACAGACATACCTGTTCCTTGCCAATCGAAAAGCTCTTGATGTACTTCTTCCAAAACTTCTTTTGGTAAGTCAATGGCTTGAGCGAGGGCGAAGGATTCCGAAACGGCGGCCCATTGGATATACGTAATCATATTGAGACAGAGCTTGAGTTTGGCGCCATTCCCGACAGGGCCTGCATGGATGATATGAGCAGATGTACATTCAAGCATCGGTCGCGCTTTTTCAAGGTCTTCTTGATCTCCGCCAACCATGTAGGTGAGTTCTTTACTCTGAGCACGTGCAGCTCCTCCGGTGACGCATGCGTCGAGGAGAGCGACGCCTTGTTGGGCTGCTTCTGAAGACAATTCGATTGCTGTTTGAGGCAGAATCGTGCTGTGAATCAGAATCACCGTTCCGGGAGCAGCCCCGGCGAGAATTCCGTTTTTACCTTGAACGACGTCACGCACGTGATCATCTTCGGGTACGCAAACCCCGATCAGAGAGGCACTCTCTCCGACCTCGCGTGGAGAGGTGGCTCCCTGGGCTCCGCTTTGTTCGAGTTCATGAATTTTTTGCGGATCAACATCATAGACAGTGGTCTGGAAGCCAGAGGGTGCGTAGTGGGTTGCGATGGGACCGCCTTGGTTCCCTAGCCCAATAAATCCGACACGGATCGCCATAGGGTGGTTCTCCTCGGTGTAAGTTGACGAAAACTCAGAGTATCCAATTTGCATTGCAAGCGCTATGCAAATGGCATAGCGTAAGGACTTGCAGAGTCCGAACTACGACCCTTACGCCTATGAAATTCATGAGGACCCCTATCCGGTCTATCGCGACTTGAGGGAGGCGGGGCCGGTTTATCGGAATGCCGATTTGGACTTTTGGGCTCTTACTCGGCATCAAGATGTTTTAGCCGCTTTCAAGAATTGGAATTTATATTCGAACAGAGAGGGCGTTTCAATTGATCCGTCATCGCGAACTTCGGCGGCAGAAGTGGGAATGTCTTTCCTCGCAATGGATCCGCCGCGGCATTCTCGTGTTCGGCGTCTGGTCTCTCGAAAGTTCACCCCACGCCGGGTAGCGGCTTTGGAAGACCGGATCAGGACGCTGACAAAATCCTATCTTGATCCTCTTGTCAGTTCGGGCGGGTTTGATGTAATCGCAGACTTTGCCGGACTACTTCCGATGGCTGTCATAAGTGAATTATTGGGTGTTCCCGAAGCAGATCGAGCGGTTCTCCGAACTTGGGCGGACCTCCTCGTGCATCGAGAGGAAGGGGTTCGGGATGTACCGAGTGAAGGCAAGCAGGCCTTTGTCAATATTCGGTCTTATTTCACAGATCTCGTCGCCGATCTACGCGCACATCCGAACGAAGGTCTTCTTAGTGCATTGCTTGAGATGGAGAGAGACGGCAATGGCCTAGAAGAGGGAGAACTGCTTTCAGTGTGTAATCTCATGATTACGGCGGGCAATGAGACGACAACTAAGCTGTTAGCCAATGCACTCTACTGGCTATCTGAAAATCCATCTCAGAGAGAGGTTGTACACAATGACTCGTCTCAAATAGAGGCGTGGATCGAAGAGACGCTTCGGTATGACAACTCTACCCAAATGTTGGCTCGATTAATGACGGAAGAAACTCGTATACATGACCATGTGATTCCGGCAGGAGGTTTAGTTTTACTCTTAGTGGGTTCGGCTAATCGTGATGAGGCTGTTTTCCCTAATGCGGATCAATATCAGATTAGTCGCGATACCTCTCAGATGCTTTCGTTCGGAAAGGGGATGCATTTCTGCCTGGGTGCTTCACTTGCCCGGCTTGAAGCGAGGGTGGCTTTTGAGGAATGGTGGAAGCGCTTTCCCAACTACGAGTTGGAAATGGAGTTAGCGGAGCGAGTGCATTCCGTGAATGTACGAGGCTTTTCGAGGCTTCCTGTGCGGGTCTAGATTGGCGCTGAACTCAATGTGTGCAGTTTTGTGAGAGAAGCTTCACTCGAGGTCAAACAAAGAAGTTTTAAATAACAAGCCCTGAGAGGCTTAAAGACGGATACTAGTTCTATGAGTGATACGAGTTCAGAGTCGGACACCCATTCAGGAGGCCTTGAGCCGCCGGTCCTAAGGGGTGGGTGGCCGATCTTGGGTCATTTGCTCGAGTTGCGAAGTGATCCCATCGGACTCTTTTCACGCGTTCGAGAAGAGTGCGGTGACGTCGGCGAAATGAACTTCGCTGGAAGTCGTGTTGTTCTTCTTTCAGGAGAAGAAGCGCAAGAGGCTTTTTTTCGAGGCGATGAAGAGCAATTAGATCAAGCGGCCGCTTACCCTTTCATGACACCGATTTTTGGTGAAGGGGTGGTCTTTGACGCCAGCCCTGAGCAGCGGCGTCAGGCCATGAAAAATCAATCATTGAAAGCACCCATGATGCGACATCACGCAGAAGGGATTGCTTCAGAAACTCGGCGTATGATGACTCGATTGGGCGATTCGGGCGAAATTGATGCGCTTGATTTTTTTTCAGAGTTAACAATTTACACATCCAGTGGGTGTTTGATCGGCCGTCAGTTTCGGGAAGAGCTGACTCCAGAGTATTTTAAAATTTTCTATGAACTCGAAAAAGGGACAGATGCCTTAGCCTATGTAAATCCCAATCTTCCGCTGCCGAGCTTTTGGGCTCGAGATCGCGCTCGCCGCAGGATGGTTGGGTTACTTACAGAGGTTTTCGAACGACGTAGAATGAACTCAGAGAGTGAACGTGAGCTGTTCGATGTACTGCTTTCTCTTCGCGACGAAGAGGGTTTGCCTCGCTACCCGATCGATGTCATTACGGGTATGTTTATTTCGATGATGTTCGCTGGTCATCACACGACGTCGGGAACGGCGGCTTGGACTCTGATCGAGATGTTGCGAAACCCCTCGGTCATGTCGGGAGTGGAATCTGAGCTTCAGACTCTTTATGCAGATAGCCGAGAGGTGAGCTTTCAGGCTCTGCGTGACATTCCTTTACTTGAAGGAACAATCAAAGAAACCCTTCGTCTTCATCCGCCGTTGATCGTTCTTATGCGAGAGGTCCAGTGGGATTTTCATTATCGTCACTGGACGATTAAAAAAGGAAAGAAAGTGGCAGTCTCGCCTTCGCTTTCAAATCGGATGCCTGAAAGCTTTCCCGACCCTGAGCGTTTCGATCCATCTCGCTATGAATCGGGTCGAGAGGAGGATTCGCAGGTCTTCAGTTGGATTCCATTTGGCGCGGGTCGTCACAAGTGCGTGGGATCTCAATTTGCAATGATTCAGCTCAAAGCCATCTTCAGCACGCTCTTGCTGGACTACGAATTTGAATTGGCCCAGCCACCCGAGAGCTATCAAAACGACCATTCGAAGATGGTGGTTCAACTGCAGAAACCTTGCAGAATCCGCTATCGCCGTCGCTCTCACTCGTCGAGTTTGTGATCTGAGAGATTTTTAATGGAAGAGTTCGGAAGTGACTAGAAGAGAGGAATCAGATGCCTACATTTTCTCGCGATGAATTAGAAGAGATGGTTCAACGTTGGGTTGCTGGAAACGATGAGGCTGGCCAGACAGGTGACTGGAGCAAGATGTCTCAGTTCTATACGGAGGATGCAGTTTATACCTGGAACAATGGTGAGAAATGGGATTTTGCAGCCCGCGGTCGACAGCAGATTCATGACTGGGTCTTTGGTACCGAGATGGCTGGCTTAGAGCACTGGGTCTATCCCTACGTACGCACGTTGATTGACGATAAAAAGGGAGAGGTCATGGGACTTTGGAGGCAGATCGGTCCCGATAAAAATCTAGAGGGTGAGGCCTATGAGATCGCAGGTACGGGTGGGTCTTGGTTTCGCTATGCAGGTGATTTTAAATGGAGTTGGCAGCGCGATTTCTTCGATCATATGAACGCAGGAATGGTCTTCGGTTCCATGTCGCAAAACGGTCATCTTAAACCCCAGATGCAGGAGCGCCTAAAAAAGGGCTCTCGGATGCCCGGTTGGATTCGTCGTTCGGATTTTAATTGGTATGAGACGATTTCCGATCGGGAAGACAGCTGAAAGGAGAGGGTGGGGCACGCCCTCAGTCCAAGCCGGCTCTGACCTGCTCTATTTTTACAAGACGAACTTCGGGTTTCGGGTGGGCCTGGGTCCTTACCCAACGTAGAGCCATCACCCCATGATCATGGCCGGCTGTGTCTATCCAGTTGGAGTCCTGTTCGTCAGGGCCTGCACTTTCGTGGCTGACGATGAGTCGAAGGGAACCATCTGGGCGGTAGATCGCGTGTCCACTGTTTACGTGAACTTGTCGATGTTCATAATCGAAGGATTCGGCCCAAATATTGGCCAATTGAAAATTCCAGTAATGGCACTTGGGGGGAGTCACATCAATTACAAGCGCTTCATCCTCTTCGAGTTTCCACATTCCAAGCCACATTCGGACGTTAGGATCACCTCCCATGACTCGATGTTTTTCGGGATCAGGGAGATGGAAGTGATTGAGAGGCGCTATCTGGAGGAACTCCATCACCCAGTCGGCGAACCATTGAGCACAGCCAATGGCGTACATGGCCGATCCCATAAGACTCCCTGGAACTCGATCGGGGTCGAGGGGGGGAGGGGGCCCGTCACTGGAAAGACATTCGATCTCAGCATCAATCGGCTTTTCTTTGTTTCTGTCGAGAAATGTTTGTCGGACTAAAATTTGGCGAGTGTGTTCAGTCATCCTTAGCCAGTTGCCTGGTTTTTCTTTTTGGCTGACATGAATCTCGAAATAACCTTCATCATCAAGCTTAAGTTCTGAGTCGTTGAGGTGACCGGCCCCGCCTGTGATTTTGTCTCGTGCTGCAAAGTTTTGATTCTGGGCAGCAAAACTTAGGTAATGGATGGTCTCACGTTTTCCTCGGATTCGGTATTCCAACTTCGGATTGACGGATGCACTGACATAATAGTTGTCGGGGTTGTCGAGACCCATCCGGACGCCTTCTGGCATGGGCCGGAGAACAGGATTTGTTGGGCCCGGATTTTCCATAAAAGAAAAGAGCCCGGCGCGAAGAAGTCGGCTGAGGTAGCGAAGGCCTTCACCTCGATCGAATAGAGAAGTATCAAGATCTTCTCTGAGAATTACATCACCGGCTTTCTTGAGCAGGTCGCAAAAATCGGTCCAGGCTTCAGCGTCTTGCACTTTTTGGGAGGTCTGTGAAGACATTCTTTTTTCCTTGGAGGTGAAGGTTCTATTTTATGCAGGATAACAGTATCCTGAAGATGGGTGTAGACTAGGAGTTGCTTTGATCGTGACTTTCTGGTGATTCGAAGAAGGAGTTCGACGTGGATGTAGAGCAATTGCTTTTGGAGCTAAGCCTTGATGAGAAAGCTCTATTGACAGCTGGTGAGGACATGTGGAGCGTTCCTGCCATAGATAGGCTCGGTATTCCTAAAATCCGTGTGACAGATGGTCCCAACGGTGCGCGCGGTTCTTCGCTGCTTGGGTTGGGAGATGCTACGGCGGCTTGCATTCCTTGTGGTTCAGCGCTTGGTGCGACTTGGAATACTGAACTGATTGAGAGGGTGGGCGTCATGCTGGGCGAAGAGGCCATCACGAAGGCCGCGCGCGTGTTGCTCGCGCCCACGATCAACTTGCATCGCTCTCCTTTAGGGGGACGCAATTTTGAGTGCTATTCGGAAGATCCGCTGCTTTCGGGGAGGATTGCGGCGGCTTTCGTACGAGGTGTTCAATCTCAAGGCGTAGCCACTACGTGTAAGCACTTTGTGGCCAATGATGCCGAATTTGAACGTCGAACAATCAGTTCAGTGGTTGATCAGAGAACGCTCCGAGAACTCTATTTAGTGCCTTTTGAGATTGCAGTCAAAGAAGGTGGCGCTCTCGGAATCATGACGGCCTATAACCGCCTCAATGGTCAGTTCTGCGCGGAGCACGCGGAGCTTCTAACCGACATACTGAGGACCGATTGGGGTTTTGAGGGCTTTGTGGTGACGGACTGGTTTTCTGCGGGGGCAACGGAGGAGTCCGCTCGAGCCGGTCTTGATCTGCAAATGCCTGGCCCCGGGCGTTACTTTGGTGCTTCACTCGGTCAGGCGGTGCGGGAAGGTCGTGTTGAAGAATCGATTTTAGATGAACAGGTTCGACGGATGCTGAAGGTTTGGAATCGACTGGGTGCATTAGATGATGTCCTAGAGGGTGAAGAGACGAGTATTGACCGCGAGGACCATCGGGCGCTGGCTCGAGAAGCTTCGATCGATTCGATGGTTCTCCTCAGAAATGAAGGGGTCCTTCCTCTGAAACGGGAAAAAATTCGAAAAATAGCCGTCATCGGCCCCAATGCAGACCGTGCCCAGATTATGGGAGGCGGTTCGGCGGCCCTTCGGGCGCATTATCGAGTGACACCTATTGAAGCGCTTGCTGAGAAGTTGGGTCCAAATGTCGAGATCGTACATGAACGAGGTTGTTGGACCGAGAAGACGACCCCTGCGATTCAGACCTCAGACCTGAAGGGTCCTTCGGGCAGCGCTGGCTTCGATGTCGAATTTTTCGCCTCTTTAGATGGCGACGGCTCAGCGATCGCGACTCGAACAGGCAGTGATTCGCAACTGCTGTATTTTGGTCCTCCCTCTGAGGATTTGGAGCGCGGCGCTTTTTCCATACGAGCAAAGGCCGACTATGTGCCCGTGGAGTCGGGTCTTCACACTTTGACGTTAATGCAGGCAGGTCGTGCTCGTTTACTCGTTGATGGCGAATGCGTTCTCGATGGATTTGCAACGCCGCCGCCTCCGGGTGAAGATTTTTTCTCGATGATCAGTGAAGAGATGGAAGTAACGATCGAGCTTGAAAAAGAAAGACCCGTATCGCTGGAAATTGAATATTCCGCAGAGGGTGCCGTTATCTTGCACGGAGTGAAGCTGGGGCTTCGCCCCCCCCTTGATGTTGACCTTTTGGGCCGGGCGGAGATGGCTGCTCGTGAGGCGGATGCAGTGGTCTTGATAGTGGGGACCAACGCGGATTGGGAAACAGAAGGAAGAGATCGAACGTTTATGGGCCTGCCCGGGGATCAAGACGAGCTGATTCGTCGAGTGACGGCTGCGAATCCATGCACGGCAGTTTGTGTGAATACAGGAGCTCCTGTTGAAATGGACTGGTCTGAAGATGTGGGTGCTCTTTTGCAGATTTGGTTTGGTGGCCAAGAAATGGCTGGGGCTCTCGCTGATGTTCTTTTTGGAGATGCCGAGCCCGGAGGTCGTTTGCCGACTAGTTTTCCAATTCGTTTAGAGCACAATCCTTCCTATGGAAATTTTCCCGGAGAAAATTCAGAAATCCACTACGGCGAAGGTTTGCTCATGGGGTACCGAGGGTATACGACGCGTAAGTTACCGGTTCAATTTCCATTCGGTCATGGCCTGTCGTACTCTGAATTTGAAATTGGAACTCCTACTCTAAGCTCGGACATATTTTCTGTTGGCGACGAGCTTGAAGTAAAGGTCGATGTCACGAATATAGGTCTAAGGCCGGGCTCTGAAGTGATTCAGTGTTACGTCTCACCGCGCTCGTCCCGATTGATTCGGCCGGAAAGAGAGCTACGAGGCTTTCTGAAAGTCTCTCTCGCCCCTGGTGAATCTCGCGAGGTCAAAATTATTTTGAAGGAGAGAGCATTTGCTTACTGGGACTCAGCCGACCCTGGCTATGAGTCGCTTTCTAAGCGCGGATCGGCTGTCGTGCCGGCGGGAGAGGGACCTTCTCATCGCGGTGAGTCTGGCTGGTATATTGATGCGGGTTTTTATGAGATCCGAGTGGGACGCTCATCGATAGATACGCCGCACAGCCTGCCGATTGAGATCAAAGAAGAAGTCGGACCTCTCCCCAGCTGAATTTGTAATCTCTAAGGCAGGTTCTGGCTGAAAAACCGAATTGCATTTTCGCCCATCACTTTTCGTATATGAGGTTCAGGCATTCCCTGCTCCAGCATGGTCTGTGTGAGAATAGGCAATTCTTCGGCGTCGAATAGAACCTGAGTGGCTCCGTCATAATCGGAACCAAGAGCAATATGATCGACCCCAAGTAGGTCGATGCCATATTGGATCGCTCGAACCACTCCTTCTGGACTGTAGTCACAGACAGCGCCGTCCCAAAAACCGACTCCGATGAGCGCACCTCGTTGGGCTAACTCGAGCATTAATGCATCGTCAAGGTTTCGGCCGACATCGCAGAGGCCTTTAAAGCCGCCGTGAGAGAGGATGACTGGACGACTTGTTAAATCTAAGACATCACGCACCATCTGTGACGAGGCATGAGCGACATCGATGGTCATGCCTCTACGGTCAGCTTCAAGAACGACTTGACGACCAAAGTCGGTGAGCCCTTCTCCTGTTTGACCGTGAAGAGAGCCGCCGAGACGGTTGTCAAAAAAATGGGTGAGGCCCACAACCCTAAGCCCGAGTTCATCAAGGCGCTCAAGGTTCTTTAGGTTGCCTTCTAGGGCGTGACCGCCTTCGATTCCAAAGATTCCGCCGACCCAGGCTTTGTTGGACTCTTGCCCTTCTCGTAAAATCCGAAGCTCTTTTTGATTTCGAATTACTCGGAACTGTTCGCCGGCTTGAGCATCCCAGTCGGCCAGTTTCTCAGCTTGGTAGACGGCCCGGGCAAAAGGACTGCTCCAAGTCTCCATGGGCCAGAGCTGGGCGATGGTGAGATAGGAAAGTGTGTCGGTGTCGGGTGAATTTTCAGAGTAATTTTGTCCGGACGGGCTCTTTGTGACGGCTGTTAAAACTTGTAGGGCCACCCCGCCCGCTTGCAAGCGGGGCAGGTCAGTATGGCCTCGGCCATCACCCACAAGCCAGTTTCGCTTCCAGAGAAGGGGATCAGCGTGAAGATCGGCGACGGGAATGGACTCGTGCAGCTCACGGGTTTCATCGTTGATCGGCCAGCTCTCATGTGTCTGGACACGGTTAATCAACCTGTCAACAATCGACGGGACCACCGAATCCCACACCCAATAGATTAGAAGTGGAGATAGGAAAAGAAAAACCCAGAACCGACGAGTCTTCACTCGGCCTTCGCTTTTTCGGATTTTTGCATTTTCAGAACTCCATCGAGAGCTTGTTCCACTCTCTCGATTTCACTGTCCTCTACGCCCGATTTTCGAATTTGCTCTAGATAGTCCGTGAGTCCAGTCTCAAGAGCCATCAATTTTTCTTTTAACGCAGCGGCATCTGCTTTATCGAAGGCGAGTCGATCTGCTTTTCCTTCTTCCGCAGCATTATCGGTTGCCCTCGCGGTAGCTGAATTCGCCAAGTCAGGGGGAATGATTTGGAGATCTTTTTCGGCAGGCCTTTGAGTCATGATCGTCGGCGAAGCAATTTCAATTCGAGCTTGATGCAAGACATCAAGGACATTGCCATTCAATTTAGACATTACGCTCAAGCGGCGACTTACGTCTTCAAGAATTCCTGAAATCCGATAAACGACGGAGTGATTGTCAAGCGCTCGAATGAGAACGAATGGATCGGTGAGCTCTGAGCGCGTAGCGGCTTTCTCCAATAAAGATTCAACCTGCTGCCGGGCGACGTCATATCCAAGAGAGACATCTGTGTGAATGATGGTTCCGCTTTCTTGAACAACTCGTACAGGATGACTGGCGAGAAACATGTTGGGTACGGAGGTTAGATCTCGGCTTGGGTTTTGAATTTCGACTCGGAAGAGCCCGCGTTCGCTCACTCTTCCTTCCATGCCTTCGACGAAGATATAGTCACCAGTCTGAATATTTTTGACGGATCGCAGCATTAATCCAGCCATAATATTTCCAAGAAAACTGGTTGATGCGAGTGCGATGGCACCGGAGAGGAGCAAGCCGGACAGGCTCAGAAGTTGTCGTCTGTCTTCGGGTTCAATTGGAAGTGAAAGGATGACCGCTGCAAACCCAAGAATTCCAATGATGCCGAGGGTGGTCTGCTTGCCCAGCGACTCCTGCTTGGCGAAGGCCGGCGAGCCTCTAAATAGGACTCTGCGAGAGAGCGNCAAGGTAATGGCCACCACCAAAAGCGTGACGAGAGTGGGCAGAAGAGTCAGTGAGGCGGCGAAGATGTCTTGCCAGTCGATCTGCATGCTGTAAAGAGTATCAAACGCGATATAGATTGGCGTCCATTTGACTTGGAACAGTATGGGCTAGGGCCATTTTTGAGATTTTCAGAGATATCCTGGGTTGCAAGGCAGATCTATATCCGGTTTCGGAGCATTAATTCCTTGGGGTGCGGCTCGAGATAAAGTTGCCCGTTTAGATAATCAACGCCCAACCGTCGTGCGTGATGCCGGATCAAAGTGATGGGCACTACGAGAGGAACCCATTCTCGGGCGTAATCGTTTATGAGTTCGCTTATCTCTTGACGAGCTCCGTCTTCGAGTTTTCCTCGAAAATGACCGAGCATGTGGTCTAGGACATTTTTGTGACGATTCCTCGTTGCTCGATGCTTTAGAGTCTGCATAAAGAGCTCGCCGTACTGAATTTTCAGTTCGGGGATAGGGATTTTCTTTGCGTCAGCGACCAGACGACCCATCACGCGATAGTGTTTTTCGTGATGCGCTAAAAGCTGAAGTTTGTGAGCGGTATGGAACTCCACGAGGTCAGCGATTTTAAGTCGCCCCTCCATAAGAACTCGTAAACGTTGATATGCAAACATACGCTCAACGAAGTTTTCACGAATTTGTGGGTCATGCAGTCTGCCTTCTTCCTCAATGGGGAGAAGAGGCCATTTGTCCGCAAGAGCTCTAGCGAAAAACCCCCGGCCTTCGCGACGGGGCTGACTTTCTTTGAAATGAATTTTGACNCGCTCCATTCCGCAGCTCGGTGAATCTTTTTTGAGTACGAAGCCAACGAGTCCTTCAAGCTCAAGAGACTTAAGTCGAGTACGGACGTATTTCTTCATAATTTTAGTGTGATCTTGACCTGACTTAACTTCGACGAGCCNTTGTTCATCCTCGCCTTCGGTGCCTGCAGGCTGGAGCACATGAATCGCTGGGCGCGGAATCGACATGCCGGCTTCGACTTCGGGGCATACCTTAATCCATTCAACAAATTTCCCGAGCTCTACGTCTGTAAAAGTATCTCTCTTATGTCCACCATCGAAGCGAACTTCTTCTCCGAGCAAGCAGCGAGAAACCCCGACTCGAATAGGGTCTTTTACATTTCGCCAGTCTGCGTCGGGATTCATAATATTCGAGGCTCTCTGAACGTACAGGGTTGTCGTAGTTCTAAGTGGTTTCAATTCGGTTGATTTCCCCACTTGGATGGGGACAATAGCCCGCTCTCAAATTCTGTCTCTTCCAGTGGCCCTAAGCGCGCTTAGATCTATTTCTATGAATTCAGAGGGCTGTTTTTTACCGCTCGGCTAAACTTCTGAGTCAACTTGTGAGGATTTCAAATTGCGTATTCATATTCTCTCGCGTGAGACTTGGCTCCCCATCGATCGAGCGACGGCCTTTGATTTTTTTTGCAGTCCCTTTAATCTAGAGCGCATCACTCCCCCGGAACTCTCATTCAACGTAGTGGATGCGCCTGAGGGCGAGGTAGAAGATGGCGTCGAAATCGGATATCGGCTTCATTTGTGGGGCTTGCGGTTTCGCTGGAGATCTCTGATTTGTGACTGGGAGCCAGGTATTGCATTTACGGATCAAGCCTTGATTAGCCCGTACCGTTTCTGGCATCACAATCATCGGTTGATAGATCAAAACGGCGGCACTCTCATGCTCGATCGTGTTCAGTACGCTCTTCCGCTCTATCCCGTCGGGGAAATAGCTCATTTCATGGTCCGTCGTCAGCTCAAGCGTATTTTTGATTATCGGGAGAAGACGATTCAAGAGATCTTTGCGCCTGACAGCCAGAACGATTGAGGGCTTTCCTAGAGTTTCGACCTTTTAGCTTTTTTTCCCCTATCCTTGGGCGCTGGACAATTTGTTTTCGTTCCTACTCGTGTACTCGAGATCGAGCATCACCTGAGACGAATACTTTTGAAGCGACACTCACGTTACGTATTCCTGGAGGAGCGCCACCATGCATGATTTGATTATACGCGGAGGCACAATCATTGACGGTACAGGCGGCGTCCCGAGAGTGGGTGANGTTGCCATTCAAGAGGGCGTGATTGTTGAAGTGGGGCGAGTGACNGGTTCGGCTCGCGAAGAGATCGACGCTACGGGGTTAGCGGTCACTCCGGGTTTTGTGGATATTCATACACACTATGACGGACAGGTGACTTGGGATCCAAATGTNACGCCATCTTGTTGGCACGGTGTGACGACTGTCGTTTTTGGAAATTGTGGCGTTGGCTTTGCTCCGGTACGGCCGGATCATCACGACTATCTGATTTCCTTGATGGAGTCGGTGGAGGATATCCCTGGGACGGCTTTGGCCGAAGGCATTGATTGGCAATGGGAAACATTCCCAGAATTTATGAATGCTTTGGACAAATGTAAGCTGGGTATGGATGTGGCAGCGCAGGTGCCTCATGGCGCGGTGAGGACATATGTGATGGGAGAACGCGGCGCGGAGAACGANCCTGCCACGCCGGAAGACATTCAAGAAATGGCGGAGATTGTTCGCGAAGGCATTGAGGTGGGCGCATTAGGCTTTTCGACGTCGCGAACCATCATGCATAAAGCGGCCAGTGGCGATCCCATGCCAGGTACCTTTGCAGCTGAAGACGAACTTTTTGGTTTAGGTCGTGTTTTGGGTGACCTAGGTAAGGGAATTTTTGAACTTGCCCCTGCCGGTTCGGCGGGTGAGGATGTCATTGGCGCTCGAACAGAGATGGAATGGATGCGGCGCCTTTCGGCCGAGATTGGTCGACCCGTGACTTTTGCGATGCTTCAGGTGGATGCAGAGCCTACGCTTTGGCGCGACATGCTTGAAGAAGCTGAGAGTGCCGTGAAAGANGGAGCAGAGGTTTACCCACAGGTGGCGGGCCGTCCCTTTGGAATGTTGATTGGTCATCAGACTGAATATCACCCGTTTAGAGAGCGCCCGAGCTACGAGGCTCTGATGGACCTTTCCTTCGATGAGCGGGTGACGCAGCTCAATCGGCCCGAAGTCCGAAAGGCGATTCTTTCAGAGAAGGTGGAATACGACGACCCTCTAGCGGCTTACGTCAATTCAGCCTTTCACAAGCTTTTCCCATTGGGTGAGAAGCTGGATTATGAGCCAGAGGAAAAGGACAGCATTTCAGGGATTGCCGAGCGAGAGGGTCGCTCACCNGAAGAGGTTCTTTATGAATGCATGCTGGCTCGGGACGGTCGCGAGCTTCTCNTGTTTCCTCTCCTTAATTATAGTGACGGGAATTGCGACCCGATCTACGAAATGATCCAGCATCCACGTGCAGCCTTGGGCTTGGGGGACGGTGGTGCTCACTGCGGAATTATATGTGACGCTAGTATTCCCACGTTTATGTTGAGTCATTGGGTTCGCGATAGAACGCGCGGTCCAAGGATTCCAGTGGAGTTAGTAGTGCGGCGGATGACGCAGGATACAGCGAAGCTCTATGGCTTGGGAGATCGAGGCTTGATACAAAGTGGTTACAAAGCTGACCTCAATATTATCGATCTTGAAAGGGTTAAACTGCATTTGCCCGAGATGGTTTTTGACTTGCCGGCGGGCGGTCGTCGATTGGTACAACGTGCCGATGGATATGTGGCCACTGTAGTCAGTGGAGAAGTCACCATGCGGGCTGGCGAGCCCACAGGTGCATTGCCAGGGCGCTTGGTTCGCGGAGAGCAGTCCGCACGAGCATAGGTGGATTGTCCCCAGCTCTCCTAGCCCTTCGCTTTAGCTCTCGTTGACCCAGTCTCGTGGCTGGAGGAAATATGTGTAAAGAGACTCTTCAGGGGATCCCGGCTCGGGGTGCCAGTCGTAGCGCCACGTCACCCGGGGCGGGAGAGAAGCCAGGACCGATTCAGTTCGTGTCGCGGCTTGCAGACCAAATCGTGTGCCGCGATCTTGAAGCAAATTAAATTCCACGTAGCGCCCGCGTCTGTAGAGCTGAAACTCTCGTTCTTTTTCGCTGTAGGGGAGATCTTTTCTACGCTCAAGGATCGGAAGGTAGGCCTCAAGGTACGCGTTGCCTACGCTTTGAACGAAGCCGAAGCAGTGCTCAAAACTATGCTCTTCAAAGTCGTCGAAGAAGATTCCACCGATCCCCCGCGGTTCTTGCCGGTGAGGTAAGAAAAAGTATTGGTCACAGTCTTGCTTCATTCGAGGATAGAGTTCGCTCCCAAACGGGTCACAGGCTTCTTTAGCGACTTTGTGCCAGAGGATCGCATCTTCTTTGTATCCGTAGTAGGGCGTGAGGTCGAACCCTCCACCGAACCACCAAGTCGTTTTTGCATTTGCCCCTTGGGCTGAGAAACATCGAAAATTTGCATGACATGTTGGCGCGTGTGGATTTCTCGGGTGCACGATCAAGGACATGGAGACCGCTTGGTAGGCCGCTCCTGAAAGTTCAGGCCGTCGCTCCGTAGCTGCAGGCGGCATCTGATGACCGACTGTGTGTGTGAAGTTGACTGCTGCTTTTTCGCAGACTCGTCCTTCTGTCAGGACGCGTGGTCGTGAAATTCCGCCTCCCGCTCGGGGGATCTCGTCCCGAACAAAGGCTGATTGCTGGTCTATGGATTCAAGAGCTGCACAAACGCGATCTTGCAGTTCCATGAGGTACGTTTTGACGGGTTCAATTTGCGTTTGTTCGCTGTTTGGGTCCATTGCCCTAGGCGCTCCTTTGTCTTAAATGTAACAGCTCGGACCTTTCCTGGGAAAGTCTTGTCGGATGGCTGAAGTCAGCGAACTACCAAGGGGTGATCGTGCAGAATCTCGCGAAAAGTAAAATTGAAGCGGATGAGGCCTCCTGGTCGCGACTGATTTTTCAGGGCTTTCTAGCAATTCTGATGCTTATCCCCGTGACG
>NZHD01000074.1 GCA_002691205.1 Deltaproteobacteria bacterium
AATCCCCTTGCAGGACAAGGCTTTGAATCCCCAGCGCAAGTGCTTCCACCGTTGGCTTCGAATCCCCTTGCAGGACAAGGCTTTGAATCCCCAGCGCAAGTGCCAGCACCGTTGGCTTCGAATCCCCTTGGACAACAAGGCTTTGAACCACCAGCGCGTGCACCTGATCCGTTTGAAAGTGACATCATCATGCAACAACAGCAGGCTTTGAATCCCCTTGCACAGCAAGGCTTTGAATCACCTGCTCAACCTGCAATGCCAAAATCAACTCCGTTGTCAGCTGGTAGCGCGGCGGCCGCAAACGCGCCTCAACCGCCCTACAGTCCACCGCCAGCTCAACACGTCTCACCAGAATTGCTTCAGATACTAAATACGCAGACCATGCTGCTTGCTAGTATTCAAAGGCAACAGGAGGAACGGGTGCGAGAAGAGGTACGTCTCCGGGAAGAGCTTGAGCGAAAAGAAGAAGCTGCAATGCTCGCCGCTCAAGTCCGTGAAGAGCAACTCAAGGCCGTGATTAAAGAGACTGCTGACATTAAGGAACGTGAATTGAGGTACATGCAGGATAAAGAGTCGAAACGTCGTCAGATTAGCCAAGCAACAGAGTTGTCACTACCGGAGTTCAATGTTCAAAAACTATCGGCATCTCCGAAAGCATTGTTGTTTTACATGTCCGAATGGCTACTAGAAGTACAGATTACGCTAGCCGCGAGAGCACCAGACGAGGTCACAACGAACGTAGCAGACACAGATGGTCGCTTCGTGAAGACTTCGGCAGGCCAAGCCTATTGGAGCTGCCTGCACAGTGTGGTTCTCGAACAGTTCGGAAAGTTGGTCAACGATAACAATCATGTGTTCGATTCGTCAAGAGAGAGAAAGGAGTTGGTCAAAATAGAAAAGAGTGCGATGAGCGACGTGGGACAGTGGACACTCGGGCAGTTACGCGAGGTTCTCCCAAGCACGCTCTGCGGTTCACAAGGAATGGGATCACTGCTATCTGGTCAGCAACTCGTGGCAGCCCAAGATCGCTCCGGCGAAATGAATGCCTCGTTTTTGATTTGGAAACTGTACAAGTTCATTTTCTTACAAGAACGAGATACCGCAAAATGGACCAATTATGTTTCATCACACAGTTTCAAGGCGTGTACATCTCTAGAAGGCCTCTCGTTTGAGATATTGAAGTTCCAGAATCTGATTACATTCTCACAAATAACGGGTGCGCAATTGGATGCATGTAAGATGGTGCAGGTAGTACGGACGAACTTACAGGAATCGGAAAAGCTATGCGAATATCCGACTGCATGGAGAGATCACCGCGACGCGCTGGAAAGGGATCTTTCGGAAAACCAAGTACGCCCGAACCAGCTTCAACGCGCGCTGAAGATTCTGGATGACACTCTTGCATGGACGAAAAAGACGACCCCAAAGATTGCTAAGGTGACTCTCTCGAAGGATGACGCTGCAGGTACGAAAACCAAACCGACTCGCTCCATCAATGAACCCAAAGAGGAGAAACCCGATACCTCCTCAGCGCTTGCTCGCTCCGCGAAGGAGAAAGGAGGCAAAAAGGGCAAAGCTGGTTCAGATGTTTCTGGTTCTAAACCGAAGGGTAAGGGAGCTGGGGACGGAGGTTCAGTTGTTTCTAAAAATGATACACCGAAACCTGATGGCGGTACTCGTGACTGTTGGTTTTACCTCAATGGCGGTTGTTCGAAAGGAAGAGATTGCACTTACAAACATGACGATAGCAAACTTGGTAATGACTCTTGCAAAAAATGCGGATTCTTATTCATCTTTCACTCAGGTCAAGGCAAGCAACGTGTCTGCCCGGAAACGAGGGAATGTCTTAAAAAGAAGAAGGATGATGACGCTACGTCCGACGCAGGCAGTGCAGCTACTTCTAAGAGCGATAAGAAAGGCAAAGGCAAGGGAAAGGGAAAAGGGGGCAAAAAGGGCAAAGATGACACGGTTTCAGATGTCAGCCCAGATGACTCTGCTTCTCAGGTAAAAAGGAACGGCCGCAACTTGACTTGGTCGCCGAAAGACAAAGAGATTGACAAAACGATTTTTACCCCCAAGCCCATGACCTACGCCGATGCGCTCGTCCTTGGTACGCCTGCAGAGACGATTTCGACTCCTGTGGAGAATAATCGGACTACCCAAGTTGATGCTAGCTCAGAGACTGCGAAAAATGATGTTCAGCCAGCAAAGAAAATGACTGTTTCTGCAATGATCTCGTCAGCAGAAGAATCGAAATCTCAGAACAAGTCTCCTGATCTCGAAGAGCACCGAACGAATCTCAGACTCTTGATCGCACGCAAAAACCCTTTTCGTGATGCAACAGACTCAGCTTCGAAAATCTCGTCAGACGAATCTCAAGAATCTACCACCGCTAAAACGGAGGGGTGCCAGGAAGCTCTCTCCGAGGAGCTTGAGACGGAGGGGTGTCTTCACGAAGACACTGCAGGCGAGACGTCGGCCCATGACATGTTCCTTGCGATCGAACCCGGCTTTTCCCGGCGTACAACGTCCAGCGGAAACCCGGTACCCGTTCCCGAAAAACTAGCAGAGATAGATGCACTGATCGCGGAACACGTTGATGGAGGCTACGAAGCACTTTTCGAAGAGTACACCACATGCAAAGCGATTTTCGGAAGAGAAGAGATTAAAGAGGACCAGAGCGAAAAAGAGACCCCATCTGAGAGTGGCAGTTCGAACGTATCTTTCTCCTGCGAGCCTAGTGCTCGCGAGGCTGAGGGCATAAGCGTGTTGGGCAAAGAGAGATTTTCTCTTTTCGAGAGACTCGTGACGGTCGGAGCCAAGGCTCCGGTTATCGCGGCAGCATTAGAAATCGAGCCCTCTGCAGTACCTCAGTTGATGATGCATCTCAAGAAGAGTTCGAAACCAAAATCAGCCAAGAAGATGCGAGTAGTACACGACTATGCAGGAGCGTTCTTGAACGCGCCTGTACACACCTCTTTGCAAGATTCTTTTGAAGACCGAGTTAGCGGCGCCGAGAGCGACGATGCAGATTTTCTCAGCGAGATCGCACCAGTTTTCTTTGAAGCCCAGGAGGACCTCCCATGGGAGGATTGCTTAGAGGAACCGCAAGAACTTTCTCATCAAGAAGATTCGTTTCAATCAGCTNTNTCANGCGTAGAAGAACACTTGTACGGACTGCCAGNAGCCGGACTTGACCTCCAAAACNATGTAGATGCAGCAGACAGCTCTGAAGCACCTCCGTTAGTTGACAGCGACGGGAACATCGTTGAAGATAGCGAGGATACGTCTTCGAGCAGCAGCAGTTTCCGAGGAGGACAGTTCTCTGAGACCGGTGTTGTAAACGATTTTCTCAGCCAAGCGATGTTCAATCCAACGAATCCTTTTCACACGTGTTTTCATTGCGATCGAGAATGGTTCAGTCAAATGCCATGCCAGCACTCGGTGTTGTGTGAAACGTGCGGTAGAACAAAGTGTCCTGAGTTGAACTCGTCGAATTTTGGGTATGTTTTCATGCGAGGATGGAGGCAGGAATGCCAGCCGTGTCCAATGCTTGGTGACCCGGCTCACCTACAAGAGTCTGAGAGGCTGAGAGACAATTTCGGCGAAGCAAAAGATCTTTTCGAGAAGAACCAGAACAAGCTGCAGAGATCCTTCGGGTTTTCTAGTATTCTTTGGATCTTTTCGATTTTCGCAAGCCTCATCACCTTTCTCGTAAATACCTGCACAAAGATTACGGTCCCAAAAGAGATGCGCACGGGTTACTACAAGATCAAACGCAGTTTCAGCTACATGTTGATTTCAGTTTTTCTGTTCACGCACGTAGAGCACTGCCATGTAGGTTCTCGAAACGAAGTAGTTTACGACAACACACACCTACGCACCTCAGGCATATCTAGACCAGCTGCTAGGCCAGCACGACAGGCGTCTGATAGATATTTCGGTTTTATCGACAATGGGAGTGAGTATTTGGTCAGGCCTCCCGAAGAGGGAGATAAAATCATAGGCGAGTTGGTTCTAGAAGGTTTGGACTCAAATCCAGTCGTTTGTTATCGCACTGAAGAAGAAGAAGTAACATCTCCAAATGAAACATTAATAATGATTCCAGAAGGAACGATGCAAGTAGCTCTTGGTTTTCGTGTAGAAGGCGAGGGAACTGAAAGACATCTGGTTAAAGACGGGTTGCGACTAACAGCTAGATGGCACGAAGGGCATTTCTGGTTAGACCGGGACGACACTGAGTGTGCTCGAGATCTCTTGACGCGTTACTGGAAAGCTCGTAGGGGAAAAGAACTGCCAACCCCAAGAGAATTGCGACCGTCTGTACTCAGGTTGGGGAGATTAAGACAAAATTTCGATAAAGCACCTTCTTGGGTACACAACTTCACCACGAAAATGCTAGCCACCGGAGTAAAGCAAGAAGATCTCGTGAGATTCTGGGACAAATCTAATACTTTGCGATACTACTTATATTGTTGTCGAAATAAAGCTCAAGAGATTGTACGACAAAATCAGGCACGTCTAGAAGTCGAAGAAAATGTAACTGGCGGGGCACCCAAGAGAGTAACTTTTTCGGTAAGGCCCGCAAGACATCAACATCTGGAAATACCTCTAAGCCACTATTTCACTCACCGGCCTAAGTTAGCTGGATGCATCGGCTGTGAGCAAGGGAAAATGGAACTTACCCCCATCGTACGCACTAAAGTAGACCCAGCTGATAAGGGGATCGAAGGATCTAACATAAGGGTGGATGCAGATTACGTGGGTCGTACTTTTCCAAAGGGATCTGAAGGGAGTATCTATGGTAACGTCATGATCAGCGATGTAGGTCATTTCGTTATTTTTCCTCAGAAAACTAAAAACGAGCAGGACTTAGAGGACCAGGGAAAGAGATTTTTGTCACTCGCAGGGCTAGAGGCAAAGAAAGTCGACTTCAACGGCGATCTTGAATTTTCAACTTTTGGTTCATTCATCGAGAAAGAGGGCGGCACATATAACTCAGGTATCGCAAATAGGAGCAACACTCACGCTAGGGCAGAAGATGCGGTAAAGAACGCACTAGGAGCTATGAAGGCTAGCGCTCTCACGAGCGCTGCCCCGGCTAAAGACTGGCCCAGTCTCGCGAAAACACTTTCAGTGAATATTTCGAGAGAGAGCGGAGGGAAGTACCTAGGATTGTATCGAGGACCACTTTTTGTCCACGGAGAGTTATCACACTTGAAATTGGAGCCAGAGGTCTACACACCCCCACCTACACGACCAAATGCTGTAAAAGTTCAATTTATGCACTACAACTTAAACTCATCTCACGGCATCATAGTAGAGTTCTACGACGAGCATAAGCAGGCTAGGAGGCGAACCGAAGTAACATCCACTGCGTTTGAACAAGGACTACCCGATTTGCGACCGCAATTCGGATACGCTAGACAAACTGACGAAAAAGAACCGCTTTCCACGTACATTCAAGGACTTTTGGCACCAGAGGGAGAGAAAGAGACACCTCTAGAAGTACCTCCTGAGCGCAAGCTCAAGAAGTACGAGAAGGCACCAAAGAAAGCAGCCAAGCAGAAAGCCAGAGCAGTCGGAAATCAAACTTTTGTGTACGAGGACGATCCCGAATCAGTTTGGTTTGACGGATGGAACTACGCTTCAGCAGAAGAAGAATGGGCAGAAACATATGACTTCAGCCAGCACGAAACTTGCTTTGATCTCGGTCAAAGCGATGCACAAGACTTTGATGATGAACGATGCCCCATGGAGGTAGCAATACCGGAGTCTAGTCAGTTCTGCAGGAGAGCCAGGCCAGGGAGAGATTACGTTCGTTTAGTAAAGGTGTTGAAACCCAAAGAGATCAGCCAGCAGCCATATAACAAACTCGACTGGAACGCTGCCTATAAGAAGGAACAAAAGAAAATGTTTGATACGTTTCGCTGTTTTGACGCTAACAAAGTGATCGAGATGAGCGATGTTCCCAAGGGTAGCCAGCTGATACGTAATTTTGGAGTGCATACGGTAAAGGACTTCGACGTAGAAGCAGATTGGCAAGCCGGCTACCGACTTGTCGGTGGCGGCAATAACGTTCTTAAGAGAGATGACGATGGAAAATGGGTAAAAATAGGATCAGTGATTGACAAAACTCGTGACGCGATCGAATCAGCAACAATGGAGTCTACTAGGCTTTTCATTCATTGCAACAAAGCGAGGGGAAGGAAGATTCGCAAAAAGGACGCTGACGGAGCTTATCTTCAGGCACCAACTGACTCTTCTCGCAGGCCAGACGGCATTTTCGCTGAACTGCCACAGTGCATGATCCCACCCGACAGTCCCGCGCATTCTATGCGTAGGCCAGTGTTTGAAGTACTCACATCGCTATACGGCTTAGACGATGCAGGCTTTTCATGGGACGATTTTAGTCATCAAAAGTTAGAAGAAACAAATTTTCATGTGTATCACGATCTTTCTCAGTCTCTTTATGATCATTTTCCTCACGGCACCGACACGAGTGTTCTTTCCACCGAGAGAGAGTTGCAGCCCGACGAATACCCAAAAGATGACGGCCAGCTCAGTCAGTACGTAGATGACTTTTTGTGCAGCGAGGACTCAGATACTGGTGTTTTCAAGGAGCTTCTAGAAGCACTTCGTTTTAAACCATCTGACGACGACAACAAAGAGCCCGGCGACATCGGAAGATTCGTCGGAAGCGTATGGGAAAACGTGAACGCACCTCCTGACGAGAACGGAACATACCACTATGCAGCGCAGCAGATTAGTTACGTTAAAACGTTTCTGAGCCACGCAGAGAAAAAGATCATCGAACTCGGCGGAAAACCTCTTAGATATGCTGACACACCTGCACTTGCAAATGACTATAAAAAGGGAGACCCTGAACTAGACGAGGTTCCCGGAAAATATGCAGATATTTGCGCAAACATTGTATGCGCCCTTTTATACGTGGTCAGATCAACAAGATTAGAGTGCCTTTTCGCAGTTTGTAGAATGACGAGACACCTTACAAAATGGCACGTAAGACAAGACCTATGGTTGATTCGTTGTTTAGAATATCTGAACAAAACTTCCGAAATGAAATTAAATTTTTCTGTAAATCCAAAGGACTTTCACGAAAATGGTACCGCTGAACTCGAATCGTTTTCAGACTCGGACTTGGGAGCCGATACAACAAAACGTTCCACCAGTGGTGGACTCGGAATGTTCAAGGGAAAATTTACGAAAGCTCTCATAATAGCGTACTGCAAGCGCCAAGGAAGTGTTTCGCTATCTACGCCAGAAGCTGAGCTAGTGGCAGTAACAGTGCTAGCCAAAAAGATACTTTCCATTCACATGACAGCCCAGCGTTTGCTAAAAGTTGCGATTTCCTTGACGGTATTAGAGGATAATAGTGCTGCCGAAAAAGTGTGTGGAACAGGAATATCAGCCAGCATGTCCTACCTAAAACGCACCGTATCGCTTTCACTGGCATGGTGCAAACAAAATTTGAGAAAAATTATAGGAAGAATTGAAAGTAATAGGAATCCATCGGACCTAT
>NZHD01000075.1 GCA_002691205.1 Deltaproteobacteria bacterium
TCACCGACTCGACTTCGCACTGGCTCTCTTTGACCCCAAAAGAGTGCGTGCGGGAAATCTTGCACAGACCGTTCGAGCCGCCTTTGCCCCTCAGCCCAAGCGAGAAAAATAGAGAGGTCTTAAAACGGAACTGACTATTGGTTCAAAGCCCAGTCATAGGGGAGATACCGAATCGATAGCTCCTCTCTGTTTTCCCGAAGCCATCGCGCATCACGGGGCGGCGCGTAGCGCACAACAAAGGGCAAGACTCCTCCCTCTGACTTGAAATCTTCCTCAAACCAATCGAAAACTTTACTCACACGGAGAGTTTTATTTTTTCGGTTGATGGCCATGCCTTTTTCGGGGCGAAGAAAAAAAGCCCGCAAACTCGCATCGAGTTGTTCCGTAAGCTTACTGGAGAGGTAGGGCTCTCTTAGAAGGTTGGGGCACGAAATGGAAGCGCAGACGATCGCACCGTGAATTCGCGGCTCACCCATAGGCCGAAGAATGCGATGCTCGATCTCATCAAGCGAGTACTCTCGCGTCCCTATCTGACCCGCTGTGCGCTTCCAAACGGGGCGAATCCATGAACCGATATCTTTAATACCTTCAACAGGGTAATTCTCAAGGACGATATTGATGGCGAAAATATTGTACGCATTAATCCAAAAAGCTAGTTTTTCGTCGCGCCCAGCTATTCGCTCAACATTGACTCGAGAAAAGCTTTCTATCAACTCTGGCCACAGAGCACTTTTAGAAAGCGCTTCGTAATCGACACGGGTGCCGACCTCGGCATCCACCGACTGAGTATGCTGACTGAGAACCTGCCCCCAGAGTTTGACCCAGTCCCGATCTGCCTGATTCGAGCGCCCCTCACCTGCTCCGAGCACGCAGAGAACCAGGATCAGCGACCATAGGCTTTTCGCAAAAAGCCTTCTCACCGTCACCTGGGCGCCAGGTCGCGAATCGATTGTCTCAAGTCCTCAGAATGGAGGATCGCAAGAGCCGGGGTGTGCACCCCGTTTTCGACGTAACGCGCCACGTGCTCACGGCATTCCTCAGGAGGCCCATTGATAATTAATGCATCAACGACCTCCTCTGGAATCGCCTCAAGGGCCGCTTCTCGGTCGCCTTCTTTCCAGTGCTTCCACATGCCGGCCAATTCATCCCCCCGACCAAGCCACTCATGAAAAGCCGCATAGACAGGCACGTTTAGATAAGCAGCCACCGCGCGTCGCCCTATGGCCAATGCCATTCCACGGTCTGCAGTGGGCAGCACAAAAATTCGAGCGGCGATTTCTTTTCCCTCGCCGCCTGCATGAACATAAGGGGTCACACGCTTCACGTCTTCGGCAGATAGCCAGTTTAAAATTGCTCCGTCTCCCTCACGCCCGGCCAACTTCAACATGCCCTGACGTAAAGCCGCGATGAGGATCGGTGGCGTCTGCTCAAGCTTTACGCCAGAGCGGAAGCCCTTGACGGTAAAACGTTCGAAGCTCTCATCCACCTTCTCCCCGGCCAGCGCCTTTCGAAGAAAACGAACCATGTCGCGCACCTGCTGATAAGGCTGTTCGAACTCCATGCCATTCCATCGCCCTACAATCACATCCGAAGAGGTACCGATTCCCATCACAAAACGCCCTGGTGCGCCATCGGCCATGGAAGCCACAGACTGAGCCATGAGCGCTGGTCCACGCGTATAGGCCGGGATGATGGCTACGCCAAGTCGGGCCGTGGGCGTCCAGGCCGCCGCCATCGCCAGAGGTGTAAACCCGTCATGTCCATTGGCTTCTGAAGACCAAAAATCCGTATAGCCGAGGTCGACCATCTCCTTCAGACAGTCTTCATGTTGGTGAAGTGGGATACCTGCCAGGGGGATGGTCATTCCATAACGTGACATTACTTTTTCTCCTTCTTCAAGACTTTGCCCCAGGTGTCTCTAAGGGTGACGGTGCGGTTGAATACTGGCTTCGCTTTGGTGGAATCGGGATCCATTGAAAAATAACCTAAGCGCTCAAACTGACAGGAGTGTCCGGGCTCAGCGTCGCGAAGGCTCGGCTCAAGCTGTGCGTTTTCGATCACCTCAAGCGATTCTGAATTGAGATGATCGATAAACTCAGGGCCCTTTGAGAGTTCACCGGGATCTTCGCAGTCGAATAGGTGAGAATAAAGGCGCACTTCCGCCTCAATGGCATGATCGGCAGAGACCCAATGCAGGGTCCCTTTCACCTTACGGCCATCCGGTGCATCTCCCCCTCTTGTCTCTGGGTCGTAAGTACAACGCAGCTCTGTCACTTCACCTGATTCATCCTTAACGACATCCACGCACGTGATAAAAAACGCATATCTCAGACGGACCTCGCGCCCCGGCGAGAGACGGAAAAATTTCTTAGGGGGCTCTTCCATAAAGTCGTCTCGTTCGATGTAGATCTCTCTCGAGAAAGGCACTTTTCGAGTACCTGCCGCCTCGTCTTCAGGATTATTGACCGCCTCCAACTCATCCACTTCCCCTTCAGGGAAATTTTCGATCACCACCTTAAGCGGCCGTAACACACTCATCACTCGCGTTGCGTTTTTATTAAGGTCCTGACGAATGCTGTATTCCAATCGAGAAAGCTCGATCACACTATCTCGGTTCGCGACCCCTACCCCCTCACAGAAGTCACGAATCGCGGCGGGCGGATAACCACGCCTTCGCATTCCCCGCAGAGTCGGCATCCGAGGGTCGTCCCACCCTGACACGTGCCCGCCCTCGACCAATTCTCTTAGCTTTCTTTTACTCGTGATCGTATGCGTCAGATTAAGGCGAGCAAATTCAATCTGCTCGGGCGCAGGCTTGAGTTCAAGCCGCTCGATAAACCAGTTATACAGAGGGCGATGATCTCGAAATTCCAAAGTGCAGACCGAGTGAGTAATCTTCTCGATGGCATCCGACTGACCATGGGCGAAGTCATACATAGGATAAATAGACCACGCCTTGCCCGTTCGAGGATGCTCGCCCTTTTGAATCCGGTACATCAACGGATCCCTCAAAGTCAGCACAGAGGAGCTCATATCGATCTTGGCACGGAGTACTTTTTCACCCTCTTCAAATTCGCCCGCCTTCATGCGTGCAAAAAGGTCAAGATTCTCGCTGACCGTTCGGTCCCGAAAAGGACTATTCGTTCCTGCGTCGGTGAGGGTTCCTTGATTCGCCCGAATCTCTTCGGCATTCTGATCATCCACGAATGCGAGCCCCATCTCAATCAAGCGAACGGCCATCTGATAGAGCGGCTCAAAATAATCAGATGCATAAAAGAGATTCTCACCCCAATCGAAACCCAACCATCGAATATCTTCGACAATGGATTCGGCATGCTCCATATCTTCTGTGCTTGGATTCGTGTCATCAAAACGCAGGTTGCAGGTCCCGCCAAATTCTTTGGCAAGGCCAAAATTGAGGACGATGGACTTCGCATGACCGATGTGCAAACAGCCATTGGGCTCAGGCGGAAACCGAGTGGCTACTCGGCCGGCGTTCTTGCCATCCTTAACGTCGGCCTCCACGCGATTTCGAATAAAATTAGAGGGTACGATTGACTCTTCTGCAGACATGGCGTCCGAGACTAGCACTCCGGTCCGCCCCAGCATGGGCAGAAATGCAATTTTACAAAGGTCTCCGAGTCAGAAGCTCTAAAACGGCCTCGACCGTCGCAGAGAAACGACGCCCGAAAGGCCCATCAGAGCCCAAATCAGAGCAGCGCTGAACGACGTAAGACCGGAGACCTCAACGGCGACCACCCAGACCTGCCCTGAGTTCAGTGACCCCGAGCTACTCAAAGCTTCGACCCAAGAAAAATCAGCCGCCTCTGAGCCTGCCCCCGTGCGTTGAAGAGAATTTCCCATTGGGGTCACGCCTGACTCTGCGATTCCGATGTCCTGCGAGATCAAACCGAAAGCAGCGCCCTCGCTGGCCGTCACGGTCCCTTCCCAACTCAGGAACTCAACGACATTGCCGCTTGGCTCCACCAACGCAAGGCCGTCCGAGGACCCGTTCTGAAGAGGAGCGGCCGGGAAGAAGAGAAAGCCAAGCTCACCGTCCCCCTCCGACAAAGAACCGGACAATTCGAAGGTCTCGAGAATTCCGCCATCGGCTCCGTTGTAATGAATCACTTTCCACCCCAGGAGATTCATTCCCGATGCCCCAGCGATCTCAAATCCTTCACCCAGATCTCCCCCAACATTGTCGTAGTGAATCTCATTGATCCAAGGAGAGAAGACCGTCGCAACAGGAGGCGAACCTTCACATTCGTCGCCAAAGAGGCAGGGGACCCACTCAGGATGATCAATGAATGGATTCCGGTTCCCTTGATACGCGTAAATCACGTCATTGCGCTGACGCTCAAGATCATCAACAGGGTCCTCATCATGCCACGTCAATAAAGTCGATAGCCTTCCCATATATCCCACGGTCGCATTCGACCCGGTCACTTGAACTTGAGTCACATCGTCCGTAAGAATGAGGTCCGGTTCAGAGGCCCCTGTCACCCCGTGCTCTCCGCCCGCATAACGTACGTCGAGATAAAAGAGAGCCCGTGCAACGTCTCCACGTCGACCTATCCAGGTCTCCCAGATACCTGGCTCGGTCCAGTTCGAATATCCTGGATACAGTCCCTCTCCCCCACCCGTCCCCCCTGTAAAAGAGGTGGGACGTTCTATGCAACCTGCATTGCATGACCCATAGATCTTATTGCTCCGAGAACTATTGTAATTCTCATCCGCCAAGAAGAGGTGGTGCATATCTGAATAGGGATAATTATCACTCCCGTCATTTGGAAAACCATAGGACTTCGGCCAGGCATGCTCACGATTATAGCCTCCGCCGCCGCCTCCCTGCTTGTCGTAACTCCCATTGGCGTAGACATCGAGAATTGCAGAAGCATTTTCGGGGTCTTCATCCGCTTGTTCGAGGATGTCCCATGTATCCACGGCGGAAGACGTATAGGGAAACCTCTGATGATCATGCACTCTCAGATGAAGGGCTTCGCGAAGACCCGCAGGAACACTTGAATCGATGTCGTCATAATAACCCGAAGGGGGCAAAGAATGAGCCGCCCCAATCTGAAGGAAGATGAAAAAAAACAGACTCCAGCCGCAAACCAAACCCGTCCATCCCCACTCCCGGGAGCGAGAACTGAGGGAGCGGATGTTTTTCTTTCGAAACGGGATGCGGGACTTCATGGGCGCCGGGGACAGGCTCCTCCTGTCGTAAAGCGTAAGGGTTTGAGATCGAAAATGCTTGACGACGGCTCTCGAATGACTCAAAAACGGTCTCTAAAAACGACCCTTTTCAGCGCCTCCGAATTCCCATACCGCTAGAGAGAAACGAGGCTCGTGCTAGGCTCAGGCTTCAACCCACTCACTCGGTAGAATTCTAAAATCATGACTTTTCTCAATCGGGACCAGATCCGTCGCCTTCGGGCCGAATACGGCACCCCTCTTTACGTCTATGACCAGAAGAGCCTAGAGGAATCGGCGCGTCAGGTGCTGGCTTTTCCTCATGCCTATGATTTCACCGCCCGCTACGCGATGAAAGCTCTGCCCACTGCCGCCATCATTCGCCTCTTGAACCGCATGGGATTGCATATCGACGCCAGCAGCGGATTCGAGGCCGAGAGAGCGATTAAAGCGGGCGTCGACCCTTCCCAGATTCAGGTGACCGCTCAAGAACTCCCGAAAAACCTTAAGTCCCTCGTCGATCAAGGCGTCCTTTTTAATGCGTCCTCTGTTCATCAGCTTGAAGCATTTGGAAAGCTCTTTCCCGGTCACTCGGTCAGCGTGCGCATCAACCCTGGGATGGGATCGGGGCATAACAACCGCACCAATGTGGGAGGCCCAGGCTCAAGCTTCGGAATCTGGCACGAGCAACTCCACCGAGTCAAAATCGTTGCGAGCGAGCACCAACTCAAAGTGACCGGAATGCACACCCATATCGGATCCGGAGGAGACCCAGAGGTCTGGAAACGCTGTGCAAGACTCTCTTTAGCGATCGCAGCCCAACTGCCTGAAGTGACTCGGCTGAGCTTAGGAGGCGGCTTCAAGGTCGCTCGTATGCCGGGAGAGACCACCGCTGATCTGCAGGCCATCGGACTCGCCCTCATCGAAGACTTCCAAATTTTCTCAAAAGAGCACGGTCGCGAGCTCCATCTCGAGATCGAACCCGGCACTTTTTTGGTTGCCAACGCAGGGGCCATCCTCGCTAACGTCATGGATGTGGTAGATACCGGTGAAGATGGCTACGTCTTCGCAAAGACGGACACTGGAATGACTGAATTCCTGCGACCCAACCTATACGGAGCGCAGCACCCCATCGAAGTCATTCCCGCCTCAGACGGCGGAAAGGAAGACAAAATTGATCTCCTGATCGCTGGCCATTGTTGTGAAAGTGGGGATGTGATGACCCCTGCGGCCGGTGACCCGGAAGCGCTTGCGCCGCGTCAGTTAATTCGACCTGTGGTCGGCGACACCGTCATGATCGGCGGTGCGGGCGCCTACTGCTCAGGACTCGCAGGCAAACATTACAACTCTTTTCCTGAGGCGGCGGAGGTACTCCTCACTCGCTCGGAAGAATTCAAGCTCATTCGCAAGCGAGAGATCCTCGATCAAATTGTCCGTAATGAGATCTACGAAGACTAATTGAGGATCAGAGGCGTTCACCGGAGCCTCTTTCAGATTCGATTCATCTAAAAGAGCACGCCCGGCTTTAGCCTTTACGCTTTTGCTTGCGCTGCTTCGCCTTCATCCCTCGATGCGTACCGGGCCCATATTGGCGCATCGAAGCCGGTGGTTTCTCAAGCTTCAGGGCATACCAAGACATGCCGAACTGCTTCATGTTTAACTTTCGGTTGTTCTGAAGACGCAACAAATTATCTTTGGCCGCCTCGTTGCTCGGTTCTTTCTTGAGGCAGCGTCTAATTTGCTCGATGGCTTTTTCTTGATCACCTTGCTTACTCAACATCCACGCATACACGTTGTAAGGCAACATCTGTTTTTTATTTGACTGAATCACCGCATCCATCGTCTCGAATGCCTTATCAAATTGCTTCCGACGAAAAAGAATGGCCGAAAGAGCCAGTCGTGCTTCCGAGGCACGCAAGGAACTTTTCTCGAGATACCCAAGGGCCCGGTCTTCTTGCTCCATCCCGTAGGACAGAATTCCCATCTGAGCATAGATCTGGCCCTTCAGCATAATTTGCCATCGTCCCAGCGGCAGCAATTCCTCAAGCGTTTTCAGAGCCAACTGGTTTGCCCCGGCCTGAAGTTGCTTTTGCGCATGGAGGAACCGAGGTTCAAACTGCTTCGCCAAACGACGCGAAATCAGGATAAAGCTCCCTACCGCGACGAGAACACCCAAGATGATACCCATCGCCCACGTCTTCCAAAAGCCAAGCAGCGTGTAAATCACGCCCACGACCACACCTATCAGAATTGAGATCAAAATACTGTACATGGAGAAGCTCCCGGAATGAAGGTCAAAACCTTACCCGAACCCGTGCCATCACGCATTGGCTACGAGGGATAGGCGATCTCCGGCCCATTTCACTGCCTGAAGCCACTCAAAGTTGCTCGCCCCTTTTGGCTCGAGTCGGAACCGCTAGAATCTCCTCTTCTGGAGCCCCTTCCGGATGGGAAAAGGCCTGAATGACCGAGTTCTGGATACACGCGTTTCTGTGGATTAAAGCGCTGCACATTATTTCGATCATCTCCTGGATGGCGGGCCTTTTGTATCTTCCGCGGCTTTTCGTCTACCACTGCCAAGCTCCTGCGGGTTCCCACCGATCAGAAACCTTCAAAGTCATGGAAAATAAGCTTTCCAGACTGATCATGTTTCCAGCCATGCTTGCCTCCCTGGGCTTCGGCTTTCTACTGCTCGCTTCACCCGGTTACCTCGCCGCAGCCGGCCTCTGGCTATGGCTCAAAATCCTCTTGGTGGCCGGGCTCTGCCTCGCTCACTGGCAAATGGTCAAATGGCGTGATGATTTTGCCCACGATCGTAATTCACGTCCCGAACGCTTCTACCGAATCGCCAATGAGGCCCCGACTCTTCTGATGATCGGCATTGTTATCCTCGTTGTCGTAAGGCCTTTTTAAAAACATGACCTTGAGCCGTTGGACCTTATACTTTGGGCTAATCTTTCTCTTCGTGACCCCGATCACGAGCGTCGCCAGTGAGGACGAAAAGCGTTTTGGCTTTGGCCTTTCGATCGGCTACGGAGAGGGCGTAGCCGTCCGGAGCGTTCAAAAAGGATTGAACGTCGGGGATGTGGAGTGGATGGCCATTGAGCCCTCGATCCGCATGCGCCTCACGAGCATAGGCGACGGGACTCGGTGGTATCAGGGAACCCTCGATGGCCTGATCATGGGCACCGTGGTTTTGAATTTCGAGCCATGGCGAGGAAATGCAGGGGGAGCAGTTGCTGCCATTCGGTACACCATTCGCCCCCGACAACGTCTCCGCCCTTACTTTGAAGTCGGCCTCGGCGTCGGCCGTCTCGACTTCAAATTACAAGATCAAGCTGATGGGATCTGCTTCTTCATCCATACCACCGTGGGCGTGCGCTGGGCTCTGGATGATCGCTTTGCACTCCTCGCCGGCCTTAACTGGCAGCACATCTCAAACGCAGGCGTCAACCCACCAAATCCAGGGCTCGATACGCTCGGCTTCAGAGTTGGGATTGAATTCCAGTAGAACTGCTTTAGATCTTTGAAATCACGAGGTCCGCGAAGGTGTTGATGGAGTCCAGCTTTTTCTGAAGGGGTGTCTCGTCCTTCTCGTAGCTATTTCTGAACCCAATAATCACATCTGTCACACCGACATCGGCGAGCCTCTTAAGACCTTCCACCGTGTAGCCGTCCATGGAAATGACGTGAATCTCAAAGGGCTCTTTCTCACGTCCATATTCCAACCGGAACTCCGATAAGCGCTCCATCATTTTGCGAAGTTCCTCAAGGTCGCCACCGGCGTGCATCCATCCGTCCCCCACTCGAGCCGCACGCCGCAATGCAGCGTCAGAATGTCCTCCGATCAGAATCGGAATCGGAACGGTGGGCGCTGGGCTCATCTTAATACTTTGGATATCGAAGAACTCACCATGAAACTCGTAGTAATCGCCCGTAGAAAGCCCGCGAATCACTTCAATCATCTCATCCATCCGGCGACCTCGCCCTTTCCAAGGCGTGCCGGTAATGGCGAAATCCTCAGGCCAAGGCGAGATCCCTACGCCGAAGGTAAACCGATTCTGGCTCATCACCGCCAATGACATGGCCTGCTTTGCCATCAGGACAGGATTCCGAATGGGCAATTTGACAACAAAGGTTGAGAAGCAGAGACGTTCCGTCACCGCCGCAAGGGTCGCAGCCAAGATCATGGGTTCGATAAAAGGTTTTCCATCTAAAAACTCACGATTTCCGTCGGGCGTGTAGGGGTATTTGCTGTCTGAAAACTCGGGGTAACAGATGCTATCCGGGATGGTCAGCGCGTGATATCCCGCCTGGTCCGCCGCTTGAGCCAAGGGCACATATTGACTCGGGTCACACATGGATTCAGCCAGAGTAATGCGCATATAAAGAACTCCTATTGGGGGCAGATGAATATCAAAGGGAAAAACCTACAGGCTTTAACATAACACCCGAGGAAATATCTAAAAGAAATTTCTTCCTTTCCAGACATACACCGATTCTCGATCTACTCTTTAAAAGCCTAATTAAAAAGGAATTCAAGTGCCTAAGTGGAACAACTGGTCAGGGAAAGTAGTCGCTCAACCGAAGCAAATTAGAACACCTGCTTCGGAAGCAGAGCTCAGCGACCTTCTCTGCGAGACTGACACCACCGATTCTCCAGTTCGCGCACTGGGAGCCGCTCACAGCCACTCACGATTGGTCCCCACTCCCGGCACGCTCATCGACCTTCATGGGATCAGTGGCGTGGTGAGCGTGGATCGGTCAGCCCAATTGGCTCAGATCAGAGGGGGCACCCGCATCTCCGATCTTGGCCTCCCTCTGCGTGATGAAGGTGTGGCTTTGCTCAATCAAGGCGACATCGACCGTCAATCCATCGGCGGAGCCATCGCCACGGGCACCCATGGGACCGGCCGCTCACTCCAGAACCTCTCGGCAGGCATGCAGTCCGCACGACTCGTCTTGCCTTCAGGAGAAATTATCGAATGCTCCCGCGAGATTGAACCTGATCTCTTTGAGGTGAACCGAATTGGCCTTGGAGCGGCCGGCATTCTTTCCGAGGTCAGCCTTTCCGTTCGACCCGCCTACAAATTACAAGAACGACTCTGGCTAGAAGACCTTGATCATGTGCTCGAACGGATCGACGAGCTCAGTCGCGCATCTCGCCACCTCGAGTTTTTTTGGATGCCAGGCGGTCAGCGCGCGGCCTGCAAAGCACTTGAAGAAACCGAGGCGGACCCCGTCTACCCTCTCGCGGCCGAGGGCAAGCGTCTCGCCTGGAGCTATGAAGTGCTGGCCAACCACCGTCCTGATAAACATTCTGAAATGGAGTACTCGGTGGCCGAGCAAGATGGACCTGCATGCGTTCGCGAGTTACGAAAAAAAATAACCCAGGACTTCCCTGAGCTCACTTGGCCCATCGAGTACCGTACCCTCGCCGCCGACGACGCATGGCTCTCGACGACTCAAAATGTTCCCACCGTGACGATCTCTGTTCATCAGGGGGCCGATCAAAGTGATGAACCTCTTTTTCGAGCCTGCGAAAAGATTTTTAGAAAATATGGAGGACGACCCCATTGGGGGAAAGTCCACTTCCTCAATCAGGCCGACCTAAGTTCCCTCTACCCCCGCTGGCTCGACTGGTGGCGTATTCGCAACCAGTGGGACCCAAAAAACCGGATGATGAATGATCACCTCGCCCGACTTCGCCCCCCTTTAATGGACTGATCGCTTCATTTTCTTTCTCCTACTCCTCCCTCCGTGGATCTGTTTCCGAGAGCCCGCAGCCAGTCGTCGGCCAAATCGTGCACACAAGGAGCCTTGCGCTTAAACTGTGTCTTTCGCCCACTCAGAGGACTCATCTCGCCATGCATCGCTTCCCTCCCGCACTTCAATCCATCCTCCTCTTGGTTCTGGGCTCGACACTCTTATGGGCCGGAGCCTCTCTCTTCGGCAGCGAAGGCCCAGCCGGGGCCGGATCCATGGCCACGCTTTACTATAAAGTCGTCTTCCTTAAAGGCCTACTGCCTCAACTCCTTCTCACACTCGCCTTTATGCCCCTCATCCGGCGTTTTCGAATTCGCAGAGCGACGGCCGCTCATGCTCAAGAAGCAAAACAACCTGGACCTGCGAGTCTCTTCATTGAATGTTTCATCATGGCGGCCTTAGCCTACTGTGCCGTTGCACCCTTTTTGCTGACGGTTGAGATTCCAGGTTGGCCCGCCCTTCGTATGATCGACGCAAACCAACGAATGGGCAATTTTCTCGCTATGACGGCGAGCATCGCAGCTCTGGTTTCCTGGCCTCTTTCGCGACATTTTGCGCAGAGCCGGACCTCTTCTCCGACTCACTCGAACCCGAAGTGAAGGGCACTCCTCGAAAAGCCTTAAACGACGAGGCCGGTGAAGATCAACCTCTCTTCGCCCTCGGCGGCATCTGGTGCTTTATGATGGCCGGCCTCGGCCTCTACTTTCCGTTCTACTCGTTCTACTTAAGCGAAAACGTGGGCCTCTCGGGAAGTCAAATCGGCATGGTGGTTGCTACGATGCCGCTTGTCGGCATGCTGGCTCAACCGTTCTGGGGTGGACTCGGCGATCGCACCGGAGCACGAGCTCGCGTACTCGCCCTGGTCGCTCTTGGCACAGGAGTGGGCTACGCCCTGCTGACACTCCCCAATGGCTTCTACGGTTACCTGATCACCACAGCTTTTTTGGCTTGTTTTGCCCCAGCGCTAACCCCCATGGGCGTCTCCACAAGCCTAGGCTACCTCACCGCACCTCCCGAGAAGGCTTTCGGAAGAGTACGCGTCATGGGAACCCTTGGGTATGCGTTCAGCGTGGGAATGCTGCCTATCCTCCTAGAACGCTTGCCTGACTTTGACGAGCAAACCTCCCCCGTCTCAAATCCAGATCTCATCTGGATTTTTCCTCTCGCGGGCTTTTCTGTACTCATTGCAGCCCTGCTCGCCCTCACTCTTCCAAAGCACTCAACGGCGCAAAAGCCGACTCCCCCGAGCGAATGGCTAAGGCTCATACAAAATGCAGCCTTCATCAGGGTCCTCGTCTTTTCACTTGTGGCTTATTTTTTACTCCAGGGACCCACCGTCCTCTTCCCCATTCTGGTCCGCGCACACGGTGGGGGACTTGAGGCCATTAGTGAAATGTGGCTGATTATGCTGATTCTTGAAGTCCCTCTGATCTTTTGGGTCGGCGCAACCATGAAGAAAATCGGCCCCAGGAGTGTGATTGCCATCGGACTGGCCGCAGCCTCTCTTCGCTGGGGAATCAGCGGCTTCGTCGATGATCTTCAGTGGGTCTATGCCGCACAAATCCTCCATGGAGTCACNGTTTGGGGCGTGATTGTGGGTGTCCCTCTTTATGCCGACCGAATCATGCCTCACGCCCTACGCTCAACGGGGCAAGGGATCTTGGGGATGATCGGNGTTGGCCTCGGATCCATTCTTTCTAACCTCACTACGGGTTGGTTGAGCGAGCATGTTAGTCCGAAAGCTCCCGCCCAGTACGCCAGCCTTGCCTGCCTTGGACTCCTAGTCATTTTGCCCGTTCTTTTAAGAAAGTCCGATACGACGATCAATCGATAATTTTATTTCGCGCAATGGGGAGACAAGAGCCGCCATCCCCTATGCTGCCCCGATGGCTGCCGACGAATTAGTCCTCGACCCAGGGGTCCTGAGAAACGAACCCATTTGTGAATTTCAAGGCACGATGGCTCTCCCACAGTGCGGCGGCGTCGCCGTCCTTCCTTGGCGGGCTGAATGGCTCGAAGCTCAGGCGCGGGAACTCCGTTCTTTTCCNTCGGCCCAGCAACTTCTGGATGCTCAGTTCCATCAGTGCCTCGTTCATCTCCAAAAAAGCAGAGCCGCCACCTGGCAAGATCTCGCCGATGCTTGGCACCACCTCCAACCGGGCGGACAACTTCTCTTTTGCGGAGGCAACAAACTCGGGATCACGTCCGCTGTCAAACGCCTCGCTGGGGAACTCGGACAAAGGCCTCGAATTCTAGCGAATCGCCGACACGCCCGAATTGTCGCCTTTGAGCGCGACTCCAANGACGGCCCCGTTCCACCTGAAACCAACCCATTCGATGTTCCCATCGCAAATCATGAAGCCATCACACTTCTTACAAAACCGGGTGTCTTCAGTGCCCAAAGACTCGACTCCGGAACAAAGCTCCTTCTGAATCATCTCCAGGATTGCGATCCGCCCGATCGAATACTCGACCTCGGCTGCGGTGTCGGTCCTCTTGGCTTAAGCGCACTCAAAGTCTGGCCTAACGCCTCCGCACTCCTTCTGGATGGCGACGCTCGCGCCATCGATTGTGCTCANCTCAACGCAGAAGCCCTCGGGCTCCAATCAAGATGCGAAGCGCAGTGGTGGGATGCTCAGGAAGCGACTCCTCTTTCGGAATTTGACCTCGTGCTCTTAAACCCTCCCTTCCACGGCGGGAAAGAGGTCAATCTCGATGCCGCCCACGCCATGTTTGAAGCTGCGAGTCTCGCCGTCGCTCCTGGGGGCATCATCCTCATTGTCGCTAACCGAACCCTTCCTTATGAAAGCGCGNTGCGGCAACTCGGGGAAGTCAAAACCTTGCAGAATTCGGCCGGCTACAAAGTTCTTTCACTTAAGACAGCCTGAAGAATCGAACTGCCCGAAAAGAAGTCGAACCTGCAGTCCCTCTTTAAGCGACTTAACTTTTCAAAGGCATGAAGACCTCTTCCCATGAAGGTCTTGAGCTATACTGCAGGGGCCTATTGGTAGACCCAAACTCTGCAGAGGACCTTTTTCCATGAAGATTCATTCCCTCCCCAGCCCACTCCTGGACTTCGCGCGCCTCGCTTTCGTCAACCGNACTATCCTTCGTATTGNCGCTGCGATACTCATGACGCTGATTCTCGGTCCGCTGAGCCTGACAAACCCCGTACAAGCTCAGGTTCTTCGCACGATTGAAAACCCAGGGCCCTCTGATCTCATGAAGTCTGAACGACAACGAACGCGGGCAAACGAACTTTCCTTACGCTATCTCGGTACACCTCTCCGAGGAGGGAGTCTTCGAAATTTAAGAATTCTACAAAGGCTCGTTGACGGAAATTTCATTCCAAAAGAGGACATCATGGACCAGCAGGTCCTGGGCCTTGTTTTGGGGGATGTCATGGCGCAGAACCTCAATTTAAAGTGGATCATCATTGACGATAAAATCGGACACAGTCGAGCTCTTCGATTCAAAGACACTCAACCGATCTTCTTNCCGATTACCATGATTTCTAAAAGAATGACGGCCAAGGAAAAGGTGAACATTCAAGCCCTATACGACCCCGTCGCCGCTGAAGTAGAAAAATTAGTAGCCAGCTACGGCCAATAAGTTGGAGCCCCTCGCGCGCTTGATAAAAACGATCCCACTTTTAAGAATCGGAGTGGTCAGCCTTGGCTTCTTTTTGCTTTTTGGGCCAACATCGAGTCAGGCCACTCAGGCCTGCCCCAGCTACAAACAGGCCACCGTTCGAGGGCACGTCGAAACCGGGGATCTCACAGAGGCCTCTGGGCTCGCTGTAAGCCGATCGCAAACAAACCTTCTGTGGACTCATAACGACAGTGGAAACCCAGCCGTCCTTTTCGCTCTCAGCGGAAATGGGGCTCTTCGATCCGCATATACGTTAACCGGGACTTCCAATCGAGACTGGGAAGACATCGCCGTGGGGCCCGGGCCGTCACCGAACCAAGACTATGTCTACATCGGAGACATCGGGGACAACAATCGTGTTCGCTCTTCCATCACANTCTACCGAGTGCCTGAGCCCATGGTTCCCACCAGCCCAGGCTCAAACCCTCTGCCTCTCTCTGACGCAGNCGCTCTCACGTTTACCTACCCTGACCAAGCCCACGACGCCGAGACGCTCATGGTGGACCCCAACAATGGCNACCTCTATTTATTGACAAAGAATCGAAGCGGCGGAAAGAGTCGTCTCTACAGGGCCCCTTTCCCTCAGAGTCCTTCGAGCCCTACCCCACTTGAATTTCTCTTTGAAATCGATTTTTCAGGAAGCCTGTCGCAACGCCTAATCACGGGAGGCGATATCTCTTCGAACGGGCAATCCATCATTGTACGCAGCTACACACAAGCGCACCTCTGGCAGCGCGCCGACGGAGAATCCATCTCCTCAGCTCTCGGGAAGTCGCCTTGCACCCTCCCCTTGAGTTCAGAGCCACAAGGGGAAGCCATTGCCTTCGAAAGCCACGGAGCCAATTTTTTAACGCTCAGCGAACGGGTGGGGCAACCTCTCTACGAGTACGAACAGATCCCCACCGTATCGTTGCTCGGCTCCGTGGGTTCAACACTCGCGATGACTTGCCTGACTTTCTTGGGCCTCAACAGAAAAACAAGGCGGAGTTCAAACCCCGTCCGCAAAATGGCCCGAAACAGAATTTTCTGAATTCACTCTGGCCAGCCCTTACCCAGCGCATGCCGTATCACTCTTTTCAGACTCACCTCTAAACTCACCTCGGGTGCATACCCTAAAATTTTGATGGCCTTAGATATATCCGCGACGCTCCGATCTACGTCGCCTGCCCGAAAAGGTCCAAACCGGGGTGCATTCGGAGGGCACACAATGCCGTCTTCCTTCAACAATCGAACGATCGTCTCATGCAGTTCGACAAGACGAGTTCCAAGGCCTGATCCGATATTACAGATCTCAACAGAACCAGTCGGCGTCACAGCGGCCAACAGATTAGCTTGGACAACATCTTCCACATCGCAAAAGTCTCTCGTCGTCTCGCCATCCCCAAAAATCTCGGTCCTTTCGTTTCTCACCAAAGCATGAATCCAGCGAGGAACAACCGCTGCGTAAGAAGCCGTCGCATCCTGCCCCGGTCCAATCACATTGAAATAACGCAGCCCGAAAAAACGCATTGGGCTTTCCTGACCGAGCCTCTGTGCATAAATTTCATCAATCCATTTTGTGGTCCCGTACGGGGAAGCAGGCATTAGCGGAGCCTCCTCAGAGAGAGGACTCCCTTGCCCCTGACCGTAAACACTCGCCGAAGATGCGTAGACAAATGCCTCAACCCCCGATTCTTGAGCAGCGAGAGCCAGCTTCAAAAAGCCTTCAACGTTACACCGATGAGCTAAAAACGGCTCTTTGATGGATCGGGGCACCGAAGTCAGCGCCGCCTGATGAAGAACATATTGAATACCCTCGCAGTGCCGACGGCATTTCTCGATATCCGAAATATCCATTTCATAAAATTCAAATTTAGACTTGTGGTCAGGGGAAACACGGGTCAGCACAGCTTCGAGGTTCGCTTTTCCTCCAGCCGAAAGGTTGTCTATGCCGACGACCTCCTGCCCCAAGTTCAACAGCGTCTCCACGAGATGCGTACCGATAAAACCAGCCGCACCACTGACCAGCCATCTTCTGCGAGAAGTCTGAAGCTCCCTTAAGAATTTCGAATAGACGGACATCATCTTTCTACTTTCAAATTGAGGGGGACCTGGAACCAGAGAGACCCAGACAGAATCGTCCACCGTCTCCATTCTGTGTAGGTCTTGGAGAAAGAAAAATAAAAATTCTTTTTACACCCCTTGAACGCACTTGGTTTTTCCCTCACGCATGATCGAAACGCAGATGCAACGAAGACAAGCCATGGAGCAGTATATTGGGTCTATGGCGCGGGGGCTCGGCCGTAGGGTCAATCGAAAACGCCCCCAGTCGTTCGGTTAGATCCCGAAAGGCAATCTGCATTTCGCGCCGAGCCAGCGAAGCCGCCACACAAACATGCACACCGCGGCCGAAAGCCAGATGTTCGCGAGCATTTTTTCGCTCAATCTCAAAGCGGTTCGGCTCAGAAAACACACTTTCATCTCGATTCGCCGAAGTAAAACTCAACAGCACAAATGCACCCTTTGGGATTTCTACGCCTCCAAGCTCCGTGCCTCGTTTCGCGACTCGCCACATGTTGGCGGTTGGGCTCGCTAGGCGCAGCACCTCTTCGACCAAATTATGAATAAGATCTGGGTCTCTCCGGACAGCCGCCTGGACCTCCGGATGCCGAGCCAGCAACCAGCACCCCTCTGCGATCGCGTCAGCTGTTGTCTCGTTGCCCGCCACTAAAAGTTGTTGAAGGATGGAGAGACTCTCGGCCACGTCAAGCGGCGCCTCCCCCTCCACACGCGCGCGCACGAGGTCCGAGATAATATCTTCTCGTGGTGAATCGCGGGCTTCAGCGAGTCGGTCCGCGAAGTAATGCTGAAACTCCAAAATAAGTCGAGCCGCCTCCACGGCCCCTTCCGGCCCCGCCATTCCTCCGAGTTGAGCGACAAATCCATCTGTCCAACGCTTAAATTGAGGAAGGTCGGTCCGGGGGACACCAAGCTGATCGGCAATCACGGAGAGGGGCAGCTCAACTGAAAATTGAGACAGAACCTCAACGCACCCATCTTGGATGAAGCCATCGATTAAGTCGGAGGAAATCTTCTCAATGGATGGGGCAATCACCTTGATACGTCGAGGCGTAAAAGCCTTATTCACCATCCCCCGATATCGCTTATGTTCGGGGTTATCCGCAGTCAGCATGGTATTCACCGCTGGATAGCCCTGATTTTGGACTTCGAGTACCTCCTGGGGCACCGCCGCTCCCCCCAAACTCGCACCGAACTCACTTGAAAAGAGTTCATTGTCTGAAAGCACATCTCGAACCAGTGCATAAGTCGAAACAATATAGAGACCTGTCTTGGGGCAGTGATAAACCGGCGCTTCCGCTCGGAGTGCCTCTAAATATGAATACGGGTCAATGAGCGTCTCCGGATCCAGTGGATTGTAATCGTCAAGAAGTGCGGACAAACTCGACATGGACTCACTTCCTTTTCTTTTATTTTCTTGAGCGTGGGTGAATTCAAGATTAAATATTCGATTGCGATCGTTCGCGCTCGGCGATCCTTTGCGGTTTTTTTCGTTTACAACTGCCCTTTCGCCCAGATGAGGCCTCGACGCAGGAGTTCGTAATAGACAGGTTGCTCCCACGCTCCACGCTCCACCTGGGGATAATCCAAGATGAGGGGTTGCATGTCATAACGCCCCCGGCAATGACCCAGCGTATTGTAGAGCACCTGCCCCTTCCCATAATTGCGCAAGTACATCACCGGGCGAGGGGCGACTTGGGACCAATCAGAATGAGCGAAGCCCGAAATATTCCCGGAGAAGTCAGTCTCCAAAAGGGTGTCGATCTCAGCACTCAACTCGCATAAATAAAGTTCATCATTCACTTCAAAGGACTCGATCCCAACCACCAAAGGATGTTCGGGCTGACTCACATCTACACGGTAGGCTGAAATGGGTGGATGCCCTAGAAACCGCGAGCCCAGAACCTCACTAAAAAGCGGCGCCGCTTTTGGACAATGAACAATCCCCTCCTTGTCAAATTCAAGAATCGAGTTCGTTCCGTGCAGAGCTAGCCAACGGCCTCCCTTTCGGACAAAATCGGCTAAAGCCTCTTGCTCTGACTCAGTGGGCCTGACGTCACAGGTATACGTCACCAAGAAGTTCGCCTCGGCCAAGGCCGACATCTCTCGGAAATCTTCAAAAACTCGGGTCCGAACATCGGGGTGCGCGCCCAGCAGACTGAGGATTTCCGAACGCGCGAAGTCGAAATCGTGAAAGCGACCGCCGCAAACCAATAGAGCACGTTGGGGCATGGTCAAATCCAGAATCCTCCGTATCGGTACACTAACATCCACCCCTCATTAAGTCCTAGACTTAGGCGATTCAACTGAAGAGAAGACTAAACTAATTCTGATCAAAACCACAGGAAAGACTAAGCATGCACTCCCTTTTTCATGTGCCGCGAACAGCACCGAGAGGCTCTCTTGCTCGGGTGCGGAGGCCTCTCTTTTGATCATCATCGCAGGAGTGATCCGGCTCGACCCCTCACGTATCGAGGAGGCTTTAAAAGCCGCGTGGCCTCATGTCCAAGGGGGGCAGAGTCAATCGGGATGCCTCGACTACGACTGGAGCTTTCACCCACAAGAAGCCGGCTGTATCCATGTCTTTGAACGTTGGAAAAATGAAGAAGCCCTTGAAGCCCATCTCGCTGGCCCCCATTACAAGAACATGCTGGCCACGCTCGGTCGATTCGGAGTCACCGCTGCAGAGGTCAGCAAGTATCGCATCGACGCACAGAGCCCTGTCTATGATTCGTCCGGAAAACCTCGGGCTGATTTCTTTTAGGGAAGGGTTCGGCCTCGTGAGGCCATGAAAAAGATAGATGCCTCAGCCACCCTTAGGGGGTCGGTTTATTCCAATGCCGTGGCGCCTCGCCTCGAAACAAAAAACGTCCAAAGACGTGTCGATTTCGCGCCAAGATCCAGTAAGCCAACTCAAACCCCCAGACAAATGGCCGAAGCCCTAAGATGCGGGCGAGCACAGTGAAGCCCACTTGATCTAACACAAAAAGCGTTGCTCGACCGGCCTCAATCATCTCCCCATCGCGCGTACGAACATGCAAGGCATAAGCGCAGGCCTTCGCCAACTCTGGAGTCATCGGCGGGGTTGGGATCGCTTGATAGGGAATAAACTCAAGCTGCGAACCGTCATCACGGCGCTCAATCCAATTCATCGCCCGGCCGCAGAAACCGCACTCTCCGTCCCACAGAACCTCGTGGCGATTCGATTCCGAAAACCCTTGAAGCATGATCGAAGAGTACTCGATCACGCGACATCAGTCGAAAAAGCAACTCGCGGATCAAACTAAATGTGTCTCCATGCCTACCTGTCGCGAGAATCAGACAAGATGCTGCTTGGCCTTCATATCTTCGATCACTGTACGAGAAGCGCGGAGGTAGTGAAAAACCGACCACAACGAAAAGATGACAACGATAATGAGAAGCGCATAACGAAGAGACTGCACTCCAAGCTGAGGCTCAAGGAGATCACTCAAAATTCCAACGAACTGAGGCCCGAGACCCAGGCCAATGATATTGATAATAAAAAGCAGAATCGCCGAGGCCGTCGCTCGCATCACGGGCGGCACTAAAGTTTGAGTCATGGCAAAAGTCGGACCAAGCCACATTCCGCCTAGAATCGAGACGGGAACAGACAGCAGAAGAGCCGTCCTTCCGTCGGGCCAGAGATAGACTAAGAAAGCAAAAGGCAGAGCCCCAGCCGTCGCGATTGCCGGAACCCACATCTGCCACCGGAGGTCGCGCTGAGCCAATAGATCACTGAAATATCCCCCTAAAAAAGTACCCAGCACACCACCCGTACATCCAATGACAGCAAGCCATGTACCCAATTCTCCACTGGGCATCTCATGTGAACGCATAAAGAAGGCTGCTACGAAAGAAGCCACCCCATAAGCGTAAAAAGAATGCAGGGCAGCCCCAAAGGACATATGACGAAACGACCGAAGTCCCCAGATAAAAGATAAGACTTCAGAGACTGGCCTGCGTTGCGCATTCCGCGCCGCGAGATCGTCATAGACACCCCGCACCGGCTCAGGCAACGTAAAGCGAACGAGCACGGCCAAAGCGACACCGGGTAAGCCCACTACGATGAAAGCCGTCCGCCAATCGAACCACTCATTGATCCATCCGCCGGTCAAACTACCAATCCCACTGCCGATGGGGATCCCTAAGGCATAAATGGCCAGGGCCGTGGCTCGACGTTCTGCAGGAAAGTAATCCGAGATCAAAGAGTGAGCGGGGGGGCTGCATCCCGCTTCACCCACCCCGACTCCTACACGCGCCAGAGCGAGTTGCGCAAAGTTTTGAGCCAACCCAGTCAGAGCCGTCATCCCGCTCCAAACAAAAATGGCCAGCGAGATGATGCGCGTCCGGCGGCCCGTATCGGCCCACCGTGCAATGGGAATCCCCATAAGCGTATAAAATGCGGCGAAGGCGATACCCGAAAGAAATCCAAGCGCCGTGTCGGACACATGAAATTCTTCTTTAATGGGCTCCAATAAAATCGAAAGAATCGACCGATCAATAAAGTTGAAGACATAGACGACCACAAGGAGGCCCAACGCATATCGGACCGCGGCCGAAGGCAGCGGCTTGACCTCTTCCGCACTCTTGCTTCTTCGCGAGCTCAAGCCCGTCCCTCCCTAGGTGGTGACCCCGGAAGGCTATCACTTTGATCACGCCCATGTGACTGAGAGCGCGAGCCCTCAGGCCCAGCGCAAAAGGCCAGCGACCAGATACGCGTCAACCGTGATTAAGCGCTCTGATTCCCGAGAGCCGATCAAAAAGGCTGCTAAAAGAACTCTCCGAGAAGTCATAACGAGCCTCTTCGAGTCCTAAAAAGAGGAAAACAGCGAAAACTGGGACAGGAATTTCGCTTGGGGAGTCACAGCAGTGCTCTGAGCACGAGGCTTTTGCCATCATCCAGAAGCCAGATACAGTTAAAGAGGTTGTCATTTTATCAGTACAGAAAGCGGGAGCACGAAATGAGCGGCAAGAACGTGGTTGTAGTAGGAAGTAGCGCGGCAGGTCTTTTTTCAACGCTCGCGCTCTCGCAGAGCGGGCATCAGGTCACCGTCCTCGAGAAAGAAGATCTGACTCCCTGTGATTCACCGGTGGAAGCCTTTGAAAGCTGGGAACGTCGAGGCGCTCCTCAGACACGTCACTCTCACGCCTTTCTCGCGCGCCTTCACAATGGAATTAAGGAAAAACTGCCTGTTTTATACGACGAATTGATGGCCGCCGGCGCAGAGACGCTGAACTTCCGCAAGATGGTGGAGGAAACGCAGAGTGCCCCCGAGTTCATCCCCGAAGACGACGAACTGGTTCTCCTAGCCTGTCGCCGAATCACCTTGGACTGGGTTCTACAAAAACACGTGGACCAGCATACAGACGCGGTGCGACGCACCGGAGTCGAAGTTCTCGGTCTCATCTCAGAAATGGATGAAGAAGCGGGGCTCCCTCGGGTGACCGGGGTTCAAATCAAAACGGGAGACGGGAAAACTGAAGATCTGCACGCCGATCTCGTCATCGACGCCTCGGGTCGAAACAGTCATCTGAAACATTGGCTTGAAGCGATTGATAGTGAACCTATGGAGCAGGAAACGGAATCCTGCGGGATCTTCTACTGCTCGCGTTTTTATCGTGTGCGGGAAGGCGCCACACCTCCTCCTATCGAAGGGCCCATCGCAGGAGACCTCGGCTATCTCAAGTACGCCATTTTCCAAGGCGATTCGGGAGTCTTTTCCATTACGCTCGCGGCCTCACCCACAGACGACAGTCTGCGCAAGATGCGCCACGAGGAAGTCTTCCAGACCATCGCGAAGCACCTACCGGCGACGCGAGAGTGGATGAAGGACGAAATATCGGAGCCCATCACGGATGTCTACACCTACGCAAACCTGAAGAACACGCGCCGTTTTTTTGTGAAAGACGGGCAACCACGGGCTCTCGGGCTCTTTCCCATTGGCGACTCACTCATTCACATGAATCCCATTGCGGGTCGAGGCTGTACCCTTTCATGGGTGAGCGCATGGCTGATGGCGGAAGCTCTTGACGCTCACCCAGGCGATCCACTCGCCTTTGCCCGAGAACTGGACGAAGGGCTCATTCGAGAAATTGTACCTTGGTACGAAAACATGAGAGTCCAAGACCGGGGGGCCCAAGAAATGGCCCAAATGGAAGAAAGCGGCGAGGATGCGTACGAGTTCCAACGACCTGACGGCAGCGTGGACCCTAAAGCCTACATGCGCTCCCTGCTGAGGGACGGAGTGATGCCAGCCATGCAAGAGGACATCGTGGTCATGCGAGCACTCATGCGGGTCTTCAATATGCTGGAGGCTCCCAACGACATTTTGGCGCAGCCCGACCTTCTACCGCGCATTTTAGCTGTCTGGCAGCGCCGAGGCGAAAGGAAGTCCGTCCGAATGGGCCCTAGCCGGCGAGAATTGATCGGAGAAATCGAGTCGGCGGCTGCCTGAGAGCATTGCTATACAGGACCCATGACGAATGAGTCCACTTCAAAGCAAACGAGAACAGCCATCGTTACGGGAGCCTCTTCGGGACTCGGGGTAGCCATGGCTGTCGCCTTCGGCGAACTTGGCTTCAACGTGGCCGTCGGGGCGAGACGGCGTGACCGGCTCCAGCAGACGTCCGAGCGCGTAGAAGCCGCGGGCGGGACTTGCTTAGCTCATGGGCTCGATGTTGCCGATCACGAGAGCGTTGAGTCTTTTTTTAACGCCGTCGAAGACCGTTTCGGGTGTGCTGATATCGTCGTCAATAATGCTGGGCTCAGCCACCCTGCCCCGGTGCACGAACTTGAAATCCAACAGGTGCGTCAAGAACTCGATGTCAACCTTTTGGGTGCGATTCAGATGTCACGTCGTTTTCTGGTCCCCCTCATCAAAACAAAGAGTCGGGGCGACCTCGTCCATATCAGTTCAGATGCCACGCGTTTCCCAAGGCCCCATCAATCCGTCTACACTGCGACCAAAGTCGCCCTCGAGGCTTTTTCTTCAACCCTCGCCCTTGAACTCGAAGGCACGGGAATTCGATCCACCGTGGTTCGTCCGGGGCCTGCTGTCTCAGAGTATGCCGCCACATGGGGGGCCGAAAAAATCAAACAACTCCTTCACCGCTGGCGACACTTTGGGCTTCAACGCCACTCGGGCGTGATGCCCGCCGAGGCTGTCGCCCGAGCGGTTGTGACGGCCGTTACGACTTCTCCAGGCGTTCGACTGGATCTAATCGAAGTTCAACCGGAGGCCACTCAGGACCCTCTAATCAGCTAAATACGTCCTTGAGAAATCCGAATATCATCCAAAGGAGAGATCACCATGTCCGAAGAAGATCGCTGGGAAAGAGGATTAAAGAAATTCAAAGAAGTCTACTGCGGCGACGTCGTGGCGCTTCCGCGCGGGAGCAGTGAATTCTTTGACCTCATGATCGAAAATCTCTTTGGCGACGTTTGGACTCGACCGGCCCTCAGTCAAAGGGACCGACGATTGGTCATGATGGGCGCTATTTGCGCACTCGGTGAATCCATGACTTTTGGCATTCAAGCCAAAGCCGCCCTGAAGAATGAGGAACTCACGCCAGAACAGCTTCGAGAGATCCTCATCCACATGACGCAGTACGCCGGCTACCCCCGCGTCGCCCCGCTGATGGGCGTCGTCGAGCAGCAGATCGCAGAAGTCCAAAAAGAGAAGGATTCCGCCTGAGAGCTCGGGCGATCACCTTCTCCACCCACTGGACCTGCTCCGCCTAGGCCCGAGACCTATTTCTTCTTAGCGGGCGGCGGCGGAAACTTGGCCAAGATCTTTTGAACTTCGTTCGTGATCTTCTTCTGAGCGGCTTCAGGGCTGTCCGAAGACTCAAGCCGAGCCGATCCGGTTCCACGCCAGAGCAAGTTCTTTCCATCGTCCGTCGTAATATCGATGATGAGAGTCCCTTGCTTATAGCTATTCACGAAGGTCTGCGATCCGAAACCGCCCGAACCCCAGCCCCAACCCATGCCATCGCCGTACCCCCAACCCCAGCCTGGGCCATAACCGTAATAGTTATTCATGGTGGTCACTGAAAGCTTCTTATCCACCACGCGGAAAAAAGCCACATAGAAGTCGGCCCCGCCGCCCTCAAGAACTTGGGAATATCCCTTCTGGCCCAGCGTCGTGTCCAAGGCAGTCTTCACGCGACCGTCAAAAAGAGCATCGTTGTAGAGCGTGGCCTGAGTCTTATTCTGCGCCGGTGGCGAAGCGAATTGCCAAGTTTTGAGCGTTTTGAAATCGAAAGATGAATTCCAGTCAGACGTCACTTGAACTGTATTACACGCATTGAGCGAAAAGCTCAGGGCGATCACCAAAAGACTAAGTATGAGACGCATGACCCCGTTCCTCCAGATCCATAAGACGTTTTAAGATTTGCAAAGCATCCCGCTCAGCAGGCTTTCCCGCAACCCCTCCACCTCCCCTTTTTGGAAAGAGGCCTGGGAAATATCTTAGTTTTCAGCCAGAGCCCAAGTCCACTGGCCCATGAGGGCGACGCGTGGAGCGCCACTTCAAGAGGATCGTCCAAAGGCTGCTCAAGACGCAAAAATAAGGCAGCAGCCAACCCACCCGGGCATAGAGGGTCGGGGCCGTCTCCGTGTTTCGAGCGAGATAAACTTCAGCGAGTAAGAAATCTGGGGGATACTCTGCGAGTGTCTCCGCTTCGACGGGACGAACCGGCAGGAAGGCTGTCAGTCTTCCCGTCGCATCGACCACCGCACTCACCCCCGTGCTCGTACTGCGAACCAGAGGAATACGATGTTCAACACTGCGAAACTGAGCTAAAGCCAGATGCTCCCAAGGCTCCGCCCCATAGCCATACCATGCGTCGATGGTGGCGTTGACAAACAGATCGACCCCTCCCGGTTGCGCAGCGACCTCCAGAACAAAGCTCGGCAAGATATCTTCGTAACAGATTAGAGGTCCAAAGCTCGGGCTCAGAGACTCATTCGCTGTCTCCACCACAAAACGCGTTGGCCCCGCGCCTGCGTACAAATGACGAATATAGGGAATCTGCTCCGCCACCCATTCAGGGTTCGGAACGGGAATCGCTTCTCCGAAAGGAACCCGATTGACCTTGTCATACTGTCCACGCACTTCACCTTGCGCGTCCATGTAGTAAAAGGAATTGAATCCAAAGCGAGCGCCTCGCTCCTTTGATCCCGCTCCAAACAAAGTAGGCAGACCGTGCTCTCCAAGAATTCGAGCCGACCCCAGGTCTTGGTCATTGCTAAAGGATCGAGGTAAAAGGTAGGGGTAGGTGCCCGCTTCAGGCCAGACCACCACTTCCGCACCCGCTTTCTCAAGTTCCGCCGAAGCCCACCAAAGACGCTCAAGGCGCTCTTCGGCCGTGGCCCCGCCGGGCGGGACGTTCGGCTGAACAATGCCCACCGTGAGCATGGGGGCGCCTTCATTCTCATCCAAAATCGCTTGCATTCGCCAATGGCCGACCCCCATCATCAACGGCGGAAGTAAAACCACGAAGAGGAGCCGACGCCAGCGTGCCCCCGGCTGGGTCACTGCCCGGGCGACGCAAACCGCCCACCCCACCACGATCGCTTCAATCCCATGAACACCGATCCACTCGGCGCTCTGCATCAGGGCCGGCACTTCAGCAAAGCCAAGCAGAGGCGTATACGGGAAGAGGTTGGGCCAAACAAACATCAGCGCAACAAAAAGCACCATGGGCCACAGGTAAGCGCGTGCTCCTTGCTGTGGCCCAAGTCTCACCCCCAGCCCAAAAAGACCGAAGGGGACAGCCATCCAAGCCGAAAACACAAGCAGGGCCGGCATCGCGAGAACCCAAGGCAGACCCGCAAAGCGAACCATCATCTCTGCGAGCCAAGGAAAGCCGACGAGCCCAATTCCGAGTCCACCCACCCAGCCCAGAACAAAGGCTTGACGCGCAGTCACCGAAAGGCGCTGAACCATTAAAATAAGCGGCACGAAACCGATCCATTCGCCCGGCACCCAGCCCCCAGGCGGAGCTCCCAAGCCAATGAAAACCGATGACGAAGCCGCTACAAAAAGACTCGGCCGAAAACCGAGATCTAAAATCCAGTCACGCATGGACGAATCGTGGGGGATTCAGCGGCTCCGCGCCAGCATATGCGGAAAGTCCGCTGGGAAAGGGACAGATCGTCAATCCACTTTCCCGGCCTGCCGACCCAGGTTCAGATGCAGCCCAAGCCCTGACCGGTTGGGGTTGCCGCCCTCGTGAACGGATGGATCTCTCGGATCTAAATCAGTGCAGGGTCGGAGGCTTAAAGATCTCGGTTAAAACATCTCTCACCTTCAGCTCTTCATCTTTTCCTGGATTCGCCTCATAGATCCGCATATAAAACTGCGGTGGGTCCTGAGCCGGAAACTGATCCGCAAATTCAGCCGACAAACGCTCCAGAACAAGGACGGCTTGATCTAGATCCACATCGGCTAAATGCACAACGGCCCGCTCACGCGTCATACGGAAGATGCCGTCTTCCACGCGAAGGGCACTTTGCAGGTAGGCGATGTAGTCCGGGAAAGCCGGATCGCCCTCCTCGGCCGCCATCCCGACCAAGGCCGAGGAAACTTTGTGTTCGCCCGCGAGACTTGCCGCGCGCGCAATCATGGCGCTCAGCTTTCGTGGGTCATCGTAGAGGTCGTTGCTCATAGTCGATTCGATCATACTGGTCTTATCGGCGACCGCAGCGGTAACCTAAATTTATACGTCCCCATGACGGTAAAATTACCCCGGAACTCCCCCACAGGGCAAAGCCTTATTGTTTCCAGCGCCTCACGGACGGTTCGTATGTGACATACTCCGCCTTCCCACAGCCCAGGAGACTCCATGCGACCCCACGAAATCTTTGCCGCCATGCCCGAAGATCATAGCCAGACCTTTTTTAAACGATTGCAAGAAGAATCGCCCATGACCTTCACACAGGCGGTGGTCGGCGCGGCTACGGCCATGAAAAGTCGGCCTCAGTATCTTCTCAAGCAACCCATGGAAAAGCGCGTGACGGCCGTCCGCAGGGCTCTCTCGAGGGTGGCTGCTCGGCCTCTCGCAGAGGAAATCCTTGCGGTCTACTTCCTAGAATGTCGGAAAGACCTCCTTGTGAATTGGCTCGACCGACTCGAACTCAAGCACGAGGACGGTGTGCTTGAAGATGCCTCCCCCGAAAGCCCGGCTCCGGAAAGCCTCAAGAAAGAAGTCGAAGCTTTCCGGTCCGAGGACGACGACCCCGACCGTGAATTGCTCATCCAAGCCTTCAATGCTCAGTCGGCCATCGACTGGCCCGCTCTAGACACTCTCATCCAAAGCGGCACCAGTTAGGCCTCCAAACTCAGACTTCACAGCCATGAGCCTTCGCAGCGGTCCAAGAATCAACCTTTGAAGAGCTTGGCCATCAGTCCCATCTCATCGCCAATGTTGGCCGGGATAATAAACTCGCCGGGTTCATGGATTTCACCGAAATGGGCTTGTACTTCCTCGGCCGAGATGGCGCCTTCAGCTTTCATCCAGCCTGGCGACAAACCAATAAAGACTCGCGCAAAGCGTCCCCCGCCCACCGAATAAATGGCATGGGTTTCCTCATTGGCCTCCGAGCAAAGATAAACCACCAGAGGCGTTACATTGGTTGGGTCTAATTTCTCAGCCAGAGGCCCCAGTAAATCCTCTGTCATCCTGGTTCGAGCAATCGGGGCGATCACGTTACTCTTGATGTTGTTCTTCGCGCCCTCCACCGCCAAAACATTGGAAAGACCCACGAGCCCCATCTTGGCCGCGCCATAATTGGTCTGTCCAAAGTTCCCAAAAAGGCCCGCCGCTGAGGCAGTGTGGACAAAACGACCATAGTTCCGTTCCTTCATGGCGCGAAAAGCGGGCTGCGAAACGAAAAAAGCCCCTTTCAAATGAACGTCGATCACGATCTCAAGCTCTTGAGGGGTGAGCTTGACGAAACTTTTGTCTCGCAGGATCCCCGCATTATTTACAACAATGTCCACTTGGCCAAAATGATCGAGAGCCGTCTGTACAATGGCCTCGCCGCCCTCCGGAGTCGAGACCGAGTCATAATTAGCCACCGCGGTGCCACCGGCCTCCTCGATTTCCGCAACCACCTGATCGGCCATACTGTTGCCGCCGCCGCTCCCGTCCGATGATCCACCCAAGTCATTCACCACGACTTGAGCGCCACGCTTCGCAAATTCAAGGGCATAGGTGCGCCCCAGTCCGCCGCCGGCCCCGGTGATCACAGCCACTCGGTTCTGAAATTCGATCTCACTCATCTCTTGATTACTCCCTACTCCGCCTTCGGCCCTCACCCCGTAGATACGCCCATCGCACTGGGGTCGGTCCGTCAAAAAAATCAACACGAGCTTTCGCCGGCCAGCCCTTTGTCCACCCACACAAAATATTGAAGGGCCGCCAAACTCCAATCGCACTCAAGCCCAAAGAGATCCCGTTCACTCATTGAGATTCAAGGAGGCTGCAGAATAGCGGAGGCTGAATTCTTAAAAAGGCCCGGTCAAGTGCACAGGACCCTGACTCCATTCCTTCCTGCGCCTCAACCCGACTAGACCCAACGAATGCTGTATTGTCTCGGATCTTCGTCTCTGCTCTTCTCATCCTCCAACCGCTTAAAAGACCTCAAGGAAAAGTATGAACTCCGAACCCAGCTCTAAGGAGGCCCACCCAGACGCCTCCCAGGCCCAAGGATGGCCTTGGAGCCGAATCGCGTTGGGACTCTTGGGAGCTCTGGCCTTCATGGTGCTGGCGAGAGCGGTGGGGGCTCAGTTGCCTGTCTGGGCTGAATGGATTCAGTCTCTCGGAGCCTGGGGCCCAGCCGCCTTCATCCTCCTCTACTCCTCCGCCGTCGTGCTGTTTGTCCCGGGCTCAATTCTGACTCTGGCCGGAGGGGCCATCTTTGGCGTCACTTTCGGAACGCTCTATGTGATCACAGCCGCCGTTTTGGGATCCTCCATCTCGTTTCTCATTGCGCGGTATTTGGCTCGAGGGTGGGTGGAAACCAAACTCCAACAGAATGCACGCTTTGATGCCGTGGCTCGAGCCGTTGGCGAAAACGGGCTCAAGATCACTTTTTTGCTTCGACTCTCCCCTGCCTTCCCCTTCAGTTTCATGAATTATGCGTTGGGGCTCACCCGCGTGAGCTTTCGCGATTACTTATTCGCTTCGGTGGGAATGCTCCCCGGGACCCTACTCTTTGTGTACTCCGGGCGAATCATCGGAGACGTGGCGGCCTTAGCAGGAGGCGTGACCTCTGAGCGAGGTTGGGGAGAGTATGCCGTCTTGGGAATCGGACTCCTTGCCACGCTCGCCGTCGCGACCCTCGTCGCCCGCATCGCCAAACGCGCCCTGAACGAAATCGTAGAGTCTTAAAGCGACTCTCGCCCAGGAGAAACAATGATCCGTCAAAATGAATTCGACCGGCACCTGCTTGAACAAGTAATGCCCGAAGGAATCGAAAACCCGGAACCGGCCGAAAACTACAACCTTGTTGTGATCGGAGCCGGCACAGCCGGCCTGGTCACCGCAGCCGGCGCGGCTGGACTCGGTGCACGCGTCGCACTGATTGAACGATCTGCACTTGGCGGCGATTGCCTGAACTTAGGCTGCGTCCCCTCAAAAAGTCTACTGAGAAGTGCCCATGCTGTGGCTGACCTGCGCCGCTCCGAAGACCTTGGGATCCGCATCTCAGGCAATATCGAAATCGATTTTGAGGCGGTCATGAACCGAATGCGAAGAATCCGAGCGGAGATCGCCAAGAATGACTCCGTGACTCGCTTTCGAGACGAACTCGGCGTCGACGTATTCCTGGGCGAAGGTCGGTTTATTGATAAGAAGCGAATCGAAGTCGACGACCTCGAACTCTCATTCCAAAATGCTGTCATCGCCACGGGCGCTCGATCTCGTATTCTCCCCATCCCTGGACTAGAGGAAGTCGGGTACCTCACAAACGAAAGTGTCTTTGACCTTGAAGTCTGCCCAGAGCAACTCCTCGTTTTAGGAGGAGGCCCCATCGGCTGCGAGTTGGCCCAAGCGTTCAGCCGGCTTGGTTCGAAAGTCACGCTTCTTGAAGCAGAGCCTCAATTCCTGTCTCGCGAAGACCCTGAAGCCGCAGCTATTCTGCATGAAAGTCTGAAGAAAGATGGAATTGACGTTCGCCTCTCGACTCAAATTGAAAGCGTGACGAAAGAAAGCGCTGGATACCACCGAGCACTTCTAAAAACCGCTCAAGGTTCGTCTGAAGAACTGCAGTTTGATCAGATCCTCGTCGCGATCGGCCGTGCGCCGAATGTTGAAAACCTTGGACTCGAAGAAGCGGGGGTTGCCTTTGACCTGAAGAACGGCGTCGAAATCAGCGACTGCTTTCAAACGTCACAACCCCACATCTATGCCGTGGGCGATGTCTGCATGCAACTCAAATTCACACATGCCGCCGATGCCGCCGCACGAGCCGTCATCCAAAATGCTCTCTTCTCTGTTGGACCGGTTGGTAAAAAGACCTTAAGCAGTTTGACCATCCCCTGGTGCACCTATACCGATCCAGAAATCGCCCATGTGGGTCTTTCTGAAAAAGATGCAGAGGACCAAGGGACAAAGATCGACACCTACACGCGTCCCTTGTCGGAAGTCGACCGGGCGATCACGGACGGGCGGACCAATGGATTTGTGAAGATTCACGTCGCAAAGGGCGGAGACACGATTCTCGGTGCCACCATCGTCGCGCCCAATGCAGGCGACCTCATCAGTGAAATTGGTGTCGCCATGGCGGCCGATATGGGATTGGGGGGACTCGCAAATGTGATTCATCCCTACCCCACCGTCGCGGAGGCCATCCGTCAAACAGGAACCGCATACATGCGAACTCGACTCACACCCACCGTCGCTGGGCTGTTTGAACGATATCTATCCTGGCGTCGCTAACGGATCTAAAAATTCATTCGCTTTTTAAACATAAGGCGCTTTAAAAATGCACGATGCATCCTCCCTCGGGCCCATCGTTGTGGTGAGCGGAATTCCCCGTTCGGGAACGTCGCTCATGATGCAGATCTTGGATCAAGCCGGGCTCCCTATCCTTTCGGACACAGAGCGCGTCGCCGACGAGTCTAACCCCCAGGGCTATTTCGAACTCGCCGCGGTACGCCGCACACGAGAGGATGCGAGCTGGGTGGCCCGGGCACACGGAAACGCCGTCAAAGTCATCCACTCCCTGCTCGATGCACTCCCTCAGGAGCCGCAATACAAAGTGATTCTCATGCGGAGGCCTGTGCCCGAAATTGTCCGCAGCCAAGATCGAATGCTGTCTCGAATGGGCGCCGAGCTGGGCTCATTGCCCAGTGATCGACTTAAAGAAATTCTCTCAGAACAATACGAACAGGCGCGTGAACACCTCAAGCAGGAAGCCTGTTTTGATTGGATCGAGGTCGAGTACCCGAAACTCGTCTCAGAGCCTCTCCCCCAAATCGTGCGAGTCCTCAACTTCCTAGATCTGGACGCGGATCCAGCGCGACTGGTGAACACCGTTGATCCCGAGCTTTATCGAGAGAACAGCGAAAACTAAAGCAAAGGAACCCGCCGCTTCCGTCGACTAAACGCTCAACTGAATACGGCGCGAAATATCAGAGGCATTGGGGTCAAGACCTCGTTCGGACTGCTTCAGCATATGCCAGATCGCTGGGCCCATGAGATCAAGCTCGGTAGACCGGTAAGCCTCGCCTCCAAAACGTCGAAGTGACTCCGTCTGCTCTCTCAGCACCTCAACATCTTGCGCCAAGATCTGATCCAAGTACGCCTCTACGCCTTCCCGACCGGACTCATCTAAACCCGGCACTTTCCAACAGGAAACCAACCAAGCTCGAGTTTGAAAATCGGAAATGGGAGTGTGGGGCAGTGTCGTAATCAAGTGACGCTGATCTCCCGTCTTGTATTCCACTTGAGCCACGCTCGGCATAAAGAATCGATCCCAGTGCTTTTGAACGATCACGCGCCCCTCTTCGTCATGGTGGTCGCCCATCAAAGGTTTCTCACCCTCGTACTCCACCTCAATGCCATCAGGAATTCGCCGACGAACAGCTTCGATGGATTGCCTTTCCCCTTGTCCGCGAAAATCACCCTTATGCACAAAGGCGGTATGAGGAACATCCAATGCATTTTCGAGCGCCGCATGGAGAGTGCTCTCGAAAAGATACTCTCGATGAACGACCAGATAATCAGGGTCCTCCACGAACGGGATACGCACAGGCTCGCCCCGTGGATCTGTATCGGGTTGTCCCCAAACCCAGATAAACCCGTCTTGCTCCCGGACCGCATAAGCCGGTACAGATCGCCCTCGAGCGGCCGCCTCATCGGTGGACAACATCCCCGGGACATCCACACACCGACCCTTCCCATCAAAGCGCCAGCCGTGATAACCGCATGCCAGATGTCCCTCAGGGTCAACTTGCCCCAAGGACAATCTCACATTTCGGTGAGGGCAACGATCGAGCAAAGCTGCGGCGCGCTCACCGGCGTCTCGATACAGCACCAAAGGCACACCTAAAATCGTCTGGGTCATGGGCGCTTCGCCCAACTCATGACTGCGACATGCGACGTACCAGGCCGCGGGCACGTTCGCGACGGAGTAATGACCTCGGGTTTCTGGGGGTCTGAGCTGCTCGGGATCGACCATCTACGAATCCTCTCGCCTCATCGTTCAACACTCGATTGACCTGAAAAGTCGAAGAGCTTTGAAACAAAATCCGACCTCATTTTAACACAGACCCAAAGAACTCAAATGTCGAATACGCGGCGGTGGTGGCATCGCGAGGGATGAGCGATGCTCCACGGGAGCGTCGAATTCGCGACTTTCATAATCAATAGAAGAAGCCCATGTCACGTTTATTTCGTTTCCTAGGACTCGGTGAGAGTTCTCCCTCCATAGACTCGACGAGCGATGCTCTCGACGAGATCACCCAACAATTGGACGAACTCGATCCAAAACGAGCCCGTTTTTTTGCAGCCTTTGCGTACCTTCTCGCACGAATCGCGGGGGCCGACTTGCGAGTCCGGGAGGATGAACTCAGTGCCATGACGGGCTCCCTGCAAAGCCTGGCTGAAATCAGCCCTCGAGAGGCTGAACTTGCGATTCAAATCGCACGCACCGCGATGGAAGAACTCGGGGGCTCCCACAACTTCTTGGTGGCCCGAGAGTTTGGCAAAGAAAGCACCCCCAACGAGAGAATGGCATTGCTCCGCTGCCTTTACACCGTAGCTGCAGCCGATGGCATTATCACGGGCGATGAAGCGCTTGAAATCACAAACATCGCGGAAGAAATCGGGCTTGAACGCGCCGACGTCTTGGCTCTACGGAGTGAATTCAAAGACAAGCTGGCGGAATTTCAAAAACTGCCGGGCGAAACAGACAGCTGAAGTCCCCCGAGACATCACGCCCTTTGCCGCCTTGGCGGGGCCGGAGCACGAACACGAGCGAACCTCCATCGCGGCCGATTAAACGCCGTCCCAGGGGCACTCACGAAAATTCTCGTGAGCTACTCGTCTTCGTCGACAATCTTTGACTTGTATTTTTCCTTGAGTTCCTTCTGCACATCCGTTGGGGCTGGAAGGTACTTCGAGAACTCCATCGTAAATTCGGCTTTACCCTGAGTGGTGGACCTAAGGTCGGTTGCGTAGCCGAACATTTCAGACAACGGAACCTCGGACTCGACTCTTGAGAAGCCCGACTCCTCGGTGGTTCCAACAATCTGCCCGCGACGTTGCATGATCGTCTTCAAAATGGCCCCTTGAAACTCACCCGGACCTTCCACTTCCAATCTCATGATCGGCTCTAGAATCTGGGGCTTGGCTCGACCATAGACGTCCCGAAACGCTCCCCGCGCTGCGGCCTGAAACGCCATTTCGGAAGAGTCAACGCTGTGCGACTGACCATCATTAATCACGACTCGCATGCCGAGAACCGGGAAACCAATGAGACGCCCCTTATCGAGACTCTGCCGGAAACCTTTCTCAACCGCAGAGACATACTCTGTTGGGATCGCACCGCCTCGAATCTCACTGACGAACTGAAAGTCTTGTGGGCCTTCATCGTCCGGTAAAATGGGCTCCGCAAAACCTGCGACTCGACCATACTGGCCGGAGCCTCCCGTCTGCTTCTTGTGTGTGTAATTGAAATCGGTTTTCTGAGTGATCGTCTCTCGATAGGCCACTTGAGGGGCCCCCGTCTCGACTTCACAATCATACTCACGCTTCATTCGCTCAACATAGACATCGAGATGCAGTTCTCCCATCCCTGAGATGACCGTCTCGTTGCTCTCACGATCCACAGCACTCCGAAAGGTGGGGTCCTCACGGACAAAACGGCCTAGCGCCTTGCCCATATTGTCAGAGGCCTTCTGATCCTTCGGCTTGATGGAAAGCGAGATCACTGGGTCAGGGACATGCATCGAGCTCATGGCCACATCGATTTTGCCGTCCGTGAACGTGTCGCCCGAGGCACAATCGATTCCGAACAGAGCCACAATATCTCCTGGCCCAGCATCTTCGATTTCCTCCATGTCATCCGAATGCATTCGAATGAGACGGCCCACCTTGACCTTCTTCTTCGTACGTGAATTAAAAATCTGCTGGCCGCGGGAAATCTGCCCCTGGTAAACACGCAGGTACGTCAGCTGCCCGTAACGAGTATCTTCCAATTTGAAGGCCAAAGAGACCATAGGAAGCTCTGGGTCACTGGATAATTCGATCTCGGCTTCGTCGTTGGCGAGGTCAACGCCCATATTCTGAATATCAAGCGGGCTCGGCAGATATCTTGAAACGGCGTCCAAGAGCAACTGCACGCCTTTGTTCTTATAGGCTGAACCCAAGAAGACCGGCGTGAGGTCCATGGACAGCGTGCCCTTGCGAATGGCGTCATGAATCAAATCTTCGGTGACCTCTTCTTCGAGAATGGCCTCCATCAGATCATCCGAAAACATAGAAACAGCGTCGAGCATCTCTTCCCGGGCTGAAGCGGCCGCATCCGCCATCTCGGCGGGAATCTCGGTCTCGATAATATTCTCACCGTTATCACCTTCGAAGCGAACGGCCTTCATCGTCACCAAGTCCACGACGCCCGCATGCTCGGCCTCAAGCCCAATAGGCAACTGCATCATGACCGCGTTGTGACCCAGCTTCTCACGAAGTTGGTCCGTTACCTTGAAGGGATCAGCGCCTGAGCGATCAAGCTTGTTGATAAAGGCGATTCGGGGCACTCGGTATCTCTTCATCTGACGATCTACAGTCATCGACTGCGACTGCACGCCGGAAACGCCACACAAAATAAGAACCGCACCGTCCAAGACACGCAGGGCTCGCTCAACTTCAATGGTGAAGTCCACGTGACCCGGCGTATCAATAATATTCACATGCTTATCGCCCCACTTGCAATGCGTGGCCGCGGACGCGATGGTGATCCCTCGTTCCCGTTCAAGCTCCATGGAGTCCATCGTCGCACCCACTTCATCCTTGCCGCGGACTTCGTGAATGGCGTGGATCCGCCCGGTGTAAAACAAGACCCGCTCGGTCAGGGTCGTCTTACCGGAGTCAATGTGTGCGCTGATGCCAATGTTTCGGACTTTTTCGAGTTCATTAATCATGGTTATCTCACATGGGGGACAAGGTTAGGAACGCCCAGCGGGCGCGCTTCGTGAAGGGCTCGAATGACGATCCACTCCCGGCACCATTCTACGGATGCAAGCGGACGAAGCGGGCGGCAAACTACCGGACCCGGAGCAACTCGGCACCCCCAAAATGAATAGTTTCCCCTAGGGGACACTTTCGTTTCCAGATCTTCACTCAAAACGGGTTGAATCCAGGATGGCAGCGAGTTTAAAGAAGCTGATCTCCGGACTGAAGGCCGCTCTCAAGAGCCGCCACTTTCGGCCCCCCCGCTAAACGAATTCGAGCAATTCGAAGAACACAGTCCCCTTCCGCTGCCACTCTCAGATGGCCCTCCTCGGAAGGAGCCAGCACAAGACCCGCTTTTTTCCCGTGGGTAACGTCCGACTCAAGCGTTCCTCCATAGAAACGAACCACCTCGCCTTCTCGTTCGGCCCAAGCGCCTGGCTGAGGGTCACACCCGCGCACTCGCCGGTCGAGTTCTTGCCCAGGGAGACTCCAGTCGAGTCGCGCCGCGGCCTCGTCAACCAGCCCTTGAAAGCTGGCCTTTGACTCGTCTTGGGGTCTAAATTCCGCGATCCCAGAAGCGACGGACTCCACCGCTTCAGCCATAGCCTCCACTCCGAGCGGGTAGAGATGGTCAAAATAAAGCGAAGCCGAGGTCGCATCGTGAGCGATCTGGACGCCGCCCTTCTGAATCACAATCGGTCCCGTATCGACCCCTTCATCTGGCCGAAAAACAGTCACGCCCGCCTCCTCAGCCCCTAAAATAATCTGCCAAGCCAGGGCATTCCCCCCTCTGAAGACCGGCAAAAGCGAAGGGTGAAAGCAAAGAGATCCTAGGCGAGGCCCATCAACGATTTCAGGCGGCAGAATCACAGTCGTGAAGGCCATGACGTTCAGGTCAGCCTCATGCCCTCGGTACTCTTCGATCCGCTGAGGAAGAGCCACCCCTTTCCGACGATACGCTTTGTGACGAAAAAGAGGCCAGCCTTGTTTTTCAGCTTCCTCGGCCAAGGGATCGGCTCGGCTTCCGCTATCCGGAGGCACATGCACAGCCACCACATTATGGCCCGCCTCAGCGAGTCGGACGGCCACATCTCGTCCGAAAGCGGCTTGACCAAAAACTGCAATTCTTAACGCCATAGATTTCATCCTAGTACGCCCTGACGCCTAACCGAGGGAATCAAAGCCATTGAGCCGAGACCGAGAAGAGTCCTTCTCCCTCCAGCCTGTCGCAGTTTTTACGCTAGAGGTCCATATTTAAGCTTGACCTTGGTCGCTCAAGCACAACGGGCAGAAGATTGAACTCGCCCGCACTGAGGCCAAGGCATTCGGCACACAGGCCATGGGTCCGGGGGGCCTGTTCGTCGTTTCGTTCGTCTTGGACGACGCCCGGTTTAAGTCGGCTGATCTCAAAAAACCGAACCCTAACGAGCGGCCTGACCTTCGCGCAAACGAAAAGTGATGAACCCGTGGGAGGGGTCATAGGGCGACAGCCCCACGGTGACGCGATCGCCCGGAATCACTCGAATACGAAAGCGCCGCATCCGCCCCGAAAGTTGGGCCGTGACAACCTGACCCGATTCAAGGGTGATTTGGTAGCGTCCCCCGCCCAAGATCTTGTCAACACTTCCAGTGGCCTCAATCAGGTCTTCCCGCGACAAACGCTTTCCTCCTCATCGTGATTCACCGTCCAAAACAGGCCGTGTTCAATCAGATGCAGGGCACCCTAGCACGGGGCCCGTGAGTGGGCGACCAAGTGATCCAGAGCGAATTAAATCCCATCTGGGCTCCGAGAGTCATTTTCCGGTGGCTGATCGCGAGACGAGACCGAGAATCAGGGCTAATGTAGCGAGCCCGGAGAGGTGCCGGAGTCCGGTCGAACGGGCCTGATTCGAAATCAGGTGAATGGCTTGCCATTCCGTGGGTTCGAATCCCACCCTCTCCGCCACACAGACCCCTTCACCTCCCCCGCAGGCGCAGGGGGCCTGGCCCCAAGTCTTCGCACTCGGTGGGCCCACTTGGATTGACCTAGAAGCGGGCCCTCTGTACGTTCACAGGTGAAGTGTCGAGGGGGGATCGCAGGGTCCGCTCGAGTTCGGGCCCCTGTGAACCCGGTCAGATCCGGAAGGAAGCAGCCGCAGCAGGATTCTGGCTGCGAGTGGGTTCGCCCTGCGGTCCCTCGTCGACATTTGGGTTCGATCAAAGTGTGCCCCATGGCAAACACAGACGAAAAAGAAAGAAGCGGCTCAAAGCTCGCGATGGCGATGCTCTCAAGCCTGATTTAACCCACCACCCCTCACTCCAAGCAGGCACCCCCTTGAGCTATCAGGTCATCGCACGGAAGTGGCGACCGCAAAGTTTCGACGAGGTCACCGGGCAAGAACATGTCACGACCCCACTGCGAAACGCCATTCGAACAGGGCGTGTTCCTCATGCCATTCTGCTTACCGGGCCACGGGGGACGGGAAAGACGACGCTGGCCCGAATTGTTGCCCTGAGCCTGAACTGCGACTCTGGCCCCACTGAAACGCCTTGCGGCCAATGCCATTCGTGTTCAGAAATTGCCGCTGGACGCTCAACCGATGTTCAAGAAATCGATGCCGCCAGCCGCACTGGGGTCGATGACGTCCGTCAACTCAACGAAGCCATGCGATATCACCCTACGCCTGGCAAGCATCGCATCTTTGTCGTGGATGAGGTGCATATGCTCTCCACGGCGGCGTTCAATGCCCTTCTAAAAACCCTGGAGGAACCTCCTCCCGACAGCCTCTTTGTGTTTGCCACCACCAACCCGGAGAAGCTGCCCACCACGGTGCTCTCTCGGTGCCAACGCTACGACCTCAGGCTTTTCGGGATCTCAGCGGTGGCCCATCGACTGGGCGAGATCTGCAAAGCTGAAGGAATTTCCATCTCTGAGACGAATCTCCGAATTCTCGCCCGAGAGGGTCGCGGCTCTATGCGAGATTCCCAAACGCTGCTCGATCAGGTGATCTCTTACGGCGGCACAGAGATCAGTGACGAAGCTCTCGCGACCATGCTGGATTTGGTCGACCGTCGACTCCTGCTCGAAATTCTGACAGCCTGCCTCAAAGGGGATGCAAAATCGGCGCTGCTTGGCTGTCAGAGGGCTCTTCAAAGTGGAACCGAGGCCAAAAAGCTCATGGATTCACTGATTCAGATGCTCCGAGATGCCGTCGTGGTGGCTCTTGCGCCCAACGTAGAAGGTCTCGTCGAAGGCGGAGAAGGCGAACTTGAGGAGCTGCAGGAACTCTCTCAACACGGTGGCGTCCAAACGCTCAGACGCATGTTCAAACTGTTAATCAAAGAACAAGAAGATCTCACATGGGCCCCTCAACCTTTTGCCGTGCTTGAGATGGCCGTCGTTCGGCTGGCTTCCTTGCCCAGCGGCGAGGACGTCGCCGAACTCATTGGCCGATTAAAGCGGCTGGAACGGCAAATCGCCTCAGGCGGTGTGGGGCCAAAGGGCGGTGGGCCCACCCCCTCCTCTCGCTCAAGTCAATCGCCAAACGCAGCCCCTCATCGAGAGCGGCCGGGTGCCTCGGCTTCCTCGCCGACGCCGCCGGCCGTCCCAGCCCCGAAGGCCCCAGAAGCGACGGTTGCGCCGGAATTTAAACGCCCGACCTCGTCGCCCCCTCCTTCTTCTATAAACGAGACGAGCGTCGAGCCCAAGCCTTCCCAGGCCGCGCCCCATTCGTCCACCCCCTCAGCATCATCCGCACCTCCACCCCGAGCAGGCGGCCTGCACGATGTTCCCCTCGCCACGGTGATGGATCGCCTGAAGGCCTTTGCCCAAAAGGAGGATCGAGCGCTTTTCAGCTCTCTCGACGGAGCGCGCCTTCTCGAACGATCCAATGGCTCCCTGCGGATCGGGATCGGCAATACTTTTCACAGAAACCGGATCGAGAGCCAACTTCAGGCCTTGACTGAGACCACAGAACGTTTCTTTGCTGAGCCCATGCGACTCGAGATTGTCGCCGACGACCGCGGCCCCGCTTCGGCCGCCACTCCGAGCCCCAAGGGCGGCAAACGAGAACACGAGCGAAAGCGTCGGAGCGAGGCCCTCAACCATCCCTCGATCAACTTAGGCCTAGAAGAACTCCGCGGAGAAATCGTCGAGATCAGGCCGCTCGGTTCTGAATAAATACACCCTCATAACGAGTCAAGGAGAACCCCTTTGAGCAGTCCCGATTTAGGCAAAATGCTTGAGCAAGCACAACGCATGCAAGAGCGGATGGCCTCACTCCAAGAAGAACTCGCCTTACGGCGCTACGAAGCCACAAGCGGTGGCGGGATGGCCAGCGCCGTGGTCACAGGGCAACTGCGTGTGCTTGAACTCCGCATCGAACCTGGCCTGATTCAAGACGGCGACGCTGCCATGATCCAGGATCTAGCGGCGGCCGCGGTGAATGCCGCCCTGGAAAAAGCACAACAAGGCGTCCAAAATGAACTCGCCCAGTTGCAGCAAAGCATGGGCTTGCCAGGCGTCCCCGGCATGGGCGGGGGCGGACGTTGAGTTCCTTACGATCGCCCGTCGGTGGCTCTTCCCCGGCCATGCAGCGCTTGGTGGAGAGCCTGCGCCGGCTCCCAGGAATCGGCGAAAAATCCGCCACTCGGCTCGCCTACTTTCTGCTGGGTGCACCCGAGGATCTAGTGGGTGAACTGTCCGAGGCCATTGGCCGCATCAAAAGCGAAACCGCCATCTGTGAGCGCTGCTTCAACCTCGGCGAGCGGAGTCCGTGTAAAATTTGCAGCCAACCTGGGCGCAATCAGTCGATTCTCTGCGTCGTCGAAGAACCCGCCGACCTCGCCGCCATTGAGCAAAGCCAGAGCTTCCAGGGCCTTTATCACGTTCTCGGGGGAGCCCTCTCTCCCATTGATGGAATGGGGCCCGAAAACCTTCGTATTAAGGAGTTGGTGGCCCGAGTGCGAGCGGGGCAAGTCGAAGAGGTCATTCTGGCCACGAATCCCAACGCCGAAGGCGACGCCACGGCTCACTACGCAGCTGAATGTCTGGCACCGGCCGGGGTTAAGGTCACCCGCATTGCCTATGGGATGCCGCTCGGTGGGGACCTTGAGTACGCGGACCATGTCACCGTCGGGCGCTCTCTTGAGAATCGCCAGCTCGTGCAGTGAGCCGACCTACTATGTCGCATTGTAAAAATAAAAAAGCTTCTTTGAAAAAAGCCCCTACGTGCCCCCTAAAGGACAGACTTGAAACAACCGATCAAACTCAAACGAGGTCGGTCTGACGTCCTTGAAAGCTTTCCTCCTCGTCGATACAATTTAAGAAAAGTCTTTCCAAAACAAATATTTGCGCTGCTCCAACGGGCCCCTGCTCGGCTCCGTTGAACGTCCTCTCACAGCTGAAGAGCATGGGAACGAGCGACAATGTTCGGATCTCAGTTGACCATTCAAGAAGAAGACTCCCGCCAGATTCAAGCGGTCATCGACCGGCTTGTCCTCGATGCGAACAGTCGAAGTGCGTACATCGTCGACAAAACAGGTCAACTCATCAGCCAGGCCGGAGAAACCTCAGAGGTCGACGGCACCAGCCTGGCCTCACTGGCCGCGGGATGCGTGGCCGCCACGGGCGGACTCGCTCAACTCTTCGGGGAAGAAGAATTCCCCACTCATTTTCACCAAGGTCGACGCGAGAATCTCTACATCAGTCTCGTAGGCCCCCGTATGATTTTAATGCTGGTCTTTGATGAGAGCAGTTCTCTCGGGCTCGTCCGCCTCCGTGTCAAAAAAGCCAATCAACAACTGGCCCGAATTTTCGAAGAAGCTCAAAAACGAGAAGATGCGGAAGCGACCCAGCACAAAAACCCTCTAGCTGATATCACCGACGAAGACATCGACCTGCTCTTCGCCGACTGAAACCGGACCCCCCAATCATGTCATTCATCAATTATTCAGCCCGCGAAATAAACTGCAAAATTGTCTACTACGGACCCGGACTCTGCGGGAAAACGACGAATTTGCAGTACATCTACAACCGAACAAACCCCGATGTCAAAGGGAAGATGATCTCCCTCGCCACGGAGACCGAACGCACCCTTTTCTTCGACTTTCTTCCCTTGGCGCTGGGTGAAATTAGGGGATTCAAGACTCGCTTCCATCTGTACACCGTACCCGGTCAAGTCTTTTACGACGCCAGCCGGAAGCTCATCCTTAAAGGGGTGGACGGCGCGGTTTTTGTAGCCGACAGCCAAGTGGAGCGAACTGAAGCCAACCTCGAAAGCCTTGAGAACCTAGACTACAACCTAGGCGAGCAAGGCTACAACCTTGAGAAACTTCCCTTTGTGGTTCAGTACAACAAAAGAGACCTTCCCAACGCCGCTCCCGTCGATGAACTTCGAAAGCTCATTAACGGTCGAGGCGTGACCGACTTTGAGGCCTGTGCGCACAGGGGCGAAGGCGTTTTTGAGACCCTCAAGGCAGTGGTCAAGGGCGTCCTGAAGGACCTCCGGGAGCAAGGGGCTTAACGCCTCCTCGCCCTCCCGCAAAAACAAAAGAGTCCGTGGACAATTCATCCACCCAGCCCCCCATCCTCGACCCGTCACGCTAACCTGCTGTGCGTGATCCAGCGCGACCGCATTCACAGGCCCTCTGACCCATCAGGCCGAGAAAAAGAGAACATGAGCAGCGACGATCCCTCCATACCGAAAAAACCCATCGTCGAAAATTGGAACTTCTCGGTCCTACAGAACGCACGAAGAATCCGAGAACGTCGCGAAACCCTTCGTTTTCTGATCACGTCGAATCTGAGGGCCGGTCACCGCGACAAGTGGCTTGGGAACCTGTGGAACCTACTTGATCCGCTCTTGTTCCTCGGCGTGTACTACCTCGTCTTCGGGATCGGCCTCCGTCAGGCGAAAGGCGACCCCGCCGGGTTCCTCATTTACCTTTCGGTGGGTATTCTGAGCTTCCGTTTTTTTGAAGGCTGTGTGGCCCAAGCAGCCGTCTGCATTCGGTCCAATTCGGGTCTGCTGCACTCGGTTTATTTCCCTAAAACCATGCTCCCCGTCGCCCTATGCTTCTCTCGTCTCTACGACTTCCTTTGGGGCTTACTGGTGCTCGTCGCCATCATGGGGGTCACAATGGAGACCCCCTTCACCCTTCAGCTCCTTTGGCTTCCTCTCATTCTTCTGCTGCAGTTTCTGCTCTGCTTGGGCTCGGCTCTCATTGTGGCGTACCTCGGAGCCGTTTTTGCTGACACCCAGAATCTCGTGACCATCGGCATGAGAATGCTCTTTTTCCTATCCCCCATTTTCTACTTCGCTCGCAGCCGAGATGGCCACGTGGGGATTGTGCCCGAGCAATATCAAGGAATTTATTACCTCAATCCACTGGCTCGGCTTCTGGACGCCTACAGGGACTCGCTCCTCTGGGGAACGGCCCCGACCCTGGAGACACTGGGCTATCTCGGTGGTCTCATCTTGGTCACCCTGATCAGCGGTTTTTGGCTTTTCTCAAGAGCAGAAGGACGTTTCGCTAAATATCTCTAGGTCAACTTTCCATGAAAAATTCCTTTCAAGCGCGGCCTCTACAGGAAAACAAAACTCAAAACGAGGGTCCATCGCCGCAGTCACTCAAACTTTGACGCGAGAAAGGAGGCTTTCAAAGAATTCTTTTGGGAATTGCTTCGGAAGAGTCCGGCATTTCGAAACAGAATTCTCCTGAGGGTGTTCATTTAATCTGAATCAGAGCTACTTTGTGTTGGGGGGAAAATGGCGTTCGCGCAGTCATGGAATGAGAGCCGCTGTTTCCGAGAAGCGGCTTCTCGAGAAGGTTCAACGCGGATCTGCGGGCCTAGTGTGAACTCCAAGCCAACTACCCTAAGGCGCCCCCGATTGGGATCTCATAAATTTTCAGAGGACATCAAGGTCAGGACTTACATCGATGCATAAATGCCCTGAACTGGTCTCTCTCAGCGCCGTCCATTGGGATTTCCCCTTAGTGGGCCGCACTCGAATGCTGAGCGAACAATGGTCCCAAATGGGTCAAACCCAGCATTTCGTTCAATTCCCCTCTTACGGAAATTTCATTCGCGGGCTCCGCCCAAAGAGCCTTCCCTCTTTTGCCGTGCAGCCTTGGCCCTCTCTCCCGCCTGTGCTCTGGCCCTACATTCCATCCCGCCCCTTCGAGTCCAGCTTTCGATGGGCGGCGAAACAGCTCTACCGACAGCTTAGCCGTCAGGTCAAAATCGAGGAAAGCGTGGCCCTCGTGGTCTCACCGGCTTGGACCCCATGGCTCAAGGCTTTGCCCTTTGCTCATGTGATCTACGATTGCATCGATGATGTCAGCGTAATGACGCTCCGGCCTGAGCTTCAGCTGCTCTTTGAAGCCTGGGAGCGAGACTTGATCCACCAAGCGGATGCCGTGGTCACCTCCGCAGACACCTTGTCGGCGCGTATTCTGGAGCTGCGCCCAGATATACCGACCACCACAATCCGAAATGGATGTCCGGCCGATGATTTTGCGAAAGCGGCCGCATCCGCCGCCCGTCCAACCGACCTCCCTCATCATGACCACCGGCCCATCGTGGGCTTTGTCGGGGCTCTCTACGATTGGATCGACTGGGAACTCATCGATCGCGTGACCGAGAAAAGGCCTGAGGTGGACTTCGTTTTTGTCGGGCCTATCCAAGGGCAAATCCGCCAGACACTGTTGGAGCGTGAAAATACATTCTTCCTGGGCGCTCGGGAGTACCGCGAAGTGCCTGGCTACCTCGCTCACTTTGACCTTTGCTGGCTTCCCTTTCAAAAAAACCAAGTCAGTCAATCCGCTAATCCAATCAAAATCTACGAATATTTGTCAGTGGGAAAACCCGTCGTCAGTACGCCCGTCGCAGATATGGAAAGCTATGAAAGGCAGGTCGATTTCGGACAAGGCGCAGAAAACATCGCCGAGCTGATTCGAATCGGCTTAATTAAAGCCTTGGCACCCGCCGCAGAAAGAGAGAAAACGGAACGAAACCGAAAAGCCTTCGCCCAAAGGCAAGACTGGCGAACGCGTGCGGCTGATTACGTCGATTTCGTCAGCACTCGCTTCGGAATCAGAGGGACCTGATGCGTGCTCTCTGGCTCGTTCGAAAAAATCTAAACACTCGGCCCGGTGGCGACACTACTCAAATCCTGCGGACTCAAGAAGCCCTGGAGCAGCGAGGCGTCAGCGTCACCCTCTGCTCAGATCGCCTTCCCCCTTATGACAGTCATGACGTCGTTCACCTTTTTCATCTCGACCGCATTTGGGAAAACATGCGATGGGTGGACCAAATCCAGTCCAGACAGGTCCCCGCCGTCTTGAGCCCCATCTATTGGCCCACTCATGAATACGACCAACTCGGGCGAAAGGGTTTCCAGGGCGTGCTTTCTCGAAACCTGGGCCCCATGCACTATGCGGGCCTCCGGGCTCTTCAACACGCCGGCCT
>NZHD01000076.1 GCA_002691205.1 Deltaproteobacteria bacterium
CAGGCCCATCGCATACCGCCTGGAGTCGTTCATACAACTCTCGCCCGGACTGGGGCCGCCCGGCGAATCCGTTAATGTCTTCCACAATGAGAGTGTCTCTAACACGGCCAGATGACTGGCATATTCATTTTCGCGATGGCGAGGCTCTGGGGCTCACCGTTCCCCACACAGCCGCCACCATGGGGCGCGCGGTGGTGATGCCCAATCTGAAGCCGCCCGTGACCACAACCGCTGCGGCGGAGGCTTACGCTCAGCGCATCCTCGATCAAAGACCGTCCAGAAGTCGCTTTGAACCGTTAATGACGTTGTATCTCACCAATCAGACCCCTCGCGACGAGATCCACCGCGCGGCCGACTCGGGCGTAGTTCATGGGGTGAAGATCTACCCCGCTGGCGCCACGACGAATTCAGATTCCGGCGTTACGGATATTCCCGCTCTGTATCCGGTTTTCGAAGCCATGGCCGAGCGAGGTCTCAAGCTACTTGTCCACGGTGAAGTAACCGATCCCCAAGTGGATATCTTTGATCGAGAGGCCGCTTTTCTCGGCACCTATTTAAAGGACATCGTCAAGAGTTTTCCCTCTTTGCAAGTGGTGCTCGAACATATCAGCACGCAAGCATCCGTCCGTTTCGTTGAGGAGGGACCAAAAAACATTGCCGCAACCATCACTCCCCAGCACCTGCTCTTCAATCGGAATCATATGCTCGCAGGCGGAATCCGCCCGCACTACTACTGTCTGCCAATTCTGAAAACAAGCGCTGACCAGCAGGCGCTCATCGGAGCCGCAATCAGCGGAAATCCAAAATTTTTTTTGGGCACCGACAGCGCACCCCACACCACCGAGACAAAAGAAACGAGTTGTGGCTGCGCCGGATGTTACACGGGACATGCGGCCATCGAGATGTATGCCATGGCTTTCGAAGCGGCCGGGGCACTGAATCAACTCGAAGCCTTCGCCAGTTTTCATGGCCCTGACTTCTACGGTCTGCCTCGCAACACCGACAGCATCGAGCTTGAGAAGCGAGCCTGGCGTGTTCCGAGTCATTACAAAATGGGCGCAGAGCGTCTCACTCCCTTGATGGCCGAAGAAACCCTCAGTTGGCAAGTGGTATCGACCTAATGGCGCTACCCAAGCACCCCGAGGCCCCCTCTTGATCACAACGCCAATCCGACTCCGCGACCTTCCTATGTTGGAGGCCTTCGAAGACGAAGCCTTCTGGCAAAATCCCTACCCGGCCCTGGCCAAAGCTCAGCAAAGCGGTTCCCCTCTCTATCGATCGATGATCGGTCCCCTTGCGCTCGGTTTTGAGATGACGAGGGAGATCGGAAAAGATCCCCGCTTTGGCGTCTCCTCGGCCAAGGAGGCCCTGGCCGGAATAGGCGTCGGGCAGCCCCTCATCGAAGCCTTCAACTACTCGCTCCTTCACATTAATCCACCTGAACATACGGAGCGCAGGAGCATCATCGGTCGACGCTTTGGAGCCGCTTCTGTTCGAGATCTGGAACCTCGCATCAAAGAAACAGCCGATCGTCTGTTGGACGAGTTGATCGACACCCGCGAGGCGGACTTTATCACCAGTACCGGAGGGCCGCTGGCGACACAAACATTCTGCTCGCTCCTCGACGCCCCTCTCTCCGATGCGCCTCTCATCGAAGGCTGGACCCGAGACATGGCCACCGGCCTAAAAGTACAACGGGACGAAACCATGGCACGTCGGGCCGATCTCGGCTCGGAGCGAGTTCTGAACTATCTAGGCCGCCTTGCGAAAGATCGTCTGGGCAAAAATACAGAGGACGCGCTCTCGATCATCCTTAAAGGCTTTCTCGAAGCAGGCTATGAACACCCGACTGAGCTCGCTGCGGCGACGTTCGCCCAAGTCATGATGGACGGAATCGATACGGTCAAGAATGCCCTCACGAACGGACTCCACTCCCTGCTCTCTCATCCCGAAGCCCTCGAGGCACTTCAGGAGAACCCAGCCCTTGTCCCATCGGCCATCGAGGAGATGCTCCGCTTTGATGGGCCTACGCTTCTCACAGGACGAAAGGCCCTTGAAGACATCGACTTTCATGGCGTCCGAATCTCAGCGGGAACGCCCATCTCTCTTGTCTGGCTCGCAGCCAATCGAGACCAAACCCGCTTTCCCAATCCAGACCGCTTCGATGTTCACCGAAAAAGCAATCGGCATGTCGCGTTCGGAGTCGGCATTCACAGCTGTGCCGGAGCAAATCTGGCTCGCCTCCAGATGCGAATCTTTTTCGATCGATTATTGAAGCGCGTCCGTCGTATCGAACGGGTCGGGGACGAGCCGAAGTGGCTGCCCTTCGGCATCGCCCGAGGACTTCGATCTCTCCCGATCCGGGTCGACGCGCGCTGAGCTACAGCCTCCGGCCCTGAGCAGGAATGGACGGAGCCCTCGAACCACGATCAGCCCATGCGGGATGGCCAGCACTTTCGCCGAATCGAATCGGCACTCAACTCATAATTCAAGGCTCGAAACTCGACCTCGAACAATCGACTCCGTCCAAACAGGTCGACAACTCTCGCGAGTTTCCACGAAGCACTCGCCCACGGCCGGGCCCTCTTGCTCGGTTTCGCCCTCGCGAAAAACGTGACTCAGGAACGCGGGTTGTCACCGACGCTTCATCAAAAACCGGGGCATTTAATCTCTCCCCAGCATCGAGGCCACGAGAGCCCGGAGAATCCCTGAAACCCAGTTGGCCAAACACCTGGACGGGGTCGATGGAATCAAAAGAGTTGAAGCCATTCAAAAACTCCACCTGGATGGGGACATTTTGATACGAAGCGACCACCAGAGCCTGCTCAAGCAGCCCGAAAAAGTAAACGTGGGGCTCTGGGAACGTAGGTCCGGGGCTGCCCAGGCCGATCCAGTCATGAAGATCGAATTCCAAGAATGGGCCCAAATGTGCCCAGTCCACCATGCTGTCGACCAGCCGATCGTGCAAACGAAAGTCATCAGCCAATACCAACTCATCCGTAAGCTGTAAATCTTGCAGATCAATGCCAAACCTCCATTTCAAAGCCGCCGAGTTATTGCTTTCGTCGTTCTCATTGATCCGGTCGGAAGCATCAACGGTGACTTCCAACTCATACTCTGCACTCGCAATAACCGTGAAAGGACCACTCATAGTGCGAGTCGACGAGGCGGCCACATCAAGCGAGCCCAGGAAAAAAGAATCCACAGGGACACCGTTAATCTTCAATTGGGCAAGACTCATGCCCGTCGCCGCGACAGGGCCCAAATTGACCGCGGTCACACTGGCCTCGATGGCTCCCGCATCATAGTCGATTTCAACATCGTCGAACTTCACACGGTAGTCGGGGCGAAAGTAGTCTTCATCAATTTCCATCTCGATCAGATTATTGCTGCGATCTGGATCGACCACATTCTCAGCATTTCCATCCGCTAAAACCTTTAGAGAGGTCGAACCGACAACGGAACCGGAAACATCTGTTTCTATGGGCAGGGTAAACTGAAGCACTTGACTCTCTCCCGGAGCCAATGGTTCTGTCCAATCTGACATTTGGGTCATCATAGATGAATCAGTAAACATATCGTCGTAGTAAAAGACCACATCGAATGTAGGTGTCGTCACCTGCGAAGAGTTATTGCGGACCTCGACGTTGTAGGTGAGCTCTGTCCAGTTGTAGTACCCCGGGAGGTCGGCATCGTTCACATACTCCATAACATGCCACGTGGGCGCATTGGCCACATTGACGGACAGTACCTCAAGGTCAGCGGCCGTCGTAATCGTGGTCGTCGCCGAGTTATTGCTCTCGTCGTACTCAAAAATGACTGATCCATAATCAGCCACCGCTTCGAGTGTGTACTCGGAGTCAAAGTTGTAAGACTCAAGCTCAAAAGAAAAGGAAAGGGTCTGCGCGCCGGAAGCCTCCAAGGGCTGCACCACTTGGCAACGAAACAGATCAGGAACGCCGTCGACCAGAATGCACAGCACCGAATCAACGTTGCGATCGATAACTTGAGTTCGATTTCCGTTCAAGGCGATGGCCAGCCCCGGAGTCCCAGAGAATGCATTGTCGTTTTCAACGATGACATCAAGTGAAACCGAGATCACTTCGCCATCGTAGGTGGTCGAGACTCCACTGAAACGCGGGTTCAAATCGGGGGTGATGGCCAGATTTTCAATTGCGACGCCAATGGTCTCTGCTGCCGTTTCGGGGCTCTGGGGCGTCGTTCCTTCGTCATGCCCCTCCAGCCCGTCACCTTGGTGCATCACTTCGTGGGCGAGAGTGCCCGCAAGAAGAGCAAAATTAGTGGTTCCCACGGTCGAAAGCACCGGATCGAAAGCCATCCCTGCGATGTTGTCCATGCAGACAGCCACCTTGCTACTCAACTCCGGTATAAAAGGTCCTGCACCCGACCAAAACCACGGGCATCGGCCCATCAAGCCAGGGCTGTTCCGACAGGAGCGAGACACTGCGTTGTAGCGGCAGCCTACTTTGATCGCTTGGATATCATGCTCAAAATTCGCTCGATGTTGTGGAGAAACGAATGAGTAATTATGGATCCCCGACCCGGCTCGGTCTCGGTCAATCTCCGCCCAAAGCACGTCCGTATTGTCATAGACAAACAAATAGGCCTCCTCGATCAAATCCAGATCTTCGTCGGGCGCATTATTTCTGCAGAAGTTAGTGGTCGTGAGCGACTGAGCTGCGGCGAGGTTGGCTGAAGCCATCAGGAACAAGCTGATGCAAAAAAACAAACCGAGGCGCCTCAGAACTTCAGTCCCTTGGTAAAAAAGGCCAAAACCCGAGCCACTCCATCCATCACTTGAACCGACAAGACAAGAGGTTCGCCCTCTCAACACAAGCATTCTATGGGTGAAAATCGTAATTTCGGCCATGCTTTACTCCCTTCGACCACGGAATCATCCCAAAACGGTTCCGCCGGCTGACATTATTTTTGGTATAAAAACAAAGTCTCCCCATGAGCGAAAAACGGACCAAGACTTACAAAAAAAATTGGATAAGGTGGCGACCCTTACCTAAAGAGCCGCCTGAGCGAATTGGGAAAGAAGCCTATGGAGAGACCAAATCACTTCCGCAAGGAGAGACAAGCATGCATGGAACCCAGATGGAAAATTGGACGCATCGGCACACGTTTGGGACACAGGAGGTGCATGGCATAGAACCGTTCCGAATAACAAGCCGAGCCGTTTTTACTCAGAAAGAAAGCCAGCACGGACCACATGAGGCCCGTGCTCAAAAGCCCATTCTGCGGGCTGCATTTCGTCTAATGGGCCTTAGCGACAGGTCGAGGAGTCCGGGGGCGTCCGTCCCTCTTGGCCGAGATCACTCTGAATGATCCATCACGCAGGCGAAACACGAACTCCACCCAGAGACTGGCCCGCAATAGGCAAACGGCGAATCCTGGTTCCCGTTGCTGCGGCGATCGCATTTGTCAACGCGGGCGCGATCCCCGGTGTACTCGGCTCACCGGCCCCGCCCATGGTATGGCCACTATTGATGACGTAGACCTCGATCTCCGGCGTAGCAGACATGCGAAGGGCGGGATAATCATGGAAGTTGCTCTGCTCGACGCGGCCGTCCTTGATGGTGATCTCTCCGTAGAGCGCTGCGGTCAGACCGTAGACGATGCCCGATTCGATTTGTGCGGCGAAGCCGTCCGGCGAAACAGCGAATCCTGGGTCTGCAGCGGACACGACGCGATCCACGCTGACCTCGTCTTCATCCACCGTGACCTCAACAACATGTGCCACGATCGTGCCGAATGACTCCTGCAAAGAAACACCTCGACCGCGCCCCGGACCTAGGGGCTGCCCCCAACCCGCTTCATCTGTGGCTTTCTTCAAAACACTCTGCAGGCGCGGATGCGCGTCAAGCAGTGAAGCTCGATAGGCGACGGGATCCTGCTCTGCGGCCACCGCGAGTTCGTCGATGAACGACTCCGTAAAGAAGCCGTGCGACGAGTGGTCGACACTCCGCCACGCTCCATAAGGAACGTGAGTGGGACTACTCACTGCGCCAATATCCTGCGCACCGACAGCATATGGAATCACGGGCGCCTCAACAGGCTCCATTTTTTCAACGTAGGTATTCTCCCATGCGCTGGGCTGGCCGTTCGCATCCAGCGCGGCACGAAATCGACTCAACACCGCCGGCCGGTAATAGTCTTGTCGAATATCTTCTTCTCTCGTCCAAATGAGCTGAACTGGACGACCCACTTTCTGGGCCAGCACGGCCGCCTGCACGGCCCAGTCTGCGCGGGATTTGCGACCAAAGCCGCCCCCCATCAAGCAGTTATTCAGGGTCACCTGCTCCGGCTCGAAGCCGAGCGCATCAGCCACCGCTTTGCGAAATCCGAGCGGACTCTGGCAGCCCACCCAAATCTCACACTCGCCGTTTTCCACACGTGCCGTCGCGTTCAAAGGTTCCATACAGGTATGCGCTAGAAAAGGAACTCGATAATCAGCCTCGATGACGCGATCAGCGCTTGCTAAAGCCCCCGCGAGATCCCCCGCGACGACGTCGGTCTGGCGATCCACCCCTCCCGCGATGTCGCCATCAAACTGCTCAAAGATCGCCTCCGTGGTGACGCCCTCGTTCGGGGTCTCCTTCCACGTCATATCGACGGCTTCGAGGCCAAGCTTGGCCAACCAAAAACTCTCTGCAACAACAGCCACCGAAGCGGAGGCCTTGAACTTGCCAATGAACGGATTGGCTTCGGAAGCAGGCAGTTCGACAACGTCGACGACCCCCTCCATCTGAAGAGCCTGAGTCGCGTCGAAACGCTCAAGCTCACCTCCAAAGACGGGTGCGCGTAGCGCCGTCGCATACAGCATGTCGGGGACCTTCACATCGAGCGCGAACTGAGCCGTGCCATCAACCTTGCTCGGAATGTCTTGCCGGTCCACATGGCGCCCCATAACCCTGAATTGGTCGCGCGACTTCAGCCGAGGCTTAGCCGGCGCGGGAAGCCGTGCAGCGGCTTCTGCGAACTCGGAGAACGGCGCGGTCCGCCCACTCTCGGCGTGAATCAGCTGACTCTCGCGGGCAACGACCTCATCGACGGGGACACCCCACTCTTCCGCCGCGGCCTGAGTGAGCATTTCGCGTACGGCGGCCCCGGCGACTCGCATCCCGTATACGCCTGATCCACGGACACTCATGCTCCCGCCCGTGATCTGGAGGTCCAGTGCGCTCGCGGTTTGAATCATAATGCCGTCTACGGTGGGGACGATCGCATCAGGCAGGTCTATGGGGCCGAGCAGCTGGGACTTCGCGATGGGATAATTTGAGAAGGCACTGACTGCCGGCGCATACTCGAAAGAGACGAGATTCCAGTCCGCATCGAGCTCGTCAGCGAGCATCTGAGCCAGCGATGTCCCAACGCCCTGCCCCATCTCAGCGTGGGGTACGATGGCCGTGACCTGATTCTGGCCATCGAGCTTCACCCATGTATGCACAAGGGTCTCACCGTCATGCGCGACGTACTTGGAGAGCTCGCCCGTTCGGTTACCGGGCCGAAGCGCAACCCCCACCGCAAAACCGCCGCCCACGAGGAGTCCCGTAGAAAGAAACGCGCGTCGTGTCCACTTGCCCATTAAGCGTCTCCTTTTTCGGCCGTTTCCGGCACAGCATCGAGGTTCTTCGCAGCGGTCTTGATCGCGGCCTTGATCCGACCGTACATGCCGCACCGACAAATATTTCCGTCCATGGCTGCTTCGATCTCTGCATCCGTCGGATTCGGGTTCGCATCGAGAAGCGCCGCCGCAGACATGAGTTGTCCGGACTGGCAGTACCCGCATTGCGGCACTTGATGTTCGATCCAAGCGGACTGGAGCGGATGCAGCACATCTGCACTTGGCGCGAGCGCTTCGATCGTCTGGATATCCTGCCCTTCAACGGCAGCCAGAGGGGTCACGCACGAGCGGCGCGCTTCGCCGTTCACGCGGACCGTGCACGCGCCGCATTGCGCGATGCCGCAACCAAACTTCGTGCCCGTTAGGTCAAGCTGCTCTCGGATCGCCCACAGGAGCGGCGTCGACGGATCGACCTCGATTTCTCGTTCCACCCCGTTCACCCTCAATTTCGTCATTCCGAAAACACCTCCGATTGGGCCCTTTACCGGGCGAGGCGATATTGACATTTTGTCTCTAATTTGTCAATCTGTCATAATGAGGAACCCATCCGACCCTAAACGCGAAGCCATCCTCGCAGCTTCCCTCGTCCAGTTCAGCCGCTACGGCTATCGCAGGACTTCCATGGCAGACATCGCCAAAGAGACGGGATCCTCCCGCGCCTCCCTCTACTCTTACTTTGAGAATAAAGAAGAAATTTTCCGGAGCCTCTCGGGCATGCTGCACGAGCAGTCCCTCGCCAAGGCGGAGAGTTCCCTGAAAGAAGCCGCGAGTGGACACCCCATCGCTTCTTGCATCGAAGAAGCGATTCTCGGCCGCTTCACCTCGTTCCATAAAATCGTTTCGCAATCGGCCCACGGTGCTGAGATTTATGACGAGAACAATCGACTCTGCGGCGAACTCGTGGTCTCGTCCTCGGCACGTTTTCGCGAAATGCTCACCAAAGCACTGAGCGCCGCCACCCGGGCAGGCGAGATTGATCTCCGCAGCGCCGGCCTTACGGCCCCTTCAGCGGCCGAGTTGATCCACCTCAGCGCCACGGGCCTGAAACAGCACGCACCCGATGTGGAGACGCTCGAAAAACGGGTACGAAGCTTCGTGCGGGTTTTCTTCGCAGGGCTCGCACGCTAGCCGCGATCGCAACGCGATCGTTGTGGGATGAAGTACCGAGGCTAAGCGTTCAAGCACGATCAGTGAACCGACCTCGACTCCGACCCCGATCTACCGATCACGGCTCCCAGACCAGCTGATACGGGGCCCGCTTAAGTCGATGGACCGGCTCAAGGCCAAGCAAGGGTTCCCACCCCGTTCCGGCCAGAGCCGCGTCGACCTGTGCTCGCTCGGGTTGAGTCAAGGACCGATACGCATCAAGGCTTCGCTGCACCATCCACAGCGTATACGGTCGCACCGCACCCACGAACTCGACATCGCGGTAGCGCGCGACGAGACCCGGGAATCCGCGAGGAATAGGTTCACCCGTTTGAGCCTGCTCCGACGCAAACGCGTCGATGGCTTCCACGGCCGCCACGAGCATGGGAACGCCGTCCGCCATGGTCGACAGGACGGGCCGCAGCGTTTCCGGCAAGGCATCGTCCGGCAGCCATCCGGCCTGGTCTCGAGGCGGGCGATTCATGCGTTCGATCCAGGCGCAGACTTGAAAGGCTGTGGTGTAGAGCAGCTTGCTAGGAACCGCGTCTCGAAAGAGATGTCCGTACAGCGGCCCCATGAGCCCGCAATCCGCCAGCGACATGGCATCTCCGAGCAGGTACCGGTGAGACGTAAAGTGCTCTGACAAGTGATCCAAGAGTTCGGCGGTATGAGCCTCGATGGCTGGAATGGTTTCTGAAGTCACCCCCAGGAAAGGAAGTGCACCCCGCATCTTCTTGGCAAATCCGTGACCGCCCTCGGAATCGCCGGTGGGCATGGAGAAGTCCACAACCACCTTTTCAATGCTTTCATCAAAACTCCATCGGTAGTGCATCGCAGGCAAAGCGCCGATTTCGTCGCCGTAGAGTTCCATGAGATAACTCACGACCCGCTGCACGGGCGTCGTCGGATACAGGGGCGGCTCGGGATGGAGCGCCTCGAGGCGATCCAAAATATCGCTGGTGTCCTGCCAGAGTTCATCTTCGGGCGTCACGACGACGGGGAACATGGCCATCCCGGTGCGCCGCTTGATTTCGCGGATGTCGGGCAGCACCTCCCGCACCCACAGGTTCTTCTGAGGAAAGGCGGGGCGTACTTTTCCCGAGTAATAGGAGACATCGTGACCGTGAAAGATGTAGGGGGCCTGCTGCTTCATTTTAGATCGCTCCATGTGGGCCCACACACAAGGCCCCCTCGCTCCATCAGACCCAACGTACACCCACGCTTAGTTTCCGCGGCGTTCGCTTATCCTTTTGCGCGCCGTCCACCAAAGTAGACTGGCCAGCGCTCCGGCTCCCAAAACACCCAGATCGGGCACAGCACTTGAAAGCAGCGGCTAAACTCAAACACGATTATGACTCACATTGGCTGTGCCCGGTACAAGCAAACTAAAAATTAAAGCGGCCCCTAAAAGCGAGACGCGCTTCCCATCAAGCCCGATGCAGCCCAACCGAGCTGGCCTTAATATCCGACAACGTGGCCGTGCCCATTTGCCGCATCACCACCTGAAGCTCGGCCTTCAGGAGCGAGAGCACCGCCTCCACTCCGGGCTGCCCGAATGCGCCCAGCCCCCAGATGTAAGGGCGACCGATACAGACGGCATCCGCTCCCAGCGCCAGCCCCTTGTAGATGTCCGTCCCTCGACGGAAACCGCTATCCACCAGCAAGGGAACCTGGCCCGAAACGGCCTGCGCTACCTCGGGCAAGCATTCAATGGCCCCACGCCCGGTTTCCACAGCCCGGCCTCCATGATTCGAAACCACGATGCCATCCGCTCCGTTCTCAAGACAGCGCTCAGCATCGTACGGTGTCACGATGCCCTTGATAACGACCTTCATCGAAGTGCTTTCTTTGAGACGGCGCACAAATTCCCAATCCAGATTGGCTCCCCAGCCCATCTTCGGATCGGCCCCTGAGAGATCTAGGCCTTGAAACATGGACTTGCGCGATAAATACATATCCGGGGATGGATGACACGTCGTACACGTTCGGGAGTCAAATGAGCGGGCATACGTCTGGGTTTCTTTGGCCCCCTCGCCCCCCAGCGAGTCTACGGTGAGCGCAACCACAGGGCACCCCGCCGCTTCGGCGCGAGCCGTCATGGCCGCAGCAATATCCCAATCGGACGTGGGGTAAAGCTGATACCAGACCGGCGCGCCGTAGGCCTCGACCACGTCCTCCACTGAAGTCGTTGTCACGGTCGAAAGAATCTGGAGATTTCCCTGATGACTCGCGGCCCGAGCCGTAGCCAGTTCTCCCAACGGATGAAACGCTCTCTGACTCCCCACAGGAGAAAGAACGATGGGAGTCTCCCAACGCTGACCGAAGAGTTCGGTCCCCATATCAATATCAGTAACACCTGAAAGGACCTGAGGATTCAGATAGAGATCCCCAAAAGCCTCTCGGTTCGCTCGTAGCGTTTTCTCTCCGTCCACACCCGTCTGCAAGTACCCGAAATGCGCAGGCGGAATCTTCTGCGCGGCCATCTCCTGAAAGTCAAAAACGCTTTGGGCTTCTTCGGGTGAGTTCGCCTTCCGCGGGATGTCTCTTTGCGGCGTCATGGGCTCTAAGAACCTCACCCCATCCCGCCCACTTTTCACTTGGCCAGGAGCCATCACAGCGGCCATGGTCTCCGCCAGGACGTCCTGAGCCGCTAAGGGGCTCGCCGCCACATACTGCAAGAACCGCCGCCGGCGCAACCTTGAAGAGTCCAATTCGACCTCCTGTTCGCGATGGGCGGCTCGAGTTCAAGCGGACGTCCATCCAGAACGCCACAAAATACCACGATCCCCTTGGATCCGATCTAAAAAACTGACTCTCAGACTCCGCACAAGCCGTCTTGCCGACAAAATTCGATTCGAGCCTCACGAACCCGGCCGGATTCAGAACCGAGCCAAGAGGCGGCCCAGCCCAGTCAGCGAGATGCGCTAGCGAAGATGGATCTGGACGGGGAGCTCAACAAAGCCTTTCACGAAGCACGAACGCACACGAACAGGATCCCCCATCACTTCGACGGACTGAAAGCGGGCGACCACTTCTTCCCAAAGAATCCGAAGTTGCATTTCCGCTAGACGACTGCCCATACAGAAGTGCACACCGAGACCAAAAGACAGATGCTTCCGCACGTTCTCACGATCGATCAAGAATTCGTTCGCGCGCGGGATCACGTCCTCGTCACGATTGGCCGAGACGTACCACATAATCACCTTGTCACCGGCCTTGATGGACTTGCCACCGAGCACCGTATCCTGAGTCGCCGTTCGTCGCATATAAGCAAGCGGCGTCTGCCAGCGGATGATCTCACTCACCATATTCGGAATGAGACTCGGATCATCGCGGAGTTTTTGATACTCCGCAGGATTCTCATTCAGAGCGAGCAGCCCTCCGGAGATTGAGTTCCGAGTCGTATCGTTTCCGCCGACGATTAACAGCATCAACGTGCCCAGATATTCCATAGGCTCCATATGCTTCGTCGCCTCGCTGTTCACAATCGCACCGACGAAGTCGAGACGGCCGTCCTGTGGCTGATCCGCACGCGCCTCGCGGAGCGCCATGAACCTGTCTAGACATTCCAGTAGAGAGTCTCGAACTTCATCGAACCTCCCCATTTTCTTGACTTCGGCTAGGTCCATCGTCGCCAAATCTGACCAATGGGTCAGCTTGCGCCTTTCCTCGTATGGAAAATCGAAAAGTGTCGCCAGCATTCCGGTCGTAAGCTCAATTGAAACACGGTCCACCCAATCAAAGGTCTCGCCAACGGGAAGCCCTTCGAGAATTTCGATCACACGCTCGCGAATCAGCGGCTCAAGAATCTTCATGTTGCGCGGAGAGGCAACAGGCTGCACGGCTTTGCGATGCCCATCATGCTTTGGGCCATCCATCGTGATGAAACCACCCTCTAACGGAAACTCTGGGTCGGGATCGCTAAGAAAAATACTGCGTGCGGAGGAGAAAATCTCGGGATTCTTCTCAACTGTGACGACATCTTCATAGCGTGTGACGGACCAGAAAGGGCCGTACTCTTCGTCCAAGGTGTAGTGGACAGGGTCTTCTTTGCGGAGGCGTTCGAAGTACCCCCAGAGCGTGTCGGTTTCAAAGAGTTCTGGGTCAGCCACGTTAATCTTCTCAAGAGGGATCGAATTCGGATCTCGGCCCGCCTGTCCCAACGAACGAATTGACCCTTTTCCCGGCTCCAGTGCTTGACTCATTCCACCACCTCCTATTGCCCGCGAATGAGGGCGGACACTACAGCATTTCAAGTTCGAGGCCATAAGAGGCCAAGGGGTCTACGGCCTCCGTGTAGGACACCGGCCTGAGTGACGATCTTCAGCCACCGTCGCCCCACGATCCACTACTTTATCCATTCCTGGCTCTTTGGTGCAGTGTGCTAGCTTTTTCTTATGGCCAGATCTCATCTTCTCGGCACTTTGGCTCTGATTGCATTGGCGTACTCGTCCCTGTCGTGCACACCTACCGAAGAGCAATCACTCTGGCAGCCTAGGCCACTCACGATGGCCGAGCAGACCTCGCTGGGCAATCGAGTCGATTTTTTCTCTCAGCTTCCGCCATCTTATCGACCCGATTCGGACTGGCGAAGCGCCCTCTCAGAGCCTTTGAAGAACGTCGAACCGCAATACTCACAAGCGATGGAGGAGCTCGTCATCCGCGACTTCTTCAACGATCGTAAAGGCGGCTTCTTCGTCGACGTGGGTTGCCATCTGCCGAAGAAGGACTCCACGACATACTATCTCGAGAGGCACCTCAACTGGACGGGCATCGGAATCGATGCCATGGCCCACTTTGCAAAAGGCTGGGCGGATTCTCGACCCAACTCGACATTTGTGCATGCTGCCATCTCGGACAAGGATGGCGAGATCCTCGAACTTCACATCGCAGGACCGTTCGTATCCCTCGATGTAAGCGTCATCGAGCTTTGGGGGCTCACCGCCGCCAAGACGATCCAGGTCGAAACCTCGACACTCGATACCCTGCTCACCGAGCAAGGTATAAAAACAATCGATTTCATGTCCATCGATATCGAAGGGGTAGAACTCGCAGCGCTGAAGGGACTCGATCTAACGCGGTTCCGACCAGAGTTGATTGGAATCGAGACGCTTCATCATGATGAAGTCATCGCGATCCTAGACGCGAACGACTACGAGTGGATCGAGAAGTACTACAAGGTGGATAAGATCAACCTCTACTTCAAGCCCCGACTGGCAGAATAAAGGCCCGACTTCGTTCGTCATGAACGCCGAGCCGGTCCGCTTTAAACGATTTCCTTAGTCAAGAAGTTCTATTTCGCCAGGGCGCCAGGTCTTGTCGAACCACGGCTGAAGCGGGCCGTAGAGTCGCAGGCAGATAAACCATCCCTTGCCCGGCACTGTCTGGATCCAGTTGGCTTCGTGCCCCTTCGGCGGAGTGGGACCAAACCAAAGGGTGGTCGAGCCGTCCGCGTTGGTCACGAGATCTTTGTTTCGCTCATTGTTCTTGCTCGGATACGGCTGATCGGTCTGGAGCATCGATCGGGTCTGCGGGTCATAGACCACCAACGACCAAAAATCCTTGGCAGGGACATCCGCAGGAATAGTCAGCGAGTACTGCTTGCCTCCGTCGAGGTATCGCCCCTTGGAGTCAGTGGAAGCCAGCGCGTATTGAGACCCGACACCAACCATCTCAAGTACCATCGCGGGTGTATTCACGGTAGCGATATAGAAGAAGAGCGACCGAGCGTCCTTGTTCCGCCCACCGTTTCCGTCGTCGAACAGCCAGCGATAGTCTCCCCCGTCAAACGCCGAGTACCAGCTTCCCTCGGGCCCGTAGTACCAGATCGTCTCGGATCGCGGGCGGAACGCAAGCGACCGAGCGGTTGCGTTCCCAATGGCCACCGCGTCGGTCAAGATCTGCTTCATGCGAGCGTCGGGCTTGAAGGGTTTCCCCTTTTGGATGCCGATCGCCGCAAGGTTTCCGCGAAGCTCTGGGTCGAGGGCCCCGACAGGCTCACGCTGAATCACTTCATCGATCTCCTCGAAGAAGCTGTAGTTGTTGGCATGAATGGTGTTCATCACTTTCCCGGTCCCACTGATCACTTCGAGCTTGGGCGGATTCGACACATCCGCAAGTGGATAGACCTTGAGCCCCTCCGTCCACATCCTGACCGCATCATCGGGCTTTCCATCCTTCAGGAAGCCGCGGAGTGGGAGCCAGTTCACATATGTCGGGCTCTTTGAAACAAAGTACCCGTCGGGAATCTCGCCCTCATAATCCGGGGGGAGCAGCAGGTACTTTCCCCCTTTACCTCGATCCGGACCGGGCGCCCCCATATCGGTGACAAACCGGAAGTACGCGTCGTTCACCGTGCCGGGGCCAGCACCCGGCGGAATCTCGACGACTATGGGTCCGTCGCGCTTGAGGTCCAGAATTCCGATGGCATAGACGGTGTCGGTATTGCCGGTGAGGAACAGGCTGTTTGAATCCATTAACCCGTCGTACAGGAGAATTTGGTTTGCCTTTTCGACGCCGAGACTCGCCATGCCTCGCCGCAGCCCCTCGATGGAAGCGAGCGGTACAAAGTCAAGGAAGACCTCCACTCCCCGCATCCGGTCGAGATTGTTGTACACAAGATCAACCGTCTTTGCGTCGGGCAAACCATCGAAGAACTGGAGGGTGCCGATGGATGTCTCAACCTCATCCGCTGTCATGATCGATGGGGGGATCGCATGGTTGAAGCCCGGAGTCTTCGTTTCCTCCGCGATCGCATGGCTAGCCAGCCACAGGAGAGACAACGCAGTCGTGAAAATTCTTTTAGACCGATTCATAGACTCTGCTCGATGAGATGTGGTCCGAGCCGGCGGGGATATCCCACTGGGATGGAGTCCATCTGTTCCGTATCGGACCGATAGGGATTCTGCGCTGAGAGTCTACACCCTTGGCCATCTCTGGCCCATTCAGCAGAGGGGCTTCCTCCGTTCCCTATGCGGGCGGGGGATTCAAAGCCGACCCCCTCACTCAGCAGCCAAGTGCCCGAGAGAATCGACTGAAAGATTCCAGGTCAGTCAACGAGGCAGGCCTCTGACGACGGGCTTGTAGAGTTCGCCTTTTAAGACCGTGAACAAAATGCAAACGCCCCTGGAAAAGGACTTTTAATCCTTTCCAGAGGCGTAGCAGGCCAAATTTCCACCGTCTAAAGAAAAGGCTCCCTCGCCTCCAAGGACGAACGACCTACGCCTTTCGATGAGGATGGTCTATGACGTTTTCGCGGATGTCTCTGACGTTGCTGCCGACCAGATCACGACGCCGAAGGCAATCTTGTTCACGAAGTCAGCCAGGTTGTAGATGAGATTCAGGGTGGAGGAGTCTCCACTCCCGGCGTACCCGTAGATGTAACCCAGCGGGTAGATGGCCCATCCCACGGTCACAATCAATCGAAGTGCATTGAAAGCCTTTTTCGAAGCCTCTGTTCCTTCGGACGAACTAATTTTACTCGCCTCGCCCACGAAGATTTCGTACACGATGTACAGCCAGGCGAGAAGACCCACGAAGAAGCAGGGCCACAATGCGCTTGAACCCGCCCCAGCCACCTCTCCGATGTATCCCGCGACCAACATCACAACCGATGCAATCAGCAGACGCCAGAAAAGCGCCGCCGCAACCGCCGTCACCGCGGCCAGGATCAGATAGAACTCCGTAATCTGGAGGGGCACCGTCAGGAGCCAGTCGACGTAACGAAAGACGGTCGGGCTCTGGCCGGTTTCAACCCACACTCCACGCATGTAAAAGTAGTGCATCGCAGCGATGCCGGTCACAAGTGCCGCAACGGACAATGAAGTCTTCCATTTGCCCACCGCCCGATCTCGTTCCATGAAGAAAAAGAATGTGGCCGCGACCATGGCGGCCGAAATGATCCAGAAACTGACACCGACAAAATCGCTGGGATCGAGCAAAAGGTTCTTATCCATTGAAGGCTCCAATCACATGTCACAAACAGAGCCTGTCTGCTCTGTTGCGTTAACGCCATGACAGTAACCGGAGTCGATGACCTAACAACCCCTAATAGCCTACCGCCATGACTTTTAACGAAATCGGACGTTGTCGAACCAAGATGCCCCCAAACGATGGGCGTTTGCCTGTGTCAGCGAGGCCTCCGAGCGCTTAAGCATGCTCTCATGTGACCACCGGTGAGGACATCTCGCAAAAAGGATTCCCCCCGGCGTGTCATGATTCTGGCTGGCAAAGCTATCTTGTGAGAGGCGGCCTGTGAGGGAACTCACGAGAGGCCCCCTCTCAGTTCGCCTTGTCCGTACGGCACGTATCGGACGGGCTTTTCCAGAATCAGCTCCCTCTTATTCTTCCCAGCTACTACCAGCAGTGATGGCCGTCGTCGGGGTCCGTGGGCGGCGTCACTCCGAAGTCTGCACGAATCTCAGCTAACGGGTGATGCGCGATCGCCAGGTGGTCGATCAGAGAGAAGTCCGCGCGGCAAGCCGCACCACGGGCCATCTCCTGACCAAGGAGCTCGGCCGCGCCCGGAGCGTCGAGGGTCGCGCTCTCCGACCTAACCTTGGCCGACTGCGCGAACCCAGCCTCGTGGACGACGAGAGAACCTAGGAGAGCACCCCGGTTCACCTCGTTATCGTCCAGGGCCATCTGGAATGCGCTCAGCGCGACCTCTCCGGGGATCGTCGTGTCGATTCCCGCGATGACATGCGTCATGTCGTGCGCGACGAACCAGTGATTCATCTTCGCACCGCGAATGCCCGGCAGCGGGATCCCGTTTCGCTCGTACATATCGATGAATGCCCGCCCCAGAGTTCCGTCTGGGAGATCGGCCAGTGGTCGGAGGCGGGCTACCAATTCCGGCTCCGGCTCTGCGGTCATGTGCACTTGGCGCAATTGGGGTTCGATCCTCGCATCGAGGTTCTTCATAAGGAAGCGCTTGAAGTCGGCCGAAGCCGCGGTCACTCCGCTGTCCACCAAGTCTCGAAGGATCTGTAAATCTGGCCCCTCGAAGTGAAGGGTCGAGCCGTACTGCTCGACCCGGTCAACTTGCGACTGAGTCAGAGGATGGCGGCACACCTCCAGAGTAAGCAAGATCTCGTGGAACCTTCTCCGCGTGACCGGATCCGTGATACGCTCCGCAACTTCGGTCGGCCCAATGGGGGTCGCCGAGTGAACCAGGTCCTCGCGGTGCCAAAGATGCTTTGCCATAGCCGAAAGGACCGAAAGCTGTTCTCCGGTCGGGCCTCCATCGACGTCGATCGCACCGAGCAAGCCCGCGACGAAGGGCTCGACGGACGTAGAGGGGACGGCAAGGGACATGGTCGGTCAGTCTCCGGTTTCGAGCCCGTTCCTGGGCGGTTGATCTGATAGGGACGTATCGATGGCGTAAACCAAGCGGCTAGGACTTTTAAAGTCTCATTCTACACCTTTGGGCATGCTCGGCGTAAGTTAAAGAGGGGAAAAGGAGCTTCCCGCTGTTACAGCAACCCACTCAAGATTGACTTAGGCGCATGCAACAATCTTGTCTCTGCAAAAAAAAGATGAGGACTCAATCTAATGTTCCTGGGCTGTACTTTGATGAACGCTCCTCACCTGCTTGAGCTTGTCCTGAGCTGACCGAGGAAACAAGGACACGAGTCGCGCAGGAATACCTTCAACAACCGTGGCTTGGCTGTTGGTCATGAGCCCGCTTCGCTCAAAGTAGACGGTTCGGTCATCATTAAGATAGATGAGCTGTAAATTATGCCTATCCTGCACGTAGATGTAGTCAGGAGGTGATGGCTGCTCACCCACAAAATTCCGAACGGCGGGATCGTATTTCATCTCTACTGCTAAACGTTCTTGGCCCGGGCCGCTTTTCGTGCTCAAAACCTGGCCTCTCACATTACGCTCGGTGAAGCCATGTTCGTAACCGGCTTGCATGCTGGAACAGCCGATGACTAAAGCTAAAATGAGAATCGAGGCATATGGCATTCTCACAATATCTCCCTTGTTGGACGATAATGGGTGTCGACCATCGTGCGCGGACGATAATACACCGAACCGAAAAATCCTTGATTCTTTAAAGTTGGGCGAGAGAGTCGAGATAGCCAGGCCCCCTAAAGCCGAGGCCGTAGATAGATGCCGTCTACTGTTTTCAAAACCCTAGCTTGTGCTGTCTGTCCCCGTGGTCACGGATCCAGTCTTAGGGAACCCAAAGTTCGCGATTACTAAGACCTATGACTTGCCGGCCTAGGCGCTCATCTCTGACCAGGGAATGTTGCAAAGACGAACATTTTTTAAAAAAGGTGCGTCACCTGATTTCACCGCGGGAAGTGTTTCATCGGGCACATCACGCAGGGTTTTGGATTTGCCGGCTACCAGATACATACGGGGGAAGGCTGCGACCTGCCGCCAAGGCTAAATCGCCCCGACCCGAAGGCCGATGAGACGCATCGTCGACCCGCAACGCCGGCAGCGTAGCGCGTCGATCTCGAAGACGCGCTATCCGAATCGAATCTTAAAAATGTCCAACCCTTGTAAAGCATTTCGCAGGCATCTAGCCTGAAGACACTGCCCACTATAAATGCAGACCCAGCGGAACGATCTTTTCTCAGGAGGACAAGGGACCAGAACGCACCGGTCGGACATTGGAAAAACGCAAGGCCGCGAAGTCCCTATCGGGCGCCTAGGGGAAGTGGCTCGAGCGGCGCCAAGATAGGTTGCTCCGCCTCTCGAGTTCAAATGGCGTCTAGCGGCGGCCCGTCAACGCCCGCCCTAGAGGGAGTACCTAGTAGTGAACGGTTTAAAAAGAATCTCAAATCAGCTCTCCGCTCAGGCCAGAAACTTTCTGGGCTTGGGGCGACAGCAGAGTGTGGCCATGATTCATCTCGGGCGATGCGGAAGCACGGTATTGGGAAACATGCTTGCCGATCATCCCAATATTTTTTGGGCTGGAGAGATTTATGAAGAGCTTTTCCAGGAATTCAAGAAGGCTGGCCACGAGCCACATGCGTTCCAGAGCCTAATCACCAATCCTGTGCGGACAGTTACCGAGTCTCGAGCGCGGCTTCGCGCGCGAATGGCGGCGATATATGGATTTGAAATCAAGCCCTTTCACAGCGAATTGATTGATGTACCTCTAGATGCTCTAATACAGGGCCTGGAGCGGGAAGGCTTCGACCACTTCATTATTCTGGACCGACGAAATAGGCTGAAGAAGATCTGCTCTGCGCTCCTTGCGCTGAAAACAGGCCGATTCTCTTACGGACTTAATGAGAAGATTGAGATGAAGACTGTCTACCTCGACGTCGAATCCATCGAGATCGAATATAACTGCAAGCCGCTAATTGAACTCCTCAAGGGATACGATCAGGCTTTTTCTAACTTGTCCACCTATCTTGAAAATAGAAATACGCTAGAGCTCTTTTACGAAGACGATATTGAACATAATCCACTTCATGGATACAAAAGAGTCTGCGACTTTCTCGCCGTTGAGCCCTCCACTAAGGCCAAGGTGCCAAACAAGAAGATCACCAATCGCCCGCTGTCGTCGGTGATCCAGAATTTCGACGAAGTCCAAAATTATCTGAAAGACAGCGGTTACGAGTGGATGTTGGAAGTCTGAGTTTTTTTCGCTCGACCTCACTGACCTCTACCATGCGACGATTGCTTCACCATGATGCTGCAAGGGGCGCATTCCGAGCAAGAAGATTATGCGCAACGCATCGTTCGCAGCCATGACCCCGAACCCTTCCGCCTCACGGATTGCGCCGATGGTGCCAACCATCATGTCGTATTGGTCGGCTCGAGCGGCAGTGATTTTTTTGCAGAGGCAGGCACAAGAGCGCCCTGAGCCGACTGGGACCTTCGACTAATGGAAGGCCCACGACCCTCGGCGGTCGTTCAAGACATGCGCATAGCTTCGCGTCCACCGGCTGTAGATACCTGATCGCTCACGAGACCCAAGGTTCGCTTTGCCGGGGCTTCATCATGATCGGCGTTTCCAAAAGGCGTGATTGCGCCAGCGCATCTCCAGGGCGTAATAGGATCGCAAGGTGAGTTGGTAGTTTTTGAAACGTTCTCGGCCCTGATCCTTGTACTCTACGAATGCATTTGAGTCCCCATTGGCTGCCGACACGAGAGCTCGAGCGGCATGCCGGGCCGAATTCATCGCCTCGATGATTCCATCTCCACAAAGCGGATCATGACAGAGGGCTGCTTCTCCGGTCGCGAGCCATCCCTCTCCGCCCAAAGGATCAAGGAGACTCCCGTGGGCGGGTACGAGGCTTTGCGGATCAAGGGCGGAATACGAGTGATGCTCCATCCGATCTGACAAGTGGTCGCTCTGCCCAAGCAGATATTCAATCTTCTTTTTTCGTGCATCGATCGAGGCGGGAAGGAGATCGGAATCGGTATAGAAGCTGATGAGGCGCTCGCTTGCACTGATTCGGCACGAAAAAAACCACCCGTCTTCGTTGGCTTCCAGTCGAGTGGTGTCGTCAAGGTCAGTGTTCAGCTCGCTTCGAACCACCATGGGCACAGAGATCAACCGATCCGCTCGTAGTCGATGGGCTCCCAGCTTCCGAGCTGCGATGGAGTTGCGCCCGCTTGCATCGAGAAGAAAGGAGGCATGTCCCGTTTCGTGCCCTGCCCTCGTTCGGAAGGTGTAATTCCATTTTGAACCTGTACGTTCCACGGAGACGAGCCGGCCCTCGACGGCTTCGGCGCCCGAAGCGCGAACCGACTCGCGCATCATGCCGTCGAACTTAGCCCGATCCAGAAGCCAGGAGGGCCCATGCGCGCTCGCAATCATTTCTCTCGTGTCTACATGAGGGGAGCCCCAAACCGACTCATGCGAGACGATCCGCCGAGGAGCCAACGCCCGGAACGACGACTCAAGCCCAAGCGCTCGCATCCAGGTAAGGCCGGCTGGAGGAAGACATTGCCCAAGGTGGGCCCGTGAGGTCGTGGGCTTTCCCGGGCCCAGCAATCGAACTCGCGCGCCCGCCTCCATCAGGGCAAGAGCGGCCACGCAGGCACTGGGGCCGTCACCGACAAGCAGGACGTCGGACGCCGCGGTCCCCGTTGTCTTTTCCGTTGTCAGAAGGCCTATCTCTTCCGATTCGGGTTGGTCAGTGAAAGAGACGGTTCCACTTCGAAAGTTGGAAGCTCGTCATCAAAGCCGACTGCCGTCTCGACCTTCACGAGGTCGGGCGCAATGTCATCGTCTGGCCCCGGTTCAAGGCTGATGATGCCCAGTAAGGGCCAGTTCTGAATCATCTGATATAAGGAATCAATAGGATCTGGCCGAAGGATATAGCGAAGCCACCCCACGCGCTGAGAGAAAGCCTCTTCGCGAACCGACGCGGGTTCGCTTGTCGTCATGATGGTGTCGTATTGCTCTTTGCTCATGACGTCGTTGGGTGCCCGGGCGGGCCAGAAGGTGGGCAGATAGGGATCTACGTCTTTCTCGTATCCCGATCGACAGCTCGCTGTATCGGTCTGCCAGGGAACCGCCATCCACTTCGTAATGTCTCCAGGGCCACTCACTGCCAGCGGCCCATCGTCCGCGACCGCCTGGCTTGGAGAAAGAAATTCCCCAAAGTCTTCAGGAGCCTCTCCGCCCGGCGCGATCGCATTAATTCTAAAGAGATCCCCATAAAGGGCAGGAGATCGGAAGATCCATGTCAATTCCGTTCCAGGATGAAAAGCCCCACCCAGTACGGGCTCCAGGGCTGCGCGGTCCAGGGCCGAGGGCTGTTCGGATGCGGGCAGTTCCTCGAGCGAAGCGGGAGCCGTTGCCTCTAAGTTGAAGTCGTTGTTGAAATTCCCCTGCGCCCATTGTTCCAACCGTGAATACTGCAAATCGGTGGGAGACAACCATTGCCGCGGATTTTCGGCGGGAAGCATGACGTCATCTCCGTACATGGGCGGCAGAGCATCGGGTTGCTCTTCTGCATAATCCGGATTCCGGAAACGCTCGAACCACTGGGTCCTAAATGCACGATTCTCTTCACTCGGGTCAGCCAGTTGCATCAGGAACTCGGGGTCTTCTAAGTCTTCTGAAGAGCCATAGCCATAAAGCTGGAGGACACCTTCGTTGACCCACTGCATATCGGCGATTCGAAGAAAGAGCGGCAGGATATGAGCGGTGAAGGAGACTTCGGTCGCGTCCAGCCAACCCTTGTCAACCATGACGCCCTCGGCCACGTCGTACAGCGTGATGAAGCCAGCCAGGATGGAAGGGCCATAATTAGGCGGTGCGGCAGCGACCCACGCTGGCTTCGCCTCGATCTCTTGGTTGTTAAATCGAAGTGTGGCCCGCACCGGGCCGTCCGCAATGTCGTCGCACCACTCGACATTGTTGGCAAAATCAGAGATGGGCTCGTCGGTGGGGCTCATGGCTCTGCCCTCAGCCGGCGTGACGATGAGTCGACCGTAATCGTCGGTGGCCAGCCCGCCCAACGCGACCTCCTCGCCGATAAAGAGACCGCCTCCGAAATAGACCCCTTCCTGGTTTATTCCCGAGATGCTGCGTGCCCCCGGATCGATGACCAAATTCTGCCGATTGGGCCCTTGGAAATCATCGCGATTGCGCAGCGGCGCGGGTTCCGCGCCCGGTATATCCATAGCGGTGGCGAACTCGTACCACGCGGCCTTGCGATTCGCGACATGAACCGACCACCGAATTTCTGCCTCAGCGGCGGTGATTTCGCGAACCGGAAGCCCTTCGGCGTTATAACCGAAAACACGGAAGCGAACAGCCTGTCTCTTGATCGCACCCGCTCCATCCTTGAACCCCCCGACAGCCACCGGCGCTTCTCCCGGCAGTTCGGGCGCGATGAAGTACTCAGTACTGTTTCCCACCCGGGCGATCCCGATCGCGGGATGCNNTNNCATCAGCTGACGATCTTTGAGTTGGGATCCGCCACGCTCTCTGCGGCACAACCGAGCAACGAGGAATGGGCGACAAAGGCTGCTCCGGCCGCACCGGAAACTTTCAGGAACTCGCGACGATTAAAACCCTTCTTCATTCTGTCATGCCCTCCAGCTAGGACTACGAGATGGACGCCCGAGATGAAACCCGGATGTTGAGTTTGAGAGCGAAGATCCAGATCCGTAAAACGGTGCGTTTCGGAACGGCATAAANCAGGTCATCCTCCTCTTTAGATTCGACCCAGNGAGTTTCTCACAGAATCAAAATAATTCCTATAGTAAATATTTAGGGATAATGATTCCGGACCCGGCTCTGGCATCACGTGGCGAAATACCTCGAAAGGCCGGCGCCCCTTCAGTCACCGTTCAGCCATTCCAGACAAGTCTCATAAGAGCTCCTTGCCCAGATCTAGAAATGACGNTTAAAGGGCGCGAATACGTTGGGCAGCAAGATGCCGGGTGGCGCCGCAACGACTTCCGGAATCACCGGGATCGCGGCGCCGACCATGCAGTCGCTGCGATCCATCGAGCCGTCTCGCGAGGGCACCATCTTCAGCTGCATATTCAGGCTGGGTCGACCCTCGATCTCGACCTCCCAACCCGATTCCTCCACCGGAAAGAAGTCGGGCAGGTTGGGCCGAATCACCCAGATATTCTCCTTGATCACCCGGAAGTCATCCTCGTTCTTGGGGATTCCCTCCCAGGTCAGGTGAATACCGGCAACCGTACCCTTCTTGATCGTCACAGGTCCGCCGTCGGCCAACTGGTCGAGCACGATATCTTNGGGGGCCGGCACGACACGGCAGGTCCGTTCAATGTCTGCCAGTTCGATATTGAAGGTGTGCGCGACGTGGTGGACCACCTGATAGAAGAGTTCATAGAAGGTATCCGAAATGGGCGAATCCAAGGTCCACTGATCCAGTGGATTGCCGAACTGCATGAACTCGATGATCGATCCGCCGTCGTGGCTGCAGTCGTAGATCTCCTTGAAGCGAACCACGTCTACCTCGGTACAGATCCCCGTGATCGTCGGCGCGATCCGTTCGCCGAGCATGCCCGGGTTGATGCCGGTGTGGGTGAACGTGGAACCGCCGGTTTGGCAGGCCGCCTCGAATTTTTCCGCGTAGCCGGGAATGGCCTGCGGGAAGCTGTGCGCACCGGTCACGGAGATCACNTTCTTGCCCGAACGCAGCAGCTCCAGGACATCTTCATCGTTGGAGGTCGGGCCTCCGTGGAGGTTCGGGCAGTGCACCACCACATCAGCCTCCANNGNCATGATCTCCTCGCGCTGGTTGCTGGCGAGCACCCCGATCGGGTCGATCCCTGCCAANANCCCCGCATCGACACCGTGTTTGGCATCGCTGTAGACGCGGCACCCCACCAACTCCATTTCGGCGTGGCGGGCNACACCGCGGATGATCGACGAACCGTTGACACCCGCCCCCCATTGGATCACTCGTATGGTCATNGNTGTCTTCTCCTGCCGGGTGACGGACTCGTGATGCTCTACAGTTCGAATCTCTTTGCCGAGTTCGCGGTGGCAAAGCTTCGGGTTACCGCGTCGGCCGCCGACGCGGATACCAGTCCGTCGATCCACCTTGATTCTCACCCCAGCCCTCGGCGCCATTCCACTTCCAATAGAAGAGCGCATTGCCGGGTCCGCCTGCCGTCGGTCCGCACTTGCCCTGATGACTGACCATGCGGCCCTCAGCGGCGAGCGAACGACCCAGGGTGTCCTCTGCCTCAAGCTCGATATGCCAGATCCACTCGCGATCCGGGTCGACAACACAGCGGCGCTCGCCCGACACGAGATGGGCCCACACGCCATCGCGAATCAGGTAACCCGTCACCACCTCNTCCCGCTCCGTTCCCTCGTACATCATCGAATACGCGAGGAAGGCATCCTNNGNNGANGCCGTCCCCAGCACGTAGCCGAGNTCNAAGGGCGGAATCTTCNGNCGAGGCGGCGCATCGGGGGCGCGCGGCTTCGGCGNAGGCTTCGGCGCNTCCTTGGGCGGCCGNGGGCTCCAGCTGCGATCGCGCACAGCCAGNCTGTCGATCTCCANCTTCTCGCCGTTGAGNACGAGCTCGCCCGTNACATGCATCGCCTGATCNAAATGANGCCCCTTCCANAACGGCGCGACGCCCNCCGGNTGGGGGTTGGGCTCCATCACNGCCTCNAAGATCATCTCCGCCTCGAAGCGCCCCGGATCGTGGCGTGTGACCCGATANTTATGGAGCGGCTCGATCATCTGGAGGTGGTTCCCGCACGGAGTNACGATGTCGCGCAGATCGCGTTCGGCNGGAAGCGGAGCCCCCTCGATCNACTCGTGNTACGGCGGGTCGTCCTCATCGTTCCAGACGAAGGCGCCGCCGTTGTAGAGTCCGGTGTCGCCCTGGTTCGGTAGGAACTTGTTGTAGAACCAGCCGCTCATCTTCCGTTCGGGCACGAAGAAGGACACCCAGAACGTCTCCATCTGCCACGGGTGACGACCGGGATCGTGAAAAAGATCGTCNTCGGGCGTNACGATCCAGCCGGTGTGGTCGTCGGTGTTGGGCATGATAGCGGTCCTCAGTCNNAGAGCGGTGGATANTGCCGATCGGCCAGCGCTCCGCTCGCCGACCGGACCAGGGCTGTGCGACGGGTCGTCGCGCGGTGGAAATATGCGACNAGCGCNTCGTCGGAAAGATCGCCGGCTTCGATGCGGATCGCGAGCGCCTCTCGGCCCGAGGGCACGTCCGTCGGACGCGAACCAAGGAGCGCCTCAAGATCGTCGAGCTCTTGCGACTCAAAGCTGCGCCCCAATCGGTCGCCGTCTCGCAGATGCTTCAGGATCCGTGCAAGCCCCTTGAGGCGCAGGATCGCCAGGGGATCTTCGCTACGCGGCAGGACCACCTCGCGAATCTGATCAAGGGCCGCGTCATAGAGCCACTCCCGCTCAGTCGAGGGAGCGTCCGGCAGGATAGGATCCTTCATGTCGAGGCCGAGCACGTCGACGAGGGTCTCNACGAGAAGACGNTTGTGGAGCGNATCGTAGATCAGACTGTTNCCNACCTCGCCTTTCGAAGAAGGATTGGCNGCGCGCTCCTGATGCATGACGGCGATCCGCAGTTCGGCGAAAACACGGTGGTAGCGGATACGGTTCTCGTCGATCGGGTGACCGGAGGCCTCGGCATATTGACTCACGCGATCAGGAAAATGGGTGAAAGGCTCCTGGGTGGCACGCAGNGAAAGCCATGCGAGATCGTCCATCGGGTCCCCCCAATGGGCCAGTTCGAAGTCGAGGATCGCNACNACCCTGCCGTCCGCGTAGAGGAAGTTNCCCGGGCCGGTGTCCCCCTGAACGAGAACNACGGGNCCGTCGTAATNGGGCACNTTGCNAGAGAGCCANTCAAAGGCGAACTCGATCAGCGGATCGCGCGGCGCCTCGTAGGACTCGTAGAGCCCNCGCCAGAGGTCGAGCTCCTCGCGCACGTGCTCGACGACGCTTCCTGGCTTCCCGAGNGCCGGNATCTCGAGGGTTGAGGGATCCAGACGGTGCATGGTNGCGAGATGGCCGATGAAGTNCGTCGCGACGGCGAGCTGCTCCTCGGGNTCGCGGATGCGCGAGAACCANGTCTCNCCGAGGCTNCGGTCGGNAAGCACGGCCTGGGGTGAATCAAAGACAGCATGGATGCGCGGAATCGGCAGCGCCGTCTCGTGCAGCGCAAGAAAGACGTCNGTCTCGCGNCGCGTGTCATAGGGATCCTGGGAGNCCACCCCCGCNGAGCGGTCNAGGCGCATGAACAGTTCCTCGCGATCNCCCGTCNGGGCCTCGAAGTCGANGAACCACGCTTCGCGTCGNCCNCCGCCCGGGCGGCGGTCCGCGTNNACGAGTCGCCCTTTGCCGAGCGACTCAAGCCAGCNCCGGATCTCTCCGGGCAGCTCGTTCTCNGAACTCACTCTTTGGCGTCCTCATGCGCACGCCAAGCGGTGTTCACNAGATAGGCGTAGAGCGCCTCCGTACTCGCATCGTCCAACTCAACCTTGGGCATACGCGGGGCAAGGGCTCCACCCAGCACGGCCTTCAAGTANTCGAGATTGACAGGCAGGCGCATTCGCAGGTCGGGCGCCGCGCCCCCGACGGCTTGACCGCCGTATCCGTGGCAGGCCACGCAGGCCGCCTCTCTAAAGAGCATTTCCCCCATGGCGGCCATTTCCGGCGGATACGGGTCGACCGGCGGTTTCGGAAAGGTCAGCGGGGCCGCCCATTCGGGCGTCGGGGCCTTGCCTCCCAGAACGAAGGCCAACAACCGNGGTCGGGTGCGGGACTCCTTGGTGGAGCTGTAGTCCGTCAGTCCCGATGAGGCGGCCGATGTGGTGGGCGCACCGGCCGGAACGACGATGTACTGGACACCGTCGGCCACCACGGTCGACGGCGCTCCTCGGATCGCGCCACCGGCTGCGAACGCCCCCAACTTCTCTCCCGAGGCAGCATCGTACGCGTTCAGGTAGCCCTCGGCCGTCCCCTGGAAGACGAGTCCGCCCGCCGTGTGCAACGCGCCGCCGTTCAAGGGCAAGGCGTTGCGCTGCCTCCACACCTCGCTCTGGGTGAGCGGATCCCAGGCCACGAGCTCGCCGAAGGCCTCCCACTCCGAATCGCTCTGACTGGCGTGCCGCGCGTCGTAGGTGAACTCCCCACTGACCCCGCGCTCGCGCCGCTCGGGCATCGTCATCGCGGGGATGAAGAGCACGTTCTTCTGAGGGTCGAAGGCCAGCGGGACAAAATCGTGCGCGCCGCTGTTGCTCGGAACGACGACCGTGGGCTCATCGCCGGGCTCTTCCCAATAGCGTCCCGCGGCATCGAAGATCGGTCGCCCCGTCTCTTCGTCGAGACCTTTCGCCCAGTTG
>NZHD01000077.1 GCA_002691205.1 Deltaproteobacteria bacterium
CGTTTAAAAAGCTCTAAACACAAAAAATTATTTCTTGTGACGCTGCTTCTTCAGCAACTTCCTTTGCTTGTGTTTACGCATTTTCTTACGTCTTTTTTTGACGACACTTCCCACTTTAAGTCCCTCTCAATCGCGCGATCTCGTCGAGCAAGTTCCGCGCAGTGTCCGCTTTTGGCCGGAGTAAAATGAATTCGCTGGCCCTATGGATAGGGACTCCCTGCAGTCGAGTCAAGCCGAAACAAACCCCCGCGGGCAGCCCCATTTCGCGAGTCTCTTGGCGCCGGTGAAGAACGTCCCCCTTCTGACTCGAGAGTCACATCCTACACTGAGTGAATCTGCACTCCCTGCGGACCCCAAGCCATCCTCACACCCCAGCCTAAAATAGGGAGGCCCTTGAGCTCATTGGAAACGTGATGGAAGAGCCGCCTCTAGGGCTCGATGATCTCGAGAATATAACGCTTCTTCTCTTTCCCACTGGCAGCCGCCATGAGGGTGCGAATGGCCGAAGCGTGAGCGCCCCCCTTCCCGATCACCTTCCCCAGGTCTTCCTTGGCCACGCTCAATTCAAGCAGATGCGCATGCTCACCCACGACTTCTTTAATTTGAACCTCGCTCGGCCGGTCCACCAAAGCAATTACGATATCCTGAACAAGTTGCTTCATCATAGAACCACATCCCCCGATGCAGTAAAGCGTATCCCTCGACCGAACCACGGCATTCAGCACAAGAGCGCTCTCTGTATTTGTGGAGTTTACGCGGTTTCACACGATCCGCGAAGCCTCTTTTGGGATATTGACTGGAATCCCACTGCAAAGGAGATTCAAAAAGGATCTCAACGCCGAGGCCGCGTCCCGGGGCCGCAATCAAGAGCCCAGCGGGGAGTTCTCTCCTGTGCCTGAAGTGGCTCAACAAGGCGAACGAGACCTGAGATCTTCCAGAGTTTTAAATCATCCAGATGAGAAGGTCAGCGAAGCTACGCCCGTTGATCAAGCGTGTGATATTCAACCCAATGCAGGCATTGCAAAACCCAATGCCGTCTCTCGCCCCCCCCACACGAAAGGACTCTTCGTGTTTTGACGGGGTATCCCGAGTCGAGCCATGGGAACTCGGTCGGCCACCCGAGAAGCCGTTGTCAGGATCTTGTTGGCTAAATCCGGCGCATGAACCGGCGCGCACGTCCGGGAAAGAACGGCTTCCATGGCGTCTTCCGATTCAAGCAACTCGATTCCAGCTTGAGTGGTGGTGTCCAAAACATGAATGGCCTTCAATCGACCCTGAAGCGTCAAACCCGCCTCAAAATCAGCCCCTGGCAGGGCGTGAACGCGGAACCCATCTTCTGAAGGATAAACCGCAAACCGACTTCCCGGTGTGAGAATAGGGGTGCATCCGTCCCAACTCTCGCCGCCAGAGGAAACGTTCATCGAATGAGACCCCACTGACAGCACCGCGAGCGCTGAACCTGAATCTAAGATGGCAGAACCACACAGAACAAGACCCCCTCGCTCGATGACGGCATGAGTCATCAGCCAATCCAACAAAGGGCCATCCAGAGGGTGCGAAAGCGTTTCTTCGGCGCCCGGAGCGATCACTACGTCACCCTGAGTAAAGCTTTTATTAAAACGGACCAAACGTTCAAACCGACGACCGCGCGAATGAACTCCAACCCACCACTCCTCGTCGACCATAGCCACATCAAAGCTTCCGCCCTCGAACGAATAGGTGATGGGATCCCACTTCGGAGGCATGATGTCGCCGCACGAAACGCCCACATGAATATCCGGTTCGTCCGCCGCGCAGGACAATTCCGCCAAACCGCCGGTGGCCCAGTCCCAAACGAAATCTTGAGGCGACTCAACGGCCAGCCGCAATCCCGCCAATTCGATCCCTCGTAGTCGTGTTCGGCCCATTTTACCCCCCTCGGATCAGCCCAGGATCCCTTCATCGGGTTCTGTCGCTGATATGCAGTTCATCGGCAGCTCCATCGAAGATCTTTACAATGGACTTTCAAAAATCCTCTGATGCAGCGAAAACGCCTCTCCCGCCGCCCTCTGATCCGTCTCCGGACCGCCGGGTAGAGAATCCATCCGATCTGGGGTACCGAATGCCACAGATAAAACCTCTCAGCAGCAGCAGAAAGGGATCTAAGCCCGCTCGAGCCGATCGTCGCCCGGTGTCTCAGCCTGACGGCCCCCGCCTCAAAGCGATGTGCAAATCCAAGGGCCCACTATGAATGAAATTGGGATGGACAGCCGAACCCTCCGGGAGCTCTTGGAAGCCGGTCACCCGGACCGCGCGGAGCAAATGCTCGCCGAAATTCATCCGGCGGATCTCGGCGTCGTACTGGCCGATCTCACCCAGGAGGAAACCCGAGCCGTTATCGACCTCCTTTTTGCCCAACGTCGCGCCGCCTCGATGTTGGCCGAGCTTCCTTCCGAACTTCTTCCTCAAGTCTTCGAAGCGCTCACAGATCAGCGGATCTCAGAACTCCTCACGCGCCTTGAAATCGACGACATGCTGCTTCTCATGGACCACGTCCCCGACGAACGACGAGAAAAAATCCAGCAATGGCTTCCTCAAGACAAAAGACACGAGCTCCGACATGCGGAACTCTACCCGCCTGAAAGCGCCGGACGCGTGATGACCACGAACTTGTTGGCCCTCGATCAAAAGACCACGGCTCAACAAGCCATAAACTCCATCCGATCTGCCGGGGATTCAAAAGAAGCCGTTTTATACCTCTATGTCGTCGATGGCGAAAAATGTCTTCTTGGCGTTGTTCCCATTCGCCGGCTGGTGGCCGCTCCTCCAGAGACTCCCATGGCTCAACTCATGACACCCGCCTCGATCTCGGTGGCGGCTGAAGCCGACCAAGAGGAGGCGGCTCGCCTCGTGGCTCGATACGACCTTCTTGCGATCCCCGTCACGGACTCAAAGAATCGCATACTCGGCATCATCACAGTCGATGATGTCATCGATGTTCTCACCGAGGAAGCCACGGAAGATATTTACCATCTGGCGGGCCTGTCCGAAGAGGATCGCGTATTTACCTCTGCGCGTGTCTCAATCAGAAAACGCCTTCCATGGATGATGCTGAATCTCGCCACGGCCTTCACGGCCGCAGCCGTGGTGGGATTCTTTGAAGCCACCTTGGAGCAAATGGTGAGTCTCGCGATCTTTCTTCCAGTGGTCGCCGGCGTCGGGGGCAACGGAGGGATTCAAACCCTCACCGTCATTACACGAGCCATTGCCCTCGGTGAAATCGAGTTCTCAACCGGCCTGCGAGCCGTCGGTAAGGAAATGATCGTCGGACTCACCATCGGACTCACTGCGGGCGCCATCGCGGGCCTGATCGCCTATCTATGGCAGGGCAATCCTTGGCTGGGAGGGGTGCTTCTGGTTGCCATGGTCATCACCATGACCATCGCAGGACTCCTGGGTGCCGGTGTCCCCTTGTTGCTCAAATCTCTCGATCAAGACCCCGCACTCGGGTCCGGGGTCTTAGTCACTTTTTTTACGGACGCCTTCGGCTTCTTCTCTTTCCTTGGAATCGCCAGTCTCATGATCCACTATCTCACTTGATCGAAACGACTCACCCTGCCCCCTCAGCAAGACGACGTATTCAAAACGCTTCCCGCGCTCATGTTCAAGGTGCGACCGTCTCGACAAGGGGCCTTATCTCCCACCCCGAAGCCCCCCTCAACAGCTCAGCGGTAGGCCAGTAATCCAAATCTAACTTGAGTGTAACCACCGACATTCGCCCGTCTAAATCCACGGTCTTGAGTCGAACGGAATCTCGATCGGAGCGCTGTCCCATCACCTGGACAAAAGCATCCAGATCAGGCGTGGGATACCCATCCACTTCCAAAATCCGAGTTGTTGCATTGAGTCCATAGCGGTTCGCCGGAGACCCAAACCAATACCGAGCGACATAGACGCCGGTGGGTTCTATCCCGTACTCTCGCGCCAAAACATCGGGGGCATCTTGTAATAACGTGCCCGCCCACAATACGGCATGATCTGTGCCCGCCCCAGACAAGCTCTGCGTGGGCACGACCAAGGGAACGACGACTCCGTTCCTGAGCACCTCAAGCCTCACTTCTTCTTCCATCGCAGCCTGCTGAATCTCATAATGTCGCGTTACGGGCTTTCCATTGACAGAAAGGAGAAGGTCCCCGGCTCTCAGCCAGTTATCGGACTCAGATTGAGAGTCCAAGCGGCGAACCACCAACACCCGCCGCCCCTCCGGATCAACCGACTCAAGGCGGCGCGCCTGGTCATCCGATAGTCCACGCTCTCGCGCCTGAGACAACGTAAGAGGCACGAATTCCGCACCCAACGAGCGCCAGCCCACATCTTCCTGGGCCCTCAGCCGAGCGATCACGGGCCTCAGTTGCCTCACCGGTAAGCCTGCGAAGAATGAATCCGTCAGGTGCCCTTCCCCTGCCGAAAAAGAAGCCCAAAGAGCCTGCACGCGCCCCTTCTCATCGGTCACAGCCCCGCCCACGGTGGGCATGAAATCCTCGAGGGTCACGACTTCAACGTTTCGCTCACGAAATCGAGGTGGAAAAGTCGGTTGCATGGCGATGGGCTCACGCCGAGCCACCTGCGTCTTGCGCGAGACAATTCTTTGCCCGCCTGTAATCCCGACTAGCCAAACCGGGTCACCCGATTCTAATTCCACCTCTGACAGTTGGGCGGAACGAACGCCGGTCTCGCCCAGCATGGACGGATCGTATTGAACCACCGCGAAATTATGTTCGGGATGGAGGTAGATGAGTTCGCCCGACAACTCCACCGAGCCTCCAAAAATCAGCCTCAAGTCACCCAACGACATGGGCACCGTTTCCCGATCAACCACCACCAAGCCTAGATCTGCATCGACCACCAGACCCGCCCCGGTGAACCGATCCCCATGTACTCCATCAAGCCGATAAGGGACGTCATACTGAACCTGGACCAAGGACGCACTAACCGTGCGGACTGGTCCAGGACCTTGAACAACCATGTCCGTGCTTCCCGGCACTTCAAGAGTAACTCCCTCACCTTCCCGAGAAGGGACACACGGCCAACGTCCAGTGGCATCATCGCGATAACACCTTTGCATGGGAAACCACTTGCGATCCGCACGCACCACCGCCACCCCAGGCGATCGCGGCTTGTCCAGCGGATAAAACTGCAGAGGCACCCGTTCGCCGTCGCTGTAGTGGGCCATTTCTTCTTCAAATTGATCTAGATCAGACACTTGAACGCCGCCCACGTGCGTAAAAACCAAGCCTGGGGGCAAACCCGCACGAGAAAACGTGTACCCCGAGTTTGCCAAGAACACGCCTTCGACCGGCACAGAATGATTTCGAGCTTGATGGTACGAAAGGGGATTCAGCACACCGCCACCAAATTCCAAGTAATTATCCGGCGTGATGGAATGCAAATCTTCCACCTTCAATTCCACACGAACCCTCTCTCCTCCCCGCTCGATATCCATCAAGACCTGATCGCCCACCGAGTCGTCGAGAACCGACTCCAGCGCAATAAACCCCCCTAACTTTTCTCCATTCAAGCTCAATACGACATCACCGGGTTCGAGCAAGCCCGCAGCGGGTCCACCGGGCACAACTTGCCCCACCACCATCATCCCGGTGGAGTCTGGAAAGGCGGCGCGGGAGGCCGCCTCCGTCTCCCGTCGAACGCCCAAACGTCGAACTTCATCATACGGTTCGTAAATGAAGACCGTTTGAAGAGTGCCGCGATCCACAGGCTCTCCGCTTTGAATCTTGGACAAGGCCCTTTGCACGCGGTCCAGCGGCAAAAAGAAACTCGACGCAGCCGCCATACTGCCCCCGGCATTCAGAGCCACTACTTTGCCTTCGATATCCACAACCGGCGACCCCGAAGATCCTCCAGATGTGCCTGACGCCGCTTGGATGTAGAAGGTATTAAAATCACTCCATGAGGAAGGTCCGTAATCAGGGGCTCGACGATCAAGTCGTGCAATCGTTCCGGGCAAGATCGAGAGTTTCTCCCCGGCATCGTTGCCGATGACTCTAATTTCGCGTCCCCGCCGCGCATTTTCTGGCGCGAGAACCAACTCGGGGAGCTCCATAAATTCCACCGCGGCCGGGTCAAATTGGTAGAAACCAAAATCATGGACCGGGTCGCGATACACCGCACGAACCGGGATCTCTTCGTGATCCAGAAGAACCCCCTCCGCCACCACAGGGCCGGACCGAACCACGTGACGATTCGTAAGAATCAACCCTCGATCCGCGTCCACAACAAACCCGGTGGCTTGGAGGAAGCCCGGCGTCTCTGAGTCGAAGGCCCGAGGTGAGTTGACCCGCAGTGACACAACGCCGGGAACCACTCGGTCGATGGTCTGCTGCCAGTCAGAGACAGGCTGGGCTGCCACTGACAGCGGAGCCATGAGAACCACGAGCCATGCGACGAGCCTAAGAGCCGCCAAATCGGACACCAATCTCACGAACCATTGCATCCCTCACGTCACTGTATTTCGCGGGCAGCTCAATCGGTGGATTTGGATTTTCCGATGTCCAATGCTCAAGCTTCATCTGATGATAATCAAGTTTAAAATCTGTAAATTTGAGACCATGTGCGGTGGAAAGCACAACCACTCGGTCACTCTTCTTCACAAGCCCTCGACTACGCAACTTGGCCAGAGCGACTAAAGCGACGCCGGTGTGCGGACAATTAAAAAGACCGGTGCGGTCGGCCGCGGCACACGCTTCGAGAATTTCTCCCTCCGAGGCCTGCTCAACGACTCCGTCATAGCGACGCAATGCATCCACCGCCTTCGCGTATGAAACTGGGTTACCGATTTGGATTGCAGAAGCCACTGTCGAACGCGCTGCAATGGGCTCAAAAACCTCAAAGTCATTCTGGTAAGCCAAGTAAAGAGGGTTAGCCGCCTCCGCTTGTCCGACACAGATGCGCGGCTTGCGATCGATCAATCCCAGATCAAGCATCATGTCGAGCCCTTTGGCTAAAGCAGACACATTCCCAAGATTCCCTCCTGGAATCACCAGCCAATCTGGCGTCTCCCAATCAAACTGCTGCAAGATCTCGATGGCCACCGTTTTTTGCCCTTCAATCCTAAGACTGTTCATCGAGTTGGCCAGATAGACTCCATCCTCCTCAGAGACTTGCTTCACGATTTCCATACACCCATCGAAGTCGGTATCAAGCGCAAAGACGATCGCTCCATTCGCCACCGGTTGAATCAACTGAGCCATCGAGATTTTCCCACGCGGAAGAAAAACGACGGCTGGAATGCCGGCCGCAGCCGCATAGGCCGACAGAGCCGCCGAAGTATCCCCCGTCGAGGCGCAGGCCACGGCTGGAATATTGGCTCCATCCGAAATCATCTGCTTCACCTGAGAGACAAGAACGGTCATCCCTAGATCTTTAAAACTGCCGGTATGAGAGTTCCCGCAGAGCTTCAGCCACAGATCATCGATCCCGAGTTCACGACCATATCGTTCCGCCCAGAATAAATTAGTATGCCCCTCATACATGGACACAATATTTTCGTCTTCAATGCCAGGAAGAACCCATTCCTTCTTCCCCCAAACCCCAGAACCGTAGGGCCACTGATTTCGCCGGCCTCGATCTTGAAAAATCTGCCTCCACTCCGCGCCCGACGTTTCTCCAAGGGCGCTCATATCGTGCGCCACCTGGAGCAAACCTCCCTCACGATCGCTATAAATAATTTGATCTAGTTCATATCGCTCAGAGGGGTTCGACAAGCTCTCAAACCAAGCGTGATACTCGTTTGCTTTAGACATCCTAGATCTCCTCCTCAATCCGAATCTCCACGCTGGGACCCCCCACACACTCCAAAGAATCTATTTTTTTCATGGCTGAGCGAAGTGCCTCTTCGGTGGCGGGATGAGTCAGAACGATCACCGGCACTCGGCCGTGGTCCATCTCGGTTTGACGCTGGATGACAGACTCGATCCCCACACCGAACTCACCCAAAACGCCCGTGATCTTCGACAAAACTCCGGGTTCATCGAGAGCCGAAAAGCGAAGATAGGCTCTGTGTACAATTCGGTCGGCCGAGACCATAGGCTTCGGCTTAATCTCTTCAGGGAGATACGAAAGAGGGGCCACCGCCCCCGCTCCGCCTCTTTGGATTTCGCGCGCAATCTCCATCAAATCTGCGACAACCGCACTGGCCGTTGGCATCTCCCCGGCTCCAGCCCCGTAATAGAGTGTTGGGCCCACTGCGTCGCCCTTCACTTCCACGGCATTCATGGCTCCGTCTACGTTGGCCAGAAGACTACGAACCGGCACCATAGCGGGCCCCACATGTGCCTCTATCGCTTCGTGGCCATGCTCGTCAGAGTGACACTTGGCGATCCCCAGAAGCTTAATTCGAAAACCAAACTCGGCCGCCAATTCAAAATCAAGAGGGGTCATCTGCAATATCCCTTGAGTCGGAATATCTTCATACGTGAGTTCGGCCCCAAAAGCCATTCCCACCAACAGAGCCAATTTATGAGCCGCATCCACACCTTCGACATCAAAGGTGGGATCCGCTTCGGCATAGCCCAACTCTTGGGCTCGCTTCAAAACAATCTCGAAGGCCTCTTCCGTTCTCTCCATTTCGGTCAATACGTAGTTGGTCGTTCCGTTCAGAATGCCCAGAACCCGCTCTATATGGTTAGCCGCTAAACCTTCCCTCAAGGAGCGCAGAATCGGAATCCCCCCGGCCACGGCCGCCTCGAAGCCGACATCGAGATTGGCTGCACGCGCCGCCTTAAAAATCTCTTTGCCATGTAGCGCGAGCAACGCCTTGTTGGCGGAGACCACATGTTTATCGGCTGCAATCGATTCTAAAATAAAGCGGCGTGCCACATCGTAACCGCCAATTAATTCAACGACGATGTCCACCTCAGGATCAGCGATCAAAGCGGACGCGTCCGCATCAAAGCGAACCCCATCCAAGTTCACGCCACGGTCAGTTTCCAAATCCAGGTCCGCAATACGGACAAGTTCGAGCGGAAAGCCCAACCGTTGTGAAATGACATCTGCATTCTCCTGCAAAACCTTCACAACTCCCGTGCCTATTGTTCCGAAACCAAGGAGCCCCACACCAATTTTTCGGGGTTTCGAATCTGCCATTTGGAACTAAACCTCCTCAAACTTCTTTAAGAATCGACGTATACCACGAACCGCTTGACGGATTCGATGTTTATTTTCCACTAAAGCGAATCGCACGAACCCCTCTCCACTCTGCCCAAAACCAATTCCCGGAGACACCGCGACATTCGCCTCTTTGAGCAATTGCTTCGAAAAAGCCAACGAACCCATTTCGCGAAAGGCTTCAGGTAAAGCAGCCCACACGAACATGGTGGCCTTGGGCTTAGCGATCTCCCAACGTCCGGGCCCCGGCGACGAGAGGCCCTCGATCAAAACGTCGCGTCGATCTTGATACACCGCCACATTGCTCGCGACGCAGTCCTGAGGCCCGCGTAGTGCGGTGATGGCCGCAATCTGAATCGCCTGAGGCATTCCATAGTCCAAGTAACTCTTGATCCTCTTGAGCGCATGGACCATTTCGACATTTCCGCAGGCAAAGCCCACCCTCCAGCCTGCCATGGAGTGACTCTTTGAAAGAGAGACAAACTCAACCGCCACATCCTTGGCCCCCGGAACCTCCAAGATGCTAGGTGGTCGATATCCATCGAATGCAATTTCTGCGTAAGCAAAATCGTGTAGAACCATCAAGTCATACTCGCGCGCAAAGGCAACAATGCGCTCAAAGAATGCAAAATCAACAGTATCTGTAGTTGGATTGGCGGGAAAGGAGAGGATCAGCATCTTGGGCTTGGGCCACGTCCGGCGAACGGCCTGCTCAAGATTTTCAAAAAAATCGACGCCCTCAACGAGCGGAACCGTGCGGAGATCACCTCCCGCAATAATCACGGAGTACTGATGGATGGGATACGCAGGATCCGGGACTAAAACAACATCCCCCGGACCAATCGTCATCAATACAAAATGACTCAGCCCCTCTTTTGCGCCAATGACGGCCACCGCCTCGGTGGCCGGATCCAGTTCGACATGATGGCGACGCGCGTACCACTCGGTGATCGCAGCCCTCAAATTCGGGATCCCTTGAGAGGATGAATAGCGATGGTTACGAGGATCTTGCGCCGCCTCTACGATCTTGCCCACGATATGATCTGGTGTCGGAAGATCCGGGTTGCCCATGCCTAGATCGATCACATCCTCGCCATTTCGCCGGGCTGCGCGAGCTAACTCGGTGACCTCAGACAGGATGTAAGGCGGGAGCCGGTTCAGCTTATCAAAATCGTGACGGGGATACGGAGGTTCTAAGTTGCTCATACGGTTTCTATCGTTCGTCCTCAATTGCGAACCCGGGCCGCCATCAGAGCCTTCGGGGCTCTCAGCATACCTTCATCCCTTTTCCGGAGACAAACACTGGAGGAAATCCAGCCGGAGTGTGAGTCTACGAAACAAACGACCTCACGGCCTCCCCTCCTCCACTCTTGGCCGACGAGATGCGAACCAGAGGTAAAAAGGAAGGCCCGCCAAGAGCATCAGCACCCCCATCAGACACTCAAAAGGGCTCCCCCAAAGCATAGCCAGCCCCACCGCACCATTGGTCAAAAGATACAGGCCGGGCACCCACGGATAGCCCCAGGCCCTATACGGTCGAGCCCGAAGGGGCTGAGTACGTCGAAGCCGATAAAGAGCGAGGACATCGGCCATAGTCGCCAGAATGATCGCAAAAACCGTAAAATCGAGGACGAACGGAAAACTTTTGAGCACCAGCAAGAGCCCGATCGCCGCAAAGGCTTGAACGATGATCGCCAGCGTCGGCGTGCCCAGGGTTGGGTGAACTTTATCCGTCCCTCCCAAGAAGAGGCCGTCCAGCGCCATCGCGTAGGGGATGCGTGGTCCCACCAGCGCCGTCGCATTTAGGGTGCCCAAAACCGAGAGAAGGACAAAAAGACCAACCAGCATCCCCCCCACGGGCCCAAAAAGAGCTTCACCCGCCGCCGCTCCCGCGTCGGGAATTCCCCGAAACACGTCCAATGGAATCGCATATAGATAAACCGCATTGACCAGCAGATAAATGAGAGCACACAGGCCTAGACCCATAAAAAGAGAGCGTGGGATGTTCCGATTTGGATCCTTAATCTCACTCGCGACATAAATGGACGCATTCCACCCGAGATAACTAAAAAGAACGGGCGATAAGGCTCGACCAAACGAGACGACAGAAAACTCACCCTCTGAGGAGGCCCATACGCGACTCGCTTCCCCCTCGCCCATCCAAGGCCCCAAAAACACAAACGCCCCAATCGCAAGCAACTTGAACGCAGTGGTCAAATTGTTCGCCCGAGCCCCCCACCTCAAACTCACGAGATGAATGAGCGAGATGACCGCGATCGTCGCAACACCGGCCAAAAGCACCATGCCTTCGGACCAGCCAAGACGAACTCCCACGCCTTCCGCCAATGCAGAAGCCAAAGCGGCCACAGTACCCGCGTAGATCGCAAAAAAGGTAAGCCAGCCCACTAGAAAACCGGCAAGCGGATGAAACGCCTCTCTCAAATAAACGTAGTTCCCGCCCGCCCGCGGGAACATTGCGCCCAGTTCCGCATTTGTGATCGCCCCGGCGAACGACAGAACCGCGCCTGTCACCCAAGCGGCCATGATCCATGCCGGAGACGGGAGCAACTGGGCCACTTGACCCGGCGTCAGAAAGATTCCCGCCCCAACCGTCGACGCTACGACGATCATGACCAAATCAAACAAAGAGAGTTGTCGACCCAGTCGATCTTTCGGATGCGCTTCGGCACTCGATTGATTCACATGGCCTCCCCACTCGGCCCAAAAAAATAAAGGCAAATTACGCGGTCCCGCCCCCACTCGACCACCGCTCGGACCGAAAAGCTCTCTCGATCCAACAGACCAGTCCACGTGCGAAGACCAAGAAGACGAGAGCTTTGCACAATTAAGCTTTAGTTGCCGGAAGCAACCCATCCGCTCACGACGCTGAATCTAATGAACATGTCGGGCTAAACGAAAGACTCCAAAAGCGGAACAGAGCCTCTTTCACCCCATGACATTTAGAGTTTTGATTCCAAAATCGGCTCAACGCGTGCACCCGATTGTCTCTGAAAGCGAAAAGCGCGATCAATCGCACAGACTGCAGCCTCGATGGAGGCCCGAAGGCTGCTTCCATGGCATCCCGCACCGAAAAACACCCGCCCCCAGTGATCAAGAACCCCGACATAGGCTACTGCCTTTGCGTCAGAGCCCTGCCCCAAGGCATGCTCGCTGTAATCGATCACTTCAAGCGACAGAGGCAAGGCGCGCGCAAAGGCCATCATGATGGCCTCGAGGGGACCATTGCCACATCCTGCGAGAGAGAACGGTTCACCGTCAATCTCAGCGATTCCCGAGAGGATGCACTGCCCCTCAGGACCGTCTTCGAAATCGCACACGACCTGGGAGGTGGGAATCAAGCCCGCTGCTGAAAGGTACTCAGCGTCAAACAGCTCAAAAATTGTGTTCGGTTGGACTTCGCCGCCGGAAACCTCCGCCACGTCCTGAACGAGGCGTTGAAACTCAACCTGCATTCCGCGTGGCAAAATGAGGCCGTGCTCTCGCTCGAGCAAAAAAGCGACGCCTCCTTTGCCCGACTGGCTATTGACCCGCACCACGGGTTCATATCCTCGCCCTACATGAGCCGGATTAATCGGCAAATACGGAACCTCCCACAAGCCGTTGCCCTCGTCGTGAAGAGCTGAATATCCTTTTCGGATGGCGTCTTGGTGCGACCCAGAGAACGCTGTGAATACTAATTCCCCCGCATAGGGGTGCCGAGGATGCACAGGGAGCCCGGTGCACGATTCCGACATCCGCACCAGGTCATGGACTCGCGTAAAATCGAGCCGTGGGTCGACCCCTTGGCTAAATAGATTCAGCCCCAAGGTCACCAGATCCACATTGCCTGTACGCTCTCCATTTCCAAAAAGGGTGCCTTCAACACGATCTGCACCGGCCATGATGGCCAACTCGGCTGCAGCCACCCCCGTGCCTCGGTCATTGTGGGGGTGCACACTGATCACAAAATTCTCTCGATTCCGAATGTGTCGACAAAAATACTCAACCTGATCGGCGTACACATTCGGAGTGGACATTTCGACCGTAGCAGGCAGGTTGACGATCATCGGCCGAGAAACGTTCGGCTCCCACACCTCGGCGACCGCTTCACAAATCTCAATCGCGAAGTCGAGTTCCGTGCCAGTAAAACTTTCAGGAGAGTATTGGTAGATCAACTCCGTATCGGAGTTGTGCAAAGCAAGTTCACGAATTCGATTCGCTCCGCGACATGCGATGTCAATAATTCCTTGACGATCCAAACCAAAAACGACCCTTCGTTGCAATTCGGAAGTCGAATTATAAAGATGGACAATGGCCTGATGAGCCCCCTGGATGCACCTCATCGTCGGAGCGATCAAGTCATCGCGTGCCGGCGTCAAAACTTGCACTGTCACATCATTTGGAATTTTTCCACCATCAATCAAAGAACGCACAAATTCAAACTCAGCCTCGGAAGCTGAGGGAAAACCGACTTCAATCTGCTTAAAGCCAATCTCGACCAAACTGGTAAAGAACCGCTGCTTGGTGGCCGGGGACATGGGCTCCACGAGAGCCTGGTTGCCATCTCGCAAGTCAACACTGCACCAAGTCGGTGGGGACTGAATCACTTGATCTGGCCAACGTCGGTCAGTCAACTCCACCGGCGCGTAGGGAAGATAGTGCTCCACCGGCATTTTTCCTGAAAAAGAAGATGATGAAGCTACCGTTTCTCTCGTAAATTTTTTGGGCATTTTTTTCTCCTCGACGAACCAATAACTCTGAATTCACTCTCCTCTCTCAAGTCGCAGCATTGGCAGAAATCGGGCCCCAAAAAGCACGAAGCCCCCTCCCACCTTTTACGGCGGGAGAGGGCTTCGCGTTGTAGATCCTCGTACTCACTCAACTTGGACCGGCGCTAAACCTCCCCCGCCTTGCTAAGAAGCAAGCTCGGTAGGAAATCAAGCGAGAGTGTCCAATACGTGCTCATACGCTTCCTTGTTACCTGAGCACTTTAAAAATGTCAACAGAACGAAACATGGAGCAATCCCCTTCACCCTACGCCCATCAAAGAAAGCCGTTCGCCCCACCTTGATTGCACGGCCTCGGACAAACGAGGATCGCTTTTAAGCCCAGGATCCTCGCGAACTCGTCCGAGTGCCGTCTCCCGTGCGACTGAAATTAAACGCGCGTCACGAATGAGATCGGCCATCCGCAGATCAGGCAGCACGCCACTCTGTCGAGTCCCCAAGAATTCCCCCGGTCCACGAATTCGCAAATCTGCGTCGGCAATCGCAAATCCGTCAGTCGTCTCTAACATGGCCCGTAATCGAGCCTCCGCCACCTCTCCTCCACCACGCGCCACGAGCAAGCATGTGCCCGGGCGCTCAGCCCGACCCACCCTCCCCCGAAGTTGATGGAGTTGTGCAAGCCCAAACCGTTCTGCGTGCTCAACGATGATCAATGTCGCATTCGCAACATCGACCCCAACTTCAATCACCGTAGTGGCGACCAAAATTTGGATCTGACCTTTAGCAAACCGCCGCATCACATCGGAGCGCTCGGCAGCCTCTAAACGACCGTGCACGATCCCCACTTCCGCCTCAGGAAAAGCCGCGCGAATTCGCTCCGTGGATTCGAGAGCCGATCGGAGATCGATATGTTCGCTTTCCTCAACCAGCGGATAGACGACATACACTTGCTCGCCCCGCGCCAAAGTTTCCCGCAAAGTTTGTGTCACCTGGAGCCCTTCGCCCTCTCGCAGAACTCCAGTGGTCACGGGACTCCGTCCAGGCGGAAGTCCATCAATGACCGAAACATCCAAATCTCCATAAACGGTTAAGGCGAGTGTTCTCGGAATCGGAGTCGCGGTCATCACAAGGCTATGCGGCACTCTACCCCCTGCGCCTTTCTGTGCGAGTTCAGCGCGCTGCCGAACACCAAATCGGTGCTGTTCATCAATGATCGCCAATGACAAGTTAGAAAAAACTAAACTCGGCTGAACCAGCGCATGAGTCCCCACCACCACATCCAACTCGCCCTGGGCCAATTTCTCACGAGTCGCTCCCATCTCCGCATTGCCCATAGACGCCGTTAAAAGTCCTAAACGGATCCCCCGCCCCACCGGCCCACCACGAGCCAGGGACGACAAGGTCCGCATATGTTGCTCAGCCAGCAACTCTGTGGGGGCCATAATCGCAGCCTGAAACCCACTCGAGGCCGAGGCGACAGCAGCCAGCCAAGCGACCACAGTTTTCCCGCTTCCTACATCCCCTTGAAGCAGCCTGCGCATAGGATGAGGACGTTTCAAATCAGCCTCAATCTGAAGCCAAGCCCGACGTTGAGCTTCGGTGAGCGTGAAAGGAAGCTCTTCCATCGCCTGGTCAACTCTATTCCCTCGAGCCATTAATGCAATTCCAGGCTGCGCTGATTCTTGCTCTCTACGCAGAGCCAAACCCAGTTCAAGCAGATAAAGCTCTTCAAGCACAATCCGTTCATGCGCCAGGGATGTCCATTCCGCATAATGGTCCACTTCAGCCTCGCGCGGAGGCCTGTGAAGAGCTCGCAAAGCATCACACACCGAAGGCAGGCCCCTCTCATCGGCGAAACCTTGAGGAAGGTGCCCTTCCACGAGGTCCGCATAATCATCCACCGCCATCTCAATCAAGCGACGCAATGTCCTTGGGTTCACTCCCTCCGGTGCCGTATAGATCGGGACCACTTGACCGGCTTCGCTTTCATCGACCGCTGAGGAACCGTCTCCACCGGCATCCAGGCGTTCGATCTCGGGGTGCATAATCTCTTTCGAAAATCGATAGCGCTTGATGTTGCCGCTAATAAGAAGCCGGTCTCCTTTTTTGAGGTGACGCGCGATCGATTCACCTCCGCGAAACCATTTAAGATTCAGAGTCCCTTTTTCGTCCCCGACAACGACTTGAAGGATCTGCCCTGAACCTCTGGCCTGAGGCCTTGAAATAAAGTCCACCAACATAACATCGGCGATAAACGTCGCTCGATGTCCAACCTCAAGTTCATCAATGTTCGAAAGTCGACGACGGTCTTCATAGCGAGTCGGCAAATGAAAAAGGAGGTCTCCGATACTGCGCAGCCCCCGCGCAGCCAACTGCTGTTCTCTCTTCGGGCCCACTCCGGACAACACTGAGGGACCTCGGGCCAAGACTTGATCGGGAACCTTGCTCTGTCGCACAGATTCTAAAAGCGCAAGCGCCTCGCGAACTCGATCAAGACGAACCTGCCCAGCAGAGGGCGATGAGAAAGCAGTGGCCACCGACTCAAAGAGAGCGCGCATATCGGGCGGAATCGACAATCGGCTCAGCGAACGACTCACCGATGCGACTTGAGTATCCAAATTCAGAATTCGATCCGCTTGATCTGGAGCTGAATTCTCTGCGAATTCCAAGGGCCTCAGGAGGGCTGAGAACAACTCCCTGTAAGATCCAGCCCGACTTGTAGTTGACTCTCCCACGCGCTTATTGACTCCAAATCAGGCCCGTGATCTATCCAGCCTAGGCCCAGCCTGTCTACATCTTCGCGTGAATCTCTTGCAGAGCCCGAACCCCGATGGACTCTTGATCCAAGGCCCGGATCGCATCCGAAGACGCGCGAGCCGCGGCCAGCGTAGTGCAGTAAGGGATTCCCCTTTGCAAAGCAGCCCGCCGCATGGAAAAGGAATCAGAAATGGCTTGAGGATCCGCGTCCACCGTGTTGAAAACCATGTCAATCTGGCCAGACTCGATGCAGTCCACCGTATTCGGTGAATCTTGATAGGCCTTATTGATCCGACTCACTTCGATCCCCTCTTTCTCAAAGACATCAGCGGTGCCGCTCGTGGCAATGACCTCAAAACCAATATCGACCAGCTGACGAATGGCTCCCACAACCTCTGCCTGCTGATCCTTCCTCATAGAGACCAGCACGGTGCCCGTCCGTGGCAAACTGTTTCCGGCCTGAATCTGTGCCTTGGCAAAAGCACGTCCGAAATCAGAATCAATGCCCATCACCTCACCGGTACTCTTCATTTCCGGCCCCAAAAGCGTATCCACTCCAGGGAACTTGAGGAAAGGCAATACGGCCTCTTTGACTGAAAAATGATCTGGCGTTATTTCCTTCGTGAACTTCAATTCGTCTAGGCTCTTGCCCGCCATCACCAAAGCTCCCAACTTAGCCAGCGGGACACCAATCGCCTTTGACACGAACGGCACAGTTCGCGAAGCCCGGGGATTCACCTCAATGACATACAAGTCTTCACTCTTGACGGCATACTGGACATTCATCAGTCCTTTTACACCTAGTTCAAGGGCCAACCTTCGAGTCGACTCTATAATTTCCTGAATCACGCCCGCTGAGAGTGAATAGGGAGGGATGGAACAAGCACTATCTCCTGAGTGCACACCCGCCTCCTCGATGTGCTCCATAATGCCGGCCACCACAACAGTCTTGCCATCGCAAATGGCGTCCACATCGACTTCGATCGCTTCGCTCAAGAAACGGTCGATCAATACAGGATGCTCGGGAGAAGCCCTGACTGCAAAGCGCATGTAGTCCCGTAACGAATCGACATCTTGAACGATTTGCATGGCCCGACCGCCGAGGACATATGAGGGCCGAACCAAGACTGGGTATCCAATCTCTTCAGCTACGGCTTCCGCTTCAGACTCGCTGCGAGCCACGGCCCCCGCTGGCCTCTTGAGGCCAAGGAGTTCAAGCAAGTCATCGAAGCGCTCACGGTCCTCTGCCCGATCAATCGCATCCGGTGAGGTTCCCAATATGGGGGCCCCCGCCCGCTCCAAAGACAAAGCCAGCTTGAGTGGAGTCTGACCTCCGTACTGAACAATGATTCCATCCGGTTTTTCAAGATCAACGATCTCAAGAACATCTTCCAACGTCAGTGGTTCAAAATACAAGCGGTCGCTGGTATCGTAATCCGTTGACACAGTCTCAGGATTACAGTTCACCATGATGGTCTCGAAGCCAGCTTCTCGCAAAGCAAACACAGCGTGGACACAGCAATAATCGAACTCAATGCCCTGCCCAATCCTGTTCGGGCCTCCGCCCAAGATCATAATCTTCTGTTTATCTGAGGGAATCGACTCGCACTCCTCCTCATAGGTGGAGTAAAGATACGGCGTATGGGCCTCAAACTCTGCCGCACAGGTGTCCACACGTTTGTAGACCGGAACCACGCCCAAGTCCTTGCGCAGGCGACGAACTGCCTGCTCATCCGTTTTCCATAACTCCGCGAGGCGCGAATCCGAGAAACCCATGGTTTTCGCAGGCCTAAGCCAGGCTTCTCGCTCTGCTTCCCCGGCTTCGGCCAGAGCCGTCTCAGCCTGAACGATTTCTTCAACTCGCCTCAGAAACCATGGGTCAATCCAAGATCGCGTGTGAAGTTCCTCTACGGAAACGCCTCGCCTCAACGCCTCAGCTAGAGCCCAAAGTCTTCCAGCCCGAGGGTTTTCAATCGAATCAAAAAGAGTCGCATCGCCCTCTTCTCCCGTCTCGATATCCGGAGAATTAAAGCCATCCCGATCTATTTCCATAGACCGAATCGCCTTCTGAAGGCTCTCTTTCATGGTTCGACCGATGGCCATCACCTCGCCTACGCTCTTCATCTGCGTCGACAAGACATCTTTCGCGTTCGGAAACTTCTCAAAGGTAAAGCGAGGAATCTTTGTCACGACATAATCGAGCATGGGCTCAAAGCTGGCAGGGGTCTCGCGTGTAATATCATTTCTGATTTCATCTAAGCTATACCCCACGGCCAACTTCGCAGCGATTTTCGCAATGGGAAAACCAGTCGCCTTAGAAGCCAAAGCCGAAGATCGAGATACCCGAGGGTTCATTTCAATGACGATGAGAGCNCCATTTGCAGGATTCACTGCGAACTGAACGTTAGAGCCTCCGGTATCCACACCGATCTCCCGCATGATCGCTACGGCAGCATCTCGCATCACTTGATATTCGCGGTCCGTCAACGTTTGAGCGGGCGCCACAGTGATGGAATCTCCTGTGTGCACACCCATGGGATCAAAGTTCTCGATGGAACAAATAACGACTACGTTATCGGCCCGATCACGCATGAGNTCCAGCTCATACTCCTTCCAGCCCAGTGCGCTCTGTTCAATTAGGCACTCCGTCGTTGGCGACTGATCAAGAGCCCACTCCACAAGGCCATCGAACTCACTGTCCTCAAACGCAACACTCCCACCCGTCCCGCCCATCGTAAAACTAGGGCGAATGATCGCCGGAAGGCCAGTTTGCTTTAGAACTTCTCTTGCTTCTTCACAGGAATGCGCCAATCCGGAAAGCGGTACTTTTAAGCCAATCCGCTCCATGGCCAGCCTGAACTGTTGGCGGTCCTCAGCTTTGTGGATCGCCTCGATATTGGCCCCGATCAACTGAATCCCAAAACGATCCAACACACCCTGCTCAGCTAACTGCACGCTGAGATTAAGAGCTGTCTGCCCCCCGATGGTCGGCAATAGAGCATCAGGCTTTTCGATCTCAAAAATTTTCTCGACCGCTTCAACCGTCATGCATTCGATATAAGTCCTGTCTGCGGTGTCAGGGTCCGTCATGATTGTCGCAGGGTTGCTATTGAGCAACACAACGCGNTACCCCTCTTCACGCAAGGCCTTGCAAGCCTGAGTTCCCGAATAATCAAACTCGCAGGCCTGACCAATCACAATTGGACCCGATCCAATCACCATGATCGTCTGAATATCTTCTCTCCGGGGCAACTTCGTTCCTCCGCTTTATTTAATTTACTTGCGCACGACTAATCATCGCACCCGTCACTTCTTCGCCGGCCACGTGTCGATCGACCATCTCCCTAAAACGTCCNAAGAAATAAGACGCATCGTGAGGGCCTGGCGATGCTTCGGGGTGATACTGTACGGAAAACACAGGTCTCGTTTGATGAGCCAGACCTTCAACGGTTTCATCGTTTAGGTTAATATGCGTGACCTCTACCGACTGACCGGCTCGTTTCAAAGACTCTGCATCCACCGCATACCCATGATTTTCAGCACAGATGGCAACCTTACCCGTGAAAAGGTCTTTACCTGGCTGATTTCCTCCATGATGGCCAAATTTCAGTTTGTGGGTTTCTCCACCAAGAGCCAAACCCAAAATCTGGTGGCCTAAGCAGATGCCGAAAAGAGGCATCTGATTCGCGAGCTCACGAACGTTTTCCTGAACTCCTTCAACCGCGGCTGGATCGCCGGGGCCATTGGATAGGAACACGGCATCGGGGCGATAGCCCAAAACCTCAGCAGCGGATGTTGTGGCCGGGACCACCGTCACCTCAAACCCTTGGTCGACGAGAAGGCGCAAAATGTTTCTCTTAATTCCAAAATCGTACGCCACCACACGACGAAGCTCAGTGGGGGGCGCACACTTCGGAATCTGGCCGTCCACACCCGGCCAGCTCTTCTCTTTCCACTCATAGGGTTCTTTACAGGTCACTCGCGCCACCCAGTCCTCGCCGTCCAGACCGGGCGCAGTGCGCGCACGTTGGACAAGTTCTTTCTCATCCTGATGTTCCGGATCGGTGCTGATCACACCCACCTGAGCCCCTGCGTCTCGTATATGACGAACGAGAGCGCGAGTATCCAAGCCGGCAATCCCAGGAACACCGGTGCCTGTGAGATACTCCCCCAGTCGTGACGTGGAGCGCCAATTGCTTGGATCATCGAGCCATTCCCGCACGACAAAGCCAGAGAGCAAAGGAGCAGAAGATTCAGCGTCCGCTTCGTTGATCCCGACGTTCCCGATTTGAGGGTACGTCATGGTCACGATCTGACCTGCGTACGAGGGGTCCGTCAGGATTTGCTGGTAACCCGTCATACTGGTATTAAAGATCACCTCTCCAGAGCTGACGGTTCGAGCCCCGAATCCATAGCCTCGAAAAACAGTGCCATCCGCAAGAGCCAGCATTGCAGCCGATACACCTTGAGGAACACTGCCCGGCAAGGCGGCGATTTTTACGTTTTGCTTACTCATTGAGTGACGACTCCCTTCTCCGCTTGATAGACGAGGCGGCCCTGGACAAAAGTCGCTTCAATTCGCCCCGTGAGTTCCAGGCCCGACCACGGAGAATTGCGACTCTTTGAGAACCCATCGGCCGCGTCATAACTCCATTTCTGATCTGGGTCGAGAATGACGACATCCGCCTGCTGTCCAACTTCAAAACCTCCCCCGACCAACTCAAAAATCCGTGCGGGAGCCGTCGACATTCTCTCCATCAATTGAAGAGGTGTGATCTCCCCCGTTCGGTACAAGTCACTCGCGATGGCAAAAGCAGTCTCAAGACCGATTACCCCAAAGGGAGCCGCCGAAAACTCCACTGCCTTCTCATAATCCGCGTGAGGCGCGTGATCCGTGGCTATGCAGTCAATCACCCCTTCCACTAAGGCTCGACGCAAGATGTCCACATCCTTCTGAGTTCGTAAAGGCGGCGCCATTTTTGTGTTCGTGTCGAAATTCTGCGTCGCTTCGTCAGTGAGCGAGAGATGATGCGGCGTCACCTCGGCCGTCACAGCCAGACCCTCTTCTTTGGCTCGACGAATAAGCTCCACAGAACCACCGGCTGAAACGTGACCGATATGAAGCCGGGCTCCCGTCAAACGAGCCAAACGAATATCTCGGGCCACATGGATTTCTTCGGATTCCACGGGATTTCCGGGCAATCCAAGCCGTGTGGACATGACACCCTCGTTCATCACCCCGCCGGCACGAAGTCCACAGTCCTCAGCATGGACGACTACGGGAGCTGAAACCAATGTCGAATACTCAAGGACGTGTCGCATAACGGCCGCATCCATAATGGTCGCCCCATCATCACTAAAAGCCACAGCCCCCGCGTCCTTTAAAGCGGCCATCTCAGTCATGACTTCGCCTTTTAGACCCCGAGTCGCGGCCGCGATGGGAAAAATACGTGCGGGCGACTCCTTCTCGGCTCGGTCTAGAATAAATTGGGTCACAGAGGGGTCATCGTTCACGGGCTCCGTATTCGCCATGCAACACAGTGCCGTGTATCCACCCGCCACTGCGGCGCGCCCCCCCGAAGCCAGGTCTTCCTTGTATTCTTGACCGGGTGCCCTCAAATGGACGTGCACATCGACAAAGCCAGGAGCCACCCATCGGCCCGAAGCATCTACAACTTCTGCATCGGCTGACGAAAGGCTTGCCCCGATGGCCGCCACAAGGCCATCTTCAATCAGTAAGTCGGCGGTCTCGTCTCTGTTCGTAGAGGGATCTAAGACTCGCCCACCGCGTATCAAAACCCTACTCAAGAGCCCGACTCCTGACCCGGGGAAGAGGTTCTTCCCGCAATGAGATAGAGAAGCGCCATCCGCAAGGCCACTCCATTTCGCACTTGATCCAAGATGACGCTCGGTCGGTCGTCTGTAAGTTCATGAGAGAGTTCAACTCCTCGATTCACAGGCCCCGGATGCATCACAATGGCATCTGGCTTCGCAAACCGGAGAGTCGCTCGATCGATTCCATAAATTGCAGAATATTCTCGGACGCTTGGGATAAAAGCCCCGGTCAGCCGCTCGTTTTGAATTCGCAGCGCCATAACAACATCCACACCGTCCAAAGCTTCTCTAAGGGACACGTAAGACTTAACGCCTAATTGCTCAATTCCAGGGGGAATGAGCGTGGGTGGGCCCGCGATGCGAACTTCCGCTCCGAGCTTCGTGAACCCATAAATATTCGAACGAGCGACTCGTGAATGGGCAATATCCCCCACAATGGCCACGCTGAGCCCCTCTATCCTGCCCTTCTCTTGGTAGACGGTCAGCATATCCAGCAAGGCCTGACTCGGATGCTCGTGGGCTCCATCCCCGGCATTAATCACCGGTGCATCTAAAATGTCTGCAATCTTTCGAGGAACACCGGCCACCCGATGCCGGACGATCACCACGTCTGGATCCATGGCGTCCAGAGTCTTCGCTGTATCGAGCAAACTCTCTGACTTACTCAGGCTTGAAGACGAAATCGAAAAATTCACGACATCTGCCGCTAAACGCTTGCCTGCGATTTCAAAACTCGTCTGAGTTCGGGTCGAGGGCTCAAAGAAAAGATTCACCACGGTACGACCTCTCAGCGTGGGGACCTTCTTGACATCCCGTGACGCAATCTCTTGCATCGTCTCAGCGGTTTCAAGAATCAGTTCGATTTGATCGCGTTGAAGGTCCTCAATGCCCAGTAGATCTTGGCCGATCATTCTCGCCTCCTGAGCACGCTGCTCGCTTCATCTGTGCCAGAAGCCTCTCCAACGGACCGGACGACGACCTTTAGTAAAGGCTCTCCAGAATCCATCTCGGGGGGTGACTCATCCACATGCAAAACCACGGTTTCCCCCGATTGAGTTGGAATATTCTTCCCCACGTAATCGATCTTAATAGGCAACTCGCGATGTCCTCGGTCAACAAGGGCGACGACCTTCACAGCCCGCGGACGCCCAAAATCCATCAAAGCATCCATGGCCGCCCGAATGGTCCGCCCCGTGTTGACGACATCCTCAACCAAGATCACGATTCGGTCGTCGACCGTCGAGGGCATCTCGGTTTTTCGCAATCGGGGACGTGTCCCTCTGATCGCCAAATCGTCTCGATACAGCGTGGTATCTAAAATGCCCATCCCGGGACGAACCTGAGCCAAGGACTCAATATTTTCCACGAGAAGGCGCCCAAGTGGCACGCCGCCGTTGGGAATGGCCACGATATAGAGCGATTCAACGTCTGAGTTCGACTCAAGGACTTCATGGGAAATCCGCATTAAAGAACGACGAATGCGATCGTCTTCAAGAACCACACGCTCAAGATCTCGGAAATGGCTCTCCGGTGAGGTTTCTACACCTCTGAGAGCGTTCGGATCATTGACCCCACTTGGGGTGTCAGATGAGTTTTGCGTACGGGGGGATTGATTCGCCAAGTCGGCACCTTTTCCGTCTCGCCGGACGGGATTAAAGGAGCAATGATTTCGCAGGGCATACTAGACGGCTCAGATACGACCGTCAATCACGACCGAGCGAATTCTCGGCGGGGGACCACGTTCTCGCAGCCAGCTCTTCCGGAGACTCGCAACTCACAGGCTTCATAAAGCGGTCCCAGCGTTTTTCAGCCGTAAACCAATTGATCGGATTGAAGAATTGAAGGGCATTCCCATTTACATCCCACGACCAGTACAGAATGAAAGCGGGGCCTTTCATCTCCTCGAACCGCACGGTTCCCCAACTCCGACTGTCGTTGGATTTGTCTCGATTGTCTCCCATCATGAAATAACGCCCCTCGGGCACAACAAAATCGCCTCTTCGGGACCATGGGCTCGGTGAAATGGGGTCTTCAAGAATCGGATGGACGCAGTCTCCCAGCACCTCTTCTCTCAAAACCAAAGGAGTGCCCCGCGTACCCTCAAAAGTCTCTCCCGTCGCAATCTGCTCAGCGGGCACTCCATTGACGGTGACTCGGCCATCCCGGATCTGGATCCGATCGCCAGGAAGACCGACCAGTCTTTTGACAAAATCATCCCTGGGTAGCTCCGGATGCTGATCTGCAGGACTGATATCCTGACGAACTCCCGGCAGGCTGCCGTCGTTCCGAGCCACCTCGAAGACCACCACGTCCCCTCGCTCGGGCATTCGAAACCCCGGCAAGCGAATTTCGGTGAAGGGAATTCGGGGGCCGTAGATGAACTTGTTGACAAAAAGGTGATCCCCGATCAACAAAGTGGGCAACATGGAACCGGATGGAATTCGAAAGGGTTCGATCACGAAAGCGCGAATCGTGAGCGCGATGACTATGGCGATCAGGAGGGTACTCACCTGATCCCAAATGGCCCGTCCTCGTCCCACCTTCTGCGGATCAGATCCCTCCCCCTCCGAGTCCTCTGATTCGGTTTTTCTTCCTGAACGCTTTGAACTACTCATTCTTCCCCGAGCCGAAGGGCAGCCAAGAATGCTTCCTGGGGGATCTCGACGGACCCCACCATTTTCATTCTCTTTTTACCTGCCTTCTGCTTTTCAAGCAGCTTTCGTTTACGTGAGATATCGCCACCGTAGCACTTTGCGATCACATTTTTTCGAACGGCTTTCACTGTCGTCCGAGCGATCACGCGAGTGCCTACGGCCGCCTGAATCGCGACTGGAAATTGTTGCCTGGGAATGAATTCCTTTAGCTTTCGAGCCAACTGCGCCCCTTGGGTTTGAGCCATGTCACGATGAACAATGAGGCTCAAGGCATCCACAGGGTCGCCGTTTACAAGAACATCGAGCTTGACTAGCTCTCCCTGCGCAAAGCCGTCCATATCGTAGTCAAATGAGCCATAGCCTCGTGTTACGCTTTTTAACCGATCATAAAAATCGGTCACAATCTCGCCCAGAGGCAACGAATACCGCACCTGGACGCGCTCTCCATGTACCTGCATATCCTTCTGCGTTCCCCGCCGATCCTGACAAAGTCCCATTACGGCGCCGAGATACTCAGAGGGCACATGAATCGTTGCATTAATGATAGGTTCCTCAATTCTCTCAATCTCGCTGACCTCGGGCAAGGCCGCGGGGCTTTCGATTTCAAACGGTTCACCTTTTTTGGGGACCACGCGATATCGAACGGTGGGAGCCGTCGCGATCAGGTCCAAACCGTACTCGCGCTCAAGCCTTTCCTGAATAATTTCACCATGCAGGAAGCCTAAAAATCCACAGCGAAAGCCAAAACCCAACGCCGCGCTGGTTTCAGCCTCGTAAACAAACGAGGAATCATTCAGGCGCAATTTCTCAAGCGCCATCTTAAGCTCTTCGTACTGGTCGGAATCCACCGGATACAAGCCAGCAAAGACCATGGACTTGACACGCTGAAAGCCATCCAATGCTTCACTGGCAGGCCGAGATTTGAGCGTGAGGGTATCCCCAATGCTCACATCCTCAAGCTTCTTGATACCCGCGACGACCATCCCCACATCACCCACAGAAAGAGTCTTCACGGCTCGAGGAGTCGGGTCGGCCACCTTTAGAGAAGTAATATCGTGCTCTCCTCCAGACATCATCAACTTCACACGGTCCCTCAGCTTAATCTCTCCATCGAAGACACGGACCAATAAGATCACGCCGACATAGGGATCAAACCAACTATCAAAAACAAGCGCCCTCGCGGGCCCGGCCTGGTCCCCCGATGGCGACGGCACCCGATCTACAATTCTCTGCAGGAGATCCTCAATACCGAGCCCACTCTTGGCCGAAACTGGCAAAACATCAGTAGCGTCAAGCCCAATCACATCTTCAATCTGCTGAGCCACCCCATCTGGATCGGCGGCCGGCAAGTCAATCTTGTTCACGATGGGAATCAATTCAAGGTTCGCTTCGACAGCAAGATAAGCATTCGCCAACGTCTGGGCTTCAATTCCCTGAGCCGCATCCACCACTAAAACGGCCCCCTCACAGGCGGCCAAGGCACGCGAGACCTCATACGCAAAATCAACATGTCCAGGCGTATCAATGAGGTTGAGCATGTAGTCCTCACCGTCTGCGGCCCGAAAAGTCAGCCGTACGGTCTGGGCCTTAATCGTAATGCCCCGCTCCCGTTCGATATCCATATTATCAAGAAACTGATCCTGCTTGTCTCTCTCCGCAATCGCGTTCGTAAAGTCGAGCAAGCGATCTGCAATCGTACTCTTACCATGGTCGATGTGCGCCACGATGCAGAAGTTTCGAATTCGTTCAACGGGAATTGGGCTCACGGCTTGACCTCAAGGAGTTCGCGCCCCGCAGTGGACTCAAAGAAAGCAGAGAGAGCCTCCCGCCAATCGCGCATCCGGACACCGTATCCAGCCGCTCTTCCACAATCCAGAACAGACCAAGCGGGACGCACTGCGGGTCGATCAAGCTCCGCTGCCGAAATCGGAAGGACCTCAACCTCTGGGTAACCTGCACGATCTAAAATCTCGCGAGCAAACTCAAACCAACTTGTTTGACCTGCATTTGACAAATGAAAGATCCCTGCCGGAACCGATCGAGGTTTTTCAAAGCTCTGATCTTCTGGATTCATCAGGTCTTCCAACGACACGCTCCTGGGAGAGATCAAATCAATCATCGCACTCGCCAGGTCCCCAGCGTATGTGGGCGAGCCCTGTTGATCCGACACGACACGCAAAGGGCCCGAAACCTCACCGGATCTCCTCAGCTTGGCCTGCCTCACAATCGAAGCCACAAAATTTTTTCCAGGTCCGAAAAGCCAACTCGTTCGAATAATCACGTTATCTGCATCCACTGACAGCGCTTCACGCTCGCCCTCTTCCTTCGTTCGACCGTAAGACGTGTTCGGCGCGACGGCGTCCGACTCCCGGTACGGGGACGAAGCGTTTCCGTCAAACACATAGTCGGTGGAAACATGAACAAACCGAACCCCTTTGTCCTGACACCACTCCGCCAGCCACTTTGGGCCATCGACATTAACCGCTCGAGCGCTGGCCTCGTTGGCCTCACATCCGTCCACATCTGTAAAAGCCGTCGCGTTCACGAGCACATGGGGCGTGCCCATGTCTCCCTGATCCAAAAACCTAAAAACGGCCTCTCGATCGGAAACATCCAACTCCGATCTCGAGACGGCTCTCTCCAAGCGCATCTCCGAACTCCGCGAGAGAGCGTCTACCAAGCATCGACCAAGCTGTCCCGCACTTCCCACTACAACCCAGCGCAAGAGATCTCCCTCGTTCCTGTCGGTCCATTGCCGCCAATGAATCGTTTGACCTCGCGGCCCCCGACATCACGACCCCGCATCACGTAGAATCCACGTCGGCAGTCGCTCCTCCGTCTTGAGTTGCGCGGCCAGTTCATCAGCCTCCGCCCGCGCCACCGGACCCACTCGCACTCGCCAACGATCGTCACGATCAGGCTCCGCGACTAAAACTGGATACCCACCCATCTTCAACCGGTCAGCCAACCCACGCGCCGTCACACCATCCGCGAAAGCACCCACCTGAATCAGATAAATTGGCTCAGAGTGGACAACTTTCCGAATCGCAGGAGGTGGGGCCGCGACCACCGGCACAGCCCGGTTGAGCTCGGGCTCCGTCGCAGGGCCCGTTGCAAACCAGGCCGGTGCCTCTTCGTCCTCCTGAACTCCAAGAGGGGCCGATTTTGAGGCCGTCCAGTCGATTTCGGTGCTTCTTCCGGCCACATGGCCGGCCACAAGCTCAGGCTCTTCGGAAACCACCCCAACAATCAGACCAATGACAAAGCCACCGGCCACGAGCACGAGAACCCCCACCAATGTGCTCAACCAACCCTGCCCGGCTTGACGTTTAGCTCGTTCTTCCGCTCGACTCATCACATCCTCTCCGGCGACGAAACGCCCAGCAAGCTTAACCCTTCCCGCAGAACGACTCTCACTGCCCCGACGAGCCCTAAGCGGGCCTGCGTGAGGGCCGCATCATCGGAAAGAACCCGATGTCGAACGCCGTCTTGAAGGTAAGGGTTCCACAAGCCTGCCAACTCTCTCAAATAATAGGCTACGTGATGCGGTTCTCGTGTGGAGGCCGCTCGAGAAACCATCTCCGAAAATCCCACGAGCTTCTGAATCAGTTGGATCTCTTCAGGTTGATCTAGCCGAAGAGGGTCAAAGGCGTCGTGGTCAGGCATCGAAAGGCCGACCTCCGAGGCCTTTCGCTCGATCCCATAGGTCCGGGCATGAGCGTACTGAACATAATAGGCGGGATTTTTTCGCCAGTTCTGATCTCGCGCCAGGTCCAAGTCGAAATCGAGGTGCCCCTCTGGCTTTCGCTCGATCATAAAGAATCTAAAAACATCTGAACCGACTTGCTCGACGAGTTCATCCACCGTCACGAATGTCGCTCGACGGGTTGACTGCTTCACCTTCTCACCCTGGCTGGTGATCGTCACAAATTGATGCATGATCAATTCAAGTTGATCTGGGTTCACCCCGAGAGCAGCCACAGCCTTCTGGACGAAAGGGAACTGCTCGATGTGATCGGCGCCGAGCACATCGATCATTTGATCAAAGCCACGTGAAAATTTGTCGCAATGGTAGGCAATGTCGGGCAACAAATAAGTCGGCTCGCCCGTCCCCTTGACCAATACTCGATCGCGATCCAAATCCATCTTCGTCGAGGCCAGCCAGACCGCACCTTCTGCATCGTAAACGAGTCCCAGCGCTCTCAAATCTTCAAGCGTTCGTTCCAGGAGCCCGCGGTCATAAAGCGACTTCTCGTTAAAATTGACATCGAAAACAATCCCGATGGAGTCCAGCGTTTTCGTAATTTCCGCAAAGATTTGACTCTGGGCATAATCTCTAAATTGACCATCCCCGGGCTCATGGATCAAGCCCTCGCCGAATTGGTCTATAAGATCTTGAGCGATCCCGCCGATGTATTCCCCTTGATAGCCATCGCGCGGGAAAACAACCGGCAGCCCTTCCGACTCTTCGAGCCAGGCGGTTTCAGGATCCGCCAAAGCTTCGGGCGAAGGCGAAGCCGCTCGCCCCAGTCTCTCTAGATATCGAGCCTTGACCGATTCGCCCAGCACGCGCATCTGACGGCCGCCGTCATTGAAATAGTATTCTCGAGTGACCTCAAAACCTACTTTTTCTAAGAGCCGCGCCGTACAATCCCCCAAGACCGCATTACGCCCGTGCCCAGTACTCAAAGGCCCCGTCGGGTTAGCTGAAACAAATTCAACCTGAACACGCTTATCAGCCCCCTCGTCGCTGCACCCATACAGAGAACCTTTCCTCAGAATCTCTGGAACTTGATTCTGCCAGGCTGACAAATCAAGCTTGAAGTTGATAAAACCCGGGCCGGCCACGTCCGCGGATTCGACCAAGCCTCCAGCGTCGCCCAATTCGGCGACGAGGGATTCGGCAATCGCGCGCGGCGCTTGCCCCAGCCGCTTAGCCAAACCCATCGCCACGTTACACGCGAAATCGCCGTGTTCGGGTCGCCGAGGGGTATCAAGAGCCACTGAAGGCGAAGGCTCTGTGTCTCCAGACCGCTCTAAAAGCCGTCTCAGCGCTTTGTCAATCTGATCCGAAAGCTCTTGTTTCATGTTTTCCAGCCTGAGGGCGAACCCCCCAGAGAGGTTCTCTTTAACGCGGGTTCACCTGTGTCGAGAACCTCACAACAATCTCTCCGGGACGCGCCAACTTCAACTCTTCCCGTATCGCCTGCTCCCGGGCAGAGGGGTCTCTTTCGAGAGAATTAATCTCAGAACGTAGACCATCCACGCGATCCCTGAGCGCATCCTGTCTAGCCCTAGACCCGGACAGTTCTAACTTCAAAGAAGTCCAGGCCGGAAGACCTGACTCCTCGTCAAAAACCACAAGCCCGAACCCCACGAGTAAAACCGCAGGAATTTGCCAGTATGATCTAAGTGACTTCACCCACCCCCCCGTGGACGACGGCCAATACGTTAGATGTTACCGAAAATAAAGCGTTTTCGCGCCCTCTCGGCCACAATCTCAATCGCGCTTACCCGCCTCAATCAAGCGTTTCACCCTCTGAACGTAGTCAGGATGGTCCCACTCGCGCGGTCCCACATATCGCTCGACGATCCGACCTTCTTGATCGATTAAGAAAGACTCGGGAAAGCCTGTCGTTTGGTAGAGGGTCGAAGTGACCTGGGAAGGATCAAGAAGAATGGGAAAGGTCAGCCCCATGCGTTCTTGGAACTCGGCTACATCCTCTGTGGACTCATCCACGGAAATCGCCAGGAGAGTAAATTCATCCCCTCCTAGCTCGGAATAAAGCCGTTCCATCGCGGGCATCTCCTCCTCGCACGGCCGGCACCAGGTCGCCCAGAAATTCACCAAGGTGACCCGCCCCTCCATCTGGGACGAATCGTACCGACTCCCCTCATCCAAACCCTCTAAACGGAAGTCAGGAGCTAGGTCGCCGCGGGCCAAATAAGGCTGGAGGGGCTCCGACATGAGAACCAGCATGGAAGCCACGGCCACCAACCCTAAACCCACCAACCAAACAGTTGGGCTCAGGACCAGCCCCCTCATCAAGCTGGCCTTTGGCTTCTCGGAATCAACCATTCTCTACCGCAGCCTCAACGAGTCGGTCCGTCAGCAATCGCCCCGTAAAAAATAGAGGGATCAGGCGTCCGCCTGATCTCTATCTACGAGTTCGATCATAGCCGTAGGGGCTGCGTCTCCTGCACGGTGTCCGAGCTTAATCACTCTCGTGTATCCACCCGGACGTTCCCGATAGCGATCGGCCAACTCACCGAAGAGTTTAGAAGTCACGCTATTGTCCCGAATCACAGCCAGAGCCTGACGGCGGGCATGAAGGTCTCCACGCTTACCGAGAGTGATCATACGGTCCGCTAAGCCACGCAACTCTTTGGCTTTAGCATCCGTCGTCTCAATCCTCTCGTGTTCAAGAAGAGACGTCACCATATTCCGGAACAAAGCCTTCCGGTGTGAGCTGTTCTTATTAAGTTTTCTACCCGCCTTTTGATGACGCATGGGTCAGGCCTCTCGGTGTTCACGCATTTTTTCGAGATCTGCTCGCGGAGGAAGATTATCCACCGTCATGCCCAAGGAAAGCCCCATCGTGTCCAATGTGTCCTTGATCTCATTAAGTGACTTACGGCCGAAGTTCTTCGTCTTCAGCATTTCCGCCTCTGTCTTCATCACCAATTCACCGATGAAGCGAATGTTCGCGTTCTGCAAGCAGTTCGCTGAACGAACTGAAAGTTCAAGTTCGTCCACTGATTTGAAGAGGTTGGGATTCAATGGCTCAGGCTCTTCGGCCAACAACTGCGGCACCTCATCCAGTTCTTCAAAGTTAATGAAGATGGTGAGTTGTTCCTTCAAGATCTTGGCCGCATACGCCACTGCATCCGCTGCGTTCACAGCGCCGTCGGTCCACACTTCAAGAGAGAGCTTATCGAAGTTCGTCTCTCGCCCGACGCGAGCTGGAGTCACCAAGTAGTTTACGCGCCGGATAGGCGAAAAGACCGAGTCGATCGGGATTGTGCCAATTGGCATATCCTCATCTTTGTTTCTGTCCGCCAGGACATAGCCCTTGCCCGAACACACTGTGGCTTCCAACTCAAACTCAGCCTCGGAAGACAAGTTGCAAATTTCGTGCTTGGGATTCATTAGCTCTACGGCCTGATCATCAGAGACAAAGTCGCCGGCCGTCACCACTCCCTGACCGGACTTCTTGATCCGAATCACTCTCGGGCCCTCGGCATGCAGCTTCATGCGAACTTCCTTGAGGTTCAGGACGATTTCGCTCACATCCTCCATGACACCTGGAATGGTCGAAAACTCATGCAATACGCCACCAATCCGAACGCTGGTGATGGCAGCCCCCTGCAAAGAGGAAAGAAGAACACGCCGAAGAGCGTTTCCGAGCGTCGTCCCGAAACCTCTTTCCAAAGGTTCGCAGTAGAAGCGACCATAAGTCGTCTGATCTTCTTCTTCCTCGATCATAAGTCGACGCGGACGAATCAAGGTGCGCCAGTTAGCTGTGATTAGTTCCTGCTGCATGAAAAAACTCCCTGACTTAAAAAAGTCTAGCCGGGTTGACACCGGCACACTCACTCTACGAAAGGACGCGTGCCCTAGACGGCCCGCCCTCACCTCTTTCAATTAACGAGAATAGAGCTCCACGATCAACTGTTCGTCAATGGGAAGCGTAACGTCTTCTCGAACCGGCATCTGCTTAACGCTCCCTTGCTGCGTTTTTGGATCGATCTCAAGCCACTCCGGCACACTGCGACTCTCGAGCGTTTCAAGCGCCCCCGAGATTCGTTCCATTTTGGATGACTTCTCACGAACCGTAATCGCCATACCTGGCTTCACAACGATGGAAGGTGACTTCACCTTCTTTCCGTCAATTTCAAAATGACCGTGCTTCACCAATTGCCGAGCTTCAGCTCGCGATGTCGCATATCCCAGACGGTAAACCACGTTGTCGAGTCTGAGCTCAAGCAACATCAATAGGTTTTCGCCGGACCGACCCTTCATGGCCGCTGCGCGGTGATAGGTGCTGCGGAACTGCTTCTCAAGCAACCCATACATCCTTTTCACCTTCTGCTTTTCACGCAGTTGCACTCCATAATCGGAAAATCGAACCCGACCTTGTCCATGAACTCCAGGCGGATAAGCCCGGCGCTCGATAGCGCATTTTTCGCTAAAGCAGCGATCTCCCTTGAGGAAGAGCTTCGTGCCCTCTCGACGGCATAGCCGGCATACAGATCCTCGATATCTCGCCATGAAAAGTCCTCGCTACACGCGCCGCCGCTTCGGAGGGCGGCAACCGTTGTGCGGGATGGGTGTCACATCCCGAATCATTGTTATTTTCATCCCCGCGGCCTGCAAGGCTCGCAAAGCGGACTCCCGACCCGAACCAGGGCCCTTCACATTGACGCCCAAAGCGCTCACTCCATGCTCCTGGGCCTTCTTCGCACACTCTTCAGCAGCCAACTGCGCTGCGTAAGGAGTCGCTTTCCGAGAGCCCTTAAAGCCTTGCTGGCCCCCGCTCGACCAAGCGATCGCATTGCCTCCAACATCCGTAATCGTAATCACAGTGTTGTTGAAGGTCGACAAAATATGAGCCACACCCGTCTGGATGTTTTTCTTGACCTTCTTTTTTCGTGTTGTTGTTTTATTTTCTGCCATTCAACGCCTTCGCTATTTCTTCGGTGCGAGCTTCTTGCCCGCAATCGTCTTGGCAGGACCCTTGCGAGTCCGCGCATTGGTATGAGTACGCTGGCCCCGCACTGGCAGGCCGCGTCGATGCCGAAGGCCGCGATAGCAACCTATATCCATCAACATCTTGATGTTCTGGGTAACTTCTCTTCGCAGGTCACCCTCCACCTTGTAATCGTTCTCGATTACCTCTCGAAGCTTGATGATCTCGCTCTCACTGAGTTGATCAGTGCGCGTACCCTCACCGACATCCGCCTTTTGGCAGATCGCCGAAGCTGTCGTTCGACCCACACCGAAAATGTAGGTCAATGAAATTTCGATCCGCTTATTTCGGGGCAGATCCACCCCCGCGATACGTGCCATTCACAACTCCTTGGAAGTCCTAATTACTATGTAAAGCGTCCGCTTTAGCCTTGACGTTGCTTATGCTTAGGATTCACACAGATGACTCGAACGACGCCTCGTCGTCGAATCACTCGACATCGATCACACATCTTTCTCACGGATGCCCTTACCTTCATTCTTTTTTCTCCCGCTTCTTGCTCGGCTATCCGCCGTTCAGTGTGAGCCCGGCACCCGAGTCAAAACCTCGGGGCCATCTTCTGTAATTGCCACCGTGTGTTCAAAATGAGCCGACAACTCACCGTCTGACGTTACGGCCGTCCACTCATCTTCAAGAACACGGACTTTTTCGGTCCCCACGTTCACCATCGGTTCGATCGCAAACACCATGCCGATCTGAAGCCTCTGACCCCGGCCGGGACGCCCATAATTTGGAACCTGCGGAGGCTCGTGCATTTGCCGACCAATCCCATGACCCACAAACTGCCGAACCACCGAAAAGCCTGCTGCCTCTGCCTTCTTCTGAACGGCCGCCCCAATATCCGAAAGGCGTCGTCCTTTAACCATCTGTTCGATTCCATCCGTCAGAGAATCCTCAGTGGCATCGATGAGCCGCTGAGCCGCTTCCGAGATGGGCCCGATCGGGATCGTCACGGCGGAATCTCCATGAAATCCGCCCGCTTCCACCCCGAAGTCCAGGCTGAGTATGTCACCCTCACGCAACTCGCGCGACCCCGGAATCCCATGCACCACTTCATCGTTGACCGAAGCACAAATCACAGCCGGATAAGGGGGAAGCCCCCCGGGACCATAGCCTAAAAACGGCGAATTGAGTCGTCTTCTCTTCAGTTCTCCGTCCGCTACATCATTTAATTCGGCCGTCGTCGTCCCAGGTTTGGCCGCTTCACGGAGTTTAAGCAGAATCTCGCCGGTCTGCTCGCCCACTTCTCTCATCCGATCCATCTCGATTCGGCTTCTCACTGCGATTCGGTCAGCGTACTTCATACCGCCTCCAGCGCCTTAAAAAGGGAGGCCGAAACCGACTCGATGGAACCCATCCCTGAGATAGACACGAGCCGACCCTTATCTTCGTAGAAACCTAGAAGAGGGGCAGTTTGGGCATCATAGACCCGCATGCGCTCCCTGATCGTCTCTTCGTTGTCGTCGGCACGGCCCTCAGACTCCGCTCGCTTGAGTAACCTCCCCACGACCTCGTCCGTATCCACTGTCATCGCCAAACAACAATCCACCGGCTTACCGAGCTCGTCTAGGATTTGGTCAAGCGCCACCGCTTGCTCCACCGTCCGCGGAAACCCATCAAGCACAAACCCGGCAGAGGCATCGGACTCGGACAATCTTTCCTTCGCGATTCCAATCACGATATCATCACCCACGAGCTGCCCCGAATCCATGAGTCCTTTTGCCTTAAGTCCGATCTCGGTTCCGGCGGCCACTGCTGCGCGCAGCATGTCTCCGGTCGAAATGTGAGGGACACCCAAACTTTGGGTAAGACGCATTGCCTGCGTCCCCTTCCCGGCGCCTGGCGCACCCAGCAAAACAATATTGCTTGCCGTCATTGCCCCAGCCTGCCTCGCACGCGACCCGCTCCCTTCACAAAACCTTCATAGTGACGGGAGACCATATGCGCATCAATTTGCCCCACCGTGTCGAGCGAAACGCCCACAACAATGAGAAGAGCAGTGCCCCCAAAGTAGAACGGTACATTCATACGCGTCGACAAGATCACGGGGAGAACACACACCAAGGCGATATACACCGCCCCAATCAGAGTCAGCCGGCTTAACACCTTATCGATGTATTCCGCAGTCGTCTTTCCTGGTCGAACGCCCGGGATATACCCCCCCGACCGCTTGATGTTTTCAGACACATCAACAGGATTGATGATAATCGCGGTGTAGAAGAAACAGAAGAAAATGATCAAAGCGACGTAAATAAGGTTGTAACTCAGATCCCCAGGATTCAAGAAACGATCAATAAAGCTTTGAACCGCTGGGCTATCGCTAAACTGCCGGATCGTCATGGGAAACATCAACAGAGACGAAGCAAAGATCGGCGGAATCACGCCTGCGGAATTGACTCGCAGAGGGAAGTAGCTCATGCCCCCTTGCGCCACCTGCTTGCCAACGGCTCTACGCGCATGCTGAATGGGGATGCGCCGCTGACCGCGCTCAACAAAAACCACAGCTCCCACAACCACCAAGGCAAAGGCCAGTACGAGAATCGCCTCTAGGGGCGTAAACTGATCCGTTCGAATCATATCCAACAAATTGGATAACCCAGAAGGAATACTCACCACGATTCCGGAGAAGATGATCAGCGAAATCCCGTTTCCGATCCCACGCTCGGTCACCTGCTCACCTAGCCACATGATAAAAGCGGTCCCCGAGGTCAGCGTGATCATTGTAACGATCCGAAAGGACCATCCTGGGTTCAGCACAGCCCCCTCACCAAACTGACCATTCTCCAGGGCCAAGGCCATGAGGAAGCTTTGAAAAAGTGCCAGCACAATGGTGGCGTATCGGGACCACTGGTTGATCTTCTTCTGCCCTTGCTCACCCTCTTTCTTCAGGGCCTCAAGGGCTGGAATAACGACAGTCAAAAGTTGAAAGATAATCGTGGCACTGATGTAGGGCATGATCCCAAGAGCAAAGATAGAGAGCTGCTCCATCGCCCCGCCTGAGAACATATTCAACATCCCAAACATCGTTCCCGACATCTGGGAGAAAAAGTCCCGAATCACCGCAGAGTTAATCCCCGGCGTGACGATCACACATCCAATGCGATAAACAGCCAACATCGCGAACGTGAAGAGAATGCGAGTTCTGAGCTCTGGAATTCTCCATATGTTCTGGATGCCTCCGGTCATGCAATCAACTCCACAGTTCCGCCAGCGGCTTCGATTTTGGCCTTCGCAGAAGCGCTTACTTTCTGAACCTTCACGACTAAATTCTGCGGAGCTTCACCGTCCCCCAGCAGCTTCACAGGCTTACCTGTGCCCCTAATGAGCCCTTTAGCGGCCAGCATTGCGGGATCAATTTCGGCTCCTTCGCCCATCTTGACGAGATCTCCGACATTCACGATCTCGACCTCTTTACGAAAGCGATTCGTGAAGCCACGCTTAGGAACGCGCTGAGTAATGGGCATTTGGCCACCCTCAAACCAAGGCTTCACCTTCCCGCCCGATCGGGTTCCCTGCCCCTTCACACCACTGCCTGCGGTCTTGCCGAGACCAGAGCCTGGTCCACGACCTGCACGCTGCTTCCTATGCCGCGAGCCAGGCCGGTAGCTGAGTCGATCAAGCATCTCTCTAGTCCTCCAAAACCTGAACAAGGTGCTTGACCTTGTTAATCATGCCTCGAACAGAGGGCGTATCTTCAAGCTCCGCCGTGTCCTGAATCCGTCTCAAGCCAAGGCCTCGCAATGTGGCCCTCTGCTTCCGGTTGTATCCAATTTCACTTTTAGTCTGTTTGACTTTGAGCTTTCCATTTCCACTCATCAGCGCGTCCGTCCTAGCTCTTGCAGCCGCTCTTCGGGATCCCGAAGTTGCTCAAACCCCTGCATCACAGCGTGAACGACGTTTCGTGGATTCCGAGTCCCCAGTGTCTTTGTCAAGATGTCGTGAACACCCGCCGACTCAACGACTGCTCGAACGGGGCCGCCCGCGATCACGCCGGTACCGGGAGAAGCCGGCTTAAGCATGACGCGACCCGCTCCAAATACCCCGAGCACTTCGTGAGGAAGGGTTCCTTCCACCAACGGAATGCGAACCAAGGCTCTTCTCGCCTTGTCCACACCCTTTCGGATTGCCTCAGGCACCTCACCCGCTTTGCCGAGACCTACACCCACAACCCCGTTCCCATCTCCGACCACAACGAGGGCACTAAAACTAAAGCGACGCCCTCCCTTGACCACTTTGGCCACTCGGTTGATGTGAACGACGCGATCCGTAAGCTCGTAGTCGTTTGGATTAATACGCCCATTAAATTCAGATTCTGACATAGCTAGAAACGAAGCCCCGCTTCTCGAGCGGCTTCGGCCAAAGCCTTCACACGCCCATGATAGAGAAAGCCATTCCGGTTCATTACGACCTCCTCGATATTCTTTTCTTTCGCCAATTGCGCCAGAGCTACGCCCACCTTTTTAGCTGCGTCAACGTTCCCTGTTGCACCCTCGAGATTCAAGGATTTTTGTCTTGTTGAGACCGAACCTAAAGTCAAACCTGACTCCGAATCCGTCAACTGTGCGTAGATATGCTTGGCGCTCCGGTAGATCACAAGCCGCGGCCGAGTCGCTCTCTCAAGCGCCTTATGGCTACGCGAACGCCTGGCCCGCCACTTCCGTCGTTTTTCTTCGATCCGTATATTCTTCATGATTAACCCGCTGCGCCTGCAGTCTTGCCAACCTTACGACGAATCTGCTCGCCTTCGTAACGAACGCCTTTGCCTTTGTAAGGCTCAGGCGGACGAAGCCGTCGAAGATCCGCCGCAAACTGACCGACAGTCTCTTTGTTAACACCGGAAATTACCAACTTGGTGGGACCCTCAGAAGCCACTGAAAGTCCCTCCGGAATATCCATTTCCACTGGGTGCGAGAATCCGAGGCTCAAAACCACCACTTTGCCCTTCACCTCGGCCCGGTACCCAACGCCTTCAATTTGAATTCCTCGGCTAAACCCTTGGGTCACACCCACCACCATATTGTTTGCCAGAGCGCGTGCCAGTCCGTGGAATGAACGACACTCTTTGGTTTCATTTTCACGCGTAAAGGACAGGGCTCCGTCCTCCACCTTCCACGTAATCTCATCCGGCAAGCGCTGCGTAATCTCGCCCTTCGGACCCTTCACGTGCATTTGGCCATCAACGGCGGTGACGTCCACACCATCAGGCAGCGCAATTATGCGTTTACCAACTCGAGACATGTCTACCAGACCTCACAGATAACTTCGCCACCGACCTTTTCGGCGCGCGCATCTCGATCGCACATAACGCCCTTGGAAGTGGAAAGAATCGACATTCCTAGACCATTCCGGACACTCGCCACCTCAGCGGCTCCGACATAAATTCTTCGTCCAGGCTTACTCACTCGCTGAATGCTATCGATCATGGATTTACCAAAATCATCGTATCGAAGTGCCATCACGAGCTCCGACTTTTTACCCTGCTCTTCAGTGGAGACACCCTCAAGGAAGCCTTCCTTAGTCAGAACTTGTGCCACCGCCAGCTTCAGCTTTGAGGCAGGACAGCGTGTCTCACCATGCCGAACGCGCGAAGCATTCCGGATGCGTGTGAGCATATCACCCATGGGATCTGTCATCATAACGAGAAATTCCTCACTTACGGAAGGGAACGCCAATGTGGGTCAGTAAAGACTTGCCCTCGGCATCCGTTTCGGCGGTGGTTACGAAAGTGACGTTCATTCCCGTCACCCTTTCCACTGCATCATAATCAACTTCAGGGAATACGGTCTGATCCCGCACACCCAGTGTGTAATTGCCTCGACCATCAAAAGCCTTCGGCGAAACGCCACCAAAGTCTCTCACGCGCGGAAGAGCGACATTGAGCAACCGGTCGAGAAATTCCCACATCCGATCCCGTCGCAATGTCACCGTAGCGCCAATCGCCTGCCCTTCTCGGAGCCGGAAGTTTGACACGCTCTTCTTGGCCTTTCGAACCGAGGGCTTTTGACCAGTGATCACGGCCAACTCATTCATAGCGGTCTCAAGCAGCTTCGGGTTTTGCGTTGCATCACCAAGACCAATATTCACGACCACCTTAGTAACCACGGGAACTTGGTGTGCATTTGTATAGCTAAACTCTTCTGTCAGCTTAGGCACAACCTCTTCTTTATACCGCTCCATCAGTCGCGGAGTCATCACAACACCTCCGGTGCGAGAGAAACGATCCGCATAAAACCGCGACCTCGCAGCTCACGGGCCACAGGTCCGAAGATACGCGTCCCAACAACCTCTTTATCGTTTCCGATAAGGACCGCTGCATTCTCATCAAATAGAATATGAGAGCCATCCGGACGGCCCACACCCTTTTTCGTTCGCACAATCACAGCGCGACGAACCTCACCCTTACGCACTTTGCCATTCGGCACAGCTTCCTTCACGGCCACAACGATCACGTCCCCCACAGACGCGAAGCGCCTGCGAGACCCACCCAGCACTCGAATGCACTTGAGCTTTCGTGCCCCTGAATTATCTGCCACCTGAAGCGTAGACTCGGCTTGAATCATCTTGGCCTTTCCTAGACCCCAGTCGCCTTAACGACGGTCTCCTGAACCTTCCAACGCTTCCGCTTTGAGAGCGGGCGATGTTGTACGATTCGTACTCGATCACCCGATTTGCAGTCGTTGTTCTCATCATGAGCCATGAATCGCGAATACCTACGGATGTACTTCTTGTAGCGCGCATCCTGAACCAATCGTTCAACACGCACCACAACCGTTTTATCCATCTTGTCGCTCACCACGGTCCCTACCAGCGTTCGTCTGTTTGCTCTTTCACTCACTTGGTCGCCTCACGCTTTTCTCGCAATACAGTCTCCATGCGCGCAATATCTCGCCGTAACTTGGACAACTTTGCAGTCTCCTCCAACTGTCCGGTTGCGTGACGAATCTTCGCACCAAAAAGCTCATCTCGAGTCTCCTTCACCTTCTGCAGGAGCTCGTCCGATGCCAAATCTCTCAGTTCGCCAGCCTTCATCCCTGATCCTCACGAAGGACCATTTTTGTCCTCATTGGGAGCTTATGAGCAGCTAGCCTCAGGGCCTCCTGAGCTACTTCTTCCGAAACTCCCTCAATCTCATACAAAATCCGCCCTCGCTTGACTCTCGCCACCCAAGACTCTGGATTCCCCTTACCTTTACCCATCCGAGTTTCAGCAGGCTTCTTGCTGATTGGCTTGTCTGGAAAGACCCTAATCCACACCTTTCCACCACGCTTGATGTGACGCGTCATCGCAATACGGGCAGCTTCAATCTGCCTCGCCGTAATGAATCCGTGCCCCAAAGCCTGAAGGCCATAGTCTCCAAAAGAGACCTTGCTTCCACGCCAGGCCTTGCCTTTCAAGCGACCCTTCTGGACTTTCCTGTGTTTGACTCTCTTCGGCTGAAGCATCCAGCCCTCTCCCCTCTACTCGCTTGCTTGAAGTGAGCCATAGGCCCCAGCTTCAAAATTTGACGAGCTTCGAATTAGCGATTCGGACCCGGTGCGGACACATCCGTAGCATCCGAGCGTCCCAGAGACCCGTGCTTCAATTCCTTGTCTCCCACCTCACCCTTGAAAATCCAGCACTTCACACCAATGATGCCGTATGTCGTCCTGGCCTCAGCAAAGCCGTACTCAATTTCCGCACGCAGCGTATGCAGCGGGACTCGGCCATCCCGATACCATTCTCGCCGCCCCATCTCGGCCCCACCCAGACGACCTGAGCACTGAATACGAATCCCTTCAGCCCCAAACTTCATCGTCGAAATCATGGCCTTCTTCATGGCCCGTCGGAATGCAACTCGGCGCTCTAGCTGCGTCGCAATGTTTTCCGCGACCAACTGTGCATCCAACTCAGCTTTTCGAATTTCTTTGATGTTGATAAAAATGTCTGCGGACGTGTATTTCTTCAAGTCTTGCCGCAGAACATCAACTTCCGCTCCACGCTTCCCGATCAAGATGCCAGGTCGCGCAGTATGGATATTGATCACCAACTTCTCACCGGTTCGCTCAAGGACCACCTTTGAGATGCCCGCATGATAAAGCTTCTTCTTAATAAAAGCGCGAACGGCAATATCCTCATGCAACTGTTCTGCATAGTTCTTGTCCGCGTACCAGTTCGACTGCCAGCCATAGAGCGTGCCGACACGAAAACCATAGGGATGAATCTTTTGACCCACGAAGTGTCCTCTATCTGTTATCTGCCAAAACCACAGAAATATGGCTTGAGCGTTTTTGAATCCAATTAGCGCGCCCTTGGGCTCGCGGACGAATACGCCAAAGGCTATTGCCTTCATTTACGTAAATCGTCTTTACAGTCAGGCTATCTATATCGATGCCTGCGTTTTGCTCCTCGTTCTTGAACTCAGCATTCGCAACCGCCGAGCGCAACAACTTCGAAATCGGCTGCGCCGACTTCTTATCAGAGAGCAATAGAATATTCAGTGCTTCTTCAACGCCCTTGCCGCGAACCTGATTGGCGACAAGTCGAGCCTTAGATGCACTTACTCGATAACCCTTGAGCGATGCCTTGACTTCCATCTCAGCGCTTCACCTTTTTATCAGTAGCGTGTCCAGTGAACTTTCGAGTCGGCGCGAATTCGCCCAGCCGATGTCCAACCATATTTTCCGTCACGAAAACGGGCATAAAAAGCTTCCCGTTATGTACGTGAAAGGTCATTCCAACGAAATCAGGTGTGATCATTGAACGTCGAGACCAAGTTCGAACGATCTGCTTTGATGTCGCACTCGCCATCCGGTCGACCTTGCGCTGCAAGCTTGGGTCAACAAATGGCCCCTTCTTCAGTGAACGTGCCATCTATTTTTTACCTCGCCGCTTGACGATATATTTATCGCTTCCAGTCTTCTTACGCGTCTTCGCACCCTTCGTCGGCTTGCCCCAGGGCGTACATGGATGGCGGCCACCCGAAGAACGACCTTCACCACCGCCCATCGGATGGTCGACTGGGTTCATCGCGACACCACGCACATTGGGACGTTTCCCCTTCCAGCGTGATCGACCGGCTTTGCCGATCCGAAGATTTTCATGTTCCCAGTTTCCCACCTGACCAATCGTGGCAGCACAATCGGCATGCACCATTCGCATCTCTCCACTGGGCAGGCGAAGCGTCACCATCTTGCCTTCTCGAGCCATAAGCTGAGCGCTCGTTCCCGCTGAACGGACCATCTGCGCACCTTTGCCTGGCTTGAGCTCAATCGCATGCAACTGCGTACCCAGTGGAACGTTGGCTAGAGGCAAGCTATTGCCCGGCCGAATCTCGGCATCTGGCCCTGCCTGAAGCATATCCCCAACCTTGAGCCCATTGGGCGCCAAGATATACCGCTTTTCGCCGTCCACGTAGTTTAAAAGCGCGATATTGGCAGACCGATTGGGATCATACTCTATAGATGCCACCCGAGCCGGAATGCTCAATTTGTTTCGCTTGAAGTCAATTGCGCGAAGACGCCGCTTGTGTCCACCGCCACGGTGGTAGCTTGTAATTCGACCGTTAACATTTCGTCCGCCGCTCTTACTGGCTCGACCCTCAATCAACGAACGCTCTGGGCCTGTTCGGCTCACCTCGTTGAAATCCAAGACGCTCATCTTGCGTCGACCCGGACTCGTCGGCTTGTATACCTTCACCGCCATCGTCTTAGACCCCCTCGAAGAATTCGATCGACTGCCCTGTCGCCAGCTGCACGATCGCCTTCTTCCATGCCGGCCGACGGCCCAATACCCGTCCGACCCTTCTCTTTTTGCCTTGCTGCTGCATAGTTCGCACACGCAGCACCTTAACATCGAACATCGCCTCGACGGCTCGCTTAATTTCTTGCTTATTAGCGCGAGGATCCACGGCAAAAGTCGCCAAGTTCAGCTCGTCACGGCCGATGCTGCTTTTTTCCGTAATCAACGGCTTATGGATTACATCGTACACATTCATGCCGAGTCCACTCCACTCTGACCGGGAACAAGCCGGGTTTCGAGAGAAGCGACTGCGCCCCTCGTCATCACTACCTTTGAATGGCGCAAGAGGTCATACACATTGAGCCCCTCAGCACGCACCAAGCCTACGCCTGGAATATTTCGCAAAGACGCTTCAAGCATGGGATTCGCCGCGTCCGTCACGACCAACACTTTTTGCCCCGACAACCCCAAGGCATCCAAGACCCCAGCCATGGCTTTTGTCTTGTATTCCGACGAACTCAGATCATCCACCACAATGATTGATTCATCTTTAGCAAGCTGAGTCAACGCACTCGTAAGCGCCGCCTTCCTCATTTTCTTGGGCAACTTGAACGAATAACCCCTTGGAACCGGTCCAAAGACGACACCGCCTCCGGCCCACTGTGGCGCCCGCGTCGTACCTTGACGAGCACGCCCTGTTCCCTTCTGCTTGTAGGGTTTCGCCCCACCGCCTGAGACCGCGGCGCGGTTCTTTGTCGAGTGGGTCCCCTTTCGCCGAGACGCCAGCTGTCGAAGAACCTCCGCATGGTATAAATGCGGACGGACCCGAGCCTCAAAAATCTCAGCAGGAAGGTCGATTGACCCAGCCTTTTCATTCTTCTCGTTCACTACATCCAAGCTCGCCATGACTAGAGTTTGATCTCCACATCTACGCCTGCTGCCAATTCAAGCTTCATCAAGGCATCCACCGTCTGAGCCGTGGGGTCCAAGATGTCAATCAGTCGCTTATGCGTCCTGATCTCAAATTGATCGCGGGACTTCTTATCGATATGAGGGCCACGGAGAACCGTGTATTTGTTGGTATTCGTAGGAAGGGGTATGGGCCCTGCTACCCTCGCGCCGGTTCGAAGCGCTGTATCGACAATCTCTCCAGCGCTCTGATCCAGGAGCTTATAGTCGTAGCCCTTCATCCGAATTCGAATTTTTTGCGTTGCGCTTTCAGCCATCCACCGTCCTCGTATTCTTTTGCACGGTCAGAAATCGACCGGGACAATTCCCTGTCTATTCCGTTTATTCGATCACTTCCGCCACGACACCCGCGCCGACGGTTCGACCGCCCTCACGGATTGCAAAGCGGAGTTCCTTATCCATCGCGATGGGCGTAATCAGGGTCACCACCATTTCGACGTTGTCCCCGGGCATCACCATCTCGGTCCCCTCTGGAAGATCCGCAACCCCGGTTACATCCGTCGTGCGGAAGTAAAACTGAGGACGATATCCATTGAAGAAAGGAGTATGTCGCCCCCCCTCATCCTTCGTCAGAATGTAGGCCTGAGCTCGGAACTTCGTATGCGGAGTAATCGTGCCTGGGTGAGCCAGAACCTGACCACGCTCCACACCCTCTTTATCCGTGCCACGGAGAAGACAACCCACGTTGTCCCCCGCCTGACCCTGATCCAGGATCTTCCGGAACATCTCAACACCCGTAACCGTCGTCTTCGTCGTGTCCTTGATACCCACGATCTCAACTTCGTCGCCCGTGTGAACGATGCCCTGCTCGATTCGACCCGTAACCACTGTCCCTCGACCCGTAATCGAGAACACATCCTCGATGGGCATCAAGAAACTCTGATCCAGAGCTCGCTCTGGCTCGGGAATGTAAGAATCCAAAGCATCCATCAACTCATCGATGCACGTATTCTTCTCATCGTTCGAAGCATCTTCGAGCGCCTTCAAAGCACTGCCCTTCACGATGGGAATGTCATCGCCTGGGAACTCGTAAGAAGAAAGAAGCTCACGCACTTCCATCTCAACCAACTCAAGAAGCTCTTCGTCGTCGACCTGGTCCACCTTGTTCATGAAAACAACAATGAACGGAACGTTCACCTGACGAGCCAGAAGCACATGCTCTCGAGTCTGAGGCATGGGACCGTCGGCTGCCGAAACCACCAAAACAGCCCCGTCCATCTGAGCCGCACCCGTGATCATGTTCTTCACATAATCGGCATGACCCGGACAATCCACGTGGGCATAGTGACGATCTGGAGTCTGATACTCAACATGCGCCGTCGCGATCGTGATCCCACGCTCCCGCTCTTCTGGAGCCTTGTCGATATCTTCAAAAGGCGTGAAGTCAGCCAAACCCTTATGGGCTTGACGCTGAGTAATCGCTGCCGTCAATGTTGTCTTGCCATGATCCACGTGACCGATCGTTCCTACGTTCACGTGCGGCTTGGTCCGCTCGAATTTCTCCTTGGCCATGACTCTTCTATCC
>NZHD01000078.1 GCA_002691205.1 Deltaproteobacteria bacterium
GTGCGGGCCCTTTTTTTTGAATCAGTTCTGATTCTACAAAGAGCGAGGTCTTTGTTTCCAAGAAGTCTTTAGCTTTTTCCGCCGTACCGTTTTCGGAACCGGTCGATCTTTCCATCGCTATCCAGTTCACGCATTTTGCCTGTCCAGAAAGGATGGCTCTCTGCAGAAATTTCAAGACGCACGACAGGGACCTCTACGCCCTCTACTTCGCGGGTTTCTTTGGAGGTCACCGTGGATCGACTCGTCCATTCATTGCCTGTGGCTGAGTCGTGAAAAATAACGTCGTGGTAGTCGGGGTGGATATCGGATTTCATTAGATCTTCTCCAATTTGCCCGATGTACAGGCAAAGGCTCTCTTCTCGTCTCGCTGTTCTTACCAGCTGGACTTACGCATTCCTGGCAATTGACCGGCTAGGGCCAATTCGCGGAGTGCGATTCGAGAGATACCAAATTTCTTGTAGTAAGCTTTCGACCGACCCGACACATTGCATCGGTTGTTGAGGCGAGTTGGGCAAGAGTTTCTAGGCAACTTGGCAAAGGCCTGTTGGACCAAGACCTTTTCGTCTATGGAGACGGACGGGTCGTTTAGTTTCTTGCGCAGCTCGGCGCGGCGATCTGCATACTTAGCAATGAGCGCCTTACGTCGGTTATCTCGATTAATTTGCGATGTTTTGGCCATGGAGCCTCCGAACACGCGCCGCTGTAGGCGGACGCGAGGCGCCCGAGATTAGTCTCATGAGAGGCAGAGTGCCAGCCTAGAAGTGAAAGCTTTTTCCCCCTGGGGGAAATGGCTCGAGCTGGGCAACATCCTCGCGCGGCTGGTCTATGTTCCCGCCGCTTCGGCTCGCTTTTAGGATAGAGACCGAATCGTCGACGAACCGAGCTTACTCTTCTTTGCTGAACGTGGCTTGCACTGAAAACTCAGATCTAGGACTTCAATATGCCCAATTCGACCTCCAAAACCCCACCTTTGGCTGACGGCTCGCCTTTGAAAATCGTCCGGCCCGAGAGTCTGGCGAAACATTTTGATTCGTCCGAGGCGGAAGACCGTTGGGATGCGCGTTGGCAAGAGACGCAGATTTATCGTTGGAATCCAGAGCGAAGTCGCGAGGAAACCTTCGTCGTGGATACCCCGCCGCCCACGGCCTCCGGTTCCCTCCATGTGGGTCACGTCTTTTCCTATACCCAGGCTGACGTGATGGTGCGGTTTAAGCGTATGTCGGGCATGAACATATTTTATCCCATGGGCTGGGATGACAATGGCCTGCCCACCGAGCGCCGGGTTCAGAATTTCTACCATGTTCGCTGCGACCCGGAGACCCCATACGAGAGTGGCCTTGAGCTTTCAGAGGCCTCGGCCAAGGATCGGAAAAAGCCAGCGCGATTAATTTCACGTCCGAACTTTATCGAGATTTGTTACGAGTTGATCAATGCGGATGAAGAATATTTTAGAGCGTTGTGGCGGCGTCTTGGTCTCTCTGTCGATTGGACACAGGAGTATCAGACCATTGACGATCATTGTCGGACGATTGCGCAACGCTCCTTCCGAGACCTTTGGGAGAAGGGGCTCGTCTACAGCAGCGAAGCGCCCACCATGTGGGACGTGGACTTTCAGACGGCCGTTGCCCAGGCTGAAGCAGAAGATAAGCCGCAGCCTGGCGCCTACCACCATATTGAGTTCGGGGTCGACGGGGAAGAGACTTCGTTCGTCATTGCGACGACTCGACCGGAGTTGTTGCCCGCGTGTGTCGGCGTAACGGCTCATCCGGACGATGAGCGGTACAAGGGGCTTTTTGGGAAGAAAGCACTGACTCCTCTCTTTCACGCGCCGGTTCCCATCTTCTCGAGTGAGATGGCCGACCCGGACAAGGGAAGCGGCATCCTTATGGTGTGCACCTTCGGCGATTCAACAGACGTCGAATGGTGGCGGAAAGAAGGCCTAGAGCTGCGCCAATTGGTCGGGCGCAATGGTCGTTTGGTCGATGTTGAGTTCGGGCAGGGCGTGTTCGAGAGCACTCAGCCAGAGCGGGCCAACCAATACTACGCCGAGCTTAAAGGGAAGAACGTTAAACAGGCGCAGAAACGCATCGTAGAGCTCTTGCGCGACCCCGCTGGCAGCGCGACAGGAAACGGTGCGCCTCTTCAAGGAGAGCCCGAATCCATCGAGCACCCTGTGAAGTTCTACGAAAAGGGCGATCGCCCTCTTGAGTATTTGCCCACTCGACAGTGGTTTGCTCGACTCATGGACCAGAAGGCCGAATTGGTTAAAAAAGGGGAAGAGATCCATTGGCACCCTCCCTTTATGGCCGCGCGGTTCCGTGACTGGACGGAGAATCTTGGGCTCGATTGGTGCCTTTCACGACAGCGCTACTTTGGTGTGCCCATTCCGGTTTGGTATTCGCTTGATGGTGAAGGGGAGCCTGATTATGGGCGTCCTTTAGTGGCTGATCTACACGATATGCCGGTGGATCCCACGGTGGATGTTCCGGCTGGCTTTACCGAGGACCAAAGAGGTGCACCCAATGGTTTTACGGCGGACCCCGATGTATTTGATACATGGTTTACGAGTTCACTGACCCCACAGATCAGTTCGCATTGGGGCTTGGATGAAGAGCGGCATCAGAAACTCTTCCCGGCTGACGTGCGGCCTCAGGCGCACGATATTATTCGAACATGGGCCTTCTATACGGTGGCGAAGGCGCATCTCCATGAGGGGGCTCTTCCCTGGCATAACGTGATGGTCTCGGGCTGGATTTTGGATCCGGACCGAAAGAAGATGTCAAAGAGCAAGGGCAATGTGACCACGCCTCTGCCGTTGCTTGAGCAGTATGGAGCGGATGCGGGTCGCTACTGGGCGGCGAGTGCGCGCTTGGGCTCGGATACAGCCTTCGATGAAAAGGTTTGGAAGATCGGCAAACGGTTGGTGACGAAACTCTTTAACGCGGGAAAATTTGTGCTTTCTCAGGAGGCTGAGGCGCGTCCGATCTCCAATGAACTCGACCGAGCCTTTGTTTTTCGTTTGCGAGAGCTGGTCGAGGACTGCACCCGCAATTTTGAGGGCTATGGCTATGCGCATTCTTTGCAGGTGACGGAGACCTTCTTTTGGACGCACTTTACGGACACCTATCTCGAGTTGGCGAAGAGCCGAGCTCGCGCCTTTCAGGACGGGGCTCAAGGAGCGGAGGCTCTTGAGAGCGGCTCCGCGGTGGCCAGTCTGCGGTTGGGCTTGTCGGTTTTGTTGAGGCTTTTTGCTCCGGTCTTGCCCTACATCACGGAAGAAGTTTGGTCCTGGGTCTTTGCCGGCGAGACGGGACATTTGAGNATTCACACGGCACCCTGGCCCGGACAGGACGACTTTGTCGATGTTCTGGCTCCGGCTGATCCAGAAAGCTTTGAGCTTGCCCTGGCCGCCCACGCCGTGATCAATAAGGCCAAAGCCGATGCTGAGGTCTCCATGGGCCGAGCCGTTGAGCAGATGGCCTTCGTTGCCAACGCGAAAACCCATGCTCGTCTCGCTCCAGTGGTTCGAGATGTGATGGCGGCGGCGCGTTGTGCCGGATTCGAAAGCGTTGAAGATTCCGGGATTGAGGACGGGGCGTTTGAGGTGAGAGACGCGNTTTTCGCGCCTAAGCCTCAAAAATAGAAGGTTTCACCCGACTTTCTTACGAAAAACCTCTGCAAAGCCCACGCTTGTCGTGTCTTGTCTTGGCCGGCTCGCTCGCAGCTTCCTTATGTCTTAAATATGGATTATACTTTTATATAATAAAATATTAGAGTATATATATATTTATGTTTTATAAAATAAAGTCGATTGGATGAGTCTGAGACAGAAAAAGCAGCGCCAGCAGCGAGCTGAAATTATTGAGAATGCAGTCGCATTGTTTCGGCTTCATGGCGTTCAAGATGTCCGGACCGCCGATATTGCCCACCGCTGTGAGATCAGCGAAGCCACCTTCTTCAATTATTTTGCCAGTCAGAACGCTCTGTTGCGGGAGTGGGCCAGTGATTTTCTCGAGCTTGAGCTGAGCCGCATTTCGACTCGAACCGCAGAGGGCGGGACGCTGCGCCGAGCCATTCGGTCGACTTCGGATGATCTCGCCCAACTCGTCACCCAAGACCTCCCATTGCAGACCGCGGCCTGGTCTCGGGTTTGCGCCGGCTACCCGGACCCCGCGTTTGTGGGTGCTCGCGGCCGGGAGGAGGACCGAGATTCGGCCCTGACCCTGATTCTGCGAGCCCAGGAAAGAGGAGAGTGCCGCTCCGACGTAGAGGCCTCGCATTTGGCGAGTCTGCTTCGAGGGGTGATGGCCTCAACCTTGGCGAGTTGGCTCGCCACTCCCACCAAAGACCGGCCGTTCACCCTTCAGGAGAATCTGGTTCAGGCCTGCGATCTCTTGCTCGACGGATTCAGAAAACGCAACGAGCGCGTGGCGGGCACGGGCTGAGCCGCCTCCCCTCGGGACATCTCGTCTGCGGCTTTTGGTGGGAAGCAAAACGTGATACGCATACCCATCACAGCGGCCGATGAGCGACAGGCCCATGAACTTTTCCAGTGGAGAATCGAGATGGCTAAAAAAATCGCATGGTATTACAACCGCAAAGGTTGAACGTCTTGCACCCGAGCGTCCAAGTTTTTGGATGCCCATGGACTTGAGCCCGCAGAGACTGTTTCAGCCAGTCAAAAGCTGGGCAAATCAGAAGCCGCAGATTTGGCTCGCTCAGCGACCCGCGTCGTCGTGGCTAAAGGCAAGAAGGTTTCAGAATTTAAGCCCGCAGGAAAAGCGTCCACCGAGGTCGTTGAAGCCATGCTGGGCCCGACAGGAAACTTGAGAGCCCCCACCCTTCAAGTCGGAAAGACTGTGGTGGTTGGCTTTAATGAGGATGTCTACTCCGAGGCGTTGCTCTGAGTTCAGCGGGGAACACCTAAGTCTCTGGTTTCGTGTGAAGCGAATCAGGGACTTTCGCTGTAGTTAAAGGTCTCCGCTGCGATGACCTCTCCGTCGGCTTTGACCACGGAGACCGTCCAGTCGCCTGTCCAAACCGGAAGGAGTTGCTTGCTCGACCAGGCTCGCCAGCGATCTTGTTCTACGCGAACGGGAACCTCAGCTAAAATTTCGCCCCGATACTCCCATCGATGCGTGAGCGTCTGGCCCCCAAAATTCCGAAGGTCGGTGAAGAAAATGATTTCTCGGGTTTGGTTGTTCAAGAAAGAGATGGCGTCGACCGGTTCGCGGTCATCGATTTCGGTGGTGAACTGAGCCAACGCGACGTAGCCCTCAGGTGCTTGGCTGACCTCTTCGGTAGGGGCTGCCACCGAAAGCGGAACGTTCGTTTGGCCNTCTCCCGATGGGGTAGCCTCTAGGCGATTCGGGGCTTTTGGGGCCGGCTGAGAGGATTTGAGGGCTTCAGTGGACAGGGCGGAGGAGGGCTTGAGGGCGGGCATGGGCTTATCTGTCGCCGCGGGCGTAAGCTGGGCTGCGGCTGCAGGGAGGGCCTCATCTTTGGGCTCGTCTTCAATCGCGGAAGGAACGGAGGGAGGACTGGATTCCTCTGGGACCGGCTTTTCGTCCGCCGTCACCGAGGTGGACGCGGGCGTGATGTCGGCTGTGTTTTGCGCACATCCACATGCGAAAGCCAGAAGGATGACGGCGGAATTCAGACCCCAGCGCATGTTTTTAAGTTCTCCTCAGAAATAGAAGCCGATAGTACGTAAAAAAAATGCGAACTGCTGCACCTTTAGGAGGCCTGTCTTTTTTTCTCCATGGTCTTTTTACGAAGTGCGGTCTCACGCTTCAGATTCATTGAACGTTCTCTCAAGTCCGCGTCCTCGGAGAAGGCTCGAAAGCTTTTATTTAAAGCTCATGCCGCAGCCAGCCCAAGATGGGAACGGGGAGAACCGCTAAGGTACAGAGCTATGGAATTAATTCTGATTCGTCATGGGCTCCCTTTGCGCATTCAGCGAGAGGATGGAGCGCCGGCTGACCCTCCTCTCTCGGAAATCGGTCAACGGCAGGCCGTCGCCGTCGGCGCGTGGTTGGCTCAAGAAAAAATAGACTTCGTTTACGCGAGCCCTCTACGTCGGGCCCATGAAACCGCCACGCCTTTAGCGCAAACATTGGGCCTAAAAGTCGAAGTCGAACCTCGAGTGGCTGAGTATGACCAACACTCAGATGCCTATGTGCCTGTTGAAGAATTGAAGGTTCTTGACCGCGCCAAATGGAATGAGCTGATGGAGAAGGGCTACCCAGAGGGTCTGGATCTTGAACAATTTCGAGAAGGGGTCGTCCAGAGCCTGACAGAGATTGCGGCCCGACATTCGGGCCAGCGTATCGCGATTTTTTGTCACGGGGGCGTGATTAATTGTTGGGCAGCGGATGTGCTGGGTCTTGGATTTAAACTCTTCTTCAATCCCTACTACTCGAGCTTGAATCGATTTTTAGTTTCTTCCCAGGGCGTGAGAAGTGTGGGCAGTTTGAACGAATGTGCCCATCTTCGAGACTTTGATCGCGAGGGTCCAAAATGACGATTCGACGAGTTTGTGTCTACTGCGGTTCACGCGTGGGCGGGAGACCGGAGTACGTCGAGGCCGCACAAAGTCTGGGCCAGGCCTTGCTGGCTCGAGACCTCGAACTCGTTTATGGGGGCGCGAATGTGGGGTTGATGGGGGCCGTGGCCGACACGGTCCTCGAGGGAGGCGGGCGAGTGACCGGTGTGATTCCCCAGGGCCTTGAGCGTCGGGAAGTTGCTCACAGTGGCCTCACTGACCTTCGTGTTGTCTCCAGTATGCACGAGAGAAAATCGACCATGGCTTCTCTTTCGGACGTTTTTGTCTCACTTCCGGGCGGAATCGGCACCTTCGAAGAAACGTTGGAGATGATGACCTGGGCACAGTTAGGAATTCACAATCAGCCGTGTGGGCTGATCAATGTCTCTGGCTTCTATGACGGTCTTTTGAATTTTCTTGACCATTCGGTCAAGGAGGGGTTTATGGATGCGGAAAACCGTGAACTTTTAATGGTTGCGCCTGAGCCTGGAGATTTACTAGATCTTCTAGAGGCGGCATACGGGGCTCACTCCAACGCTGTCTAGATCCACTCGACAGAGTCCCCTAGTGGCCTTTCGTGAAGGCGCTTTCAGCTAGAGACTTTTTTGCCATTTGAATCCGAGGCCAAGATTCAACCCAGTAGGCAGGTCGCGATAACTGTTTCTTCCGGTCCTCACGATTTCGTCGGAGAAGGTCCCCCCAGCCGATAAGTCGAGGACGAACGCGCCCAGGCGAAGCCCGAGTCCACCGGTCATGGACCAATTGTTAATTTGGGAAGAGGCCAGATTCCCGAAGGTGCCGAGTCGCAGGTTCAGGTCAACACTTTGCCCCATGCCAATTCGATACTCGGCTCCAACGGAAAGGAGTCTTGATTTAAACCCAGGTACAGTTGTGATTCCATTCTCGGTCAGATCGATGTCGGCGGATAGGATCATGTTTTTAATTGGAAGCAAGGCGACTCCCATTCGAACCTGCGCTTCGAGTTCAATCGAGTCAATGGTCCGATCATTGACGGTCTTAAAGCTCTGGACGTCAAAACTCGGACTGTTAACGTTCCGCCCGATGAATCCGATTTGAAGCCATTCTACAGGACGTAGGCTCAGCCCAACGTCGAGACCGAAGTTGTGTGTCATCTCTCGATTGTTGAGGTCGCTGAGCGTATCGACCACATTGGAAATAGTGTCTCCATCTCCGTAGGAGTAAAAATTGATGAAGGTAATCCCGAGAATGTATTTAGGCGTAATGCCCAAGGAGACCTTCTCGTGGAGGTAGCTAAACAGAGCCTTGGTCTTTCCGGTCATTTTTTTGTAACCCGGAACGGGGAGCTTATGGGACCAGCTGATTCCGAATTCTTGAGTGGAGAGACCGGCCGCCAGGGCACCTGATTGATTGTTGGTGAACAGATTTTCTTCGTTGTCTTCGACCACAACACGGGTGAGAATGTCTCGCTCGTCCTGTGTTAATGGGTTTTGGCTATCGCCGTCTTCGGCCAGCCAGATGAGTTGCCCGATTTGATCTGAGCTCCAAGGAGACCCCGGTGGCAGCTGGCCCTCAATGGAGTTCTGAAGGAGAGTGTCCGCGGGCGTGTTGCACAGACCACTGCCCGGAGGTTGAGGAGGGCATGGAATCCATGCATCTGGATTTGCGCCGACTCGCACGCGTTGGGTGTCGATGTTGGGGTAAACCGTGGCCGTTGTGAATGAGAGGGCACTAAAGGCAAAATTGTTGTAGCGACCCAGGATGCCAATGTCGACGTCCAAATGGACCGACTCCGCTTGATTTCCAAAGTCTGAAAGATCGGAAATAAAACCCACGATTTGATTGGTTTGATCCTGAGAGAGTGGGTCGAGTTGACAATCGACGCCGGTGCAGTCGATGTAGCTATTCAGCAGGCCTTCAAGGTCACTTGCATCTTGCAAAAGATTGCTGAGTCTCTCGACGGCATGGCTCACAATCTCTCCGTTGGCGGTGACGGGCAGCTGGACATCCCATCCCTTTTGGAAAGCGAGATTCGCTGGATTCCAATAGGCCGAAAGGCTGTCATCAGAAAAGGCCACTCCCGTTCCTCCCATGGCTTGATGACGAGAACCGGCAAAATTCCAGGTGTCTCCATGGGCTGCGAAAGCGCTGAAGAGGAGAAGGCCTGGAAGGGCAAGTGCGATGCAGATTTGTTTAATAGTCACGAATTCCCCCACCCCTGAGTATATCGCTTTTGGTGATCGCCCTTAGGGGTTGGCAGTGGGCGATGTTTTCTCCAGACTTTCATTAAGGGCCTCTGGGACCTCTGGGGCCTCCTCGGGTCGATAGGGGCGACCTTTGCCGATTTTTATCGGCTGGCCGGAAGTGAGTCTTGAGTCGATAAATAGGTCGTTCAGAACGGCGGTGGTCCCAAGGTCGATTTTGTTGTTTGTCCGTGCACTCAGTTGCGCCAGACTTTCATTCCCGCGGGCTTCAACAATCTCAAGTTCAACGAGCTCAAACAAGGATTTCTCCTGAGTGGTCAGTGGTCGAAAACTTCGAGCCACCGCTCGGCCTCGCCCGAGGTACTGATTAAGCTGCCCTGTTCTTGAGACGGTATCGATTCTGAAGATGTAGCCTTTGTACGCGATGAAGGTCATAGAGACACTGGTCCTTGCGGCCGAAACCTGGGCATCGAGCCGATAGCCTGGGTACTGCCCCACCTGGACGGGCATCTCGCTATGAATCTTCGCCCGGGCTTGGAATAATTCGGTCTCAATCACTTTTTTAGCCATCGCTTGTGGATCATCCCCGGGTCCTTCAATGCGGAGCGCGATAAAAGCTTTTTGGCCAGGTGCGATGGCACCGACTACATCACGGTCATTAATGAGTCGCCAGTTGTCTGGGAAGCGAAGGCTGAAATCCATGTCGAGATGGAGAAAACGGGTTTTCTCAAAGATCCCTTCTTTTGGATCTTCTCCAACGGTGAGACCTGCGAGCTTGTCGAGAAAATCGAGGTGCGTGCCTGCAATATGAGGACGAGGGACCCAGGCAAGGTTTTGGCCGCGAGTGGAGGCTGTTGCGGCTCTTTCTGGCGATGAGGGGTGGCTATCGAAAAAGCCGGGCAGACGCGACCAGCCTATCGAGAGTCGGTCCATCGCCCCTAGATCTTGCATGAAAGTGGCCATTCCACTTGGATTCCATCCGGCCTTAGCCGCTAGGATCTGTCCACCTCGATCCGCGTCTCGTTCTTGATCGCGACCATAGGCAGCGAGTTGTCCAGCTCGAAGGTAGCCCATTGAGAAAGGATTGATCCGCCGATTGAATTCTTGACGAGCGGCGGCATGTCGTTCGGCGGCGTGGGTGATCTCGTGACCAATGACGCACGCGAGTTCATCCTCAGTATTGACGAGAGTCATCAAGCCTCGAGAAACGTAGATATGCCCGCCCGGAAGAGCAAAAGCATTTGGGGAGGCTTGATCAACGATTTGAAAAGTATATTTGAACGGGCGCCGGGGAGCGAAGGGGATCATTCTTTTCCCGATGGCGTTGAGGTACTCGTTCAGCTCGGGATCTTCAATGATCCCCATGCTGGCGGCCATGTTCTGAGATTCCCGGGCGCCCACCTTGGCATCGTCAAAGTCGGTATCGAGAACCGTTTGCTTCCGCTGGGGTTGCATTGAGCCCCCCCCGCAACCGGACGAGGCCCCAAAGACCATGATGGCCAAGCTGAGTCCAGTCGCGATTCGCCTAAGACATTTCCCTTTTTGTTTTATGCGCATGTGAAGAGTGTCACAACTCCGTTGAGTGAAAGCGGCTTGACCCCGATACGGGTATGGTCACAGAGTCTCGCGGACGTGCCAAGGGGGGCAAGGTGCTTTGGGATGCGTGTGGGGAGCGAGCCGGCCGGTTTGCCCCCGTGGACAGCCTCGGTTCGAGCTTTTTAAAAGCAGTGGCCGTCTCGCTGCATGAGGACCCGGGGAATAGGCTTTGTATACTGCCGGAATGATTTCGCCTAGGGGCAGGGTGGGTCAGAGCTGAATGGCCAGAGAAAGGCAAATGGAAATGACGATCAAGGGAATCAATGAAGGCAATCTGAATGCATGGTTCGCGACTCACATTGAGGGCGCGGAACCGCCGCTTCAGTTTAGTTTGATCACAGGCGGTCATTCCAATTTGACTTTTAAGGTCGAGGACACTCAAGGTTCGACCTTCGTTTTGAGACGTCCTCCTACGGGGGCTGTGATCGCGACGGCTCATGATATGGAGCGAGAGCATCGAATTGTTTCTGCGCTGGCATCGACTGACGTTCCCGTTCCATCAGCATTGGGGTTATGTGAAGATGTGAGCGTAAATGAGGCGCCTTTCTACGTCATGAATTTTGTAGAGGGATATGTTCTCAACGACTCGGAGGTCACGGCGAAAAAGTTCGACCTGATTCAACGTAAGCGAATCGGTGAAGAAGTTGTAGACACCCTTGCTGCACTTCATGGTGTCGCCCCGGAAGCCGTGGGTCTCGAAAAGCTCGGGCGTACGGAAAATTATATTCCGAGACAGTTGAAGCGCTGGAAGACACAATGGGAGAAGACGAAGACTCGTGAATTGCCCACGATGGATATCGTGTATGAGGGTCTGCAATCGGGTGTACCCGAACAGAAGGTGTCGGGGATCGTTCACGGAGACTACCGGTTAGGGAATATGCTCACACGCGCCGATGGCCACATTGCTGCCGTTCTTGACTGGGAGCTTTGCACTCTTGGAGATCCTCTTGCGGATCTCGGGTACATCATGAACAACTGGACCAGCGAAGAGGAGTCTGACATGGTTGTGGGCAGCGCAGCTTCTCTTCCTACTGCAGCAGGGGGCTTTCTCAGTCGGGAGGAATTTATCTCGCGATACGAAGAGGCCACCGGCTTTGACACTCGCGAAATCGATTACTACAGAGCATTTCAATATTGGCGATTGGCGGCCATCGTGGAGGGAGTTCTTTCCCGATATAAAAAAGGAGTGATGGGCGGAAAGGCGGACACTGCAGCGTTCGAGGCGCAAGTCAACGGTATGGCGGAATCAGCGCGACTGATGTTGGATAAACCTTAGGTTTATCGATCAGTCGTGCCTCGGGTTAGAGCGTGCCCGAAGTGCCATAAGAGACGTCTTTCCCTTCTTTGATGATTTCCACCTAGGCAGGCATTTGCATTCATGCATCCCAAAGTTCACACATCTACAGGCGGCCTGAGTGGAGTCGAAGAAGAGGGCGTTCTTTGCTTCCGCGGGATTCCCTACGCGGCTTCTACAGAGGGGGAGGGACGATTTCGGGCCCCCATGCCCGTTAAGCCGTGGTCGGGCTTTCGTGACGCTTCACAGCCCGGATTTGCGGCCATTCAGCCGTTTCGGCTCCCGGCTGCTTTCAGACGTTTCTCCACGGTCCCGCCCATAGGGATTTCAGAAGATTGTTTATTTTTGAACGTGTGGACGCCTGCCCTCGATCACCGACCTAGGCCGGTCATGTTTTGGATACATGGAGGCGGATTCACTCGAGGTTCGGGGAGTTGGTATCTGTATTCGGGGGCGAATTTGGCTCGTCGAGGAGATGTGGTCGTCGTCAGTATCAACTACCGATTAGGGGCTTTGGGTGCTCTAATGACGGATGAGATGTCCGATGGCCACTCTGCCGACTCCAATGTGGGACTGAGAGATCAAATGGCTGCGCTCCAATGGGTCGTCAAGAACATTTCAGATTTTGGTGGCGACCCCTCAAAAATTGTTGCATTTGGTCAATCTGCAGGGGCCATGAGTGTCGCCAGCCTAATCGCTTCTCCTCAATCAGAGAGCCTTATTCAACGAGCTATTTTGCAAAGTGGCGCCGCACGCAACTACCTTGAACCCGACCAAGCAAAGTCAGTCTCTCGAAACTTTTGCCGTTATTTAGAAATTGACATTGAATCTCAGAGTCCGCTTTCTGAGCTTCGTAAAAAGACGGCGGAAGAAATTCTCAAAGCGCAACTTCAGGTCAGTGCCAACCAGCGTATGCCTATGGGCATGATGTCGTGGCAGCCTTCTCTTGATGGCGATATTTTGACGAAGCCCCCGCTTGAGCAGTGGCCAGGGAAGAAGGAGCAGGCCCCTCAGATTCTGATCGGAGCCAATCTAGAGGAGTGGAAGATGTTTACGGCCACCGACGGAAAACGGCGGAATATGGATGAAGCGACTCTTCGAGACTATTTGAGTCGAACATTCGTAGAGGCGGGTGGTGGACTGGAGTTGACAGAGCTAGCTCTTGAATACTACCAGCATTCAGAAGAAGGAAAGTCTCGGACGCCGGGTCAGATTTGGTCGGCGATACAGGGCGATCGAGTTTTTCACCTTCCGGCCGTTCAGCTGGCTGATCGAAACAGTGAACTCGGTGGGCAGACATGGTTTTATCGATTCGACTGGAGGTCACGTCGTTTGAAAGAAAGGGTGGGGGCTTGCCATTCTATGGAGTTGCCCTTCGTATTTGGAACTGTGCAAAAACCGTTGCCTCGCTGGCTGCTCAAGGCGAAGCCTGAGGATCAAACCCTGTCAGAGCATATGCAAGAGGTGTGGCTGGCTTTCGCGCGCACAGGTGACCCTAGGACTGAAGCGAGTCCTGAGTGGCCGCTCTACCAAAGCCAGGGAGCACAGGCACGCGTTTTAGGTGGCTCCAAGCGAGAGGTGCCCGCCTTGACGCGGAGCCTGCGAAATTTTTGGGCTCATGAGTCAGGCGAGAGAGGCTCTTGAACCCCTCACTCCGAGAGGTCTGGGTTGATGCTAGAGCTCGTCGGGTTCCTCGGACTTCGTTTTCGGAACATATTTTTCGGGCCTCGCAATTTTAATGAGCCGCCCGGGTTGGATTTTAGATTGAGGGTGCATTGCGTTCACGATGGCTGTTTGCTTGATCCCCCAGGCATTTTGATTTCGCTCTCCAAGTGTTTCCAGAGTCTCCGCAGGTTGCGCGGAGACAAGTCTGAGTCGCTTTTCGACGACGGAGTCCCGCTGCTCTTGACTGAGTCTGTGGAAGCTCTGCGTGGTTTCTTCAAGTAAAGCGCGTTGCGATTCGAAATCGTTTACTTTTGTAGCCCCGATCATGCGATAAATGAGGTTGTCGTAGGCAATCCATGTGATCAGTATTTTCATGTTGCCGTTGCGGCCCTTTCGCTCAGTCATGGCTTGGAGCGCATCGAGGCCCGAGATTTTGAGAGATTGTGGTGGCCCCTCTAGGGACACTGTTTTTTTGAGAGCGATGAATTCGCGCATGAGGTCCGAGCCGCGGCCCGAGATCATTAAATTCACTTGAGTATGTCCATCTTGATCTTGGGCGATGACCGCTTCCGGAGTGTTGATCCGCTTCCATGTGGGAGGGATGCTAAAGCCAATTCCTAAGGCAGGGTGTATAAATTCATCGTCTAAAAAGACCCCGGACGCAGGGTCTTCGCCCACTAGGATTCCATCGAAATTCTGAAGGAACGCACGGCGACTGAGGGCAGGCGGTTGATTTTTAGCCGGGGTGAGGTCCCGGCCGTATTTTTCAGCATCAGCGATTCTTCTTGGGCTTGGCGGGTGTGTCCTGAAAAAAGAGGTTCTTTGAGAGCTTTCGCCTGAGAGTTTTTCTTCAAGCGCGAGTGTATGCAGAAAACCAGCAAGGGCCACCGGATCGTAGCCGGCATCGGCGGCGATCTGCTGCCCGAGTTCGTCGGCCTGTTGTTCTTGCTCGCGGCTGTAGGCGGCGAGAGCAAAAGCCCCTGGGAGTTGTCCAGCGTCTCTCACGATCTGGCCGAGTCGTGGCGAAACAATCGCGGTGGCAGCGCCTCCCACTGCAGACGCAATCTGCAACGGAATAAGGGGGGTGCTTGCCGTTTGGCGTTGGACGGCGTGTCGAGCAGCCACGTGCCCAATCTCATGCCCAATGACGGCAGCGAGTTCGGCTTCGGAGTTGGGGAGAGCGAGCAACCCTCGACTGACATAGATATGGCCCCCCGGCAGCGCGAAGGCATTGGGCTCGATCATATCGACGACATAGAAGTGATACTTGATGTTTGTTCGAGGAGAATGAATTGCGAGGCGTTGGCCGAGCTGGTTCACATAGGCTTCAAGATCTGCATCCTTGACGAGTCCGAATTCTTCCTCGACATACTTGGCCGCTTCATGCCCCTGGCTGATTTCCCCTCGTTCCGTGGTGAAGACAGGCTCGGGTCTGCCGGTGACTGGATTTCGGGCGCATCCGAAAATCGGTCCCGAGAGGATGGCGAAGCACATGAGGCCGGCAATTGCAGTCTGACTGACTTTTCCCCCCCAAGCCTTCCTCTGGCCCGCATCAAGGTCGATTTTCCTCACCCTACGGTCCCTCTTGCTGTGCATCTGCCCGTTTCATTTTGACGATTCAAGTGTCTCAGGGTAGCTGAAAGTCCCATTCGGGTCGTTGTGTATGCGTTTCCATCAACTGTTTTTCTCGGGTTGTCGCTTGTCGGGCGTGAGTGTAATTTATATTTCCAAGCGAGATCAGGTTTTCGCGACTTATTGCCGCCTTGCGCGGTCACAAGAGAAGGTGGGGTTTTTAAAGTGAGCAAAACGTCGCGTGCACCGTTGTCCGGAGTCCGAGTGATCGAGAGTTCTCTTCTGGGCCCAGCGGCCATTACAACCCACCTCGCAGATCTCGGAGCGGATGTCATCAAAGTTGAAAGTCCGAGTGGGGATTACGTACGCGAGATGACATGGCCCATCATCGGGGGCATCTCTCTGCTCCATTATCACATCAATCGCGGAAAGAAGAGCATTACGCTCAATCTTAAAAACCCCGAAGGTGTTGAGGTGTATAAAGACCTTGTTCGTGATGCCGATATCGTGATTGAGGCGATGAGGCCAGGGTCCTTGGCTCGACTGGGCCTCGGGTATGAAGATTTGAAAGCCATCAATCCGAAAATTGTTTTTTGCAATATCTCTGGATACGGAATGACAGGTCCTTATCAGAGTCTGCCCTCTCACGGGATCGCTTTTGATACTTGGGCGGGAATCATCAGCCCCGCCTACGACGAAGAGGGGTACTGCTTTATCCCCGAGCATGCTTCTATCGGTATGCATTCAGGGCCCATGATGGGCGCCATGGGTGCTTTGGCGGGCGTGATCCGCGCACGCGAAACAGGTGAGGGGTGCATGATGGAGATTGGCCAGTCCGATGCTGCAGCCTATATGGACTGGTATCGCAGTGAATCTTGGATGGCCTACGAGCGACCGGAAGATGAGGTCACGGGGAATAAGGCGGACGACTATGTGCGCCGGGCACCAGGTACGGCTGGGATGAAAGAGGGTGTGCGTTACCAGATGTATGAGTCTTCAGATGGGCATGTCCTTTTCATGGCGTCGGAGCAGGCTTTCTGGAAGAATTTTTGTGAGGCAGTGGGGCGGTCTGAATTGTTTGAGCGTTGGCCTGGCTCAAAGTTTGCGGATCATGCTCGGGGGAATCGCGAGCTGCAAACGGATCTTCGCGATATTTTTAAGGCGAAAAGTTCTCAGGAATGGATCCGTCTTGGCGATGAGAAAAATTTTCCGATTGCTCCTGTCAACACACCGAAATCCATTGCCGAAGATCCGCAATTTAGAGACCGTTTTCCTTTGTACCCCCACGAAGAGCATGGGGCTGATATGTTGCCCTTTCCTCTAAAGCTGAAGGATGAGGAGTTGCCGGTCCCGTCCATGGCACCTACCGTTGGAGAACACACGGATGAAGTCCTGTCGAGTGTTCTCGGGTACGACGAAGCCAAGATTGAAGCATTTAAGAAATCGGGCGCCCTGGGTTGATCGGTCATTTAAAAAAGCAGGCTAAAGTCTTTCGTTTTTCCCTGAAGGGGCAGGCTTTTTAGCGCTCTTACGGTCGATGTTCTTAGAGTCGCTCTAGTTTAGGCCGTGCTGGCTGATACAGTGAGTTTTAGACCAGTCGACCTAGGTCTTTGGATGGGCAGGGCGATGTGTGTATTTGCCCTTAGGGCAGGAGAGGTTCTCCCGACTTGATTGTTTCTTCAATTCCGGCGCAGTCAGTTCCGACGATTCGACGTTTAGGTTCGATCACGGGAGGGGCTTGGGTCTTGGTGTGGTTGGCCTTTAGTTTCTTTTTTTCCTCAGCCATTCTGGCTGAGGGAGAGAAGTCCGAAGGAGCGACGGTGGGCTCTTTGCCCAGAGCGGCGATTTCATCTGGCCTTCATGGAATTGAGTACTCGTCAAATCAATCATGTATGGACTGCCATAAAAAGGAAGCTCAAGCCTGGCGCCCCTCGCATCATGCCTTGGCCATGCAAGTGGCAACACCCGAGACGGTCTTGGGGGATTTTGAGGGGGCTGCTTTTGTTGAGAACGGCGTCACGACTCGCTTCTTTCGCGACGGCGATCGTTTTCGTGTCAAAGTGGAAGCTCCAGATGGATCATCTGAAGACTATCGAGTGGCCTATACGTTCGGCGTTCACCCTCTGCAGCAGTACTTGCTTGAGTTTCCAGAAGGGCGACTTCAAGCGCTCACTGTAGCTTTCGATGTAGAAGAAAAGGCTTGGTACTCACTGTATCCTGATGAAGCCATAGCTCTCGATGATGCATTTTCGCATACGGGCCGATATCAGAATTGGAATGCCATGTGCGCTGAATGTCACTCCACTGCTTTTGAAAAAAATTATGACCCCCAAAACGATCTGTACACCAGCACCTGGTCCGAAATCAACGTGAGCTGCCAGTCCTGTCATGGCCCCGGCGCCCGCCACGTGGCCTGGGCCAACTCAGGAGCAGATCCGGACGTCTCCGCAGCGGGGCTTATTCACGATTTAGGCGAAGGCAGTGCGGAGTTGGAAATTCAAACGTGCGCTCCTTGCCACGCTCTGCGTCATCCGGTGAGTTCTTCCGATCTGACTGGACGTTCTTTTATGGATGATTTTGTTCCCGCGACTTTAGACGAAGGCTTATATCATTCCGATGGGCAAATTCTTGGAGAGGTGTATGTCCACGGTTCATTTGCGCAGAGTCGAATGCACGAGGCGGGCGTGCGGTGCACGGATTGTCATGACCCACATAGTTTAGAGTTGAAAGCGGACGGAGATGCACTCTGTACTCGCTGCCATTCTCTCAATCCTGACTCCCGCTTCCCGCAGCTTGTAAAGCGTAAATATGATGATCCTGACCATCATCACCATCCGCAGTCTTCGGCTGGGGCCCGTTGCGTGTCATGTCATATGCCCACTCAAACTTACATGGGGGTTGATGAAAGGCACGATCATGCATTTCAAGTACCACGTCCTGATTTGGCGGCAGATTTAAATCTCCCCGATGTATGCACGGGCTGTCATACAGATAAAACTGCAGCTTGGGCGGCAGGGATCGTTTCTGAAAAGTACGGCCCTGAGAGAACCCGAGGGCCACATTGGGCGGTGGCTCTCGAAGCGGGTCGAAGGGGACAGGCCTCAGCTCTTGTTAAGCTGCTGGCCTTGGTTCCACCCGGTTCTGCACCGGATATTGTTCGCGCAACAGCGGTTTCGCTCATCGGTGGGCAGCAGGGAGCGGAGGCGACTCCCGCTCTCGTGGCCGCATCTCAGGATCCATCTCCGCAGGTTCGCTTTGCGGCGGCTGCGGTTTTGTCTCAACGATCGCTGGATGACCGTTTGGAGACATTGCCTTCTCTTCTCTCTGACCCTGTGCGAGCCGTTCGACTTCAAGCCGGACGAGGTCTCGTTAATTTTCCTTCAGAAATTCTCGGGGAAGCGGATACCCGATTGCGTGATCAAGCCCTGGCGGAGTACCAAGCCGTACAAGCTTCAGTATCAGACCTTCCCTCTGGCCGTTTTAATCAAGCCATTCTCTTCACGGAGCAGGGGCGATACGAGGAAGCCCGCTCTGCGTATCGCAAAGCGCTTGAGATGGACCCTCGCTTCACCTTGGCTGTAGCGAATCTCGCACAACTGGAGAGCGCCTTGGGGAATTCCAAGGAGGCTGAGAAAGTCTTGCGCATGGGTATTCGGGCTGTGCCTGAAGAAGGAGAGCTCTATTATTCTCTGGGTCTTCTTCTCGCGGAGCGAGGAGATTTCAAAGGCGCGTCGGTTCCATTGGGAGAGGCGGCCACGCTCTTGCCTGACCGGCCACGAATCCAGTACAACATGGGTTTGGCCAAACAGCGTGTCGGCGACTCGGAGTCAGCCGCCGCAGCTTTTCTTCGAGCGATTGAGTTGGAGTCGACTGAGCCTGCCTTTCAAAGAGCCCTCACTATTTTATATGCACAGAACGAACAGTGGTCCAAGGCATTGATCGCCGCTCGCCGATTGATTCAGCTCGATCCTCGTTCAGCGTCTGATCGGAGGCTTTTGGCGCAAATCGAATCTGCAGTTGGTGGACGTTCGGCCTCTCCTGAGCCGTGATTTAGGGAGCTAGGCGAGATAGTTCTTAGTTCTATCGAGCCATTCTCTAAATCGGAGCTAAGCTAAGCGGGCAGTTCTTTGCGAAGCCAATTCTCTACATTCCAAGGGCAAGGGCCGATGAAACTAAGGCTCAGACGAGCTTTCCGAACGACCGTTATTTTACTAACTCTATTCGGGTTAGGTTGTGCAGGTCATAAAGAGAGTCCGCCGCCGGCGGTGAAGCCCGTTCCGCCTCGCGTCCTTGCCGCCGAGAAAGTGGTGGACAGGCTGCATGTGGCGATGGCCGAGATCATGAAGTCAGGTCCCGAATTAGGGTATGAAGGTCGAGAAGCGTTGCTCATGCAGGTGTCTCTTGAGGTGTACGACTTTCCTGCGATGGCGAGCTTGTCGTACGGCCCAACTTGGTCTGATTTGACCGTCGAGCAGCAGGCTATGTGGATTGAAATCTATACTCAATTTCATGTCTCAAGTGAGGCGGAAGTTCGAAATGTGTATCGGGGTCAGACTTATCGAATGCTGGGATATCGCGAGGTGCCTGACGGTCATGTTTTGATTGAGACGCAGCTCGATTATCCTGGTCGCTCAGTCGATTTCTTTACGAATTATTTACTGCGCCTTTCAGATGGGCAGTGGAGAATTATTGACATCTTTTCTCCGCCTTCAGTAAGCGAAGTCGCCATGCGAAGAGCCGAATATCGCACTGTTCTTGAGAAAAGTGGATATTCTGGCCTAGTCGACGACATGGAGAAACGAATGAAGGGGCGCAAGTGACACCGAATGATTCCCGTCCTAACAGGTCTTAGACGGGGCCCCTGATTCGTGCTAGACCCATTCCACATGGCGCTTGTTCAGATCACTCTTCCTCATCATCAGTATGAGATTTCGATTGAACCCGGAATCCTCGACAGGGTCGGTTCTCGGCTTAGGGAAGTAGCGCCTCACGAGCGCTGTGGAGTGGTCTCAGATCAATCCGTTTGGGGGCTCTACGGAAAGAGGCTGCAAAGTTCGCTCGAGGAGGCTGACTATCGCCCTTTTCTGGCGACGCTTAAGCCTGGCGAAGTAAGCAAGAGCCTTTCTACGGTGGAGGCCGTGCACGCAACCATGTTCGATGCTCCCCTGGAGCGTCGCTCCCCCATTCTTGCTTTGGGTGGAGGTGTCACCGGCGACATTGCGGGTTTTGTCGCTGCCACACATCTTCGCGGCGTCCCCTTTGTTCAGTGCCCAACGTCTCTTTTGGCGATGGTCGACTCAAGTGTGGGTGGAAAGACCGGAGTCAATGTTCCGCAAGGTAAGAATTTGTTGGGCGCATTTCATCAGCCTGTCTGGGTCGCGGCGGATCCTCTTGTTCTTACGAGTTTGCCTGAGCGTGAGCTGAGATGCGGATTAGCTGAGTGCATCAAGCATGCTGTGATCCGGGACCCTGCTCTTTTTGAATATATGGGTCGAGAAATGGAAGCTCTGCTTGGGCTATCGCCGGAAGCGATGGTTGAACTTGTGCGCTGGAATGTGGAGATTAAGGCTGCTGTTGTCATGGAGGATGAACGCGAGGCAGGCGTCCGGGCTCATCTGAACTTGGGGCACACGTTCGGTCATGCGATCGAAGCCTGCGCTGGCTACGGCGAGGTTTTGCATGGAGAAGCAGTCGCTCTTGGAATGGTGGCTGCAGCACGTACGGCGAAAGAGTTCGGGCTTTGTAGTTCGGAGGTAGAATCGGAATTGGTGAGCTTGCTTAAGTCAGCCGGTTTGCCTGTTCGAGTGGCCCTCCCTGATTCGGGCAAACTCATGGCTGCGATGGAGATGGATAAAAAAGTTGAGGGCGGGCGTGTACGCCTAGTACTTCCGACTCAAATAGGTCATGTCGAGATCCGAGATGATGTCCCCAGTGCTTGTGTTCATGCAGGGTGGGATGCGATCCGCTTGTGAAACAAGGATCAAAAAAAAGTATGCGGGTTTGAGTGCTTCACTTTTGTGTGATTTGATCGCGGGATTCGGCTGGAGACAGCAGAGATGAGCCTCTCTGCGATTGTTGAAACGTCTCAAGGTCGAGTTGAGGGAGTGGATCGCGGGGGCCTCTTTTGTTTTATGGGGCTGCCTTACGCCAAGCCACCCACTGGCCGCTTGCGTTTTCAGCCTCCGGAAGCGGCCGAGCCTTGGAGCGGAGTGAGGCCTGCCGTTCGAAACGGGCCTGTGTCTGTGCAGGCTGCTTTGCCATTTTTGCGATTTCTAAATGCGGGGGCAGCACGTCAGTCTGAAGATTGTCTCTATCTCAATGTATGGACACCTGGTCTCGATACTGAGCGCAGGCCTGTGTTGGTTTGGATTCATGGAGGCGCATTTCTCGTGGGTTCAGGCTCTACCGCGATCTATAACGGGGAGCCCCTGGCGGCGCGAAATGATCTAGTCGTCGTGACCCTCAATTATCGCCTAGGTGCCCTTGGGTTTATTCATCTAGACCATGTGTGCGGCCCCGGCTTTGAGCAGTCCTCGAACCTCGGGCTTCGCGACCAACTGGCCGCTCTGGCTTGGGTTCGTGAAAACATTGAGAGCTTTGGCGGTGATCCGGAGAATGTTACGGTCTGCGGCCAATCGGCAGGGGCCATGAGCATTGGCGCTCTGCTCGGCGTTGATTCTGAGAAGCGCCCTTTTAAACGGGCCATTTTACAGAGTGGGGCTGCTCAGCATGTGATGAGCCGGTCTCGTGCAGACCGTGTTGGAGAAGCCTTCCTTGCGGCGCTTGGGCAACCTGCTCGTACACAGGAGGATCTCTCTAAAATTCCCATGGGTCAGATTCTGCAGGCTCAAGGTCGTATTAATCGTGAGCTGATGGGTTCCTCTGAGATGATGGTGATGCTGCCCTGTGTTGACGGTGACCTTATTCCAGAGCAGCCGATTCATCGAGTTGAGTCCGGGCGGCTTAAAGATGTTGATCTTTTGGTTGGAACGACTCTGGATGAATGGAAACTTTTCGCTCCTTTCGATGTGCGATTGCCTTCGTTTGGGAATGACAGTCTTGTGGAAAGATTCTCCGAACAATTGCCGGTCTATTCCCCCCATGCACCCATCGCGAAAGTAGCGGCGCGACAATTCCGTGAGGCCGTGCGTGAAAGAGGGGGGAGAGTCACACCCTTTGAAGTTTGGAGTGCTTATCAATCTGCCCGAATATTTCATCACCCCGCAGCGGAGTTGGCGAACGCTCAGGCCCAAGCGGGCGGGCGTGTTTATCGGTATCTCTTTTCTTGGCGTCCTCCTGCCTTAGGTCCGTTTGTTGGGGCGTTTCATGCCATTGATGTTCCTTTTGTTTTTGGACTCCTCTCTCGTCCTCCGTTACGTTTTTTGCCGGGCTTGATGAGACCTGCCAAGCGACTCTCTGATCGAATGCAGGAGGCTTGGGGAGAGTTTGCACGGACCGGGGATCCAGGTCATTCGCGCCTTCCGTCTTGGCATTCCTACGAAGGTCGAAATAGGTCGAGTATGGTTTTTGACCGAGAGTGCACGATGATGGATCGTCCGCTGGATAGTGAGTTGGACTTGATCGACGCATGGCGGTGACGAAGAGCTCTCCTGTCATTTAAGAAGGCATCCTTCCACTCTCTGAACCAGTCTCCCCGGAGGAGTCTCCCTGGGTCGCTTCCCCAAGGGTCGCGTCCTTTAATCGGGAACTGAATGGGCTTGACGGTACACCTAGGGTCTGAGCTAATGTTCGGCCACCCCCATAGCCGAAAGAACAGGCATGGAGTTTTATTCATGAAGAGCTTGAGTATAAAAATGGTGAACTCTTCAAGACCTTCGCATTCTTGGATGAGTCTTGTGGTTTTCTGGGTCGCTCTTTCCCTGTTTGTGGTTTTTGATGCTTCGGCCGTGGAGCAACCAGGCCAAGAACTCGAGTACTCAGAGGTGCTCGACCAAGGGCTTCTTGGAGAAGGGAGGCAGGCGTATCGAGAGCGTGCGGATTTAACTCGTGCTCATGACGCCTACACACTGTTCAAGCGGTACCTCAAAGAGAATCCAGACGACGCCGTCGCAGCCTGGCATTTTTCGCTTAGCTGTTACTACTTAGGGAATCGTGGGACGTCCGGGCAATCCGATGAAAAGAAGCGTGTGCATGATGAAGGCCGAGAGGCTGCAGACCAAGCTCTGAAGACCAACCCCGAGTGTGGTCCGTGTCATTTGCTGAGCGCGATTAACCATGCTCTTTGGGCACAGGAAGTGGGTATTTTCCGAACGATCATGGGCTTACCTAAAGTGCTGAATCACTTGAAAAGAGCGGCTCGGTTAAGCCCTGAATTTGGAGGGGCTGCAGCCTACCGAGTTCACGCGACGATTATGAAAGTTCTCCCAAAGATGTTTGGGGGAGGGAAGAAAAAGGCTCGAAAGTTAATTGAGAAAGCCATTGTGGTGGCACCAGCGGAGCCCCTTAATTATGAGATTCTGGCAGATATTCTCATCGAAAAGTACAAAGATCCTAGTGCAGCTGTTGTTGTGGCTCAGCGCGGCTTAGAGGTTCCCTCTCCTCCTCCTGAATATGTTGAGTCACGAGACTCACTTAAGTACCTTCAAAGAATCGTTAAGAATCACGGATCAAATTGAAATCGATTGATGAGTGAAAGATGAGTCTTCGGGCTTGATCGATCATGGCATAAGCGTCAAGCTATCCCCTTCTGATCTGCTTCTCGATGTCAAAGAGACGGCTCTTTGCTGGAGGGATACCTTAAATGTTTTTCTTCAAGCCCTTTGTTCTGAAGCCTGCCTGCTTCCCCTTGGTTTCGCTTTTTATCCTTTTGGCCGCGCTCGGCTGTGAACGAGTGGGCGACCCCATTGACTTTTCTGGCCCGGTTTCGGACTGGCGTCATTATGGAGGAGGAATCGATGGGACTCGCTTTTCGACGTCGAGTCAGATTACGAAGAGTAACGTCGATCAGCTTGAGGTGGCTTGGACTTATCACACAGGTGATTTGATCGTGACCTCTGCAGAGGAATACGGCACGAGCTTTCAAAATACACCCATTGTGGTGGGCGATACCCTTTTTGGTTGTTCCCCATTCAATCGAGTCTTTGCTCTAAATGCGGAGACGGGAGATGAGCTGTGGACCTATGACCCCGAGATTGATTTCGACGGAGTGATTCTCAAAATTTGCAGAGGGGTCTCTTATTGGAGAGACACAAGCGTCGCTGCGGGCACTGAGTGTGCCGAAAGGATTTTTTTGGGCACTCTGGATGCGCGAATGATTGCCCTTGATGCACAGACTGGAGAAACCTGTTCTGATTTTGCGGATGACGGCCAAGTTGATTTGGCGGATGGAATCGGTCATCGCTTGCCCGGTGAATACGGAGTGACCTCTCCGCCTCTAATTATGGGAAATACTTTGGTCACGGGGACCATGGTCCTTGACAACATTCGAGTCGATGCGCCCGGTGGTGTCGTTCGTGCGTATGATGCTCGAAGTGGAGAGCAGTTGTGGAGTTGGGATCCACTGCCTCCCGGGCAATCGCATATCGAAACCACTGGACCCGATGGCGAGTCTGTTCTTTATCATAGGGGCACCACAAACGCTTGGTCGATTCTGTCTGGAGATGAGGAGCGAGGTCTGGTTTATGTGCCCACGGGCAATACGGCTCCCGATTATTTCGGGGCTGGTCGAGACGGTTTGGATTACTACTCAAGCTCAGTTGTCGCGCTAGATCTTAAAACCGGCGAGCCAGTTTGGAATTTTCAGACCGTCCACCACGACGTTTGGGATTACGATGTGCCGGCGCAGCCCGGCCTATTCGAATTCCAGGGTCAGGAAGGACCGATTCCAGCTCTGGCTCAAGTGACGAAGCTGGGTCATGTCTTTCTACTCGACCGTGAAACGGGCGAACCTCTTTTTCCCGTGGAAGAGAGGCCCGTCCCCCAAGATGGAGTGAAAGGTGAATTTTTTTCGGCCACGCAACCTTTCCCAACTCGGCCACCTCCGATTCATCCAACAGACTTGACGCCCGAAGAGGCCTTTGGGATCACGCCTTGGGATCGAGCGGATTGCCGAAAAAAAATAGAGGAGCTTCGTTACGACGGCCCCTTTACACCCCCTCAAGTTGAAGGATGGATGGGCTATCCAAGTTATTTCGGAGGCTCGAACTGGGGAAGCGTCGCGATTGACCCCGATCGCAAACTGCTGATCACCAACACGAGTCAAATGGCCTCTCGGTTGCGCTTGATCCCTAGGGCTGAGTTTGAGGCTCGGCTTTCAGGAGGTGATTCGGTTGAAGGTTCTATGCTGGAGAGTTGGGAGCCGCAAATGGGGACACCCTATGCCATGACAAGGGGTTTCCTCATGTCGGAATGGGGGCTTCCATGCAGTCCGCCACCTTGGGGCACCTTGTTGGCCATCGATTTGTCGACAGGCGAAATTCGTTGGCAGAGGCCGCTTGGCACCACGGCTGACTTGGCTCCCTTTGGGTTGGCGCTGCCGCTGGGGGTTCCTAGCCAAGGAGGACCCATCGCCACCGAGTCAGGCCTGGTTTTCATTGCAGCCACAATGGATGATTACCTTCGGGCATTCGACATTGAGACTGGAGACGAACTTTGGAAGTCACGACTACCGGCGGGTGGGCAAGCGACCCCTTTGACTTATCGATCTCGAGTCAATGGGAAACAGTATGTGGTTGTGGCCGCCGGCGGTCATGCCTTGATGAATACAACACCGGGTGATGCAGTCGTGGCCTTCGCGCTCCCGGACTCACTGTGAACCTTTCCTTGAGGTCGAGTCAGGTTGCGTCGTCACCTTCACCAAACGTAATCTCAGCGATAGCGATTCCCTTTTTACCGGCTGCTGCGTAGATAAGTTTTGCCCATCCCGGGGTTCGCCGTTCCGCCGATAATGTCAGGCAAAGCCGTGAGGTGGATGCCATCTCAGGATGTGGCGACGCGCGAAAACTGTTCGGCGAATTTTTCCAATCCGTGAAAGTGCATGACGATTTTCTTGCGATTGGGGTCGACGACGACGTCGGGTGAAGCAATGTGGGGTGCTGTAGTCGGAAAGTGGGACTGCTCCAGATGCAGACTCCCCGGGACATGGATCAGAGGTGGCCCCTAGATATTGACTCTTATGCCTGAATCCGTTTCAGGGGTGATGATGGGTTGGCGGACGAGTCTTCTGATCTTCATCGGTCACATAGCTCTCGGAACCGACAACGAGTGCATGTACGGGATTCCGGCGATCCGATGGGGATGAGGGGGAAGGGGTCTCGGTCGCCCATTCCGAGATCGGCATTGAAGTGAAGTTCTCGCATGTCGGCAATGGATTTTCGGATCTCATGCTCTGCCAGTTCCATGGTCTCCGGCGTAATTTTGCAGGGCGTCAATTGCCCGTTGGTCAGATAGACGTCGTAGCCGAAGAATTTCTCAAGAGGAATATCCCATTTTATACGCGCATACAGAGCGTAAACATGAATTTGAAAAGTATCGTGCTTTGAGGGTCGTCCCGTTTTCCAGTCATAGAGGTGAATGTTCCCTTCGTGGTCACGTAGGGCGAAGTCGGGAGAGCCATATATCTTTGTCCCCTCGAAGTCAAAAGAGTCGTACGAGGATTCGTCATCCTCGACGAAAATGTAGTCTTCGGGCGAAGCCGAAATGATCCACGAAATATCCGGTAAGGCGAAAAATCCTTTGACCGAATCGGTAATTCTTTGGACGAATTCTGATCCGTAAGTGGCGATTGCATCGCGACCTTGAACGACACTCTCTTTATAATAATGTTCAGCGAGGTGAGTGAATTTTGATGCAGACCGCCTCCACTCCTGATTTTGAGATTCCATGTACTTTGAGCGCAGCATATTATGTGCGCGTGTAATGATTTCTTCCTCGGAGCATTCGCGTACATGCTTCATCCGAAAGTAATATGCGAGATTCTGATGAACCGAGTCCCCTGCCACCATGGGCATGCGAGTTAACTTGCCAAGTTGGTACATCCGCTGACGCTCCAGAGGCGCCTTTCGTTCCCATCCACGCCACCCGCCGTAGTACTGAAAGTAGTGCTGCCTGCGGCATTCCTTGAAGTTAGCCGCCCTTGAAGCCGACCATGCGAATTCATGGGTGAGTGCCATGTGATCTTTTTGTCCTCGAGCTTGTCAGCGGTTTGACCGAAGAGCGTAATGTGTGGGGAACATCAGTTTTATCTTTTTTCATTAAATCCGGATTCAGTCTTGAACTTCGCGCCTCTCGGCATAATTCCAGAAGGCACGTAGAGAGGAAATTTTCTTTTGTTCGTCGAACTTCATCACATCGATTACATCAAGCTCTTGGAGTTTTCCACCGATTTCGATTTGGAGAGTGAAAGCGACAGCTGCTTCGTTGCCAGCGGTCGTGACGACCGGGCTCGTGCGCTTAGGGAAGGGGCGATTTAGGGAGAATCCCTGAGTGAAAAAAATGGATACGGCTTCTATTCCCACGACATGTGTTCCGGCTGGACCGCCTACAGGGTCTTCGACTGAGATGTTGTCGGCGAGAAGTTGGAGAACTTCGTCAACCCGGCTTTCACTTACACACTCTAAATAACGGAGCACCGTTTGACGCATGAAATCTGGAGTAGGCATGATTCTCCTTGAGTTGTGTCGAGGGATTCAACCTGGGGCGGATGCCAGGCTGCGGTGACACGCATTTGGAACGATAAACCAACTGAATGACAAGCGTGAAGAGATTGAGTGGCGGTTGTGAAATGGTCAAAGTCAGTTCAGCTCCATAAACCCCTTTTCGTTGGTTGAGATGCAACTTTTTAGCGGAGAGCGGTTTCTTTGTGATGTGAGTAGGCGACCCAGGGGAAGGGCGAGCTAGACTCCCCTGCGGGCCAGCTCTGAAGGAGAGAAGGTCAGGTTTGAGGAAGTTGCGGGTGAGCTCTGGATCAGGCGGAGCGAGGGGAAGGCGTCGTGAACCAGCGTGATCGGGGTGGAGGGGATAAAACGGGCACCGGAACCGGGTCAGATCGGGTGGGCCGAGAGCTGGCGGCACGTGCTCGGGGTGTTTCGGTCAGAACCAGGGCCGCTGCAGCGAAGTCCCTCAATCGGGCGCGTGAATTGGGTGAAACCGCCAAAAGCGCGATTCGGTCTGAGTCGCTCCCAATTCCTCATCTGGCTTTGGTGAGGGCTCCTTTGTCTTCGGGTCCAGTTGAGGCCCCTGGGCGTCGCTTGAGAGTGGCGAGCTACAACGTACATCGTTGGGGTGGACACACGGGCCGGGCTAAGCCGAATGCGACGCGAGCCCGGCAGGTGATCGAAGAAATTGGTGCCGATATTTTTGCTCTTCAAGAGGTGCTTCATCCATTCGGGGAGCGTCATCCACTTGAAGTTATTTCTGAGGAAATGGGCCTGCACTTGGCTTTTGCCGTCACCCGCGTTCATCGCAGAGGTGAATTAGGAAACGCGATTCTTTCTCGTTTTCCCTTCACCGGCGTATCGGTTCTGGATATTTCCTCCTCTCGAATCGAGCGTCGCGGGGCTCTTGCTGGACAATTCGAATGGCAGGGGGGACGATTTGGGGTTGTGGCGACCCACCTCTCGTTGGTGGATCGCACGCGACGAAAGCAAGTGCAAATGTTGCTGGATCATCCCCAACTTCATGCTGGGCCGGCTGTTCTAGTAGGCGATATGAATGCGTGGAGGCAATGCAAGGCCTCGCAGAGCCTCGAGGATCAACTGGATCGACATAATAATGTCGACTGGCCTCCCACTTTCCCAGCCGCGCGGCCGCTGCTGGCACTTGATCGAATTTATGCTCAAAATGCTCGTATGGTTTCGATTGCGACTCATGATACGGTCGAGGCCAAGCGGGCATCAGATCACCTTCCTGTGGTCGCGACCGTGGAGCTAGAGCGCTGAGATATTCAAGACATTCTTGGCTTCAGGCGGCTCCTAGATCTGGATTTTACGCCAGGCGCCGGATTGAAATCGCCAGAGTAGGAAAATAGCCAGGATCATCAGGTCGATGCAGGAGGCGACCCAGAGTCCGGTGAGACCTCCATCTAAGTAAAAGCCCATATACCAAGCCAGTGGTACAAGTACGACGCAGGATAAAACCAGTCGGGCGATAAACGGAATTTGGGTGTCTCCCGCGCCACGCAATGCATTGTCGGTGACGATGCAGACAGCATCCACGAACTGGTACAGGGCTCCAAGGAGAAGAAGGCCTGTGCCCATTTCGATGACTTCGGGATTTTTTGTGAATATTCGCATGAGCTGCTCGGGTAACAGAAGAAAGAGCGCCCCAATGATGAGAGAGATTAGGAACGCCAGCTTCTGCCCTGAGAAGAAGCTCGTTCTCACATGCTTTGACCGATTGGCTCCGATATAGCGACCAACAAGGGTCGCCACAGCGACGCCAACCCCTGAGGCCTGCATAAAGGAAAGAGAAAGCAGAGCAATAAATGCTTGGCTAGCAGCCATAGCGTGGTCGCCGAGTCGTGCGACGAGAGTTAAAAAGATGGCGAAGAAGAGCATTTCGGTGGCCCAAATCCCCCCAATGGGGAACCCCATGCGGATGATCCTTTTCTGCTCTTTCCAACTTGGGGCGACTGGCTTGGTTCGGTAACGATGTCTGATTTTTGGGCGTAAAAAGAGCACCAGCATGAGTGCGGCAAAAATCCATTCCGAGAGGACGGTCGCGGTCGCGGCTCCCGCGATGCCCCACTCGGGAAATCCGAATTTCCCGAAAATCAGAGCGTAATCGAGTAGGAAATTGACGAAATTAGCCACGAGCGTTGCGTAAAGAGGTGTACGCGTATCGCCAATCCCTCGAAAAAAGGATGAGAACACGTAGCCGCTTACCATGGCCACTTCGCCGAGGAGCCGGATGGACATGTAGGTTTGGGTGAGAGGGCGCATGGTATCGGAAGGGAGCACCCACTGGAGCAGGTCCCCGAGTCCGAAATAGAGAGCCAGTGCGGCCAGCATGGTGAAGGGAAGGGTGAACCAAGCTCCTTGCCAAGACCAAAAACCGCAGGCTTCAGGCTCACGAGCCCCATTTTTCTGAGCCACAAAGGTTTGGACAGCACCGGCTGCTCCGACAAAGAAGCAGAAAATGGTCCACATCCAGTTTCCGCCAAAACCCACCGCTGCGAGTTCCACAGGACCCAGCTGGCCAACCATGGCGCTGTCGACCACTCCCATGGTGGTGACAGAGAGCTGGGCCAGCACGACTGGATAGGCGAGAAGGGTCACCTCTCGTATGCCTCCGGGTCGAAAGGGCCCATCAGGCGGTTTTTGAGGCAGGTTAGAAATAGAGTCTCTCCCTTCCGGGGGGGAAGGCTTTTGGTTCGAGGGATCAAAAGGGAGGGGCAAAAAGTCTACTTCCGTCCGAGCTAGGCTTGTGAAGGTCAGGTTTTAGCGAATGAAGAAGCGAGTGTGAGCTTCTAAATTGAGTCGACCATTGATACAAGGGGAGTTAGAACACGGCAATGTCTAGACACTGGAGTTCGGAGCTCAGGGGCCTCACGAGCGCCAAAGCTAGAAAATGGATGGTTCGGTTTCTGATTTTGGGTCTTCTTGGGCTTCTCTTGGGGTCATGCTCCAGCTGGCAAGCTGCGCAGCTTTATCGGGAAGGCAGTCTAGCCCTGGAGAAAGGTGAATTTGATCTCGCCGTATCCGATCTTGAGGCGGCTGCGGCCCTTCAGCCAGATAGTTCTGAAATTCAAAACCATCTTGGTATTGCGTATGAGGGCTCCGGAGAGATTGAAGATGCTCGACGTGCTTTTGAGCGTGCAGTCGCGCTGGATTGCGACAATGCCTCGGCGTCGACAAATCTTGAGGCACTTCGGGAGGCGCATTGGTCGCGGGAAAGCTCACTGCCTTGATCTTGGGTGAGCGGGTCTCCGTGGACACAAAGCGCTATGGTCCCGCCATGGCACACGATTCCGAATTAGCTGCTTTGTCCAAATACTTGGAAAACAATCAGCTTAAACGCACTCGACAAAGAGAAGTCATCCTTGAGATCTTTCTTGACCAAGGAGGCCATGTCTCCAGCGAAGAACTTCACAGAGTGATTCGAGATTCAAACCCAGGCATCGGATACACCACCGTCTACAGAACCATGAAGCTTTTGGTAGACGCCGGCCTTGCAGAAGAGCGACATTTTAATGATGGAGTCGCACGTTACGAAGCAGAGCACCAGCACCACGATCATCTTGTCTGCACAGGCTGCGGGAAAATTATCGAGTTTGAGTCCCAAAAGATTGAAGATGAACAAAGCTTGATTGCTCAAGACGCGGGTTTTATTTTAGAGAGACACCGTCATGAACTCTATGGAAAATGTTCTGCCTGTCAGTAGAGGCCTTTCTAAATTAGTGAGAGACGACTCCGCTCTCGGATTTTTGAAAACGACACTGACAGGATAGATTAAGAGTTTGCTTGGGCCTGTGAGAAGAGGATTCGGCCAGGTTCACTCTGCTGTGGGTCGAGGCAGTCTCTGGATAATTTCAGAGAAGGAGCTTGCGTTGGCATCTCTTTCTGAGAGAACGGGCGAATTGAGCGGCCAATCGATGGCCAAGTCTGAATCATCCCAGCGGACCGTCAACTCACTCGCGGGATCGTAGAAGCCGCTGCATTTATATTCTACTTGGGCCTCTTCGCTCAAGACGACAAAGCCATGCAGCATGCCTGACGGAATGTAGAGCTGTTTTTTATTTTCAGCAGATAATTCGGCTCCCACGTATTGACCGAAAGTCGGGGAACCGATTCGGATATCCACGGCGACATCCCAAACTCGACCTTCGATGACACGCACCAATTTTGTTTGAGGTGTTTCGATCTGCGTGTGCAGGCCCCGCAGAGTGGCGTGGCCTGATTTTGAATGATTGTCTTGAACGAAATAGCTATCAAGTCCAGCTTCCTGATAGCGACGTTGGTGGTAACTCTCAAAGAAAAAACCTCTATCGTCTGCGTGAAGAGTGGGTTCGACCAATGTGACACCCTCGATTTTTGTTGGTGTAAAACTCAATCGAATTGATCCCCTTCACTCGCTAACTGCAGTAGATATTCTCCGTAGCTGTTTTTGCTGAGAGCATCTCCTAGCGCTTTGAGCGCTTTTCGGTCGATCCATCCATTACGCCACGCGATCTCTTCGATGCAGGCTACTTTTAGACCTTGGCGTTCCTGAATAGCTTCAATGAAGCTGGATGCTTGCTGGAGCGATTTGTGCGTTCCGGTATCTAGCCACGCAATGCCCCTTCCGATTTTTTCTACGCGAAGAGAGCCTTGGTCTAAGTAGGCTTGATTAAGGTCTGTGATTTCAAGTTCGCCCCGAGGAGAGGGAGAAAGGTGCTTGACTTTCTCTACGACATTTGAATCATAAAAGTAGAGACCGGTTACGGCCCAGTGTGACTTAGGGTGGGTCGGTTTTTCTTCGATATTCAACGCCTTCCCTTCAGAGTCAAACTGAATGACGCCATAGCGTTCCGGGTCGTGGACTCGGTAGGCAAAGGTCGTGGCCCCTTCAGCTTGGGCGGATGCTCTCTGGAGTGCTTCGATTAGACCATGTCCGTAAAAAATATTATCGCCCAGTGCGAGGGCTACCGAAGAAGTGCCGATGAAATCGGCGCCAATCAGAAAAGCTTGGGCGATGCCTTCTGGGTTCGGCTGAATTGCGTATTCAATCGAGAGACCTAACCGGGATCCGTCGCCAAGAAGTCTCTTGAACGACTCATGATCGTCTGGCGTCGAGATGAGCAGGATTTCGCGAATGCCTGCCAACATCAAAACCGAGAGAGGGTGGTAGACCATAGGCTTGTCGTAAACGGGTAAGAGTTGTTTGCTCACTCCAAGCGTGATCGGGTGTAAACGTGTGCCAGCCCCACCTGCTAAAATTATTCCCTTCATGTTGAGCAAACTCCATTTGGACGATTCATTGGAAGCAAAGGGTTGCACGTTCACCTGTTCGTAATCGACCCAATCCTAGCTTGAATTGAGTGATTTGATGTCACTAAGGCAAAAATTGGCTGACTTTCTTTAACTTGGCGGGGAGGTACTCGTCCATGACGTAATTGAGGCCCCACATGGCGAGAGACTGCTGCTCGGCACGTACACCCATGGAGATCAGTTGCTCGATGGCCTTCTTCCACGGCTTGTGTGCTTGAAAAAACGGGTCGTTTTTAAGGGCATCTTTGGCTCGCTTGATATCGACTTCTTGTAAAGGGTGGGTTGGAAGCTCGTAGTCAATGATGTCCTGAGGCGTGACGCCGAGGTATTTGGCTTGGGGAACTGAAAAGAACCGCGAAATGTGAGCCGCGTTTCCAGACCCTACTTTGAGTGTCCGGTAGATGTTCGAGAAGCCGTAGGGGTCGCAATCCACAAAAGCGTAGACAGGTATTTTGCATTCATCGGAAAGTTTTCGAATAAAGCGGCGAGTAGATCGAGTTGGGACGCCTGCGAGCGACACGAGTACGCAGTTGGCGGTTTCCCAAAACCGATGACTTTGGAGTCGTTGAAAGACGCCTCCGGTTTCAATAGCAAGAATGAATTTTGCCTTTGTTTCGAAGGAGAGCTGTTCGACGCTTGAGGGGATCGAGTAGGCGCCAGAGCCAAATCGCGTGCAATCGATTCTCTCGACTCGTCCAGAGTCTATATCCGGATCAAGGACGATTAGCTTTCCCGCTACCGCGCCGCCATGTTCGTCGGGGATGAACCGAAGTTGTTCTCTGGAGACGCCTTTAATGGAAAACATAGCTTCGATATCGTCCATCACCGTATCGGACTCACTCTGCTCATCAAATTTGGCGGATTCCCAATTCTTACTTTGGTAGTACGCGTCCCGCTTGGTCGCGAAGTCGTTCTCTCCGATCAGATCTTTTGAGAGTCCCATTAAGCGTAATGTCTGAGCGAAGCCCTTAACCGTGTTGACGCTCAGGGTTCGGGTTTTGACTTGCTTGCCGATTTCAAAATAGCCTTTTTTCTCGGAGTAGCTGACGTTGCCAAGGGCACGAATTGGAAAAACGAGGTCGGGCTTCCGTTTTTTTAATATGTCTTGACGGATCGTTTGAGCGGTACCAATGATCAGATCTGCGGTTTTAGAGTCGATCTTTCTCGTACTCTTTTTCGCTTTCGATTTTGTTCCGGTCTTTTTTCGCGCACTTTTTTTAGCCGTTTTTTTCTTAGCAACAGCCTTCTTTTTTACAGCCCTTTTTTTAGAGGCTCTCTTTTTTGAGGCGCTCACCTTAGGCGTTGCTTTTTTCTTGTCCGCATTTTTTACGCGCATAGTTTTTTTCGCAGGCGATTTTTTGGCCGTTTTTTTACGTACCGACGCTTTCTTACGGACGGCTTGTTTCTTCTTTACTTTTCGTTTGGCGGCCACAGGAACCTTTCTAAACAGACGCTGGTGTCTCTAGAGCTTTCGGCTGCGTTCAAGTACGTCCACAAGATTGTGGGTGACTCGGCGGGTTTCGCGTTCCGGCAAGTCGAGAATTTCTTGGAGTCCAATCGCCACTTGGGGAATATATTTTTCGATGTAGGCCGCTTTTTTGGCTGAATCTTCAGCTTTTCTCTTTTTACGCACATGCGTAGCAATTCGCCTTCCGCATTCTTGGAGAGCAAACCGAAATTCTTTGATGATTTCGTCGTAGTGGGCGACTGCATCCTTACTTTCTGAGGTAAACGGCACCCAGACGCTGGCAATGTGTACGAGAATGAGAAGGGGACCGACAGGCATGGCTCCTTTCGGATGTTGGACTAGGTAGGATTTCCAGTTGGTGTCCGTGACGGCCTTTGTGATGGCGCAGGCGCCTTGTTGATATTGGAGAGGCACTCGATTGGCATATCGAAAGAGGGTGGCACTTTGCTCCATAGGCATATTTCCGCCGTAGGCTATGCCGGCTTCAACAAGGAATGGATTCCCTCGGTAGACAGTGGGCCGACGGGTGATGGAGGCGTAGAAGTCGGCGTCCACTTCCGCCTTCAGGGCGGCCAAGATGAGTTCTTCACCAATCGGGGCGATGCAGTCGGTGGGAGGAGCCATGATCTTTGTTTTCGCGATGGCCTTGTAGATGGCTTCAGCTTCTTCTCTGCGGATATCTCCTGGGCGACGTTTGTGGGAAATGCCTGCGAGGTCGCAAATTTGACCCGCGACTCGAGTCGATACTCTCGAGAAATCTGAACGCAGGCAGGAGGTCAGATTTTTTGACGAAGTATCACGGAACATCTGCATCAGAACACCGAGTTCGACTCCGTAGGGATGAGGCTGTATCTCCTCCGTATAGTCAGGCAACTTTTTGGTCACCCGAGGGAAGACGTGTTCGTCTCCGTGTTCCTCAGCGGCTGGGGGGACGTATGTAATCTGAGCATGGGGATTCGCTAAAGAAATCTGCCGGATGTAGTTGTCAACAGAGTGCCTTCCCGTGCGGTAACTGCCCTCGAGTTCAATCTCGACGCGGGTTCCTTGGGCTTTTTTCCATTTAACGACTAGGTCCTTTTTTACCTGCGGCTTGTTGGTCTGGGTGTCGATGACTAAGTGGATCTGATGAGCATCTCTCCTCTTGCCCGTTCGGGTCGTGACTTTGACAGGTTTCCCGGTGGTCAGAAGTCCGTACATGCCGGCGGCACTGATACCGATTCCCTGTTGGCCTCGGCTTTGTCGCAGTCTGTGAAATTTCGAACCATAGAGAAGCCGTCCGAAAATTTTGGGCACCTCGCTTCGGACAATACCAGGCCCGTTATCTTCGATGGCCACCTGGAAGCGCGATTCACTTTCCTGTTTGATCTCTACGCGGATGTCCGGAACGACGCCGCCTTCTTCGCATGCATCAAGTGCGTTGTCTACGCCTTCTTTGACCGTAGTGAGCAGAGCCTTTGAAGGATTGTCGAAACCCAAAAGATGACGATTCTTGGCGAAGAATTCCGAGACCGAGATATCTCGTTGCTTCGCAGCGAGATCATCGGCACTTGCGGCCGAATGGACTTTTTTTCGAGTCGTTCGGACGGGCTTAGGTCCGGCGCCTTTTTGGGCACTCGCCTTTTTCTTCCCGGCGGCTCTGCGAGCTTTTTTTGGAGCCGCCTTTTTCGTAGCCGCAGCTTTCTTCTTGGCGGCCTTCTTTCGTGCGCTCTTCTTTTTAACCGTTTTTTTCAGGGCCATGAACACCGCTCCCCATCGGTGATCGGGAGGTACATCCCTCCTTAGGAGGGATCATCCACGGTCAGGCCAAGCGGTCAAGGCACTGTCAGGCTAAGACGGCCTTTTTTAAGGCTCTGCCTCTTTTTTTTAGGCTAAAACAGCTTTGCTAAGCCCAAGAGCTGACGTCTTTGGGGTGAGAGTCCCGCATTGTGAAGCCGTGCCACAAAACCAAGGGCAAGAGCTGCTCAGCAGGCCGGGGTCGAGAGGTGAAGACTTTGA
>NZHD01000079.1 GCA_002691205.1 Deltaproteobacteria bacterium
CAGCCGGACAAGAGCCCTCAGCCGGACGAGAGCCCTCAGCCGGACAAGAGCCCTCAGCCGGACAAGAGCCCTCAGCTGGACAAGAGCCTCTGATTTCCGATGACGTAGTTAAAGAGGCCCAGAGAATCCATCAGGAGAGTGAAGCAGATCGTGATGACTAGGGTGCGAAGCCAGAACCCATAAAGACCGTGGCTAGGCGAGTCTTGTCGACCTCTTACGAGATAAAAAAGCATCGGTGTCCAAATGGTGAGATGAATGAGGCCGAGTAGGGGTGTGAACCCGACAAGGGAGTAAAGGCCCATCATGCCGATGAGAGTTCCTGACCAAGCTGAAAAAATCCATCGAGCAGAGATATGGCGAAGTAAAAAGAAGAAGCTCATGCCATTGATAGCTGAGACCCAATAGATCCACAAAATGAACCAAGAGGGTTGAGCATCAAGGTGCTCGAGAAATGTCAGGCTCGCTTCCAATGTTTACTCTCGTTTTTCTTTGGGTTCGGCATGTTGCGTTTGTACTTTTACTCAGCCCCGATACAGGTTCCGCACGCCCCCGTTGTGTGTTGTTCCAAGAATGCTTTTTCGTCCTCAGGTTCTTGATACTGAGGTGTCTCGGATCGCGGAGTTCGAAAGTCGCCTGAGGATTTACTTTTTGACTGTGATCCTCCGTTCATAGGATTCTCTCGCCAGCTTTCATCTGCAGACCATCGATACGGGAGTCTTTGGATTTCACCCGCAGTTTTGATGTCGACAAATGCATCGAGTGCCTGCATGAGGATTTTCCGCTGCATTTCCTCGTCGCCTTTTTTCCCAGCCGTGTGACCCAGTGGAAAATCGAGGAAAAGGCCGCGGGGTATGCCCACCGACTTCGAAATACTGTGTGCGCTGGTTAAGCAAAGCGTAGGGATGCCCGCCTCTTCTAATTGTCTCGCGATCAGTCCGACCGACTGATGACAGACAGGTCAGACTGGAACGAGAAGAGCGATATCGGCTCTTTGGTCACGGAGTTGCTGGACCAGAGCCGGCGCGAGCTCTTCACGCACCTTTCGTGCTGAATAGATACCGCCCATAAAGGTCACGGCCTGGGGGGTGAGTCCCCCTAGCTTTTTCTCGCTTACTAAATTCCGTAGTCCTTCTATCGGAAAGACAATATTCGGATCCGATCGAGCGTCTCTGACATCATAGGCAAAATGAGTGACTCGCAATTCGTCGACTGACACTTCTGTGTTGATGAGCCGGTACGAAAGATCGTCTTTAAAATGAAAAGCGCTCTGTCCACGTTGGTAGATGCCGCCGGAGGCAATCAAAGCCAATGAAGCTTCTTCGATGGGAATGGAAAGAGGAGTGAAAGGGGGAGAGTCTAGGTTCTCGACCCAACTGTACGGTGGATAGCCCAGGGCCTCGTAGGTTCGACGCGTATATTCGATGTAGTCCACCGGGTTCGACATGTGATTTCCTTCGTGGGTCTGGCTCCCAGCAAGGGTCAAAAGATACCGAATCTCTTATGTCTCGGTGACTCTTTTCGTAGGCTTTGAGCGCGATGGATCCGACGGTGAGAAAGGATTCGTTAGCCTCCCTCACTGACTACTCACGAAGAAGTGCGGAACGATATTCAAGATAAAGATATCGAACGAGTTCATATTCAAAGGGTCCGAGTTCTCCGTATCTGAATGCAGTTCCGTCCCGTTCCACGATGACTTCCACGGGAAAGACCGCCGAGAGCACAATGGTCAAGTCTCCCAGGATGGCTGTTTCAACCCCCCAAAGCATAAGTCGGTCTGCGACCAATCCGGTACCCGCTCTCAAGCTCGATGGTCCGAGGATGGGGATCACTAGATAGGGGCCTGCTCCCACGCCATAGTGGCCTAAGGTCTGCCCAAAGTCCTCATCATATCCGTGTATTCCGATTCGGCTGGCTGGGTCCCAGATTCCAGCGATGCCCACCGTTGAATTTATGATAAAGCGCCCCAGTGTATTTATGCTTTTATGAAAATTAAGCTGAAGAACGCAGTTTGTGAACACGGTGACTTCATCAAAGTTGCTGAAAACATTTCGAGCTGCCTTGCGAACGGGCGTTGGAACGATGAATCGATATCCGCGAACAACGGGCATCAGGACCCAATGGTCAAATCCTGCATTGAAGCGGTAAACATGTCGGTTGAAAGGAGCGATGGGGTCCCATCGCTCTAAGGGGTTTGGGCGTACGTCGTTGATTTCTACTTTTTGGGCGAGAGCCGGAGTCGATAGATTTAAAAGCACCATGAGAAAAACCCAAGTAAAAGTTTTCATGACGCCTCTCCTGCCTTCGAGGCAAGAAAAGCGTCTTGCATTTTTTTGATGTTTTCCTTGAACTCAAGGTTTCCGCAGTGGCCACCCCACGGGTAGATCGTTGCACGATCGCCGAAAGTTTTTTCCAAAAAATCGATATCGCCAGGACCGAGAATGAGATCGTCTGCATTTGTGACGACTTGTATGTTGGATGATTGTTTTAAGAACTTCTGAATATGAGCAAGCCCGGCTCTTGACACCAGTTCTTTTCGACTCAGGTCGAGTCGGGCTTTCCAAAAGGGGAGCAGCAATTCATCGAAGTAGCGCAGGAAAGACCATTGCAAGGATGAATTGAAGTAGGGGTCCATGTTGGTGCCTGTTTTGAATTGTGTACCCGGCTCGACGATTTTTCCGCTGCCTGTCATCAGGTCTGCGGTAAAACTTAAATTTGATGATGAGAGTCTGAAAACGGTTGCGATAGCTCCTTCAAGATCTACATCCGAAGGATGCATCTGCTCGATGGCTCGGTAGAGAAAATCACTTCCTAGAGGACTGCGCCCTGATGCGTGTACGTAGTGAACCGCATCACGGAGGCTGCTCGAGACAAGATTGTTGATGCTTTGGTCGCCTTGAGGGAGCGCTGAGAGATAGAGTTCATCAAGTATGCCGGCAGAGGTATATAAATTAACCGCGGGGTTAATCAGATAGATATGTTGAAAGTCGAAGTCTTTCTGGCGAGAGTCGATTTCGGCCACAAAAGCAGCCTGTGTGGCTCCAAGGCTGTACCCCATTAAGCCAAAACTCGTGATTTCAATTTTTTTCTCGAGATCCCTACGAATTAGTTGCATCACGGCTGTGAGATCTTGAGCGTCTTGATTTGGCAGTCCTGGCATTTCGGAAGCCGAAGCCGTTGTTATAAAACTCGGATGTGTGGGTGAGCTGATGCCGACAGTATGGAAACCGGCTTGATAGAGTGCTCTCATCAAAAAGATAACTTTTGAATCAAAGTGATTCCCTCCCGTCCCTGCGATAATGAAAACCAAGGGAGCCGGGCCTTTCTGCCGAGCCACTGTGTAATGGAGAGACTGCCCCCCCCAGAAAATCGGTGGGACTGTTCGATCAGGGAAACGTTGGACATTAAAAACTTTGAGGCGGATCTTTTCAGGTAATTGCGCTTGATCCTCCACAGGAGTACCGACGACGGTTGCTAGGTAAGGATTTTTGATGGGGTAGCTGTAGTTGTCTAAAGCGGGGTGGCTCTCGGCGCCAAGGAAGCGAGGCAAAAAGAATAGGGCGGCCCAAAGAAAGAGCGTAAGCGTTTTTATTTTTGAAATGACTGTTTGCATCATCGAAGTAGACTTTTCTTTGTCGTTTATTGTCATCAAATAAAGTGTTTGCGAGGTAAGCCTGAGAAAGAGGGACTCTCCGGGATTCGTCTGCTTAGAAAAGGGTTTTTACGATGACAATAAAACCTGAGGAAAATGAAAGGCCTATGATCAGTGGCCGAATGACTGCGCGGGGGATGCGATGATGCATGGTGTGGCCGATCCAAAAGCCGAGGGCCATGCTCGGGGAAAGTGCAAAGCCGTTTAGAGCTTGTTCAGGCCCAAAGCGATCGACTGACCATAACGCGAAGAGAGAAATGCCTGCACCCAATAGAAAATATCCGGCAAGCGTCCCTCTAATTTTTTCGGCTTCAGAGTTTTGGTAGACCAGAGCCATGGGCGGGCCTCCGATTGAGGAGATGGTGCCCATGAGCCCGGAAGCGCCTCCGGCTATCAGTGTGGCGGATCTCGTGGGAGTCAGATGAATTCCGGTGCTGCTGAGGAGAGCCGCGAGCACAACCATGCTACCGAAAGTGAGGTCGAAGAAAACTTGCGAAGTAAAAGCAAGGAAAAACGCTGCGAGGATTGACCCGAGAACTCGTCCAAAGAGGGCTGTCCAGAGGCCATTGAGGTCAATATGAGCACGGTCTCGATAGGCGGTTAACCCGGTCAGGATAAGGCTCGCAAAAATGAGAGGGCCAGGAACCAGGGAAGGCTCAACTAAGAGAAGCAATGGTGCAGCGACGAGAGCGAGGCCAAACCCAATGGCACTCTGGAGAGTGGCCGCCAGGGTGCATATGCAGAAAGCGATGATGAGATCTGTCGGCTGAAGCATAGGCCCTCTTCGCAAAAATGCAGAGCGCTACATTACCAGAAAGGCTGAGAATAAAAAATGCACACAGGTGCGGCGGAGCATTGTTGAACAGCCGTCCACACTTGTCTTTAGTTCCGGGAAAAGAAGTTCATCAAGGGCTTAGCTTAGAGAGGATCGTTCGCGAGCTTCGCGTTTGAGTTCGGAGCGGCCAAGGAGAATGGCAGTCAGCGTTGTGATCGTCATAAAAATGGCCCATCCAAAGAAAAGCCAGAAGGCACCAAAGTTCTGGTATACGGCTCCACTCCCTAAAGCGACCCCCGCGGCCACCGCTAGACCCGAGGCATTGAGCAGGCCTTGTCCCGATGCCTGATTCTCTCCACTTAGATGCGATGTAGCAAGTTGGATCGCTGGAGAACCAACCGCATCCGCAATGCCGTGGACGCATAGGATCAGCGTCAAAAGGTAGAGGTTGCTGGTCATACCGTAGGCCGCGACTGCGGGAACAGAGAGAGCGATGGCCCAGAAGGCGACGGTCATTCCTCCTTTTCGCTCGGCGAGTCGTCCGCCCAGAGGAGCCACAATGATCATAGGCAGAGCGAAGAGTGTGAGCTGAAAGCCAATGAAAAATTGACTGGCACCTAGGTCGTCTAAATAGATCGCCCAAATGGATTCATAGATCCCAAAGGAACCATAGTAACCGACCGCGAGAATAATAAGAGAGACGATTTCTTTTTTAGCGAGCAGATTTCGAATTGAACCTGGAGAGGGCTTTTGGATAACTTGAAGAATATTCACTTTTAGGAGAAGTGGCATACAGACTATGATAATCGCGCCGCTGATCAGGAATGTGCCCTGAAGGCCTAGGAGTTCACTCATGATGGAACCCAGGAGGGGGCCAATCAAGAATCCAAACATTTGAAAAGCACTTAGGCGACCTAGAGATTCACCGGTATTTTCGGTATCCGTCAAGATCACGATTCTTCGTGCGGCAGGGAGGAATGCACCTTCGCCGAGGCCGAAGAGAAAACGTGAAACGATGAAAGAGCTAAGGCTTTCGGAAAAAGCGAGTCCGAACATGGACAACGCCGCACAAAAAGTGCCGCCCCAGATCAAGAGTCGAGTGTGCCCCTGATCTGCAAAACGAGCTAAGCCGATTTGGGCTGTAAAGGCACTGACAAAACCGGCCCCGCCAATGACAGCGATTTCGATGATTTCAAAATCGAATTCACCACGGATTTTAGCGAGCAGCGCGAACATCGAGCCAAAGCTCGAGTCGATGATGGCAGCCATCAAAAATAGCGGCAGGAGAGTCTTTGTGCTCTTTTTCATTGTTATCGGAACACTCGACCTTGCCTAGGGGATGTGATCGCTTGAGAAATAAAGCCGTAAGCTTGAAGCCCTACATCATTGGGAGAGTCGCCAAGTCGAAGGGAAGCTCTCCCTTACCGATACGCTCGGCTCGGTCCTTGAGTGTCGCTTCGGTCTCAGCATGGCCGTACATGATCACGAACTGCTTGTTGCGCACTCCTGCGAGAGCATGCTTCGCGAGTTCATCGAGATCCTGAAATTCAAGCGTCATGCCAGCCGCGTTGGCGGCTTCTTTGAACTGTTCGATAGTTGGGATCGGGCCTGCATCGACTTCGCGCTCGAGCCCAGCGGGTCGATTGCGTGCCGTTGTCCATATGCCGGTGTCGAGCATGCCTCCGGAGGGGTAAAAAATAGAAGCCCTCAAGTTAGTTTTTTCCATCTGGAGTTGAGCGTCCAAGCACTCAGTGAGGGTTGAAACAGCCGCTTTACTTGAGGCGTAGACAGATTGATAAGGAAGAGGCGAGATGCCACCGTCCCCCGAAGAGGTATTAATCACGTGCCCCTCGTGGCCGGATGAAATCATGCGCGGCACAAAGGCGTGGATGCCGTGAATGACACCCATAACATTCACGCCGTGTACCCAAGTCCAGTCATTCGGAGTGGTCTCCCAGACATTGGCCGATGGGGCCGCAACTCCCGCATTATTGAAGAGCAGGTGGCAGTCGCCGTGGGTGTCGTATACGTAATCCGCCAAGGCATCCACTGAAGCTTTGTCCGACACATCGGTGACTCGTCCAGAGACTTCAGCCCCCGAGTCGCTCAGCTCTTTGACGCAGGCGTCCAGGACAGGCTCTTCGACATCGCCAACAACCACTTTGGCACCCTCTGCCAGTAAAGCCTTTGTGAGAGCCTTCCCGATGCCGCCGGCCCCACCTGTCACAACAGCAATTTTGCCTGAGATATCATTCATCGGTGTTCTCCTAAAAGTGGATCGAAAAGAAATATGAAAATAAGTTCAATTGGAACAACGGGGATTGAGTCGAAAGGGGCATTTCATCAGCGAGCCATCAGTGTACCCTTTCTCGTGCCGATGGCCCGAGCGTGGGTGGCACTGTTTTGAGTCAGCTCGACTTGGTGCGAAACGGCGAAAGGCTTTGGTGATGACCGTCGAGGATCGTTTCTTTTAAAGGGGTCTGACGTATGTTCGATCATCTACTCTCCTCTGTTCGAATTGGCTCACTTGATTTAAAAAACCGGATCGTAGTGGCCCCCATGGGCGTTGAGATCGCAGAAGGCGACGGACGAGTCCGAGAGCCGGTTTTGGCGTATTACGCCGAACGAGCGCGTGGCGGGGCTGGATTAATCATTACCGAGAATACGTCTGTGGGTTACCCGAAAGGGGCCAATTCAGCTCATGAACTGGGCGTTTCAGACGATTCGTTCTTGCCGGGTTTGAGGGCACTTGCAGAAGCTGTGCATGCCGAGGGAGGCCGGATTGCGATTCAATTAGCCCATCATGGGAAAGTGGCACGCCTCGACAGTCAGCAGGGTCGCGATCTGATTATGCCATCGGTCCCCGAGGCCCATTTTAGGCCAACAGGCCCTCTCGATTTGACCCTGGATGAGATGAGAGCGATGGGAAGGGCCGCAGGCCCCGGGCACCCCACGATCCGCTCCGCGACGCCTGAGGATCTCGAAGAGATTGTCGGTGCATTTGCTTCTGCAGCGCAGAGGGCTCAGAGTGCAGGTTTTGATGGGGTGGAGCTTCATGCCGCGCATGGGTACATTTTTTCTGAATTTCTGTCCCCCGCGTGGAACAGACGTACGGATATGTACGGTGGGGCCTTGGAAAATCGGGCTCGACTTCTTTGCGACACGCTAGTCGCATGTCGCGAAGCGGTGGGAAATGACTTTCCGCTTTGGTGTCGCGTCGACGCTCAGGAGTTTAGGCAGCCCGGCGGAATTGTTTTTGAAGAGGCGCTGAAAACGGCCCGGCTCGCAGAGAAAGCAGGAGCTGATGCCATTCATGTGAGTGCTTACGCTCCGCCGCTGGGTGCCGGTTTTACGGAAGGTCCAATCGTTCATACGCCAGGCGGCTACGTCGACTACGCGGCTCAGATGAAGGCTCAACTCTCGATTCCAGTGATTGCGGTTGGAAGAATTTCTCCTGAGTTAGGAGATTCACTGATTCGTGATGGTCGGGCCGATTTAATTGCGATGGGTCGCCCGATGCTCGCAGATCCGGAATTGCCCGCAAAGCTTAAAAGGCGCGAGCGCGGTTCGATTCGTCCATGTGTCTATTGTTATACCTGTGTGGCTCAACCTTTCTTTGACCGTCGCGTTCGGTGTGCTGTAAATCCTTTGACGGCGAATGAAAATGAGCTCTCAGATCGCTTAAAAAAACGTTCGCGAGAGCGTAAGAACGTGGTGATTGTTGGAGGAGGCCCCGCCGGCCTTGAGGCGGCTCGAGTCGCATGTCTGCGCGGGCATAAAGTGACTTTATTTGAGCAGCAGTCCCAGCTCGGAGGGACGCTGCGGCTAGCCGCACTTGTCTATAGACCCAACGAGGAGCTTTTGGATTGGTTTTTGGAAACTCTGAGTCAGAGTGATGTTGATATCCGACTGGGACAAACGATGCAGGTTTCTGATGTTGTGAATTGTGCGGCAGATGTGGTGATCATTGCGAGTGGTTCGGGTCGAGAACCCTCAACCATCAAAGGGTCAGAAAAATCTCATGTGTTTGATGGGGACTCTCTCAGGGCCTTGCTGAGCGGTGGTGTGGATTCGTCTGAAAGGAGGGAGTTGAAGTTATTCCCCCGTGCTTTGGTGGCTGTAGGTCGTTTCTTGGGATTGCTGCGGACGCCTGCCCAAGTTCGTTGGCTCTCTCGGTGGTATATGCCCATGGGTCAGAAAGTGGCCATTGTGGGTGGAGGTCTAGTGGGAATTGAGTTGGCTGAGTTCTTGGCAGAAAGAGGACGTCGTGTCACGGTGATCGAGAAGAGTAAGGTCGCAGCCTCGGAGATGGCACATCCTCGGCGTTGGCGAGCACTTCACGATGTCCGTGAGCTGGGCGTGACGTTGGTGATGGAAGCTACGGTTGAGGAAATTACCGATACGCAGGTTTTGTATGAGCGTATTTTAGACAATGGTCAAAAAGAGAGAGTTTGGCTGGAGGCCGATACAGTTATTCAAACCTTAGGGTCGATTCCGAATTCGGAACTCCCAGATCTAGTTCGTACCGCAGGGGTAGAGCCGATTTGTATCGGAGATTGCACAGGGGTTGGGTATATCGAGGGCGCTATTCATGATGGCTTTCACGCAGCGCTGAGTATCGGAGAGGACTGATTCGCTAAAAGGGGCTGTGGTCAGTTAGGGACCGACGGCTCGATTGCATTCAACGGGTCTACTTTGAGGGTCCCGACATAAGGAGAAGAGCATGTCAGAAAGAGCACGTAAAACGGCAACCATCGATGGAACTCTGACGAAGTATGGAATGGGAATCAAAGAGGGACTCGCCCTTGAAACCGAGAGTGATAATGCTGAAGACCTCCGTCGAGGGTTACAACATTTGATGGATATTGAGGCGATCAAGCAGGTCAAGCACGCTTATTTTCGGTGTATTGATACTGCTAATTTTCAAGAACTCGAGGGCCTGTTTCATGAAGATGTGCTCGTTCATTTTGTGGGGGGGAATTATGAATGGAAGCTCCAGGGGCGTGACGAGTACTTGTCTTCAATCAAGGCTGCATTCAACCGCGAGTCCATAGGTCACCACAACGGTCATCACCCTGAAATTCAGGTTCTCAGCGAGACAGAGGCAACAGGCATCTGGTATCTGTCGGACAACATGTGGGTCTTTAATTTCGATTTCTTTACGACTGGAACCGCGATTTATTGGGACCGGTATGTAAAGGAGAATGGGCGTTGGCTTATCCGTGAAACGCGATATGAACGCATCTATGAAATCAACGAGGGCCTTGAAAAGCAGCCCTCGCTTTCGACCCATTATCTCTCGCGTCACGGGACACCTGTGGATCAGCGCAAGGACTGAGTTGTGTCCGGTTGACTGTGTGGGCGCGCGGGCAGCGGACAGGCTCCCTTGGCCTCAAGGAGAGGCTTAGAGGTCAAGAGGCGGCCTGTTTTTTTCAACCGCCTTGATCCCCGTGGGGGCCAAGGGTAGGCACAGGGGAAAGAAAGCGAAATCGACAGGGTGACGAGGCGGGAAGGAAGGCCAAAGGGTTTCTTTTGGAGAGCCGATTCGAATCGCTTGGGATGAAGGCCTTCATTCCTAATCCGTCTCGAGTGAGGCAGAAAGAGGAGCGCAGAAAGATGTTTCTGAAACGCGGAATGACTCGGTGAGTCAGTGGTGATCGGTCACTGGCGAAGACTGCGAAAACTTCGGGACTTGATTTTGAGTAAGCCACCTCTGGCTCGCCTCTGCGACACCTCAATGCAGCGGAGTTGACTTGCACTAGTTCGGTGCAGGATTTTTTTCACTCTAAGTTCATGCTCTGAGTGACGTTCATGTCTATCTAGAGCTGTCGTTCGATTGGGAAGTTTATTTTTTTCGTTCACAGTGAAATCATTATCCCTTTTGATCGTTATCTCTGATCGAGAAATCACAGAGGCTTAAGAAAGAATAAGAGCCTTTAACCTATCTGTACTAAGTGTGATTCTAAAACGTGTACTCAAAAGGTGTACTTAAAATGTGTGCGGCATTCACCAAGGTGTTTTTTTATTCGGATAAATAGGTAGCCAGTGGCTGATCCCGAAGGTTCGAAAGGTGTCGCGGATTGTTTCGACTTTCAGTTTCTGGCATTTAGTTACTCTGGAAGAGGGCGACTCGAAGGAGATCGCCTGCCCGTCTTGAGTTTTTGAATGACTTTAATCTCTAACATTGGAAGATTTCTTAAATAGGGTCAGCGCTTTTTATTGGGACTCGGTGTTCACTTTGAAATGGATCACTTTGAAGTCAATCTTAAATTCCAATAGTCTGAAATGCTCGTGTACGATTTTTTGATGGAGAGGATTGAATGACTTTAAGATGAAGGCTGCAGCGCGAAGGCTAAAGGGCTTAAAGATATGAAGAGCGATGAATGGTTCCAGAATTTAGTCTCAATATTGATTCGACTTATAGAGTGGACGTAGTTCAAATGGAATCCAAACAAAGGGAAGAGTCAAAATGATTATGACGAGGAACCGATTGTTCATTACTCTGAAAAGTCGAACGGGCTTAGGAATTGGGAGAGAGGTGTTGGCGAGTTCGCTCGACTACTTTCTCATCAGAACGTGTGCACGCTTATCTGTTTTTATATATGTCTCGGTCACCTTGAGTTGCACTACCCGCATTGGGCCATTGATGAGCGGGTGATTGATGCTTCTGGTATGAGGGGAATTTTGGTTAAATCAACTTTTGTGCGCTTCAAAGGTCTCGCCCCTATCGACTTTCGACTCAGTCTATTCGATGCTCACCCTGACTCGGCCGACCATGAGATTCGGACGGTAGGGTTGGCGCAGGGGTTGGTGCCCAAGGCCCTCGAGATGCTGAGGGCGAAGTGAAGCGGATCTCTCGTTTTTTCTTAATGTTTTTGGTGATTTGGAGCCGAATCTCAAAGTGGATTCTGGTCCTATGGGTCCGTCTAAGTTAGAGGAGTGGGTACTTGTCGTACCTGGAGGATGTGGTGAGTTTTGGATCGGAAGGAATTTCGGAGTGGCTGAGAATGGGAAAGTTCGAGGGCCCGAGCTCCGCGCATTCATTTTGAGAAAGCGCAAGCTGGCCAAGAGTTCTGAAAGTCCACCCTGTCGTGAATGGGTCACGGTATGACCCGCATTCTTTATCTGGGCGACATCATTCCGACGCGGTCAGAGACCTTTGTCTATCGAGAAATTTTCGCGCTTCGGAAGCGAGGTGTTTTGATTGATACGGCGAGCTTGCATGCTCCAGAATACGGCCTTGGAGATACTGAACTCGATGATCTCGCGGCTTCATCTCTTCCGATTTACCCTCGCGGTTTTTTAAGAATCGTCTTGGATGCCGTGAGCGAAGTTATTCAGCGTCCGCTGCAGTCTTTCAAAACACTCGCGCAGGTGTTTTCAGATTCCTTATTCGGTGGAGATCTGAACCTTGAGCGTAGATTGAAATTGCTTTGGCAAGGAGTTGCCAGTTTGTCGTTGGCATCTCGCGTTCGAGTCCTTGAGGTGAAACATATACATGCGCACTTTGCTCATGTTCCCACTACTCTTGCGATGTATACGGCGATGCAACTCAATGTTGGATTCAGTTTCACTGGCCATGCTGTGGACATTTTTCCGAATCGAACTCTGCTGACTGAAAAAGTTCAAAGGGCTAAGTTTGTGGCTTGTATTTCCGAGTGGCATCGAGATTTCTATCGTTCCTTGTTTCAGAGAGAAGATGAAGATCTTGTAATTGTTCGGTGCGGGGTGGACAGTTCTCTTTACGAAATTACTCCTGCACCTTTTGGAGAGGTATTTGAGTTACTGGCTGTAGGGCGCCTCGTTGAGAAAAAAGGTTTTGATACTCTTTTGCGCGCCCTCATTTGGATAGGAAAAGAAAATCTTTCGCCAATTCATCTGACACTCGTGGGTGACGGTCCTCTGCGTAACGAGTTGGAAAATATGGCGAGTCAGTTGCCGGCCCACATAAGTGTGACACTGACGGGGGACACTCCAAATCAAGTGATTATGGAAAAGATGGCGACGGCGGATTTATTTGTGCTGCCTTGCAGCGTGACGTCTTCCGGTGATCGCGACGGAATTCCAGTGGTGTTGATGGAAGCCATGGTGCATGGTCGCTGCGTCATCGCCGGCGACCTGGAGGCGATTCGGGAGCTTGTGCGAGATGATGTTTCGGGGGTGATTGTTCCGCTGGGCGACCCGGTGATTCTCGGCCAAGAGATTGAGTCGCTTCGATCGGACCGGTTGCGGATGGAACGGCTGGGTCGAGGTGCAAGGGCGCGCGTTGAGGAAGAGTTTGACATTCATCTGAATGCCCAGCGACTGGCCCAACGCTTCACGAGAGAAGGATAGCCCCGAGGGGCACACTTCGGCGGGCGGGACCCAGTCTCACTCTGGCCTTTTGAGATCCATGAGACGAACGCGCCCGCTTTTAGGGCAAGTTTTTTGAGATCCAGTTGAGTCGGGGTTGATTCAGTTCCGACGAGGGTTGGTGTCTTTGGACGATCGCGCCTTCGCGTAATTGGAGGGCTTACGGCCTTGAAGTTGCCAGAAGGCCAGAGCGGAAAAGAGTAAAGACAGGGTCCAGATGGCCCAGGTCGAGAGGTTCGGAACCGGCGCAGCGTCGAATTCGCCTGGGTTCGTCACTGTAGCGGGGTCCCCTGGATTGGTGTTTCCAGTTGACCATGCGCCATTCGGATCATTCAATTCGGCTCCGTTGCTGGAACCATCATTGTCTGAATCAAGTCCAGCGAGCGCGGCACCCCAGACCACGGAGCCGAAGGACCCTCCTGGGGCCGATAAGAAATTCTGTTCGATCTCTGCGCCGAAAGAATTGCGAGGACCACCCGATGGGAATTGATGACAGGTCTTACAGTTGTTCTGATTTCCATTGGGAATTTGTGAGACCCGAAAGCCTCGCGCGGAGGCAGACCCATGGAGAACCAACAGGATAAGAGCACAGAAGAAGGCGGTCGGTTTATAGAATTTCATACCGGTAGAGTTTCTCACGTCTGGATAAGAATGAAAAGAGAATGATGGCAATTATCGCCACAGCACTCAAAATCGGAAACCTGAAAACGATTAAAGTGCTTTAAAAGACGTATGCAGTCCTTGAGTCGGTGAGGTTGGCCCTGTTCCTTGGGGGGGGCGATTCGGAGCAGGCGAACTATCCATCAAGAACGGCGACCCACTGACCGATTTATAGGCTTTTGGAATGATCTAAATGGGGAGAGAGTAGATGAGCGTTAGGCCTGCCTCGCAGAAAAGTTTGAAGGTATATCGAAAATCGTATCAAACGAATTATTTTTTCATTCTGGCAAAATCCTTTTTCCTTGTTGGATTTTTAAGTCAGCTCGTGTCAGTGCCTGCAGTGGCTGATGATCTGATGGGCGAAACCGCAGAGGCTTCTTCTATGAACCCCGATGAGCTGACCGTGGGTTCGCAGAATATGGACGCACACATGGCCTCAAGCGTAAATCCCAACTCTCTTGTTGTGAACTCTCAGCCGCTGCCTTCGCCCGTAGAGGCCCACTCTCCGGCGAGTCAGTCAAGTACAGGCGAATCTCCGGACGCATTGACGGTTCAATCCACGCGTCTCTCGAGTTTGCCCCAGGCGTCGGAAGTGAATGAAGAGGTTCATCAACAAGTCTGGCAGCAAGTGCAAGCCGCTCAACCGGAAATGGTCCAACCGCAAACACTTGCGGGGGCGCGCGCCGTGCTTGCCAAAGCTCAATCTCAGCTCGATCAAATAAATGCCGCAGTTGGAAAGATGATCCGTCGAGATTATCCAACAGGCGAGCCTCGAGTTCGTCTTTATGATGAGCAGAAAGCCGCACAGCTTCAAGTTGGTCAGGCTAAGCAATGGGTTGAAAATTTGGGCGGATCACTTGAAGAGGGCACATCGGGTGGCGGCTTTTAAGAGCTGAAGTCATGTTCTTCGGGGCTGTTTAGAAACTGAATAATGCTCCGCCACGCTTCAGGGTCTTGACGTAAGAATAGGTGACCACCGTCAAAAATCTCTAGACGAGCCTGTGGAATCTGATCTGTTAGACGCTGCATATTTTCTTGAGGGGCGATCCCATCGTGGAGTCCTCCGCAGCAAAGGACGGGCATTTTAAGGCGGTGAAGCCTGGACCACGTATCATGGGTTTTGCGCGCCTCCATTTGTCGCTCTGCGCCCATTTTTTTTTCGGATTCGTCGTTGGGGGATTCGGCTTCGGTTTCCATGGTACGAAGAATCTTACGAACGGCTTCCGGGTGACGAAGCCTCCATTCTTCGTTCATTCGTCGATCTGCCAATTCAAGACTTTGAAGAGCTCTTTCTTCTAGGGTGAGCTCGGCGAGTTCATGCAGGGGGTATGATGAACCGCCTGCTCCACCACTCGACGTACACGCAAGGACAAGGCGATCAACTCGGGTTGGATGACGCAGCGCAAATTCTTGAGCCACCATGCCACCGAAGGACACACCGAGGACATGGCATCGAGTCCAGTTCAATTTCTGGAGAAGCGCATGGGCATCGTCGGCATATTCTTGCATTGAATAGGCGGTATCTGGGTGGTCGGTCTGTCCGAGTCCACGTTGATCGTGGCAGAGCGTTTCAAAGTGCTCAGGGAGAGGGCTGTCCAGAATGCTGGGCTTACGGCGTAGATCGGCTCCAGAACCGTTAAAGACCATGAGCTTTGGTCCTTGGCCGCGGACCTCATAGTAGAACCGCATGGAGTTGAGTTCGATGAAGGGCATCTGTGAATGATTGCAATAGCTGCGTGTTGTTGCAATTTTAGGAATATCAATTCTTTTAGGCTTGAAGGCATAGGGTTCTTGGCTGGGGTAAGATGCAGAGCGACTTTCACCTTTGATAACGCAAATAGGAACCTTGACTGATGTACGACATTCAGGGTGTGAATAAGGAACTAAGGTCGACCTCGGAACTCTTGCGAGAGGGAATTCGTAACTTCCTAGATGGAGCAACGGCTTTGCCGGGTGAAGTCTTCCGTGACGAGGAGGTCTTTCGCGATGAGACGCAGAGCATTTTTCTTCACGAATGGATCAGTGTGGCCTGTGCCCAAGCGGTCTCGAATGTTGGAGATGTTTTCCCCGTTCATGTCGCTGGATATTCGCTGCTGATCGTTCGAGACAAAAAAAATCAGGTTCGTGTGTTTTATAATATGTGTGGACATCGGGGTTCTCCTCTGGTGAGTGAGGCTTGCCGCGCTCGGGGTGGTCTTTTGTCGTGTCCGTATCATGGGTGGGTCTACTCATTAAATGGGAACCTGGTTGCGGCTCCTTTTTTGAATCGATCTCGCGAAGACAGTCGAGCCGATGATGAACAGCTTAGTCAGCTTGGTCTTGTGGAAGTTCGCAGCACGGTTTGGCGCGATATTATTTTCGTCAATCTCTCGGGTTCCGCTGTTTCCTTCGAGGACCATATCGCCCCCCTAGACCGACGCCTTGAGGATTGGCCCGCAGATGAGTTGCATCCTGTGAGTGCAACCGAATGCGAAGTTTCCGCGAATTGGAAACTAGCTGCAGAGAACTTTGTGGATGCTTATCACCTGCCTCTGGTGCATCGTGAAATTTGCTCAGGATTTGAGGGAGCGTTGAAGCAGTTTGGAGTTTCTTTGTCGGACCGCATCGCTGGAATGGTGATGCCTGAGGGTTACGGCTCGGTCGAAGAGGATTCTAAAGAAAAATCGCCGATTTTCTCGAAGCTGCGTGGGCAGAAGAGAACGCATATTGAGACCTTTTTTATTTTTCCAAATACTTTGATCTTGGTCGAGCCTGATTTTCAGCAAGTGATTGTACTCCGACCGCAACGGGCCGGATTGACGCACGAAACGTTTGCAAACTATGTAGTTTCGGAAGGTTCTTTTTGGGAAGCTCACTCTGAGCTTTCTCGCCAAATCGATCGCGATTCATTGAACGTGAATGATCAGGACATTGATCTGCTCGAAAAATTACAAAAAAGTCGATCTATGTCGGTGGCCAGCCAGACTCAGGTCGCCCCAGAATGGGATCAGACGGTCTCGGAGTTTCAGAAGATCTGGGCCAGATGTTTTCTTGAAGGCTAAACGCTCGCTCATTATGAAAATCCGTTAAATACCTCATGATCGCTTTTACTTTGTAGGTTCAATTGGGTGGGAGTCTTAATTATGACGTGGGCCTTCGCTCTACTCTGGTTTCTAATGCTCCCGGGTATCGGATGTTTCTTTTTAAAGCAGCGGGATTGCCCTGTTGTCTATCAGCTTCTTGCTGGTTGGGTTCTCGGGAGTGCGATTGTTGGATTTATATTCTTAGTTATCTCACAGCTGGGCATGCTGGCGAATCTTCAGGTCTTCGGTTTTACAGGCCTTCTTCTCGTCATGGGCATTCTGGGTTGGCGTCGTGTTCTCTCTAATTCGACGCCCTCGATTTGGACCCATGGCCAAAATTATTGGAACTCCCTTGACGGCTGGAATCGGACTTGGCTGGGGATCATTTTTGTCATCACCCTCATCCTTTTCTTTGACGCATTGACGCCGCCTCGAGCCGGGGATGCCATGCGTTATCACTTGGCTCAAATGGAAGATCTCGTTCGAAATAACGGATTCGTTTTTAGGCCTTACTACCATTATAACTTTCCGCTCTACTACTCCTATTTGAGCACACCAGTTTATTTTGTGTCCGGTGGCGCGGGCGTCAAGCTCTTTAATTTTTATGTGCTCGGCGTAGTGGCTGCGTTGACATATGGCTTAGGCAGGATCTCTGGGTTGAAGCGTCCATTGTTACCCGTGTTGGGAATACTCCTGACGCCGGGGATCTTTCGTGCTGCGACCACCCCGAACAATGACTTGGGGGTTCTTGCTTTCGGATTAGCTGGGATTCTGCTGTTGCAAGGATTTTTAAGGGTTCGTAAAGAGTCTCTCATATTCCTTGCCTACGTTTCTTTGGGCTTTGCTGTGGGTATTAAGTATCAGAGCATTCTGTTCTTACCTTGGTATCTGTGGCTAACTTGGGTGGCTCTGAATCGTAAGATTGATCGCTCGGCACTACGTCGTTTGATTGCTTGGGGTTGTATCTGCATCGCTATTCCCGCTCCGTTCTTCCTGAGAAACTATCTGAATACGGGTGTTCCTGATTTTCCGATGCATCTCGATTTGTTCGGGGCACCGAAAGATTTTTTGTATGAATCGATGAATCACTACAGTCTTTCACTGGTAGGTGAGCACGACATTCGAACGACTTGGCGTGCGGTATCAAGGTTGGTGACGAGCAAGGTGACGATTCCAACCATGTGGCTGTTTTTCGCTTTGGGGGTCTATGCATTTTTTCGAAAAGGCAGGGACGCAGCGGGTCTTTATCTTTTGTTTGGGATCATCTCTCAATTGATCCTTTGGTGGGTGATTCAGCCTCGGTTGTACGGTCGATTTGTGAATTATATGGTCCCGCAAGTCATGGTGGTTGCGTTTCTTGGTTTTCAGTTTATTGACGGTGAACGGCTACGTCGTTTAGCTATCGCCGTTGGGGTCGCCTCAGCCGCCATCGCCTCGGCCATTCTAATTTTCTATTCAATCGGTTTCATGCAGTATCACATTGATGGAGATGTAGATCGGTATCACGAATTTACGTGGTTTTACGATGAGTATCAGTGGATGGATGAAAACCTATCGGAGGACGCGAAGGTTTTGATTGTGGTGTGGAGTGGACATACGTACTACATGCCTCGCGAATATTTACGAGCTGATCCGAGTCACTCGGGATTGATCGATTGGCGACAACTGGACTCTCAGGAGCTGTACGATTTGATGGAAGAACTTGAACTGGAATACGTTTTTTATCAAGATCGTGATTGGGGCGACTCGGTGGGCGGTCGTGAAATGTCGTCCGTCATGAACCGCTTCGCTCTTCGTGAGGACGTGGAAACGGTTTGGCGCCGCGATATCCAATTGGGCAAATCGCGCATGATGGGCCAGATGCTTGATGCAAACGTATGGTTGTTACGTAGAATCTCCAACCATGAGACTGAGGAAGCGGACCCAATTGAAACGGGATCGGGTATCGGACCAAGGTCTGAAGGTGAAAGTCTCACCAGTCAGTAGAGGGAGAGCTACGACGGGCGTTCACTCACGCGTTGGACAAGGCTGCGAGGGCTGCTTTAACAGCGGGGTGCACAATTTCTCCCTTCCGCACATTCAGTCCCTGAGCCAGGTGTTTATTGTTTTCAAGAGCAGATTGAGTTCCAAGGTTCGCGAGTTCAATCACGTAGGGGAGGGTGGCATTACAGAGCGCAAGGGTAGAGGTTCGCGGTACGGCGCCCGGCATGTTGGTCACGCAATAGTGCACGACTCCATCTTGAATAAAAGTGGGTTCTTGGTGATTGGTGGGCCGGCTTGTTTCAAAGCAGCCCCCTTGATCGATCGCGATATCGACGAGGACGGACCCCGACTTCATACCCCGGACCATGTCGGCCGTGACGAGTTTTGGGGCGGAAGCACCGGGAACGAGCACCGACCCGATCACGAGATCAGCATCGGCGACCAATTCGGACACTTTTTCTTGCGTTGAGTACGCTGTTTTGATTCGGTTATCGAACCTCGCAGAAAGTTCGCGCAGGCGAGGAAGGGATCGATCAACGAGAGTGACATGGGCCCCGAGGCCTACGGCCATTTCAGCCGCGTTGGAGCCGGCGACCCCCCCGCCGAGAATGACGACATGAGCTGGGTCTACGCCGGGTACGCCACCCAGCAGAACACCCATGCCTCCGTTGACTTGCTCAAGGGCATGTGCGCCCACTTGGATCGACATCCGTCCAGCGACTTCACTCATGGGCGTGAGCAGAGGGAGGGAATGGTCGGCCGCTGTGACCGTTTCGTATGCGATGGCGGTGGCTCCCGAAGTCACGAGCGCTTCGGCTTGGGCCGGGTCAGCGGCCAAATGGAGATAGGTAAAGAGAGTCTGAGCGGGGCTGAGTTGGGCACATTCACTCAGCTGCGGTTCTTTGACTTTGACGATTAAGTCCGAATCAGCAAAAATCGCTTCGGGGCTCCCCACAACCTTGGCGCCCGCTTCTGTATATCGATTATCGTCGAGCCCGATGCCCATTCCGGCCTGGGTTTCGATCAAGACTTCGTGGCCTCGTTGGACCAATTCCTTAACCCCAGCGGGGACCATGCCGACTCTTTTTTCGAGAATTTTGATTTCTTTTGGGATTCCGACGCGCATGCTGGAGCCTCCTAGTCATGATTGACGAACGTTTGGAGCCTAGGCTCCTCAGAATGGCTTACATCGTAAACTATAATCACGAAAACGGCCTTGTGAATTCATCGAATAAAAGTCTTTATTTTAGCAATAAAATTCATTTTATTGATTTATAATAAGCTATTCTTGTTCTATGAAAATGGATTCGACAGATCGTGCAATTCTCTCATTCCTCCAAGAAGAGGCTCGCCTGTCGAACGTCCAGCTGGCTGAGCGCGTCCATCTGTCCGAATCGGCTTGTTTGCGCCGCGTGAAGGCGTTGGAGAAGTCCGGAGTGATTGCCGGTTATGCCGCCCTTGTGGACCCGATTAAGGTGGGCCTCCCCTCGATAGTAGTTGTTCATCTGACACTTCAGCGTCAAGATCAGACCGATCTGGAGACTTTTGAAGATGCGGTTCGGTTGATCCCTGAAGTGATGGAATGTTATTTGATGACAGGCGAGTTCGATTATTTGCTCCGAATCGTTGTGGCGGACACCTCTGATTTTGAGCGGGTTCATCGGCAGCGACTGGCTCAACTTCCGGGGGTTGCTCGAATTCAGTCCAGTTTCGCGCTTCGGACCGTTCGAAAGACGACGGCTTTGCCCGTGCGCTAGACTCCTGTCTTCGGGACTAGAGACTTTTTGTGCTCGGAAGAGAGGGCTCCCAAGCCTCGTGAAAAGCTTAAAATAAAACCTCTCATTATCGAAAAAACGCGTGTGCGACCTAGGTCATTTTTGAAAACTCGATCTGTCCTGAGAGATTGCATCAAAATACTTCATTTAAAAATTGAAAGATGAACCATGGCTAAAGCAACATTTCACTGGGAAGACCCTTTTCTACTTGATCATGAACTGACCGACGAAGAGCGTATGGTGGCTGAGACCGCACGTCGCTTCGCAACGGATCGGTTGCTTCCTCGTGTGATCAGTGATTTTCGAGAAGAGGAGTTTGACCCAGCCTTGATCCTTGAGATGGGTGAGTTGGGATTATTGGGCTCGACGGTTCCCGTAGAATATGGTGGGGCAGGCGTGTCTCACGTTGCTTATGGCTTGGCCGCACGTGAATTTGAACGAGTCGATTCGGGTTATCGATCGTGTATGAGTGTGCAGTCTTCTCTCGTGATGCATCCCATCTACGCCTACGGGACAGAGGATCAGCGAAAGAAGTTTCTTCCTCGACTGGCCACTGGAGAAATGGTGGGCTGTTTTGGATTAACAGAACCTGACCACGGCTCAGATCCGGGCTCGATGACGACTCGGGCACAACGTGTAGACGGCGGTTACCGACTCACGGGATCGAAAATGTGGATCACGAATTCGCCGATCGCGGATATCGCTGTTGTTTGGGCCAAGCTGGACAATGTGATTAGAGGCTTCATCGTTGAGCGGGAGAATGCAGGGCCTGGGTTCACCACTCCAAAGCTTGAAGGTAAGCTTTCGCTTCGCGCTTCGATTACGGGCTCGATTATGCTCGACAATGCCTTTGTGCCCGAAGAAAACCTTTTCCCAGAAGTCTCCGGTCTGAAGGGGCCTTTTGGATGTCTTAACAAGGCACGCTATGGCATTTCATGGGGAGCTATGGGTGCCGCCGAGTTCTGCTGGCATGCAGCCCGTGAGTACACGATGGATCGGAAGCAATTCGGTCGTCCTTTGGCTGCGAATCAGTTAGTGCAACTCAAGCTTGCCGATATGCAGACCGAGATTGCGCTTGGACTGCAGTCTTCATTGCGTGTAGGACGGATGCTTGACGAGGGGATTTGTGCTCCAGAAAACATTTCGCTTGTGAAGCGCAACTCATGCGGAAAGGCACTCACGATCGCACGAGTCGCCCGGGATATGCATGGAGGGAACGGGATCAGCGAGGAATATCACGTCATGAGGCATCTGATGAACCTCGAAACGGTCAATACGTACGAGGGGACACATGATGTCCACGCATTGATCTTGGGTCGAGCTCAGACAGGGATGCAGGCCTTTACCGGGGTCTGATCGAGTATCTTCTTGTTCAAAGAAGGCGCTCTTTCTCACCTGCGCGTCCTAGATCTCTCAAGGATCCTAGCGGGCCCGTGGGCGACTCAGAGCCTGGCGGATCTAGGGGCAGATGTCATCAAAGTCGAGCGACCCGGGACGGGCGATGACACTCGAGAGTGGGGCCCGCCGTATTTAAATGATGATTCGGCACGTTCTGCCTATTTTTGTTCCGTCAATCGTAACAAGCGTTCTCTTGCACTCGATCTCTCCAAGCCAGAGGGAGCGAAGATTCTCAGACAAATCGCGTGTGAGAGTCATGTAGTGGTGGAGAATTTTAAGCAGGGCGCATTGGCGAAGTATGGGCTCGATTACGAGACGCTTCGTGCGGATAACCCCGCTTTGGTTTACTGCTCGATTACGGGTTTTGGGCAGGAGGGTCCTGAGGCTTCGAGAGCCGGCTATGACTTCATGATTCAGGGAATGGCTGGCCTGATGAGTGTGACAGGCGAACCCGGAGGTATGCCTATGAAAGTGGGCGTGGCTCTTTCGGACGTCTTGACGGGGCTTAACGCGAGTGTTGGGATACTTGCAGCGCTGAACCATGCGGAACGGACCGGTCAAGGTCAGTCAATTGACATTAGTCTTTTCGATGTGACGGTCGCCAGCCTAGCGAATCAGGCTGCGAATTATCTTTTCAGTGAAGAGGCACCCGCTCGACTAGGAAATGCTCATCCGAATATTGTGCCCTATCAGGCTTTTGAAGCTGCGGACGGCCATCTGATTCTAGCGGTAGGCAATGATGCGCAGTTTAAACGGTTTTGTCTTTTGGCCGGGATGTCTGAGTTTTCTGAAGATGTCCGATTTGCAACCAATGATGCTCGTGTGCGAAATAGAGACGAACTAGTGCCACAAGTGGCCGCAGCGCTCCGTTCAAGAACAGTCTCGGATTGGCTGGCGGCTCTGCAAGAACAAGGTATACCGGCGGGGCCGATCAATGACATCGCTGAGGCTTTTTCTGAGCCTCAGGCTGTTTTTCGAGATTTGGCCACTCAAATTGAAGACGATGAAGGTGTCGAAGTGCCGACCGTGCGTAGCCCGTTGAGGCTGTCGTTGACGCCGCCCTCACTCAGAATTGCTCCCCCTCGAATAGGCCAGCACACAGACGAAATTCTTCGAGAAGTGGTTGGACTATCGGGCTCAGCGGTGGATGAACTGAAAGAATTGGGAGTCATTGCCACTGCAGAGCGCGGATGAGTGTGCACCAGTAAGTTTTTCGAAGACCATGTGTCCGACGCTTATCTTGATGCCATTTTTCCGTTCGCAGCGTAATTTTTTACGCGGAGCTCGGATTCTACGGCTCTCTTCGCGACCTAAATTCACTGAATGATTTCGACCCTCGCAGAGACCCCTGGTCGCCATCATGGTGCGGGGAGAAGGTTTTTCTCCAAAGAAGTACGGGCCGACGTTCAGTCGATCTATGAAAAATCCCTACAGTCCATAGGGGGAAGCCACGCCATCGTTGCAGGCCGCGAATGATCTGCTGTTTCGTTGCTCAGGGACAACCGCCCGTATGCAGGCAAGGTGAGTGTGATCACCTTGTGGGGGTAGCTAAAAGTCTATGAAATTCAGGAACTTGCGCCCCGAGGGATATGAAGTCAGGGCTAAAGGCCGCATTGAATTTCACCGAAGAAGTCTGTGTGCTTGTGCTCATTTCTCCGGCGAGTGACGGGGCTTGAGTCGGCACTGAGACTCGATCGCCTGAGGCGGTCGCGATGAGTTCGACCCGAGTCAGAGTATGCATAAAACACCGACATTCGAATCCAGATTGATTCAAACGAAGACGCGTTTTTCAAATGGATTCTCACTTATTGAACTCGTCATAGTCATAAGTATCGTGGGCGTGATTCTCAGCATGGGCGTGTCAAGTTTGAATAGCTGGTCGAAGCGTCAGCGTGTGAGCAACTCAGCCGGTGAGATCGTTCAATTGCTTTTCGTAGGCCGAAGCGAAGCGATTCGGAAAAGTTCTAATCATCTGATTTTTTTTGATACTGATCTTTCGGGTTCGCCCCTCCTATCCGAAGACGGAAGTACGCTTTTGGCCGCTCTGTTGATTGAGGATACGAATGGCAATTATCTGCCTGATTCCGGTGAGCACCGGATGTCGATTCCGTTCTCAGATTTGACCGGAATTTCATGGGGTCGGTCACAGGCCAACGAATTAGTTCCCACAGAGGGTGGGACCCTTATGGGAGATCCTTTTTCCGGGACAAGCGTCGAGAATACTGCACAAGAAGTCAATTCAGCCGGAAATTTTCGACATCCAACAGACTCATCGACTGTCCAGTCATGGGTTTTGTTGGCTCCAGATGGTACGCCAAGGGCCTTTCATCCTTCAGCGAGTACAACCGTTGCCGACGTTGGAACCGGTGATGGAGCCGTTTATCTCAATGACGGTGAGCGAGATCACGCCATTGTGATGACAAGTTTGGGTTCCGTGCATGGTTTCCGTTGGGACGCTTCGGCGGGATTGTGGAAATGAGATTATTTTTAAAATGAAGCCGAAAATCATACGAAATGAGTCTGGTCTCGATCGAAGACATCTGGGGATTTCTTTGATCGAAGTCATGATTGCCTTGATGGTGCTTTCTTTCGGTTTGTTAACCGTCGCGTTGATGCAGCTTCATGCAATGCAGGGAACTTCTAAGGGAAGGCATTTGACCGCAGCTTCGATGATCGCTCGAGAGCAGTTAGAGCAAGTGGGGCGAGTTCCTTTTTCGGCCTTGAATAACAAGGCTTGGGGTCAGTCTGAAGCTTGGATGACCGAGCTTGGTCTGGCGCAAGGAAACGTTTCGGTGGTTGTCGACCAACCCGGTGGCGCCGTTCAAGTCGAGCGAGTCTACGCCGTCGATTGGAAAATTTCCGACGTCGTGCCTCAGAACCTTGATCTTAAAAATATTGAATTGTCTGTCACGTGGCTCGATGAGAACAGCGTTAATCCAAAATCTTTTTCCTTGGCCACTTTGGTGGTAAATAACAAGCGATAGGTATGAGTATGAACAAGCAGTCGGGATACTCCTTGATCGAGATTATGGTGGCCACCGCGATTCTTGGTGTCGTGATGTTTGGGCTTGTTGCAACTTTTACGGCGAACCAGAAAACTCACGTAACAGTCGGTCAAGTGACGTCGACGCAGCAAAACTTGCGAGTCGTTGCGGAGATGATTGAAAACGATTTGCGAATGAGCGGGTACCTGGTTCCAGATCAGGCAGCGGTCTGCCTAGGCGATTCCGGCGTAGGTCCCGACACACTTTACTTAAGCGATTCTGATGCCATCCTGAGCGTGGCTCAGATCCAAGCGACGGATCCCGAACTTTTGGGAGGAGAGTTTGGAGTTCCCATCACTAACATCACCTCGGGCACCGCGGTGGGCGGTTCATCCATGGACCTTGTCTTGAGCAAACGCTGGATCGATTTTGGGTCTCAGGCCGATTTTAAATTGGGTGCGGGAGTGATGGTGGTGGATCGTAACGATGATGAGGGCCGTGTGGTTTGCGGAACGATTTCGGGTGTCGTTTTTAATTCGGGAGATGGAGTCACTCTTAATGTGGATTTCAATACAGCCCCAGTCACGTTTGGGGCTACGAATCTAGTGGATTTAGTGGCTGTTCCGGCGCTTGTTTATAGTATTGCCGTACCTGAGGCTGGAACTTCTGATCGCTATCAGTTGCGGCGAAATGGCCTTCTTATCGCAAATGATGTCGAAGATATGCAGTTGGCTCTTTTCTTTGATCATGACGATGACGGTGTCGTTGAGTCGGGGGAAGTTGAAGGGGACGATGGCTCAGCGGTTGGAGATGGAATTTCCATCACGCACTCACCCGCGGCGGTCGATGGCCGTAATTTAAAGCAGGTGCGCCTAAGTCTCGTGATGTCCAGTGATCGAGAAGACCCAGATCCTAAGACACCTTTGAGTCAGCAGCAGGTGACTGGAAATCGTGATCCCCAATCTATTCCTGAACCTGATCGAAAGAAGAGGCGAACCTATGAATCCACCGTGCGCCTTAGGAATGTGTAAAGCCATGCGAAGCCATCTTGAAAATGAGGCGGAATCTACTTTCAGCAGAAATGATGAGAGAGTAGGAGAGAGTGCGTTTCAACTTCGGTTGGGCCCCCGTTCTGGGCGTAGGCAAGAGGGGGCGGCTCTACTTGTTTCCATCATCATGTTGACAATCATGGGTTTGATTGGACTGGGCTCTATGGAATTGGCCACCCGTGATCGCCAAGTCGCGGGTTTTCTAGCCAGCGCCCGTTCGGCTCTTTATGCGGCCGACGCAGGCGTGGCTCTGGGTCAAGTCATTATCGACCAGAATGTAGGTTTGCTCGTTCCTCAGGGTGTGGCCGCTCTGTTTTCTTTTAATCCAGACTTCCCAGACGAAGGTTCCCCCCGAATTTTAGGAGACGGCTCAGTAAGTCAGCCTCGTTTCATACAAGACCCCGACCCAGCGGTGGAACAAGCTGTCGAGTACATCGGCATGGGCGAGGCATGCGACGATTGGATTATGAGCGATGAATTCGGTGGTTCTCAGTGGAGAGAAGCCATCTTTAGTATCAATGTGGAAGGCCAAACATCGGGAATGGTAGGCGCCTCAAAGCGAATCGAAGCCAGCGCCGGCTATTGCTACCCATACCAGTGAGAAAACCAATGGACCCTGATAGTCTAAATCAAGTGTTACCTTTGCTTTTGAAGAAGCAAACGAAAATTCAACCTTCTGCGTGGGGTCTCATTCTGTGTGTGCTCTTTTTCGGTTGCTCTTCCGACCTGGACTCTCGATCTGATTTAGATCTGCACTCGACGGAGGGCTCAGAGTCTTTGGAAATAGCTCTGGAAGCGGAAGGTTCCCCCCCGCAAATAGAATCTCTTCGGGTTGAGCCTAGGCGTCCAACCTCAGAGCAACTGATTCGTGCGGTGGCGAAGCTTCGTGGTGCAAGTTCGGACTTGGTCAGTTTTGATTATGAATGGCGCCTAAATGGCCAAAAGGTCCGCGCACGAACCGATGCCGTCAAATTTCCATCGGCTCAGAAGGGCGATCGGTTCGAAGTGATCGCAATCGCGACCGATTCAGCGGGACGAAAAAGCCAGGCAACCGCTTTCGGCCGGATAGGAAACCGGCCCCCCGTTGTTTTAGATCTTGAACTCCTGACCGGATCTGAGACGCGACCAGGGGACATAGTGAATACGAAAGTCCGGGCTCACGATCCCGATGGAGATGATCTTCGTATGATTTACGAGTGGAGGGTTAACGGCCGTCGGGTATCCGATGGAGACTCTTCTTACGACACGGCTGACCTAAGAAGAGGCGACCTGATACAGGTTACGGTGAACGTAGATGATGGAGATGATCACAGTGAGCGGCGAGTCAGTAATGAAGTCGAGATCGCCAATTCGCCTCCTCAGATTGTCTCGGATCCGGGTAAAGCCTCAATCGGATCCTCCTTTTTCTATCAACTTCGGGCTACAGACTCCGATTACGATCGAGCTCTCACATATACAGTTGTTGAGGGGCCTATGGGAATGGAAATTGATCGACTTGGAGGTGAGCTGACTTGGATGCCTGGCCCGAGCCAGGGAGGCGTGCATAGGGTCATGGTGCAAGTAGAAGACCGACACGGCGGAGCCGCGTCCCAGAGCTTTGATATTACCATCACTGATGAAGCTGAGCCCCGAGACTTGGCAGGAATACAACTCCAACCCTAAGCATCTAGAAGCTGTTGGCAATTATCAAAGATTGCTGTCCAGGAGTGTGTGGAAATGAATCGGAATCAGTTCGAAAAAGCACTGCATCGGATTGCAATTTTTGCTTTAGCGGGTTTTGTGTTTTCGTTTCCCGCACGGGCAGACGATTCTAGTTTATTTACGGCGAACGTTCCGCCAAATGTGATGCTGTTAATAGACAACTCGGGCTCTATGAATAACTTGGTGTGGCACGAGGGCTATGACCCCACAGTGGAGCCGACTTGCGACTACTACGACGACGATCGCACCTATTATTTCAGTGGAACCTATACGTTGACCCGTTGTGGAAATACTCGAACACTCTATTCCGACACGCTCATCGATGATACGACGAGAGCGGATGGTCGTTATTTGAACTGGTATTTTAGCGACGAGTCCGACGAATATGCCGATTTCGAGTCGGATGGACTTTATGCGCTCAATAACGGAGTGACTTCTGACTGTCTGATTGGTGAAGGACTGGCGCCTACATACGCCAAATATCGCCGTTCACGTGTAACGGCAGCTAAGCAGGTTTTGCGCGAGGTCATATGCCAAGTGAATGCTGTGGGTGAGGTTCGTTTTGGCCTTGCTCAATTTTACCGCGCATCCGATCCGAAGGGAGGATACGTAAAGGTCGCTATTGATGACTATGACGCATCTCATGGAGATCTGTTAAACGAGAGCATCGATGAACTCGAAGGAGAAACATGGACACCTCTGGGTGAAAGTCTTTTCAATGTTTATCGCTACTTCCAAAGTCGATCGAACCCCATCATGGGAAAAGATGGGGAAACCCCATTTCCTTGGTACAACATTCTGTTGAGCGGTTCGACCACCAGTAGTTCTTCGAACACCCCTCCTTCTCCGGCCCTTTATGCTTGTCAGAAGAATTTTGTCATTGTCATTACTGATGGGGAGCCAACTCGCGATGACTTCGATGGGATGGATAGAAGTCGATTTCAAAATGACTTAATTGGTGATTACAACCCCGACAACGATTCGCCCGAAGGGGGAGTCGAGATCACTGGAGGCAGTTATGAAACTGCATGGTATCTAGATGATATTGCTAAATTTATGCAGGAAAACGACTTCAGTTACGAGCTTTCTGGTGAACAACTTATCGATACCTATACGGTTGGCTTTACGACGAGTCCCGATGCCAACGCGATCTTGTCCAAGACGGCAGACGTCGGGAATGGTCTGTTCTTCTACAGCACGAACGCAGAAGAGCTGGCCCAAGCGATTGTAAGTACATTGACAGATATTATTGAGAAGTCGCAATCCTTCACGGCAGCGACAGTACCTGCGAGTCGTGCAACAGACGGAAATAACTTTTACACAAGCTATTTTATCCCAGGCGCCGACGGGGCTTTCTGGGAAGGTCATATTAAGAATTTTGAGTTTACGGCAGCGGGGGAGATTCAGGATGCCATGGGCGATTGTGCAGTCGCCGACCCTCTCGCGCCCGGAAGATGTTTGACGGGCGCGCTGAGAACAAATGCTCCGTCTTTTTGGGATGCAGCTTTGGCATTACCTCCTTCGCTGATCCGGAATTTACGAGTTTCTAATTATAAGAGCGGGGTTCCCACATCGACGCCTGTACTACCTCCTCTTTTTAACAACACAGTCGTTTCCGCAAGCGATTTAGCGGGAGGGAGTGATGCACTGGGGAGCTCTCCATATTCAGTGAGTGATTTCCCCGATAGTGGAATTGCGTCAACCGACGAGTTGCGAGACCGCATTGTCGAATACGTCGCTGGGTGCGAGTGGGATAGCGTGCCTTGCGTCGATCGGAATCGCCGCCTTTGGGACGTTTTTCATTCGAATCCTCTGCTGGTCGGTTCTCCGAACTCTGGAATTTCAAGCGCTACCTATCGGGGGTTTGCTGATAAATATCGCTATCGAAAACGTATCTTGTACGCGGGTTCGAATGGTGGATTTATGCATGGCTTCAATGCTGGAGAGTGGGATTCGGGTCTGAATCCCCAAGGATTTGATCGAGGAACGGGCGTAGAAGAGATGGCCTTTATGTCTTATCCGGCTCGATTGAATATCAAGGAGTTGGCCAAAGATAAGGTTTCTCCCAAGTTCTATTATATGGATGGCTCACCGCAAGCCGCGGACGTTTGGTTTTATCCGACTACGAATGCGTCCCCATCGAGTGTCGATGAATGGCATACGGTTCTTTTGGGAAATATGCGTCAAGGGGGTGGGGTCATTTGGGCTCTCGACGTAACGGACCCTCCGGATGCAACTCACCCTCAGGGCCTCAATCCGGGTCTTCCGTATCCGGGTTATCTATGGGAGTTTCCATGTGAAGACTCCACCAACCTAAAGTGCTCGGGCACCGGCGCATATCCTTATTCGGACTATATGGGTGAAAGTTGGTCCGACCCTATTGTTACCCGCATTCGGGTGAGTGTCGGTGGCGACGATAATGACGGAGCAGGGTATGACCGATGGGTCGCAATTTTTGCCGGTGGATATTCCGAAGAAGGCGATCCCAATATGGCGACAACCTACGACTCAAGCGTAGGGAGTTCGACCTCAAGAGCGGGCCGTGCACTTTTTATGATTGACATTCAGTCGGGAGACTTAATTGCGATGAAGCGATTCTCTCATGACATCAATCTAGGCGATCCGCGGATGCAGTTCGCTTTGGCAGCCACTCCAGCCGTTTTTGATCTAGATTTCGATGGATACGCAGATGTGGTCTATATCGGGGATATAGGAGGCAATCTCTGGAAATGGGTCATCGGAGATCTAGCGGAATTGCCAAGCAGTGGGAGCATCGCTGTCGATTCGAGCCTTGATCAGTCGGATTGGGAATGGATCAGACTCGTTGAGGTGGATCATTGCGAATTCGATGCAGGATCTCCATCGACATGTCCGGTGGATCATTACAGAAGTATCTTCTTCCCTCCCACCGGCGCATTGATTCGGGGTACGCTCTGGCTTGCTTTTGGAACAGGAGAGCGAAATCAACTCGATTTTACGGGCTATTCAGGAACGACTCAAGAAAACAATCGGTTTTATGTCTTGAAGGACTTAGATCCTTTGGAAAGATCGATGACTCTTTCCACATCTGAGGCTCGGTACAATGACTTCGCGACAAGTACTGACTTTGTTCCTGTCCAGCAGGCGACGACCTGTCAATATCCTGCAGCCCCGGAGGTTGGGTTCTTTATCGAGGCGATCGATGGTGAGAAATTCATTACGAATAGCTCGATTTTCTTCGGAGACGTGTACACGCTTTCGTTTTTACCTGATGAGACAGCCGACCCGTGCACGGCTGGAGGCGCTTCGCGTCTCTACGGTTTTGACCTGCGCTGTGCAGAGGGTGCTTTTTCTAGCGATTCGACTGAAGCCACAGTGATGACGCGACAGATTGAAATTGGTGGAGGCGTCCCGAATAGGCCGCGTGTTTCTGTAGGACCCGGCTCCGCTGCTACAAGTCCATGCACAGGGAGTGGGTGTGAACCGGCCTCTGATGAGGGATGTCGTAATATGGTCGTCGTGATTACCAGTGACGGTACGGCCTACAGCGATGCTCCGAATACAGACTGCCCGACCGGGGTGCGTTTGGATAGCTGGAGAGACTCTCAGTGACTTCTAGATTCGTACTCGATAGAGTGGTGATGTCTCTGAATTGGCTTAAACCGAAAGATAAAAAGGTAAATGCAATGAAACAGTCACGTCGTTCATTTTGGCATTGCGGGCGATTGCTGGTTGTCACTTCTTTTGTTTTCTTTTGTGTGGCAAGTGCCCAGGGCTCAGAGCCACTTCTTGAAGGGGAGGGCGAGATCGGTCTTCGGAATTTGCCCCAGCGTTCGTTGCAGATCGATGGCGCGACCTATTTCCTCTCTGATAAAAGCGTGATTTTGGATCAAGACGGGAAAGAGCTGACTCTTGCCGATCTAGACGTCCCGGAAGAGGGGGCGCCCCCTCGACTGTATTTAATGATGAGCGGTCGTTTCTCCGCGACAGAGGTGGGCTCTCGTCACGTGATTCAACGCTTAGAGTTAATCGAGACGCCTCGTTGATCTTTTAGCTGGCACACATGCTTAAAGATTAAATGCGGGCGTCATCGATTCATAGGTAGCTATTCTACTGAACGCCATGACATACTGTGCAAGTCAGTTAAAAAATCATGGGGTAGAAATGACCGAAGAGATTCATCTACGAACGTGTCATCTTTGTGAATCTATGTGCGGTTTAGAGATCGCGGTCGAAGAAAATCGGGTTCTTCGAGTTCGTCCGGATAAAGAAGATGTTTGGAGCAAGGGGTACGTTTGCCCAAAGGGGATGACCCTGGGTGACCTACACCATGATCCAGATCGCCTTCGGGCCCCTGTGGCGCGTAATGATGAGGGTGAGTTTGAGGAGGTCTCTTGGGATGAGGCTTTTCGTATCGTTTCAGAGAAGATAAAAGGGGTCATCTCAGAGTACGGGTCTTCCGCGATTAATACGTACATTGGGAACCCGGCTGCGCATAATTTCTCGCTTCAGAGATATGTCGCAGCCTTTATGCCCATGTCAGGTTTAGAGAAAGTCTGGTCCCCGGGAACAGTGGACCAGTGGCCGAAGAACGTCTCGTCGGCCCTGATGCTGGGCGACCCGTGGCGGTTTCCAGCGCCGGATGTAGATCGATGTGACTATTTGATGGTCGTCGGGGCTAACCCTCACGCGTCTCAGGGAAGCCTCCTGGCGGCCTCTGATCTGATGGGGCGCTTCGATACGATTCTTGAAAAAGGCGGAAGAATTGTGGTCATCGATCCACGGCGTACGGGTACTTGCAATCACGCGAGCGAGTGGCTGCCGATTCGTCCGGGAACAGATGCAGCGTTAATGATGGCTATGTGTCATGTGATTTTTGAGGAAGGTCTCGATGACCTAGGTGAGATAGCGGGCAAAGTATCTGGCTTAGAGATTGTTCAGGATTTAGTCAGTAGTTGGACACCTGAACGAGTTGCCGAGACATGTGGAATACCGGCGGATCGAATTCGGAGCCTCTCTCGCGAACTAGCAGGCGCGGATCGAGGTGCTGTTTATGCACGCATCGGTACCTGTAATCAAGAATTCGGAACCTTGGCCTCTTGGCTGACGGATGTTCTGAATACAATCACAGGAAATATGGATAGAGAGGGAGGGGCGATGTTCGGGAAGCCTATCGCTTGGTCTCTGCTCAATCTACCCGACCCACAGTATGCGGATGGGTTTACTTTTGGTCGATGGAAGAGTCGTGTGCGTGGAGCCCCTGAAGTTTTGGGTCAAGTTCCTGTCTCGTGTTTAGCGGAGGAGATCGCGACGCCGGGAGAGGGGCAGATAAAAGGGCTAATTGTGATCGCTGGTAATCCAGTGATCTCATCCCCGGGCGCAGATAAATTAGAGACTGCTTTGCCTGAGCTGGATTTTTTAGTTGCTGTGGATTTGTACATAAATGAAACGACTCGCCACGCGGACGTGATCTTTCCAGCCCTTTCTCCCCTTGAGCAACCTCACTACGATGAACTCATATGGAACTGGGCTGTTCGCAGTGCAGGTAATTTTTCACCGGCCATCTTTGAGATTGAAGATTCCGTTTATCCCGAATGGAAAATTTTGCTGATGCTGGCCGCGTTGTGTCAGGGAGCCGATCCAACCGAAGTGAATGTTCAGCAACTCGACGACTTGTTTTTTGCGGGTCTGGTGGGTGGATTGACTCAAATGCCCGGCTTTGCGCTTGAAGGTCGAAGCCCCGAAGAAATCGTTCGTATGTCGAATTTTGAGGGTCCGATGCGAATGTTGGATTTTCAGATTAGAACGGGTCCGTGGGGAGATGCCTATGGGGCGAATCCGGAGGGAATTACTTTGGATGACCTTAAGAAGTCGCCTCATGGAATTGATTTTGGGCCCATGGTCCCTCTTCTAGATGAAGTCCTGCGAACGCCTAGCGGAAAGCTAGAATTGGCTCCGCAGTATATTACGGCCGACCTCGGTCGCCTATCCGATCGAATCGACAGAGCTGAGACGGGTCTTGTCTTGATATCTAGGCGAGATTTGCGTTCGAACAATTCTTGGATGCATAATCTTTCGAAACTGGTTTCGGGCCGAAACCGATGCACTCTTTTAATGCATCCTGAAGACGCGGAGCAGTGTTCGATTATCGATGGAGAGTTGGCTCAAGTTCGCTCTCGAGTCGGGTGCGTTGAAGTTCCTGTAGAGGTGACGGATGAGATGATGCCGGGTGTTGTCTGCCTGCCGCATGGATGGGGACATGATCGACCGGGCGCGCGACTCCGGGTGGCTGCAGAGAATGCGGGCGTGAATAACAATCATCTAGCGCCGGGCGACTTTGTAGATGAAATCTCTGGAAATCAAGCTGTTAACGGGATTCCGGTTGAGGTTTCAAATATATAATCTTGCGACTGATCGTGAATATCTTTTCAAATGGAGTTGAAAAGAGAAATCATGATGCATTGCGATTAGCGACGAGTCGCTTGAGTGGGCCGAGCATCTTACCATTCACCCACATTTTCCATGGAAGACCAAGGTTCAGTGGCCGGTAAAGCCTCGCCTGATTGCAGGAGTTCAATTGAGATTCCATCGGGTGATCGAACGAAAGCCATTCGACCGTCTCTAGGGGGGCGATTGATCGCGACACCTCGATCCATGAGCCGCTGGCAGGCCGTGTAAATGTCTTCGACTTGATAGGCGAGATGCCCGAAGTTACGACCGCCTGTGTAGGCTTCAGGGTCCCAGTTGTAGGTGAGTTCTACTTGAGAATCTGGATTTCCCGGCGCGCCTAGGAAAATTAATGTAAATCGTCCTGCTTCAACCTCCACGCGTCGCTGCTCAACGAGCCCCAAGCCTGCGCAGTAGAAGTCCAGTGACGCCTCAAGATCAGATACCCGAACCATTGTGTGTAAATATTTCATGAACCTAGTGTGAGGTAAATTGAGGGAAAAGGCTATATGCGCTCGTGGAGCAGAAAGGCTGAAGTTGAATAGAGTAGATTTGAGCTGTGGGCGCTAGGCTTTGCGGTTCATTATGCGATAGGAAATTCAGAGATGAAAATCGGAGTCTGCGTAGCGAGTCATATTCTAGATACAGATTATGTGGTTCGTGCAGAGGATTTGGGCTTCCATTCGGCTTGGTTTGCTGACAGCCAGATGATCTGGTCGGATTGCTACGCAACCCTGGCCCTTGCTGCTTACCGAACGGACCGTATTCAACTCGGGACTGGGATTGCCGTGACGGGAACACGGCCGGCGTCTGTGACGGCTGCGTCCATTGGAACGATTAATGCGTTAGCTCCAGGGCGGATATTTTTAGGAGTCGGGGCGGGAAACACAGCCATGAGAATTATGGGAGCCAAGCCCCAGTCCATTGTTAATTTCGATCGGTACCTCGAAAGTCTAAAGCCTTTGCTCAGAGGGGAAGAATCTTTCGTTTCAGTGGGAGATAAGGACCGACCGATTCGGCATCTGATGCCCGATCATGGTTTCGTCAATTTTGACGATCCTATTCCTCTGTATGTATCGGGCTTTGGTCCAAGGTCCCTTGGCTTGGCCGGACGGTATGGCGACGGGGCGGTGCTTTCAATGCCCTCGAGTCCTGAGGTCATGGAACTGATTTGGCAGTGGATCGAGAAGGGTGCGGAGGATGTTGGTCGGGTTCTCGATCGCAGTTTTTTCCCAACGACCGCATTGACCTGTGTTTCGGTACTTGATCCGGGCGAATCTGTAGATTCACCTCGAGTTCGAAATGAATGTGGCGCCATGGCGATGGCCACGGTCCACTACGCATATGATCAGTGGCGTCAATTCGGTCAGAACCCACCTGAAATATTGAAAGAGATCTGGCCTGAGTATTGCGCCATGCTCGATAAGGTTCCGAAAGAAAGGCTTCATCAGAGAGTTCATGCCGGTCATAATTGTTGGGTTATTCCCGAGGAAGAAAAGTTTTTGACAAAGGCTTTGATCGAAGCAACTTGTTTAGTCGGAACCCCTGAGGTTTTGACAGAGCGGCTTCGTTCGATGGAGGCAGCGGGCCTCGATCAAATAATGGTTCTACCGGCTTTTGAACCTCGATATGAGATCATCGAGCGGATTGGGCGAGATCTTCTTCCACGGTTAAGTAGCAATTCACTATAAATAGGGTGTAGTAATGCGCGGTTTTCGACTGAAGCCCTCCATCGCCTTTTGTTAAGAAGGGAAACGAAAATGTCTCAACCTGAAAAGACTAATGAAAGTTCCGAGCGAAAGCATTTTGGTATTACAGAGGCCCTGCTTGTTCTCATTTTTTTGATTAGCGCCGTTGGCGTTGCGATCACCGACATGTCTCCGGATTGGGGATATTGGTTTTGGTTGAGCATTGTCCCCTTGCTTGCGGCGACGAGTCTGTACCGAAGCTGGAAGGCATCTCGAGATCGATCTGAGAGTGTTTTTTGGATTCTCCGGCACCAAATTTTCCACTGGCTAGGGCTTTTGGGCTCTCTTGAAATTATTTTCTTGCTCTACAGCACGAATCGGGTGAATGCGCCAGAAGCTGGATTGTTCTCTCTTTTAACGGTTGCCCTTGCGACTTTCTTAGCCGGAATTCATTTCCATTGGCACTTTACGGTGCTGGGAATCTTGTTGGGGCTGTCGACTCTCCTTGTGGCCTGGGTCGAGGCCTCCATTTGGATCGTCATTCCAGTGTCCGTGGTGGTGGTCGCCTTGGTGCTGTTTTTCTCACGGCGATCAAAAGAGAAAAGTATCTAGCCGACTATTTCGATTTGAGGTCAACGCTGCCTCGCCCTCCGCGAGGTGAGTTTCCGTGAGGAGCCTCGTAAGTGACGAGGGAGGACCTGCGCGCGATGCTAAATCCGGTTTGAAGCCTTGGGTCACCTTCACCCGAGTTCCCAAGAGCTAGGTCTCCCCTTGCCTTTCTGCCCCGGAGGTTGATCTTTTCCCAGCGGTGCAGGGGCCTGGACAGCTTTTCTCCCCTCTGAAATAACAGGGTATCATTTCGATAATAGAAAAGATGCGCGCTAGTATTCCCAGGCCTGGGATTTAGAACCTGATCCTTGATGGAGGTTACGGATCGCCTGACTATCGTTGATCTGCTCAGGGTTATGGAAAATCGCGTTCGAAAACCGAAGCAATACAGTAGGGGATGGATACAAGTGATCTTCAACCGCATTAAAGAAGCAACCAGCCGGATGCATGGAGGACTGCTTGCCATTTTTCTTTTCACGACTCTGGTCGTGAGCCTAGGCTGTTCGTCGAAGGAGGGTAAGGAGGCTCCACTCCCCGAGGTCGTCGTCGCTTCTGTGGAGCAAAAGGATGTGCCCATTTTTGCGGATTGGATCGGGACAGCGCAAGGTTTTAACAATGCCACGATTCGACCTCAAGTTAAAGGCTATCTGCTTGAAATCGAGTACAAGCAAGGCAGTGTAGTTAAAAAAGGGCAGACACTTTTTAAGATTGATCCGCGTGAATTCAAAGCACAACTCGATATGGCGAAGGGGCAGTTGGGTCAAGCTAAAGCCAATCTTGAGAAGACAAAGAGCCATGTGAATCGGTATCGCCCTTTGGCAAAACAGGGAGCGGTGAGTCAGCAGGAGTTTGATGATGCCGTGCAAAACATGCTCGCAGCCGAGGCGAGCGTTGCCACTGCGAATGCGCAAGTTGAACAAGCTCGCTTGAATCTATCGTGGACGAAGATTGTCTCGCCGATTTCCGGAGTAGCAGGCATTTCGGTGACCCAAATTGGTGATTTGGTGACTACTGAGACTGAATTGACAACCGTTTCTCAACTTGACCCGATCAAAGTCAATTTCCCCATCAGCGAACAGTCCTATCTTGACTTTGCTAAATCGGCTGGACGTTTGACCGAGCAGGGGAATGTATCCGAATTGGGCCCGGTGCTTGAACTTTTCTTAGCTAATGGGTCGGTTTGGCCGACTAAGGGCACTCCGTTTGTTGTTGGTCGAAATGTGGATGAGAGCACGGGAACCATCCTGATCGAAGGGCGTTTTTCGAATCCTCAGAATGTTCTGCGGCCAGGTCAATTCGCTCGAGTTCGTGCTGATGTCGGTGTTTACAAAGACGCTCTTTTAGTTCCTCAGCGTGCGGTCTCCGATGTTCAGGGCAAATATATGATTTCTGTCGTGACGCCTGAGGATAAAGTTGAAGTGCGTACAGTGGATGTCGGAGAAACGGTCAAAGAAGACTGGATCATCACCAAAGGAATCAAGGCTGGAGAGCGTGTGATTGTTGAGGGTCTTCAAAAAGCGAGAACAGGAATGAAGGTGAAGCCGGTCTCGCAAGCCACTTTTATGAAGCAAGACAAGACTGCAGAAACAGGCACGACAGCCGCTGTTTCTGGAGAGGTACTTGCTCCCGTGAGCGACCGGATGGATCGGCGCCACATGACTGAGTTAACCGCGAGCTGATCGAAAGCCTCAATGTCTACTTTCTTTATAAATCGGCCGATTGTCTCCATGGTGATTGCCATCATTATGGTGATTCTCGGGGCTGTAGCGGCTTTAGATCTGCCTATTTCACAGTTCCCTAATATCGCGCCGCCCCAGATCAGCGTTTCAACCACCTATGTGGGCGCAGATGCCGTGACCGTTCAAGAATCGGTGTCGACACCGATTGAGCAGAGCATTAGTGGTGTCGAGGGCATGAATTACATGTATTCGACGAACGCGAATAATGGCATGATGTCGTTACAAGTAAACTTCGCCGTCGAGACAGATCCTAATACGGATCAGATTCTGACGCAGATGCGGTACTCGGAATCTGAGGCCATGCTGCCTACAGACGTTCGCAATTTTGGCGTTACGATTCGGCAGGCTTCTTCGAGCCCCATGGCGCTTTTTTCACTTTATTCGCCGGATTCCACCTACGATGCTCTCTTTCTGTCTAATTATGCATACATCAATGTCTTTGATCGGATGTCACAACTCGATGGTGTGGGTCAAGTCAATATTTACGGTGCAGGGCAATATGCCATGCGGATGTGGGTCAACCCAGACACTTTGTCCAGTATGGGCATCACGGTCCCCGAGATTGTCGATGCGATTCAGACTCAGAACACGGTGAATCCGGCGGGTCAGGTGGGCGCGGAGCCTGTTCCTGCCGGTCAGGAATTCACCTACACGGTTCGTGCCCAGGGCCGGTTGAAGTCTGTAGAGGACTTTGAAAATATTATTGTTCGCGCTGAACAAAATGGTTCTTTGGTCCGGGTTAAGGATGTAGCCAAGGTCGAGTTGGGCGCTCAAACTTATAATTTGAAGGGCCGTTATAACGGATCGCCGGCCGCGATTGTGGCAGTCTACCAGCAACCGGGGTCGAATGCGCTGGCCACGATGGAAGCCGCCACCAATGTCATGGATACGCTCAAGAAGGATTTTCCTGAGGGGCTCGACTACGTTGTTTCTCTGGATACAACCGAGGCTGTGCGCGAAGGTGTAAGAGAAATTGTAATTACACTTTTCGAAGCACTGGCTCTCGTGATTCTCGTCGTTTTTATCTTTCTGCAGAGCTTTCGAGCGACATTGATTCCGCTTCTGGCCGTTCCCGTCTCCTTAATCGGAACATTTATGCTGTTTCCGGTTTTGGATTTTTCGATTAACACTCTTTCTTTGTTCGGCCTCGTGCTCGCAATCGGGATTGTCGTTGATGATGCGATTGTTGTCGTCGAGGCGGTAGAGCATAAAATTGAAGGCGGCATGAAGCCGAAAGCAGCGGCGATTCAGGCGATGAAGGAAGTCACGTCGCCCATCATCGCGACCACACTTATCTTGGTTGCGGTATTCGTTCCCACCGCGTTTATTCCAGGCATTTCTGGAAGATTGTTTCAGCAGTTTGCGATTACGATTGCTGTTTCCGTGTTGTTTTCATCCGTGAATGCTTTGACCCTAAGTCCTGCTTTGGCGGGCCTTTTGTTAAGACCTCGCAAAAAGTCGAATAGTCCACTGGCTCGCTTCTTCAAGCTCTTTAATGAGGGTTTCGAAAAGGCAACGGGGGGATACCTGGCAGCCTGTGCGGTTTTGATTAGAAAGTCGGGGATCTCGGTGGCCGCTCTTGTGGCCGTTGTCGTGGCTATTATTTTCGTGGGCGGACGAGTGCCTTCGGGCTTTTTGCCCAACGAAGATCAAGGTTTCCTTTTTCTCAATGTCCAGCTTCCGGCTGCAGCTTCGCTCGAGCGCACCGATGAAGCCTGTAAGCAAATTGAAGAGATGCTCAAGGAGACACCCGGTGTTCAGAGCTATAACACCGTGGTCGGATTCAGCCTGCTGTCAGGTGTTCAAACAACCTACAACGGATTTTTCTTTGTCACCCTTGAACCCTGGGGCGTTCGAGATCCGAAGGGGCTTACGGCCGATGTAATCAGTGAAAAGTTAAACGCACAGTTGGCGGCTTTTCCGGGTGGCATGGCTGTGGTTTTTCCGCCTCCTGCGATCCCAGGAGTAGGCACCTCGGGTGGGATTACTTTTATGCTTGAAGATCGCGAAAGTCGCGGGATTCCCTTCTTGTCCGAGCAGACTAAAAACTTTATTAAATTGAGTGAAGCGAGGCCAGAGATTGGCCGTGTAATGACGACTGCTCAATTCGACGTTCCTCAAATTTTTGCTGAAGTAAATCGAGAGATGGTGATGAAGCAGGGCGTGGCTCTGGCCAATGTCTACCAAACGATGCAGGCCTACATGGGAGGCATCTTTATCAACTACTTCAACCGTTTTGGTCGCGTCTGGCAGGTCTACATTGAGGCTGAAGGTTCCTTTCGAAATGAAATCGACAATCTCGGCAGGTTCTATGTGAAGAATTCAGAGGGCGGCATGGTGCCGCTTGAAGCCATCGTTTCAACCGAGAGAGTGTATGGCCCCGAATTTACAATGAGATTCAATCAGCACAGTGCAGCGCAGTTGATGGTGGGCCCGGCTCCTGGTTATAGTGGCGGGCAGGCTATGGCTGCCTTGGAGGACGTGGTGGAAAATTCCATGCCGCCCGGTATGGGATATGACTACATGGGGATGGCCTTTCAAGCGAAGCAAGCCTCCCAGGGGATTTCACCTTTGGTGATTTTTGGTTTTTCGCTTCTGATGGTATTCCTGATTCTGGCCGCTCAATATGAGAGTTGGTCACTCCCGTTCAGTGTGTTGCTCACCACTCCTATCGCAGTGATGGGCGCATTCCTAGCGATTTGGGCCCGGTCTTTCTCAAGCGACTTATATACGCAGATCGGCTTAGTGATGCTGATTGGTCTTTCCGCAAAAAATGCGATTTTGATTGTTGAGTTTGCCAGAGCTCGGTTGGCCGAAGGAAGCAGCATTGAGGAGGCCGCGCTGGAGGCGGCGCGCTCCCGCTTAAGGCCAATTCTGATGACCGCTTTTGCGTTTATCTTGGGTGTGATTCCTCTGGTGATTGCAACAGGGTCAGGAGCAATCTCGCGACAAGTTCTTGGGACAGTCGTTATGGGAGGCATGCTTGCGGCCACATGTATTTCGATCTTTATCGTCCCCTCGACATTCTCGATTGTTGAAAACTTGGCTCATCGATTCGGCTCTAAGGAAGAAGATCAAATTCCGAGCGAGGATGCTTCTTCGTGATGGTTTTTCGCTTTTTGACGATCTTGAGTCTTTGCTTGTACGTCGGGTGTGCGATTGGACCTAACTACAAGAGGCCTGTGGTAGAGATCCCTGAGGCCTATCGTGGCGACTTACAAGAGGCCACTGCAAAGTCGCTGGCTGACTTGCCTTGGTGGGAAGTTTTTCAGGATCCAGTCTTAGTTCAGCTTATCGAGACGGCACTCCAGAATAACTTGAATCTCGAGATTGCTGTGGCCCGTACCGAGCAGGCCTATCGCCAATCGGTGGCTACAAAGTCAGCCTTTTACCCACAGGCTTCGGCGAACGGCTCGGCCGGGAAGTCGCGGACTCAGACCTTTGTGTATCAGACAAATTCGGTTGAGTACACAAGTTATGTGGGGGCGCTCAATGTGGCCTGGGAAATCGATATTTGGGGACGGATCCGTCGGGCGAGTGAATCGGCAAAAGCTCAGCTGCTTGCCTCTGAGGATTTTCAAAGAGGGGTTTTGCTCTCGATTGTCGCTGACGTGGCGACACTTTATTTTGCTCTGTTGGAATTAGATCGATCTAGAATCATCTCCATAGAGGCGGTTGAAGCCTTCGAAGATACGCTGACTCTTTTTACTCGGAAGTACACGGGGGGCGTCGCATCGAAGCTGGAAGTAACGCGTGCCGCGGCCGCAGAAGCGCAGGCGGCTGCTTGGCTACCCGCTGTTGACATCGAAATTGCAAAAGTCGAGAATATGCTTTCCGTCCTTCTCGGACAGCCTCCTGGGAAAATTCCACGGGGGATTCCGTTGATTGATCAACGTCTTCCCGATCTTCCCGTGGGCTTACCTTCGTCTCTCATGGAGCGTCGGCCTGATGTTCGTCAAGCAGAGCAAGAGGTGGTCTCTGCGAACGCACAGGTCGGTGTGGCGATGGGTAACTTTCTACCCAGGATCGGACTTGTAGCTATGTGGGGTGGGGCCACAGAAAATCTCGGTGATATCTCAAGTGGCAGTACAAGCCTTTGGAATGTTGCCGGCGAGCTGTCTGCGCCTCTCTTTAAGGGTGGCTTGCTCTATTCCGAATACAAAGCCAAGCAAGCGTATTGGGAAGAAGCCAAAGCCAATTACGAGTTAACGGCTCTTAATGCTTTCGCTGAGGTTTCAAGCACGATCGTTGATCGTAGGTTACGGACGGAGCAACGAATCGCTCGTCAGCGCCAAGTGAGCCAGCTTACAGAATCGGTACAACTTTCCATCACACGGTACGAACAGGGTCTTGCGAATTATTTTGAGGTTCTTCAGGCCCAGCAAGATCTGTTTCCAGCTGAGTTTGATCTCGCTCAGGCAAGGCTCGATGAGCGGTTGGCTGTTATTAATCTTTACCGTGCCCTGGGTGGAGGTTGGGAGCTTGATCTAAACTGGATGCCGGTTGCGGACGAGCCAACAGAAGAAACGAAAACGCAGCCCAAGACCAAGTCGGAAACAAGCGCCTCCGGCTCAGCGTCGGTGCCTATTGTTTCGAGTTCTTCTGATTCAGCCGTTCAGAAAAGCCCTTCAAATCAATAGGCCTTGGTCGAGACTCTCTTTTCGAAGAGATGGACGACTTTTGGATTAGGCCCAAATGCATATAGAGGCACACTTGGGCCCAATCCCTTTGACCCTAGATTAACTTGATTTCTTTTAGTTGATCTTGAGTAGCTCTATGTCGAATACGAGCTCGCCGCCGGGGCGTCCTCCGCGCGGGGTAGCCCCGTAAGCCAGCTCGGCAGGGATCCAAAAGCGCGCGGTTTCCCCCACCACCATGAGCTGGACCCCTTCGGTCCATCCCTTGATGACACGATTGAGAGGAAAGGTGGCGGGCTTTCCTCGCTTGTAGGAGCTGTCGAACATTCGGCCATCCGTTTGCCACCCTGTGTAATTAACGGTGACCCGATTATTCCTTTTAGGGTGGACTGTTCCATCACCCGGATGGATCACTTTGTAAGCAAGCCCCGAGGCCGTTCTGATTGCATCTTTGGGAGCTTTCGCGACATCCGCTGGAGCTATAAGACGGTCTTTGGCGGCCGTCGCTGATCCGGCTGCTTTTTCCTTGGGGTTCGTGTCTGACAGACTCGCAGAAGGGAGCATGCAGAGCATGACGAGTACGCTGAGTATCCATCCAATCGTTGTTCTCACGTTGTTCTCCTACCGTTTAGTTTTTTTCATGTTTCTACGAGTCGAAACTTAACTTTTTTGATCGCCTTGGCACAGTTCCTCGATGGTTTTTTCGATGTCCCAATGCGGCATCTCCTCTCCGAGGAGACTTTTAAGCTGTTCTAGGTCAGGGCTGAAGCGACAGGCTAACTGCCTAAGCGTTTCTTTGTTTGGAGCTTTTGGCGGCGGTGGGGCTGGTCTCGAAACGAGCTTTTTGAAAGTTTCCAGAATCGGTTTAGGAAGCGCGCGTGGTGCAATGGATCGGAGCTTTCGGACTAAGGGCCCAGGAAGTCGGTGAGCAACCGTGGGTAGTCTTTTGTCTTTTGCTTGATTAAGGATTGTCTCGTTCAGAAAATCTGGCTGAGGCTCAAGACCGAGGTGACGAACGACACGTTCATAGCCTGCCTTCCGATCACTCACATAGTCCTCGAACTGAAGAAAAAGAAAGTTCTTGCGATCGAAGTGCTCGAGCCAGAATTGAATTTGATACGCATATCGACTGAAGTCTACATACAGGTCGTCAGCCAACAGTTCTTTGCTCGCGTCGGCACTACAAGCTCCTCGCTGATAAAAGTGTGTGTGATGACTAATGGCCCTTTTGATCGGATTGCGCATGATGTAAATGAGTTTCAGATCCTTACCACAGATCTGGAGTGCGTTTCTGGCTGTGTCGACGCTCTTTTTGTACGTGTAACGGGGATCAGCATCGCCAACCAAGATTTCTTTGGGAGTCTCCGAAAAAACATTCCCATAGTTCATTCGGCCTTCGTCAGTGAGGATGTCCTGGCTGACTAGGTCGCCGACCTCTTTTCCGCCTGGGAAAGTAATCTGAGGATGGGTTTCAAGGTCGAAGGCAAGGGTGGTGGTCCCGCTTTTCATCGCTCCGATGATTAAGAAATCGGGGTACCGAAGATTCGAATGTTGATTGCTCATCGAAATTTCGCCTGCTTACCTTTTAAGGCATTTTTAAAATGAAGCCCGGACGCAGTATATCGAATGTAGATATCGAAGGCTTAAGGTTAAAAGCGATCCTCATAACAATGTCGCCAAAAGGTCGGGGCGAGCTTGGGATTGAAGCAGGGCTCTCGACTTTTGGAGACCCGCAGAGGTCGACAGGATGGCGAGGTGATCGAAGTCGTGAGGGAGACCTAGACGGCAGGAAGGCGACTTTTTCGTTCAAATACAGCTCTTTTTGAGAAAACAGCCTTTTGACTGGTCCGATTTTGATTCGACTTTCGACTCAATACACGAGGGCAAATTTTGCCCAACATGTGGAGGCTTACGAAAGGTGGGCGGCTGAAGGAAATTGCTCCGAAGAGTGCCGCTTAGCCTTCGTTCACCCTCCTTTCGTGTTTCATGATTGACTTCAGGAGGAATCACAGTGTCTAACCTACGCTTGGCGATCGCAGCGATCGCGACCGCACTTTTATCCCTAGCGGGAACATGCAATCACGCGCCCACTCAGCCTAGAATCCTTTCGCCCGAAGCGAATCAGCTTTTGCGGAGCGTCGACCGATTTCAGGTCGAAGTAGAGGCCTCGGGTGAGTATTTCGATATTGGGTCCCTTTTGGTTGAACTCAATGGGAAACCGTTAGAAATTACTCCCGGCAATACGGTGCATTTTGCGAAGCTTCAAAAAGGTGAAGTTCTTCAAGAATGGAATCAGTTGGTTGTCTCTGCCGTTCGCCTGGCGGATCAAGAGCGAGGTGAATCCATTCGAACTTTTAGCTGGAAGGAGAAGCCTCTTCCGAGTTCTTTTCAATCAGATTTTGTGACTCGGCCGCCCGATGTCGTTTCTGCAGAGATCGAGGTTCTAGACACCAAAATAAAGAGGCAGAATGCTTTGTTAAGAGTCCGGTTTGGCCAGAATATGGATATACCTGAAAAGATTCCATTTAGAGTTGACCAAGATAATTTCATTGAATTTGAGGACTCCGGCCAAGGGGATGATCGTGAGAAAGGCGATGGTCTCTACACCGCGCGAATTGACTTTGATTATAATAATTACTTCAGTCGAAAATATCGTGAGATAGTTGGGGGTTTTGACCAAGAAGAAGAGATTGAATCGATTTCATTTTCGGGAAGAGAACTTATTGGGGTGAAAGCCGTTGACATTCCAAGCGCTCTAAGAGATTTGGTCTCGCCATCCATCATTTCACTGGTTCCAATGGCGGCCTCGACCCCTGTCGTTGACTCTGAGAGAGCCTTAATGATTCGCGATCTCAGTGTTGTGGCTGATCCTTTGAGGACCTTTGACCCCTGTGATACGGATGGCGATGGGCTCAATGGAGACCCCAACGGCGCATGGTCGTTTAAAACGTTGATGACGGGCATGGCGAATACAGCCGCAACGGGGGTTTCAGTTGAAGCCTTTACAATGGGCTGGCTTAAAGGATGGGCCACGAACTTCGATGTTTTGAATGATGGGAGCCCTTCAGGCGATTGGATCATCAATGGCGATGTCGTGCCCAACCGAGAGGTTGGTCTCTTTAATCAGATTATAAGTCTCTGGCCCCTCGATGCGGCCGGAAATCTAGACCTGGATCAAGCTCCTTTTCGATTACTCTCGATCGTGAACCGAGTCGATCTCCGAGACGCGGTGGGTTACGGGTCAAGTCCTGCGAGTGCTGGAGAGTTGCGATTCGTTTTTGGGCTTCTGGATATGAATGTTTGCCAGCCTGCCAGAATGACTGCGATTTTCGAGTATGCAGTGACCGCGAACTCATGCAGCGATGTCTTGGCGCATGCTCAGAGTTGGGAGGATCTTGATTTAGCGAATGCTCCGTTTCCTGCGACACCTGCATATCTAGTGGATCTTCAAAACATAACTGATCCGGTGACTTCTCCAGGTGTTGTTCCTAGCCGTCCGAATGGAAGTTCCATCGGTCAGGTCCGCACGAGCGAGGTCGTGATGGGTACGCCGTGGGAGATGCGTGAGTTTACTCTTCAGCCGATCCCTGGAGGTTTCCCTGGTCAACACGAGCTTCGTATGGAGACCACGAAGCAAACCCCCGACATCGATTACACTCTTGATCCGGCCATGCAGTTGTCTTTGACGAACTACATAAATGTAAACAGTCCCGACATTTGCAATGGCACTCATGTGGTCCCGGATACCTGGTTAGGGGCACCTTTTCTCTCCGGTCGGTCGGACTTTTTTCCGGGCACTCATTTTTTCTCACCAGGCATCACGCCATCTGTAGGAGTTCCTTGCACTCCGGATGACCTTCGATTCAACTTCTCGTCAAATACCTGTAGCGGGTGTCACGGCGCCGATACGATCGATCCAGCTGTGGATTCTCCGTTTTATCATGTCCATCCCGATACGCCGCCGGGCATTCCGGTTGAGTTGTCGCGGTTCTTGACAGGCACGGGGGCATCACCGATTCCAGACCCGAGCCCGATTGGAGGTGTGCCTCGAGATTTCGCGGATTTGGACCGTCGGGCCGTTGATATGCAGAATCTATTGGCGCTGGGTTGTTCAACGGTGACAGTGTCATCAGCGGCTATGAGTGTCTCGGTTCACTGAGAGTGTAACGGGAAAGGCTATGGCTTCACCCTTCGGTTTAGTTCCACTGCAGATCGGAGGGTGAAGCTACGTGCTAGGGATTGGGTTGATCTTGGAGAAGCGATGGATTGGAGTTCTTGAAGAGCGTTCGGTGAGCTTATTGACGGCCTTAATCGTTCAGAGATTAGGGCCGTTTGAGTTTAGAAATGGCTCATTGGAGGCGAAAGATTCTCTGAGGGGGTCGCTGGACACATGTTGGTTTTCGCCTCTTAAAAGATTTGAAATAGCCACTTTGCCTTGTCCTCCAAGTGTCTCTGCGAGCTGCGAATGAACGGCTGATTGCAGCTCAATATCACTGATTGGGTTAAATAGAATTCCGTTCTGATCAAATCCGATTGCGCGGTTTACCTTGGTTTTCTGATCGCGCGGTGATGAGTCACGGGGCGACATGTTTAGGTGAGCAGAAGAGGGAAGCGCCGCCAGTGACACATGAGTCACGGTATGGGGGGTAAACGTGCTCCAGTAGGTCATTAGGCCGAAGCCGGCCGAGAAGCCGATGGCTAATCCGAATAGGGGAGCCAGCAGTATTCGATTCATGACATGCCCTTTCTTAGGTATCGAGATACCTAGAACGGCACATGGGTCCATTTAGTTAATCGAATAAATAAAAAAGATCTGTTTTCTGCCTCTGAATGCCTTCAGGCTGCTTATTTCCTACGGCTTCGTGACCCTTGAGGCTTACGCTACATATTGTTCAGCGGTCGCAGCCGCTGAAAAGTTTTGTTGGAGATGTGTGAGGCTTTGCATATCTGCATTCACAGCGTCGAGTCCGTGTTCAAGCACGAAAGCGTAACTTCGCTGAAATGAGTTCATCTTGGCCGACATTAGTTTTGGTCCATAATATTGGTCGAACGCGTCAGGGTTTCCCCATCGGAGCCATTTGCGTCCAGCTAGGAATCGGCCCGCTTTCATACCGATAAGTCCAATCTGTGCATCGCGCGCCTGATCGAGGACGGGTCGTAGATTCACCATATCGGGCGAGTTAGGCAGTATGTTTCGATCAGTCCAGCTGTACCAACCCGCTGGAGTGATGGCGATCTGTGCGAGGGCGTATCGGCGTGTTTCGCTCGCTGCTGTGAGAACATTTTGCGCATTCTCATGGGTGCTGAGGCCCCAGTAGCTCGTCTTGCCCGCTTGTTTGGCCTTAAGGAAAGCCTCGTAAAGTTCATCGCTTTTTATAATAGACGGATTATTTGCCCCCATCATGTAATACGCATCTACGTGATCCACATTTAGATCGGATAGACTTTGATCCAGGAGCGAAAGCCAAGTCTTCGCTCCTTGTTTGGCTTGACTCGCTGTGACTTCTTGATTGGGTTCAATGTCAATGTAAACAGCTGCCTTGGAGATAAGAAAAATTTTATCTCGGTTCTTTTTGAGGAATGGGCTGAGATTCCTTTCAGCGTTTTTATAGTAGCGGCGGGTTCCAACATCGAAGACATTTACGCCTGCGTCGAAGGCACGGTCTAGAAGTTCGTCCCGAGGGCTGTCGGACAGAGCTGCGCCACAGCCAAAGACAAGACGGCTGCCTTGAAAGCCAGTCTTTCCCAGTTTTCGATATGTCATTTTGGGCCAAGGCGTTTGACCGATGGCGCCGCCTGAGTCCGCTTGAGCGAGTGCAGGGCGTAGGAGCGATTTTCCGGCGACCCCAGCCAAGGCCATGTAGTGAAGAAACTTTCTTCGGGTTGTACGCAGTCGCTGCTCGATTCGGGGCATGGTTTCTCCTCGCCGGATGGGTCTATAAGGACTAGAGGTCAGTTAGAGCAATAGTGTAGCTTCTTGGATATCATTCGCTTTTCAAGATAATTTCGGAGGAAGCGTTTGACAGGATTTCCTGATCTATCGAAACCTTTCACTCAGGCCCGTTTGGGCCCCCTCACCCTGAGAAATCGCGTGATTAAGGCGGCGACATTCGAGGGGATGACAGGCGACAATATCGTCCACCCTGAGTTAATTGAGTTTCATCGTCGCATGGCGGCTGGCGGCGTGGGTATGACGACAATGGCGTACATTGGAGTCTCTGCCGACGGTCGAGGGACACCCAACGAACTTGTCCCTGACGCCGAGAACGAATCGAGTTTACGTCTTTTAGCAGATGCCGTTCATGAACAAGGCGCGGCTCTGTCGGGCCAGATCGGACATGCCGGTGCAGTGGCAGCGAGTGCTGGCTTAAGAGGGCTATCTCCCTCGCGGTTCTTTAATCCTCTGGCACTCCGTAAAACAAAGGCCATGCAGGCCGAGGACTTCCCTAGGATACTGAACGCTTTTTCCGAGACAGCGAAGAGACTGGTAGGCAGCGGATTTGATGCCATTGAAATTCATTTAGGTCATGGATATCTACTGAGTGAATTCCTGAGCCCTGCCATCAATAAGCGCGAAGATGAGTGGGGAGGGAATCTTGAGAATCGCGCTCGATTTCCTCGGCAGGTCGTGGCGGCTGTGCGGGAAGCGGTGGGAGCCGAAGTCGCGGTGCTCGCAAAACTCAATATGACTGATGGGGTCCCCGGCGGTCTGTGGGTGGATGAGAGCGTAGAAGTTGCTCAAATGCTTGAAAAAGATGGCCACCTAGATGCGATCGAGTTGACCGGCGGAAGTTCTCTTCAGAATCCTATGTATCTTTTTCGAGGCGAAGCTCCGATTGCTGAGATGGCTCAGGCATTTCCGCGAGTGGTGCGCCTCGGTTTTCGTCTAGTCGCGAAACGATTCTTACGAGAATATCCATTCGAAGAAACGTACTTTCTTTCCTATGCCCGTCAATTCCGACAAGCGCTGTCCATGCCACTGGTGCTCTTGGGGGGAATTACAGGTTATGAAACGATTATGAGGGCCATGGCCGAGGGGTTTGAGTTTGCCGCAATGGGCCGAGCTCTTTTGCGAGAGCCCAACCTCGTAAACGAAATGGCGGAGGGACGTACGCGGTCTTCACTTTGTGTCCAATGCAATAAATGTATGGCCACGATTTATCAAGGGACACACTGCGTCCTTGATTCGCCCGCTATTTCATGAATTTAGGTCATTGACTTTGGGCGAGAGAATCCGATGACATGTCCAACTTCTTGTGGCACCTCTAGGGACGAATGGACTCCCTTGAAATGATGGAGCCGCTTTTTTATTTCCTCATGAAACGTAGTAGATCTACGAGTGCCTTGATCAACATAAAGAGAAATCAGTTCATTCGTCGAAGAGAGTTGCTGGTCTCTTGTTCGAACCATCGAGTGAAAGTAATGAACTCGCTTTTCGTCGAAATCAAGCAGCTGAGTTTCAACTTTTAGCTCTTCGCCCTGCATCAACTCAAGTTGATAAGTGATATGGGATTCAAGTGTGAAAGTGGTCACATTTAGACGCTCGCGTCCCATCGGATCGATGCCGATACTGTCAAGAAAGACATCAGTGGCTTGATCGAATGCGACTGCATAAAAGCCAGAGTTCATGTGACCGTTGTAGTCGACCCATTCAGGCGGTACGACGGCTCGATATCCACTGATGAGGGTAGTCGTCAAGATTTTTGATCTCCTAATTCATTTGTGATCGAGCTTGGATGACTTTGAATCGAAGGGCTTGTTTTTCTGAGAGTGTACGGAGTTGCTATAATCCCACTCTATGCTTTCTCGAACATACCTTGGAATTCTTATTTTACTCGCTTTTGGTGCCTTCGTCGTATACCTGGCTGCAGGGCAGTTTGATTCTCGTTGTCATGTTTGTATGCGATTCAATGGGCAGATTATCTGTGAAACGGCACTGGCTTCAGATCCGAGTTCAGCTCAAATGCAGGCGACGGGAAGCGCCTGCTCGCAACTCTCTCGGGGCGTTACGGACAGCTTTAATTGCACAGCCATGGCCCCGATATCGGTGAAATGCGAATAGCACAATAATAAGTTCCCATTTCTCGATAGGTTAAAATAAAATATCGACTGAGCGATTTGTATTTTTTTAAAGGAGCGCAGTGAAGAATCATGCTGAATCACATTGTATCCCCAAGAAAAACTTACTTGCCGGGCGTGGTCACTCCGTTGCTGGCGATTCTTCTTTCGATTTTAGTAACAAACTCCACAAGCGCCGCTGGGTTGATTCTCAATGAATATAGCGCCGTTTCAAGTGAAAATTTTTTGAATGGCGGAGACTCGCTTGCCGACGATGATGGGGAACTCTCGGGAGATGCGACGTTTGGTCGAATTCCAGGCAATGGGGGAGATTGGTTTGAGCTCGTCGTCACACTTGACGAAATTGATTTTCGAGGTTGGTCCCTTGAGTTATGGGTGGAAGGGGAGTTAGACACGACGCTTACTTTGAGTCAAAACTCGATTTGGACGGAAATGCGAGCGGGAACAATTATTGCGATTTCTGAGGATCAGCCAGAAGACGCAAGTTATGAACCCAGTTCGGGTGACTGGTCGGTCGTTCTGCGGGCCGATTCAGATGCGGCAGGAACCTACATCACGGCCTCTTCCTTTCCGGTAAATAACGATGACTGGCAAATTATTATAAAAGATGCCGCGGGCGTGATTCAATATGGTCCGGCAGGAGAGGGCGTTGGGCCAGGAGGGGGGGTAAACAGTCGCGAGATTTTTAAGCTTGAGGAGGATCCTTCTGATTTCATTTCGGAGAGCAGCGCTTGCTTCGATGATAGTGATTCCTACAGTACTTTCGGCAAGCCCAATGTCTGGTCGGGGGGGACGAAGGTCCAGAACTTTGAAGCTTTAAGAACCGGCTCTCCGCCCACCTCTCAGTGCGATGATACGGACCTCTCTGATTTGGCGTTTGATCCAAATCATCTCTTGGAAATTGAAATCACGATCGATCCAGAGGATTACGAGGTTCTTAGACGTCAGCAGCGCACTCTGATGTCGGCCTTTGGCGGACGTTGTGGAGACGCGCCTGCGCCAAGCCCATACACATACTTTGAGGCTGATGTATCGATAGATGGAGTAAATTTTGTAAATGTGGGCCTTCGCAAGAAAGGTTTCTTTGGTTCGATCTCAAGATCAAAGCCCTCGTTTAAAATAGATCTGACCGAATATGGTGAAGAGTCTAAATTCTTCGGTCAGGACCGGATCACTCTCAATAATCTTCAACAAGACCCTTCTCGTTTAGATCAATGTCTGAGTTACGGCTTGTATGCGGATGCAGGCCTGAAAGCGTCTCGTTGCAGTTTTGCACATGTCACAGTGAACGGAGTCAGCTTTGGCATCTATTCAAATGTTGAGAGCATTAAGGCCCCTTTCTTAGTTCGTAACTATGGGGATGCTTCTGGGAAACTGTACGAAGGATCTGTGGCTGATTTTCGTGAAAACTGGATAGGGATTATTGAAAAAAAGAACAACGATGATGCAACAGATCTTGTGGCGATTAAAAATGCCATCGAAATTCAAGACGATGAATCTGCGCTTGAAGCGATGGGAGCCCTAATCGATCTAGATTTATTCATTAGGGGCTGGGCGCTCGATTTTCTGATACAGAACTGGGATGGTTATTCCGGAAATGCCAATAATTGGTGGATGTATGAGAATCCTTCTTCGGGTAAGTATGAATTCCTTCCATGGAGTCTCGATGACAACTTTGGTCGCGATAATCCGTTTTTGGAAGCCAACAGTCAGACGCGAGTGGTTTTTGATAACTCTGCAATATCCAACCGACTTTGGAGGATTGAGAGTATTAGGGAACTGTATGAGGCAGCTCTAAATGATCTTTTGGTAGAGATTTGGGATGAGTCTGCTCTTCTGGCCGAAATTGACCGTATGGAAGCTTTGATTTTCCCGGTAACGGGCGATCTGTCCGGCCCGATTGACGCGACTCGATCTTTTATTTCAGGAAGAGCGAGTACGATTCAGTCAATTTTTGCCAATGGTGCGCCGGAGTCAGGGACTGTTCTCGCTGATAAATTATGCCTTGAAATTGAGGGGAGCCTAGAGGCAAGTTTTGAAACTTCGTACTCTGATCCGATTCCGGATGGACCGGCGCCAGGAAGTACTCTAAGCGTCGATTCGTTTAACTTTTCAGGCGAAACTTCACTTGAAGGGATAGGCTCGGCTTTTGGCCCCTTTGAGGATGCAGGCTTTGATATGTTAACCCTCCGCCCGATTGGTTTGTCGAATGGGTCACTGATCTGGGCTTTTAGCGTCGCCGTGAATGAATCTGAAATCGCACCAGCGATGATTGAGCCGATTGCTTTAGGAGATTCCATCTCCTCGTTTATTGTTAATGTGGCTCTGGGAGGCTCCGATCTATTTTTTCGCGGTTTCGTGGTCAACGCGAACTTGCAGTTCAATCAGGCCGATCTGACTCCAGGAGGGGCTGTCACAGGCTCGCTGAGCGCTGAGTTAGCGACGTGGGTTCCTCATCCGGTCCCGGAGCCTGGAGCAGTTCTATCTATGACAGCTGTCCTTTTCTCTGTGGCCGTTTTGGCCCGTAGTCGACGACGTTGAGACTCAGAATAGTCCGACTGAGTTAGGCCTAGGTAACGCCACTCACTTCTTCATGGGGAGGAACTAAGCGTTGGGGGCTTCGATTGGGGCATTCTGTGGTCTTTTCTGAGGTTCGGCCCGGGTCCATAAAAGGTAAAAGACCGGCACGACGAAAAGGGTAAATAGAGTCCCTACGAGCATGCCTGCAGCGATCATAAGGCCAATACTAAAGCGACTGTTCCCTCCCGCGCCCGAGGCCAAAAGAAGGGGAAACACGCCGATGACGGTAGCAGCCGTGGTCATGAGGATGGGTCTGAGCCGAAGGGAGGCTGATTTGAGTACGGCTTGTTTCCTGCTTAGACCTTCCGCCGAGAGTTGATTCGCGAAATCAACGATGAGGATGCCATGCTTGCTGATTAAGCCGATGAGGGTGAGCAATCCAATTTGGGTGTATATGTTGAGTGTCACGATTCCGAGTGCGATGGGAACGATCGCACCAAAGATTGACATGGGTACAGCGATGAGAACGATTAAGGGGTCTCTAAAGCTGTTGAATTGGGCGGCTAAGACCAAAAAGATGATTAAGAGAGAGAGGGCGAACAAGAGAGCAAAGTTTGACTTTTCCGTCACAAATCTTCGAGACTCTCCTTCATACCCCGCGCGATAGCCGGCGGGCGCAATCTCTTTAAGTGTATTTTCAAGAAAGATGAGACCCTCTCCGAGTGAATGGGGAGGCATCATTATCCCCTGGATGTTGGTGCTATTGAGTTGTTGGTACTGGGTGAGTGAGTTGGGCTCCACCTTTTGAGTGAGGCTGACCAACGTCCCAAGAGGAACGAGACTGCCACTCTCTGTTCGAACATAGTATTTTTCAAGCTCGCTACTGGTCATCCTGAAGTCAGGTTCGGCTTGCGGAATCACTTTGTAACTTCGACCCTGGATACTGAATCGGTTGATCTCAGAATCACCCAGCATGAGGGAAAGCGTGTCGCCGATCGACTGCATCGATATTCCCAGGCGGGCAGCTTTTGCGCGATCAATTGACACCATAACTTCGGGACGCGTAAATTTGAGCGTCTTTGTAACAAAAATGAATAGACCGGAAGATCTCGCTCGGTCGATTAGGTTCTCCGCGACAGCATCTAGATCGGTGTAGTTTTCATTTGAGGCAATGACGAAATTCAAGGGGAGACCTGATTCTGCACCTGGCAGCCTTGCATCCGCGAAGGCAAAGATTTCTAATCCGCTGATGGCTTCGAATTGCGGCTGTAGTTCTTGCATCAGTTCGGCCTGACTTTTCTCTCGGTCATCCCAGTGCGCAAGTGAGAGTCCGCCCATAATGAATCGGGTCGAGCTGACCTGCCAAGAGTGACTTATCTCCGGGACCGCTTTCCATATATTCACAACCTCATCCAAAAAGCGATTGATATAGTCTAGGTTGGCATATTGCGGAGCTGCTGCGAAAATCTGAATCCCACCAGAATCCTCTGTAGGCGCGAGTTCCTCTTCTCCGAGGGAGAAAAGGATAGGTAGGCTTGCGATGATGCAGGCACTAAAAAAAACGCCTGCACCTCGATTTGATAGAGCAGAATCAAGCGTGCCTTGGTAGATGTTTTTTAGTGTAAGGAAAAGGGAATCTAATTGATTGGCAAATCGCCCCTGCTTCGATTTTTCTTTCAACAGATAAGCACACATCATGGGGCTAAGGGTGAGCGCGACGAACCCCGAAACGAGGACGGCCCCGGCCAAAGTCAGTGCGAATTCTGTAAATAGAGTTCCTGTCAGCCCGCCCAAAAATCCAATTGGTGCATATACGGCGATTAGTGTCAGTGTCATGGCGACGACGGGGAGTGCTACTTGTCGAGCTCCTGTTAGAGAAGCCTGGAGAGGAGTTTTGCCATTTTCGATATGGCGATGAACATTTTCGACAACAACAATGGCATCATCGACCACTAAGCCGATTGCGATCACCATCGCCAACAGCGTGAGAAGGTTAATCGAGAATCCCAATAAATACATAAGGAAGATCGCTCCGATCACAGATAGTGGGATAGCTATGAGCGGAATGATCACGACTCGGAGTGAGCCGAGAAAAAGGTAAATGATCAAGATGACGATGGCGGCAGCTTCTACAATCGTCTTCGCGACCTCGTAGACGGCTTCATTAATGTAGGTCGAAGCGTCATAGTCTACGAACAGTTGAAGGTCAGCCGGCATTTCTTTGGCAAGGTCTGGAAGGATGGAATGTATGCGATTCGCCACTTCTAGTGGGTTTGCACCCGGTGCAGATTTGATTGCGATGAAAACGGTATCGTTTCCGCTTGAGAAAGACGAGAAGCTGACATTTTGATTTGAGAGCTCGATGTTTGAAACATCACTTAGAAGAACTCTCTTTTCGTCTATTTGTCGGACCACGATGGATTCAAACTCGGACTCTTCTGAAAGATCAGTCTCTGTTTCTATACTTGTGATTACCCAGGCACCTTCGGTTGTACCACTGGTCGATATGTAGTTATCACGTCGAAGCGCATCTCTTACGTCTTCAGCGGTTACGCCATACGCCGCCATTTTTTCTGGATTTAGCCAGACCCGCATAGCAAAGTTCTTGTCGCCCAACAGGTCTGCCTCACCCACGCCTTCAATCGTATTGAGGACGGGTTGAACAGATCGGGCGAGGTAGTCATTGACTTGTGGGATGGATAGTTGATCGCTGAAAAAGGCAATGTACATCAGGGCATCGCCTGTAGATTCTGTTGTAATGATGGGTTCTTCTATTTCGCGCGGCAATTCGTATCGAGCTTCATTGACTTTCGCAAGGATGTCTGACAAGACGGAGCGCGTATTCTCTCCTAGTCGTATATGAAGTTCGATACTTGAACTTCCGGGCGTACTGCTTGACGCGATGTAGTCGATTCCGTCCGCTTTTGAGATATATCTTTGCAGAGGGGTGGTGACAAACCCGAGGACAGTTTGAGCACTCGCACCTGGATAAGCGGTTCTGACACGAATGACACTGGTTTCGATTTCTGGATACTCGCGAATCTTGAGCTCACCGATGGACTGAAGGCCCAATAGAAGAAGCATAAGGCTTGAAACGATGGCGAGGACCGGTTTCCGAATGAAGAGATCGGTGAAAGACATGTGATCGCGTCCTAAAAGGCAACATTTTCATCGACCACGACTCGTGCGCCGCGATAGAGTTTGTTTTGGCCAGCCGTCACAACTTGATCGCCAGATTCAATCCCTGATATGATCCGAGTGCGCCCATCTCTGGTATCACCGGTAGTTACGACAATGGCTTTAGCTAGGCGGGTTTGATTCTCCTCTGGCTCTAGAAGGTGGACAATATTCCCGTGAAGGGAATAGCTGACAGCGGTTTGAGGCACAGTCACAAGATCGAAGCTGATTCCCGGAAAGAGTTTTAGATATGCAAACATGCCGGGCAGCAACCCCTTCCCGGATTCAATTTCGGCACGAGCCATCAGATTGCGAGTATTTGGGTCGATTTGCGAATCAATGGCGACTAGCCGGGCTTCGAAAGTGCGTTCGGGAAAAGCATCCACGGACAGTGCGATGCGCTGCCCTGCTTTGAGGAGGGGGGCTTTCTGAGCGGGGAGGGTAAAGTCTATTTCAAGTTCTGAGAGATCCTGGAGGCTAGCCAGTACATCGCCAGGCGATACGTAATCGCCGAGTTCAACTTGAAGAATCCCTGTTGTTCCCGCAAAGGGTGCGCGGATGCGCTTATTCGCCAAGACTGCATCGGTTTCAGCGAGGTCAGCCTGGGCTCGCTCTAGATCGGCGCGAGCACGATCGTAATCTGCTTCTGAAATTGAATTCTGTCGAATGAGTTTTTTGTTACGGTCGAACTGGATCTGAGCGAGTTCCAGTGTGGCTTTTTGACTTTCTCTTCGCGCGACTTCCACTCGATCATTGAGCACGACTAGAAGTTGATCCTTTTTAACCTTTTCACCCGATCGAAAATTAATCCGAATGATTTCACCGCTTTCCTCGGAGGTGAGGTTAATTCCCCGAACAGCACGTATCGTCCCGATCGCGTCGAGATGTTCTTCCCAGTTCTCCTCTTTTGCGATGTCTGCAGCCACGGTAATAGGCGGTCTCTCAAATGATGCATTCGAGAGAGCCGAGAATTGAAAGAATTTATAGCCCGCGATGGGGACAAAAATGGCCAAGAGGAGCAGAACTGCAAAAAGGTATGCTTTCATTTTCTTGTTCTCAGATCAGAATGGGTTTTCGTTGAAGGCAAAGCTGCAAGACGAGGCAGCGTCTTTATTCTTGAGTTGGACCGCTTTTATAACTCCGGTGGGAGGGTAGCGAAATAGCTGAGAATTGAGTGATTAAGCCGCGGGTGAGCGAATTTAAGGGGCGGGGACTAGCGGCTACGTTAAGCTACTCACGTGTTATTTCACGGAGGGCAAGAGATCTTTATTAAGATCGCTCCTGCGTATGAGAAAGATCCTGACTCTCTAGTGAGACCCTTTGACGATTTCGGCGTCTCCTATGGTCGCGAGTCGGGTAATGTGATTACGAGGTACGATTTAGGTCTATAGATCAAAATCTGATCTTAATGAGGAGGTGTATAAATGGAATACAAAAAGTCACAGTCCATTTTGTTCATTGTGATTATACTTGCGATGGGACTAGCTATAGGCTGGGCGGGCAGTCAGGGCAGCAGTGAAGCCTTCGGGGTTTCACTGTTCATGCTCTGCGGGATCATTTCATTTTTAGTGAACTGGCTTATTTTTATTCCATCGTATTTTGCGCAGACTGAGCATTACTTTGATTTGACGGGGAGTTTGACATATCTGAGTTTGATGTGGTTTAGCTTTATCCTCAGTGGCTCCGGCGAGCTTCGGACGTTTTTAATTGTGATGATGGTTAGTTTTTGGGCTGTACGGCTAGGCTCTTTTTTATTTCGCCGGGTCAAAATTTCCGGTTCAGATGGGCGTTTCGATCGTTTGAAAACGGATTTTCTTCGCTTTCTAATGGTTTGGACATTGCAGGGTCTGTGGGTTCTCCTGACGGCGGCCTGTGCTTTGGCCGCCATTACTTCCAGTACGCAGCCTCCTCTAGGTGTATGGGCATTTGTTGGGCTCGTGTTTTTTCTTTCCGGCTTAACGATCGAGATTGTGGCAGATCAGCAGAAGAGTCGTTTTAGAGCCAATCCCGAGAACAAGGACCGATTCATTCAGACAGGATTGTGGGCATGGTCCCGCCATCCAAATTATTTTGGAGAGATCACTCTGTGGTGTGGTGTGGCTCTTGTTGCTTTGCCGACTCTCTCGGGTTGGCAATATGCGACCTTAGTATCACCCCTTTTTGTATTCGTACTGCTCACTCGAATCAGTGGAGTCCCTTTGGTCGAGGCAAGAGGCAAAAAGAAGTGGGGAGATGACCCCGAGTACCGGGCGTATCTTGATCGAACGCCCACTCTTTTTCTACGCGTTCCGCGTAGCAAGGCATCTGAGTAGAAGCAAAAAGGTTCAGTGATCATTTCCGCACGTGCAGTGCGGCAGGCGACCTGAGAACCGTTCTTCTGGGTTGCGCAGAGTCAAGGTCGGTCAATTGCAGAGAGGGCATGCGTTCCGTAAGAACCTGAAGCGCAACGGTCATGTTTTTTCGAGCGAGGTGCATCCCGGGGCAGGCTTTGACGCCTCTTCCGAATGTCAAAGATTCATCTTTCTCTCGATCAAGGTCAAAACGATCGGGTTCAGAAAAGACTAGGGGGTCTCGGTTTGCGGCAGCCATGGCAAAAAGAATCCAGGAGTTTCCTGGAATCGTGATGCCTAAAAATTCGGTCTCATCTGAACAGGAAAGCCGAGGCAGAACGGCAATGGGGGTCTCCCATCGTAGACTCTCTTCGCAAGCTGCTGGTATCAGCGATGGATCTCTACAGAGCCGCTCCCATAAGGATTGGTTTGAGAGCGCTGCGAAAAGAAGGTTCCCTAGAGAGCCATGAGTGGTCTCTCCGCCTGTCGGGAAGAGTAAGCGGATATGACTGTGAATTTCTTCATCGGTAAGACTCATGTCGTCAATGCGAACCTGTAAGAGTTCTGAGATTACGTCGTTCCTTGGTTGTTTTTTTCTGTCTTCGACAACAGGTGAGATAAATTCGGTGAGTTTCTCTCGCGCATTTTTCGCAGCGGCGGGATCGTCTCGGAAACGAAGAAGGGCGAAGGCCCAATTTTGAAACTCGTCTTCTCGGTCTCGCGGAAGCCCGAGTAGACGCGAAATCACCAAATAGGGGAACTGAGTCGTGAACGACTCTACGAGGTCAAAACTCGTGCGACTTTCGATCCGGTCAATGAGTTCGTGGGCGATCTCAGCAAGGTCATCTCGCTCGTAACGGGCTACTGCACGCGATCTAAATGCGGGTGTGACTCGTTTGCGATAGAGAAGATGCTCTTTAGGATCTTCCATTGAAATAAAGCTTTTCCCAATCGCACCTTCAAAGGAAGCCTGATACATCGCATGGGGAGGGAAGCTTTCGGTATCCATGAATGCCCGAGAGAGTGCCTGGTGAGAGGTAATGATGAGAGCTGGCAGACCTAGGAAGCGGGTCGACTGAATAGGACCGCGTTCTCGATATGCATGGAGGATGCGATGCAATTGATCTCCAGGCATTTCATCCAGCGCAAAATCGACTCCCTCAAGCAGGCCACTTCCCTTCATTGTGGTTCTGGATACCTCTCTTTGAAGCTAGGGGAGCTTAGAGTTGGTTGCTCACTCGGCGGTAGAGCCGATTCATCCCTTGAATCCAGCGATCATAATCTGCGGCTTTTCGGCGCACATATTCGAGCACTTCAGGGTGAGGCAAGATCAGGAATCTTTTCTCCTGTAAGCCTTCCTCCACAATTTTTGCGACATCCTCAGGTTCGATGAGGCCATCGACTCCAGCAGCGGATGACGCAGGTCCGGCATCAAGCATGGGGGTTCGGACTGCCTGTGGGCACAGTACGGAAACTCCAATCCCTTCGTGAGCGTAGGTCAGCGCAAGCCATTCAGAAAAACCAACGGCTGCATGTTTCGTCACGCCGTAAGCAGCTCCGCCGGGTTGATTGAGTAGCCCAGCCGCCGAGGCCGTGTTGAGGAAATAGCCTCCCCCTCTTGCAATCATTCGTGGAACTAAATGTCGTGCGGCGTAGACATGAGCCATCACGTTGACTTCCCAACTTAACGTCCAGTCCTTATTATCGGAATCGAGATTCGGAGCCAAACCAATTCCCGCGTTTGAGCAGAAAAGATCGATAGGGCCATGTTTCTCTTCGGTATCTTGAATGACGCGCTTAATATCGGCCTCGCACGCAACGTCGGCTTTGATAGCCACGCCGCCGATCTCCTTGGCGGTGGACTCAGCATCCTCGATGTTGATATCTACCGCGATGACTTTGAGAGCTCCTTTTGCAGCGAACCTCTGGGCCATGGCTTTCCCGATACCACTGGCGGCGCCCGTTACAACAATAATCCGATTCTCGATTTCCATTCTTGATTGCTCGCCTTCCGAATGTTCACAGCTTCGTTTACTTGTGTCGTTAGTCTAGATTCGATTTCGCGTGAATAAATCCGACCGAATTATATCTCTTTTAGTTCCTTTATGGGAATTAGATCATTCTAGGTAAACCGGTGGCTCAACTTTAGTGCTGAGAAAACTTTCTCGTGCATGGAGCTGAGAAGCTGCCCTTTCATCAAGCTGTCAAAATTTCATCTGAATATCTAACGATTCTGCGAGATCGCTTCTTCATTCAAAGAAGGGATCGATCACAACGTATAGGCAGAGAGATCCAGGCGACTGTGTATCTGAAGGATGGGGGGATATTCAGTAGGTCTAAATTTATTCGTGTAAAGGTGATCCGTTTTGTGTTGGAGGTCACTTTAAGGATGGCCATTCCTGTCGATGAGCTTCTTACTCGACAAAGGAGAAGGTCATGCACATTCGTTTTAGTCTTTTATCTCTCGCTCTCGGATTCCTCGGCTTGGTGTCTGCGGAGGCGAGTGCCATCACGGTCTGCAGTTCGGGCGCAGACTACACCCGGGGTCCCGATGCTCTTCGGGCGCTTCGCCCGGGTGGAGAGTTGCTCTTCTGTGCCGGAGAGACCCATGAGATGACCGGGTTCTATGGTCTGGGAGATCTGGAGGGCGCCTACATTGGCGCATATGGTTTAGGCGAGATTCCGACGCTGACGGGTCATATGGGATTCATTCGCGGTGAAACCGCACGAGTCACTTTTGATGGTCTGCGGTTTCGTGGAGACCGAACCAATCTCGGTATTTTGTTCGATAAGGGCAGTCACGACATCACGATTACAAACTCGATTATTGAGAACTTTAAAGTCGGCGTGTTTGTGAAGAATCATGCCAGTGAAGAAGATAAGGTCTCAAACATCTCGCTGACGAATTCGGTGATTCAGAATAATACCGGACAGGGTTTTCTCGGTGGAGGCCCCGGACTTTATATCGGCTACAACACTTTCTTGAACAATGGTTCGGAGAGTAAGTACGATCACAACATCTATGTGAGCTGTAAGGACGAGGGAGATGGCGTGCCGTGCCCCCAGCTCATTGAATTTAACGAGCTTGAGGGGTCGGGAACCGCATCCAATTACGATGCTCCCTGCGAAGGCGCTGAGATCGTGGCTCATGGGTACTCGAATGGACTCGTGATTCGCAACAACGTGATCCGGGAACGCAATGATTCGGATGGCCAGTGCTACGGCATCATGGTGAACCCCTCCTACTCTACGCTTGAGATCATGAGTAATTTGCAGATTACTGGGAATCACATCTTCGATGTCGGCTTGAACTCGATCTACGTCGAAGGCGTCGATGGTGTCTATATCGCGGATAACGTGATTCACAATACGCCAGACGATACAAGCGTAAACCGCCGAGGAATTTTTCTCAGAACAGGTACGGAGTACACGCGCGGTGGGAACCGATTGGAGGATGTAACGATCGAAAATAATACCATTCGGATTTCGAAGGGCGTAGGCATCGATTATGACGACGATGTCACGATCCCGCTGACGATCCGCGGCAATGACGTGGTGATTGATTCGGCAGTGGGCGTTGGACTCGTGAGACCTCTGCCCCCGGGCCCGATTGAGGTTCCA
>NZHD01000080.1 GCA_002691205.1 Deltaproteobacteria bacterium
CATGTTGCACCGACTGGCTCGCTCAAAGAGCGGGTTGTGCTTGATGGCGCCGTCCAGCAGCGAGTACTGCGTATGCAGATGGAGGTGAACAAAGGGCTTAGGCACGACTATCGGTACTCCACGCAAAGACATGGGTGCGGCGAGTCGAGACCTGCCGCCTGCAAGATCTGGGCTCCGATTCGGGATCTTTTAGGCATAGAACGACTCGGCATGGGCTTCTCGTTCGGCTTTCAGCATTCCCGCGGTCTCGTCCTGGAACCGGTTGCGATCTTCTCGAGTCTGGAAGACCCAGATGCATACGGTGTCTTGGCTGTGATAGATCGCTTTCAGTTCGTCATCGATCTCGCACACTTCCTGCGGAATCTCCGCTTGGATGCAGATCATCCTATTCCCACTCTATGGTCGCGGGTGGTTTGGAGGAGATGTCATAGACGACCCGGTTGATGCCTTTGACCTCATTGATGATGCGATTCGAGATCTTGCCGAGGACCGGCCACGGAATGTGAGCGAAGTCCGCCGTCATGGCGTCCGTCGAGGTGACACACCGGATCGCTACGGCATTCTCGTAGGTCCTCGCGTCGCCCATGACCCCCACGCTGTTGACGGGGAGGAAGACCACCAGGGCTTGCCAGATTTCATCGTAGAGGCCCGCTTCTCGAATCTCTTCGTTCATGATGGCGTCGGCCCGACGAAGGGGCGTCAGCCTTTCCGGCGTGACTTCGCCCATGATCCGGATGCCGAGCCCGGGGCCCGGAAAGGGGTGTCGGCCCACGAGGGTTTCTGAGAGTTCAAGGGCGCGCCCGACCTCCCGGACCTCATCCTTGAAGAGTTCTCGAAGCGGCTCAACCAGTTCAAGCTTCATGTCGTCGGGGAGGCCGCCCACGTTGTGATGGGTCTTGATCGTCACCGAGGCCCCTTTGACCGAGACGCTCTCGATGACATCGGGATAAAGGGTTCCCTGCACTAAGAATTGAGCTTCCCCTAAGGCAGCAGCCTGCTCTTCGAAGACCTCGATAAAGAGACCTCCGATAATTTTTCTCTTCTTTTCTGGATCTTCCACGCCTCGAAGTGCGCCCAAGAAACGTTCCGACGCATCCACTGCGATGAGTTTGACTCCGAGTGCTTTTTGGAAGACGGCTTCCACCTCCGCTCTTTCGCCCTCGCGCATGAGGCCGTGGTCAACAAAGATGCAGGTGAGTTGGTCGCCGACCGCGCGATGAACAAGGGCAGCAGCCACTGAAGAGTCAACGCCGCCCGAGAGGCCGCAGATCACGGCGCCCTCCCCTACTTGAGCTTTGATCTTGGCTGTGGTCTCGCTGATAAAGGCGTCCGTTGTCCAGTCGGGGGTGCAGCCGCAAATGTCCCGCACAAAGTGACGTAGAATTTCAAGGCCGCCGTCCGTATGGGCGACTTCAGGGTGGAATTGCAAGCCCCACATTCGGGCCTCTCGGTTTCGGACAGCCGCAAAAGGAGAGTGCGCGCTCTTGGCTAGAACTTCAAAACCGGGTGGCAAGGAGAGGACGCGATCCCCGTGGCTCATCCATACCACTCGTTCAGCGCCGTCCGTCGCCTTTGGAAAGAGAGCATCTTCAGTTTCGATGAAGAGTTGAGCGCGGCCGTATTCTCGGTCCTCCGAGGCCTCGACTTGCCCGCCGAGTTTTTGAACCATGAGTTGCAGTCCGTAGCAAATGCCGAGGATGGGAACGCCCAAGTTAAAAAGCTCAGGGTCGACGTCGGGTGCATCTTCGTCGAGGACGCTAGCGGGACCGCCAGACAAGATCAGCCCCGTGGGCTGAAAGGCCCGGATCTCACTGAGGTCGAGGTCACCCGGATGAATCTCGCAGTAGACCTCAAGTTCTCGCACGCGGCGTGCAATCAACTGGGTGTATTGAGAGCCGAAGTCCAGAATGAGGACTCGGCTCGAATGGGCTTGATTCGACGACATGGGGGGCGCCTTCTGTCCCGTACGACTATGCGGCGAGGCCGTGAGAGGCCTTTTTATTCCACGCGGTAGTTGGGAGCTTCTTTAGTAACGATGACATCATGGACATGGCTCTCGGTGAGACCCGATGAGGAAATACGGATGAACTGAGCTCGCTCTTTGAGGGCATTGAGGTTTTCGGCCCCGCAATATCCCATGCCGGACCGAAGTCCACCATGCAATTGATGAACGCTGCTGGAGAGCCCGCCTCGATAGGGGACGCGTCCTTCGATGCCCTCGGGAACAAGCTTGTCAGTATCCACCGAGGTTTGAAAGTAACGATCTCGACTGCCGCGTTGCATGGCGCCTAAGGAGCCCATTCCTCGATAGACCTTGTAGGAACGACCTTGGAAGAGGACGACCTCTCCGGGCGACTCATCGGTTCCTGCGAAGAGAGAGCCGATCATGACGGTGGTGGCTCCGGCGGCGAGGGCCTTGACGACGTCTCCTGAAAATTTGATGCCCCCATCTGAAATAATCGGAATCCCGCTTCGCTGAGCCACAGCGGCGGCATCACGAACGGCCGTAAATTGAGGGACTCCCACGCCGGCAATAACCCGCGTGGTGCAGATTGACCCCGGCCCGACCCCAACCTTGACGGCCGAGACGCCGGCCTTGATCAACGCTTCTGTTCCCTCACCGGTGGCTACGTTCCCCCCAATAATCGGGGTGGAAGGAAAAGTCTGGCCGATCTCTTCAATGGCCTGAAGGACCATTCGGGAGTGGCCATGCGCTGTATCCACGACAATGACGTCCGTGCCGGCATCCACGAGCGCTTGTGTGCGCTCAAGTCGGTCAGGCCCCACACCGACCGCGGCCCCGCAGCGAAGTCGGCCCAGAGCATCCTTGCAGGCGTCTGGATAAAGCTCGGTTTTTTCGATGTCCTTGATGGTGACCAATCCACACAGGTTCCCGCTGTCGTCGACCACCAGAAGCTTTTCGATCCGGTATTGGTGCAGAAGCTCCTTTGCACGGTCCATGGTGGTGCCTGGCGGGACGGTCACCAGTCCCTCCTTGGTCATGACCGATGAAATCGCCGCGCTGTGATCCTTGACAAAACGAAGGTCGCGGTTGGTTAGGATGCCCACCGCTTTCCCGTCGCGTTTCACGGGCACACCCGAGATGTGATACTGCTCCATCACTTCAAGAGCTTCGTAAATGCGTTGTTCCGGCTCCATGGTGATCGGGTCCACGATCATCCCGGACTCCGACCTTTTGACCTTGTCGACTTCGCCCGCTTGAGAAGCGATGGACATATTCTTGTGGATGACGCCGAGGCCACCGTTTTGGGCCATGCAGATTGCGGTCTCGTGCTCCGTGACCGTATCCATAGCGGCGGAGAGCAGGGGCGTGTTGAGGGCGATCTCCGGCGTGAGCTGTGTCCGAAGGTCTACTTCGCCGGGCAGAATCTCGGAAGAACCGGGCACAAGAAGAACGTCATCGAAGGTTAGACCTTCTCGAATTTCAGGAGTCTGAGCCTCTCGCCTGGTCTCGTTGCCACTCACTCGCCCGATGACTCCTCGCTCTGTGACCGCGTTAAAAGGCCAACTCAAATCATCTAATCCGAGAGCCCGTTGGTTGAAGCCGAGCATAATCTTCAGCCCGAGGCAGGTCAACTAGAGAAGCCCTTTAGACCCTCACTTCGGGGCCAAAAGATTCAATCATTTCTTGGCTCAATGCAGCGGACTCCGCGAGAAGAGCCTCCAGTAAACGACATGCGACTTCTGGGCAGTCTTCGAAGAGCCGGCGATACGCTGTTCTGCTCAGTCGCCAAATCTCGCAGGGGGTTTCCGCGAAGGCCGTGCACTCTCTCTGGCCGGCTCGGATGAGGGCATATCGGCCGAGGGTAATTGGGCCTTCTTCGATGAGCGCATGCGGTTCACAGTCCGCTTCAAATCGAACCCGCCCCGACTGGACGAGAACGAGCCCCTCAGCTTCCGAACCCTCACTGACCAGCCGTCGCCCTCTCTCAATTCGTCTGTACTCGAGTTGCTCAAAGAGGCTCTGGCGCTGGCTGGGACTCATGTCCGATAAGAGAGGCAGCGATTTCAGGCTTTCCGGGTTCATGCTCTGCCCCTGCCGCCGCTGGCTCTGGTGCTCTCCGTAGGACGGACAGGGTCTAAGTGGGGGCAGCAGGCCCTGCGGTGGCGAGTATAAATGGGTTTTCGGGAACGTTGCATTTGGAAGAATCCTCTTAAGGTCCACCCCCTGAAGATCTCAGCTTCAGACGGCTTTCGATGCGCGGCCCGGTGTCAAGTGAACTCGAAAGAGCTCGCTTTGACGAAGGGGCCCTTGCCTTCTTCCTAGGACGTATCGGTCGTGGCCCTTAAATTCTCAAGGGCTCCGCCTTGCCCCGTGGGTTCTCGGCTCGGGACAACTGCTGGGCGCTTGAGCGTTTGGCAATCAGCGAGTGAGGGGTGGCTTCCACCAAGTCGACCTCCACCAAATCGCCGGACCGGGGGGGCGATGGGCTGGGCGGGTCTTCGGCGAGTAAATTCACGAGCCGATGATGACGGTCTCGCCCGCGGAGTTGCCCGCCGCCTCGCCGGCTGGGACCTTCAATTAAGACCTCAACTTTTTCACCTACGCGAGACCGGTGGTGAGCCAAGGTGAGTCCCCTTTGGACATTCTGCAGTCTCTCCAGTCGGTCTTGCGACGTTTTGGGATCGACTTGATCCGTCAGGTCAGCTGCGGCGGTTTCGGGCCGTGGTGAATACTTAAAACTGAAGCTGTCCACAAACTCAGCTTGCTTCATGAGGTCGAGCGTATCCTCAAAGTCGGCTTCGCTCTCGCCGGGGAAGCCCACGATCACATCGGTGGTGATGGCGATGGAGGGAACGGCTTCTCGAAGTTCGTCGACGATCTCGAGGTACCGATCACGCCCATATCTGCGGCGCATCTTTTTCAGAATCAAGTCTGAGCCGCTCTGAAGCGGCAGATGCACATGGGGGCAGACACTCTCCAACCCCGCATGGGCTTCGATGAGAGCCTCGTCGAAAAACAACGGATGGGGACTCGTGTAGCGAATTCGATCGATTCCAGGAATCTCGTCGAGATGCCTAAGTAATTCCCCGAAGGCCATTGTGCCGGCCTGCTGGCTGCGTCCGCGTCCCAGGTCGTGACGCCCATAGGCGTTGACGGTCTGGCCGAGTAGGGTCACTTCTCGAACACCCCGCTGGGCCAATTCTCGGGCCTCTGCGAGGATAGCCTCCGCCGGTCGGCTGATTTCTCGGCCACGAGTTCGAGGAACGATGCAAAAACTGCAGAACATGTCGCACCCTTCCATCACTGTGAGAAAGGCCCGACCCGGTGTGACGGATTCGAACAGAGTGTGCTTTTGAGGCAGATCGAAGCGGTCCAAGGACCGAATCTCTTTGGTGTCCCCCCGCCGTTGGCCTTGACGGGCTGAGTCGAGCATGGCCGGGACCCACCTGAGGTTGTGGGTTCCGAACACGAAGTCCACGTGGGAAAATCGGCTCAAGATTCCGTCCCCCACCTGTTGAGCCACGCATCCGCCCACGCCTAAGAAGCGTCCCGGTCGCTCCTCTTTCCATTCTCTCAGTTTTCCCAGGTCGCTGTAGAGCTGGTTCTCGGCCTTGTCTCGGATCGAGCATGTATTAATCACCAGGAGGTCGGCCTCAGCGTCGTCCTCGGCGCGGCTAAAGCCGGTGTGGTGGAGCAAATTGGCTAATTTATCGGAGTCGTGGACATTCATCTGGCAGCCGTAGGTTCGAATGTAGAAAGTCCCTTGCGAGGTCATCTTGGTTCTCCTGGTGCCTCTCTGAAGACGATCGGCTGGTGGCCGAAAGTAACTGACTGAGGACTTGGGGCCAAGTTCATGCATTCTGTTAGGTTTGTGGCTGAAAAGGTTCACACCGGACAGAAAAAGCACCTATGTAAGCCTTTGTTATTTATACGGTTTTAGAATAAGCATCAGATAAGGCTTCAACCCGATTGACAATCCCTAAGACCTCGCCATAATTCCGTTCTAGGCAGGTCACCGGGGGCACCGTTTGCCTGCTTGAGAACGAAAAGAGCGTTCAGTGAGGCGCTTTCGGCCAAGTTCACAGGCCAATTTAAAAAGTAAGAACGCTTGAGGGTCGAGCAGGGATCCAAGTCAACCTGCAAAAATAAAAGTCCATTTCAGGGTTTCGGAGTGGCGGTGGATTGGTCATTTCTATTCGGAATGTCCAACCTCTCACCCCCCAAACTGAGTCCACCGCCTCTCCCCCTGTAACGCCCCGTCAGCCTTGGCTGTCGGGGCGTTCTCTTTTAGGAGAGGCGTCTGGTGTGGTGAACGCTTCGGCCGACAAGTCCGAGCCTAAAGCCCGGACTCCATGGAAACGTACCCCCCCAATCGGGAACTTTAGATGGCGGGGCCTTTCGATGAGGGACGAGCCTCGCTCTGGGCTTGCTGAGCGAGGCTCGTGTCTCGTCGCACAAACCCCACTGGGCCATGAGCCACGAAGGTCTCATCTCAGGGCCCATGTGAGTCTGTGGGTTGAAAAAACCTAGATGGGTTGATCAGTCCACGCCCACAATAAAGCTGACACTGGTCGTACCGCTGCCGCCGATATTCAGGGTTTGAAAGTTCTTTGCATCTTTCACTTGGTAAGCGTCGGCTTGGCCTGTGACCTGCTTATACCCATCGAGAAGTTGCCTGACGCCTGTGGCGCCAACTGGGTGTCCCGCTCCGATGAGCCCACCGCTTGGATTGATCGGGCACTGACCATCAATTTCGAGCACCCCTTCCTCTACGGCTTTCCAGCTTTCGCCCGGTGCGGTGAGTCCAAAGTGGTCGATCGCCATGTATTCGGAGGTGGTAAAGCAGTCGTGGGTTTCGATGCCGTCGATCGCCGATACGTCCTTCATCCCGGCTCTCTCCCAAGCGTTGGTAATCGTGCTTCGAACATGTGGCAAGACATACTCGGAATCGGCGCTCTCGGCGACCTTATCCTCGAAGCGTAGTCTCGCTGTGTTGTGGCCCCATCCCTTAATTCGCGGAATATCTTCAATCTTTTGACCCATTCCCTTTGCATACTTCTCCGCATAGGCACGTGAGGCTAGGAAAACGCAAACCGCTCCGTCCGTGACTTGGGAGCAGTCGGCAATTCGAATCCGACCGCCTACGGCCGCGTTGTCGTCTGTGCGGCAAAGAGCATGCTCTTTGTTCATATACCAGGTCCGCGTTTGAGCGTTGGGGTTCAGTTTGGCATTGTCGTAGTTGAGTCGGCTAATTTCGGCCAGATAGCGGTCGTCGAGTCCATACCGCTTGTCGTACTCATCTCCGAGGCGTCCGAAGAGCTTTGGGAAGGGAAACTCCACGCCCTCGGCCTCTTGATCATACCAAGCCGCCGTTCCAAGATAGGCTCCCCCAACCGAGGCGGAGACCGTCTTCATCTGCTCTATGCCCACTACAGCTTGAAGGTCGTATCGTCCGGCTTCGATCTCGGCCGAGGCCGCCAAAAGAGCGATGCTCCCAGACGCGCAGGCCGCTTCGTGACGTCCCGTTGGCAATCCGCTGAACGCGGGGTCAACCTCGGTAAAGAAGGCTCCCAAATGCCCCTGCATGCAGTAAAGCTCAGCGGCGAAGTTTCCGACGTGGGCGCTTTCGATTTCCTCAGGTGCGATATCACACTCTTGAAGAGCCCCAAGGACACCCTCTCTCATCAGAGCCGAAAAATGCTTGCTCTCTTTGGTCCAGTTTCGAGCAAAATCGGTTTGGTACCCTCCGAGCACGTAAACTTCTGGTACTGCCATTTGGTTTTTCTCCCTCAGGTAAATCAATCATAAACGGTCGCGTTCTTACGAAGCGACGAAAAACTTTCCGATGTTGACGGAGTCATCGTTAAAGAGAAGCTCGCCCTCTTTTGATCCCGCAGCCTCGCTGAGAAGGCTGGGGACACTCAGTTCAGCCTCTTCAATCATGGAAACGGCCGCCTGTGCGCCCATGGTGTCTACAAGGACGCTGGGTGGAGCCCAGTTGAAGCCCGCCCCCATGATCATGTCTATCCCGGTGATGGTTTCGGTGACTTCCCCTGCTCTTTCAAACGCATAGGCGACGTATCCAGCAATCACCTTGCGAGCGAGTGCGGCTTCGTCGCCTTCGGCGGCCAGAAACTTAGCCATTCCTTCCGCGTAGCGTCCCATAGAGTAGAGGTGTGCGACTTCGCCGATATAGTCGAGATTCGGCAACTTAATGTCTGCCGCAGAGACATATTGGCCCGTGGAGGGGTCAAGGACGAGACGGTCGTCGCCCGCCTTCTTGAAAAATCCCCCACCCGATTTATTGCCCATGACTCCGCTGGCCATCAGCTTGTCCATATAGTGGGGAAGCTTCAGCGTCGAGTGGGCTTCGTCCTTCGAGTTTTCATAAACGTTGTCCACGATTGCTCGATGAATATCCCAGCCCACCAAGTCAATGGTGGCCAGAGGTGTCATCGCGCGCCCGGTGTAAGGGCCAACCAGGCGATCCACCAAGGTCGGACTCATCTGCTCGGCCAGCTGGGCCGCCTCATTGAGGACCTTAAAGCCCACTCGGTTGCCGGCAAAGGCCGGAGTGTCTGCCGTGCGAACCATCACTCGTCCTAGTCGTAGAGTCGAGAACGCTTCGATGAAATCGACGAGTTGAGGGTCCGTATCGTTTCCAGGGATAAGTTCAGTCCCCACGATCACGTTAGGCGGGTTGAAGAAGTGGAGTCCCATGAAGTGCTTACGAAAGGATTCGCTCCGCCCCTCGCAAAGCTGGTTGATGGAGAGGCCGGAAGTCACGGTGGCCACGATGGAGTCGTCTCGCCGCGCTTTTTCTACGCGATCAAAAATCGTCCTTTTGATTTCTAGGTCTTCAGTGAGAGCCTCGAAGACCAGGTCGGCTTCACCGACCACACGCTCTAGGTCCGTGTCGTAATCACCGACTTCGGTTCGCGAAGCGACGGTCGGGGACCGAACTTGTTTGATCGCGGCCGCGAGTCCCTCCTCAGCCTTGTCTCGGGTGCGAGCTAGCAGGGTCACTTTGGGGACAGCGGTGGTGAATAGCGCGGCACTGCCGTATCCCATGGTTCCATTCGCACCTAAGACGACAACGTGCTCAATCGATCGGTCTTTCAGTATGGCCGCCCAGCGGTCGGCTTGACTGTTCGGGGGGTTTCCGGACATGGCTTGTAAATCTTCCTCCAGCTAGATGAGATGGTGTTTCGGGTGCCGCGGGACTTATGAGTTTACTCATAAAGTGGCCCCAAATGCACGATTATTATGAATAGTTTTTTCTAAGCAATTGAATCAATAAGTGTTTTTTTTGAGTCCGCTCGCAGTTCTTAGAGAACCACTTGGTCCACGATTTTGGAGAGTTGGCGAAGATTCCGACATTCTTCGACGACGTCACAATAGGGGGCGTAGCGATCCATCACGCTGTCCCCAAACCCCCAAGCGCTCGGGCTCTCTGGGTTAAGCCAAACAACATTTTTAGCTTTGTTGTGGATGTCTCTCAGGCACCACGCCTTGGGGTCGTTGTAGTTATTTCGGGCATCCCCAAGGACCAAGACGGTGGTCCGATTGTCGATGATCGAGAGATGATCCTTCCAGAAATCGTGAAAAGCTCTTCCGAAGTTACTCCGGGTATACACATTGATGACGTCGCCGCCATCAAGAGCATGCTCGATGGCAGAATTCACATCGCCATCTTTAAAGACCGAAGTGACCTCTCCAAGATCAGACACAAAAACATAGGAGCGGATTTTTGTGAAAGCCTCCGAGAGTCCGTACATGAACTGAAGCATGAAACGTGAAACATTGGCGACGGATGAGGAGACGTCACACAAAATGACTAGCTTAGGCCGATCTTTGCGCCGATGTTTGTAGATCACCTCAAACGGAATACCCCCTCGAGCCATGTTCCTTCGAAGGGTCTGGTGCAGATCTAGCTTCCCTCGCTTGATGCGTTTCTTGCGAACAGAGAGAACGTTCTTGATCCGTTGTGCCAGTCGGTTGACGACCTCTCTCATTCGACCAATTTCTTCATCGGTCAAGTGATAGAAGCTTTTTTCTTGGAGCATTTCCTTTCGGAACTTCTCCATATAGTCGTGGTTGCGTGTCTGGAGTTCCCTTTCGATAAAATTCTTGACTGAGCGTCGCATGTTTTCAAGAAGCTGCTGGACCATTTTCTTCATGGCTTCAACTTCTTCGCTGCCCATGCCCATCTCGGAGAGTTTTTCGGCGAGGTCTTGTAGCTCTCCGCCTGCCCCGTCCAGATCGAGCTGCTCATTGGTTCGACGGCTAAAAAAACCCACCTGGAGCATGTTTTCGATCCGATCTGTGCCGGCCTGCTCCGAGGCCTCTCGGATCATGGCCTCAAGTTGCGCCAAATCCTGTGTGAGGAGGGCCTTTGCGAGTTCGCTGAGGTCCACTTCTCCGTCCATCCCCTGCATCATTTCGGTCATCTGTTGCATCAGGGCATCGAGATCGATTTCCATTTCGCCCATCTGGTCGCCCAGGCTGCCAAAGGATTCTCGAAGGTTGTCATAGAAGCCGGACCAGTAAAGATCAAAGAGTTCATTGAAAGTGGAAATTTCATCCCCGCGTTTGACCATGGAGGCTCTGAGGGCGTCCCTGAAGACGTCTCTCTCCTCTATGGACAATTCCTCGAGAGCCCTGAAGGCATCGATTCCTTCCGCGACAGAGACTCGGATTCCACTTTTGCGCAGAAGATTTGTGAACTCGACGATTTTGGCTTGCATGACTAGTGCAGGATCCCTTTTTTATCCGGCTTTGAGCTCTTTGTCTCTTGTGCCTCGGAGGTGTCTCCCGCAGGCGCCGGCTTTTTGATGTCCATAATTTTAGCGAGTTCGCTCTGCGCCTTAGCGACGTCTCCTTCGTATTTCAAGATCACATTGAGCGTGTCGTTAATGATTTCCTCCTCGATGGTGTCCGAATTAAGCGCCATCAGTGCTCGCGCCCAGTCGAGAGTTTCGCTGATCGAGGGGGTTTTCTTGAGATCGAGATTGCGAACATTATGCATCATGGCCACCACGTCTTCGGCCAGCTGTTGCGCAATATTGGGAATCCGAGCATCGAGGATACGGAGTTCGAGCTCTTCGTTCGGGTAGTCGATCCAAAGGTGCAAGCACCGTCTTTTGAGCGCGTCACTCATTTCGCGAGCGTCGTTGGAAGTTAGGAAAACGATAGGCTGAGTTTTGGCCTCGATGGTGCCGAGTTCGGGAATGGTGACCTGAAAGTCAGACAGAATCTCAAGAAGAAAGGCTTCAAATTCAGGGTCAGATTTGTCTACTTCATCGATGAGAAGGAGGCTTGGTTGTTCGGACGTGATCGCTCGCATAAGTGGGCGAGGGACAATGAACCGACTGGAGAAAAAGACGGAGTCTTCACGGCTCACTCGTTCAGCGGCTTCGGCGAGGCTCTGTGTTTCGGCGATGGTCTCGGAGACTTTGTCTTTTAGAATTTGAGTATAAAGAAGCTGCTTGCTGTATTCCCATTCGTAGAGTGCCTTGGCTTCATCTAAGCCCTCATAGCATTGCAGGCGAATGAGTTCTCGCTTGAGTGAAGTTGCGACGACTTTGGCGAGTTCCGTCTTGCCAACCCCAGCGGGGCCCTCCACGAGGACCGGCTTGTTAAGTTGCTGTGCCAAGAAAACCACGGTGGCAATTTTCTTGTCACAGATATAGCCCAGTGAACCGAGGTCACTGACGACATCGTTGACTGATTCGAACATCATGTTCCCCTAACTTGAAATAATACACTGCAGAAAATTGGTGATCCTGTGCCTTACGGGACCGCGTTTGTACCCTGGAACGTCTCAGCTCTTCAAGTCGAGGACGTGGCCAAGCTTTTCTTTTTTCGTGCGGAGGTAGCGAAGGTTATTCTCATTTGGAGTGATCTCCAAAGGAACCCTATCTACGATCCGAATCCCATAGCCCTCAATGCCCGCTCTTTTTCCAGGGTTGTTGGTAATAATTCTGATTTGCTTAGCTCCGAGATCAGAGAGAATCTGACTCCCGACCCCATAGTCGCGAAGGTCGGCCTTAAAGCCCAGGGCCTCGTTGGCCTCTACGGTGTCGAGCCCCTCCTCGTCTTGGAGACCATACGCTTTGATTTTGTTCTTGAGTCCAATTCCTCGACCCTCTTGCCTCATGTACAACACAATGCCGGAGCCGGCTTCATCGATCATGCGGAGAGCTGAGTCGAGTTGCTCCCCGCAGTCACACCGCAGAGATCCGAACGCGTCTCCGGTTAGACATTCGCTGTGCACGCGCACGAGGACGGGGACTTCGGGATCGATCTCGCCTTTGACCATGGCCATGTGATCCACATGATCGATGTCATTCTCGTAGACAATGCATTTATACTCTCCACCGGCCAAGGTTGGCATGCGAGCCTCGCCGCCTCGGCGGACCAGTCGTTCGTTGGCGAGCCGGTACTGGATCAGGTCTTTAATGCAAATGATTTTAAGATCATGTGTTTTTCCGTATTCGACGAGGTCGGGCAGTCGGGCCATGCTTCCATCGTCGTTCATAATTTCGCAGATGACCCCGGCAGGCTTTAGACCGGCCATGCGAGCGAGGTCAACGGCTCCCTCAGTTTGACCGACTCGCCTAAGCACCCCTCCTTCGCGTGCGCGAAGGGGAAAGATATGGCCTGGCCGAACAATGTCAGCCGGACGAACATCGTCCTGAATGGCGACCTGAATCGTTTTCGCTCGGTCGTGCGCAGAGATTCCGGTAGTGACTCCTTCTCTCGCTTCGATGGAAACTGTAAAGGCTGTCCCGTACGCAGCTGTATTTTCGTAGTCGGGCACCATCATCCCAAGATTGAGACGCTCAAGGTGAGATTCGGTGAGAGTCAAGCAGATCAGACCACGCCCATGAGTCGCCATGAAGTTGATGGCTTCCGGGGTCACGGCCTCTGCGGCCATGCACAGATCGCCTTCGTTTTCGCGATCTTCATCGTCTACGAGAATGACCATCCCTCCCTCGCGAATTGTAGCGAGAGCGTCCTCGATGGATGAAAAAGCAGACCCTGCTTGTCCGGGCGCCGAGCGGAGTTCGGCGTCGCTTCCTGAATGATTTTCTGACATGGTTTTTCTGGACCTCCCGTCCGGACCGGATGACCGGTTCCGGCAGGCTATGTGTCACGATATGAGACGCGACGAGGGATGTCAATTGACTCACATGAGACATTTGATTGAGGTTTTGGGTGCAATTTGGAGCGCTTTCGGCCGAGAATCAGGTTGAAAAAACTAAGATTGGACTCAATGGCTCTGGCCGAGAAAATCGTTGAGTATCTCTTGAGCCGCCGAAGCAGGGGTTCGCCGCTGCTCCTGGACGTCTTTTTCGAGTTGAGGAAGAGCCTCGGCGACTTTTGGGTCCGTGTCGAGGGCTTCTCTTAGACCACGGTTCAATAATGACCACATCCAGTTTCGACTCTGCTCTCGTCTGCGTTGCGAGAATTCACCGGTGGACTGGAGGGCCTCGTGATGAGATTCGACTGCAGACCAAATCTCCGAGAGTCCTTCTCGCTCAAGCGCACTGGAAAGCAAAGCTCTGGGTTGCCAAGCTTTGGACGAGGGACGGATCAGGGATAGAGCGGAATCGTATTCTTGTCGCGTTTTTTCGGCGAGAAGCTGAGTGGGCCCGTCGGCTTTATTGACGACAAGAAGGTCGGCGAGTTCCATCACGCCCCTTTTGATGCCTTGAAGCTGATCGCCGCCGGCGGGAAGAAGCAATACAAGAAAGAAGTCGACCATGGAGCTTACGGTGACTTCGGACTGCCCAATGCCCACGGTCTCAATCAAAATCACATCGTACCCCGCTGCTTCACAGAGCAACATGACCTCTCTCGTTCGATGGGCGACCCCCCCGAGCGAGCCGCCCGAAGGTGAAGGGCGCACGAAGGCCGAATCCGATTGCGACAAAGTTTCCATTCTCGTTTTATCGCCGAGGATACTTCCTCCGGTTACGGGGCTGCTTGGGTCCACCGCAAGAACCGCTACACGTAGACCTTTTTCAACTAAGAGAAGACCCAGGCCTTCAATGAAGGTACTCTTGCCAACCCCGGGAGGCCCCGTGATCCCAATTCGCAGCGCGTTGCCTGAGTCGGGAAGCAGTTGGTCGAGGATCGATTGGCCCACGGCGGCCTGCTCGGGTCGACTGCTCTCAATGAGAGTGATAGCTCGAGCCACCCCCCGTCTCTTATGGGCACGAATTTCCTCTACGTATTGCTCGACAAGAAGGTTCTGATCCTTGTCGAGGGAGCGTGCGGAAATATCACCTTCCAAGACTCCATCCTTCATGGGAGGCGAGCTTTAACGGTTTCAAGCACTTCAATCGCCGCTCGGGGAACTGGCGTTCCGGGTCCAAAGATGGCGTCGACGCCGTTCGCTTTGAGATCATCGTAGTCCCGAGGAGGAATCACTCCACCGAGAACCACAGCTACATTTTCGGCCCCGGCCTTCTTTAAGGCTGTGACCAATTCAGGCACGAGAGTTTTGTGACCACCGGCTTGACTTGAAACGCCGATCACATGTACATCATTATCTACGGCCAGACGAGCGGCTTCATCCGGTGTTTGAAACAGAGGTCCGACATCGACGTCGAACCCGATATCTGCAAAGGCTGTGGCGATGACTTTCATGCCTCGATCGTGGCCGTCTTGTCCAAGCTTGACGACCAGCATGCGTGGGCGGCGGCCTCCTACCTCTTCAAAGGCCTCAACTTCCTGACAGGCTCGCTCAAATTCTGGGTCGCCCGAATCCACCGCGCGGTAGACTCCAGAAACGGACTGCACGCTTGCGCTGTGGCGGGTGTACACTTCCTCAAGCGTATCCGAGATTTCGCCCACGGTGGCTCGAACTCGAGCCGCTTCAACGGCGGCTCCGAGAAGGTTCCCCTCGCCGCTTTCGGCCAGTGCCTTCAAGTGGCTTAAAGCCTTTTCGACGGCCGCTGAGTCCCGAGTCTTTCGAATTTCTTCAAGTCTTTTGATTTGAGATTCCCGCACGGCTGTATTGTCGATGTCTCGGACATCAATCTCGGGTTCCTCCTCAAGCGCAAATTTATTGACTCCGACAATGACATCCAAGCCGCTGTCTACCCTTGCTTGGCGCCGAGTTGCGCATTCTTCGATTCGAAGCTTCGGCATTCCAGCCACAATGGCTTTCGTCATGCCGCCCAAGCCCTCAATCTCTTCGATGACTTTTCGTGCTTCGGCTGCGACACTGTGTGTCAGTGACTCCATAAAGTAGGAGCCGCCCCAAGGGTCTACCACCGCTGGAATCGCGGATTCCTCCTGCATGATCAGCTGAGTGTTGCGAGCCGTTCGGGCGGCAGCGTCCGTTGGCAGGCTAACGGCCTCATCGTAGCTATTGGTGTGCAGCGATTGTGTTCCGCCGAAGACCGCGGCCATCGCTTCGATGGTGGTCCGAATCACGTTGTTAAGCGGGTCCTGCTCGGTGAGGCTCGCACCTGAAGTCTGGCAATGCGTTCTCAGCATGGAGGATCGAGGGTTTTTGGGTTCAAACTGGCTCATCAGCTCTGACCAAAGGAGCCGCGCCGCACGCATCTTGGCAATCTCCATGTAAAAGTTCATTCCGATGGCCCAAAAAAAGCTGAGTCGACCTGCGAATGCATCTACGTCAAGCCCCTTGGAGAGAGCCGCACGGACATACTCCACGCCGTCGGCGAGGGTAAAGGCAAGTTCCACAACCGTATTCGCTCCGGCTTCTTGCATGTGATACCCGCTGATCGAAATGGAATTAAATTTAGGCATATGCAGTGAAGTATGTTCGATAATATCGGCCACGATTCGCATGCTCGGCGGAGGCGGATAGATGTATGTGTTCCGGACCATGAACTCTTTGAGGATGTCATTTTGAATGGTGCCTGCGAGATCAGCCTGCGAGACGCCCTGTTCCTCCCCCGCAACAATGAAGCATGCGAGTACGGGCAAGACGGCTCCGTTCATGGTCATGGAAACGGTGACGTCCTGAAGGGGAATGCCATCAAAAAGAATTTTCATATCTTCGACTGAGTCAATGGCGACTCCTGCTTTTCCCACATCACCGGTCACGCGAGGATGATCGGAGTCATAACCGCGATGTGTCGCTAGGTCGAACGCCACGGAGAGGCCCTGCTGACCTCCGGCCAGATTCTGTCGGTAGAAGGCGTTGGATTCTTCCGCGGTGGAAAAGCCGGCGTACTGCCGGATCGTCCAGGGGCGATTGGCATACATGGTGGCTCGTGGGCCTCGGAGAAAAGGGGCCTGTCCAGGCAGGGTGTCTACGTGATCTAGGTTTTCAAGATCGGCGGCTGTGTAGAGCGCCTTGATCGGAATGCCATCTGGACTTTCCCAGATCAGTTCCTCGACTTTCTTGCCACGAAGCTCTTTCTCGGCCATCTCTTGCCATCGGTCGAGGTTGGGGTGAGTGCCTGGCTTATCTTCGGTGCTCATCGTATTGCCTTTCTGAAGTCTTTTGCCGTCTCTCGGAATGGAGGCGGAGCTTAGCCCTTTCTGAGGATTCGTGGGGCTCACATGGACCTGCGGTAGCTCCCACCCACTCTGAATAGGGCGTCGGTGATTTGTCCTAGACTGGCCACGGTTACGGTGTCCATGAGTTCGGCAAAGACGTTGCCCCCGGTCCGGGCGACGTCTTGCAGGGCCAGGACGGCCGTATCGAGTTCGGGGGCCCATCTCCTGTGGAAATGGGCCAGCGAATCTAGTCGCTCTTGCTTCTCGGTTTCAGAGGACCGCATCAGCTCGGGTGTTTCAACGATTTCCATGGGGCTCTGTTTGGCCTCAAAGGTGTTGACGCCAATGATCGGGAGCTCGCCTGAGTGCTTCAACGACTCGTAGTGCAGGCTTTCCTCTTGGATTTTCCCTCTTTGATAAAGAGTTTCCATGGCTCCGAGAACGCCGCCCCTCTCCGAGAGGCGTTCGAACTCTTGAAGCACGGCTTCTTCGACTTGGTCCGTAAGCGCCTCAATGTAGTAAGAGCCCTGGAGCATGTTTTCGTTCTGAGTGCTTCCAAGCTCGCGATTAATAATCATTTGAATCGCGAGCGCCCGTCGGACGGATTCTTCGGTGGGGGTGGTTACGGCCTCATCGTACGCGTTTGTGTGCAGGCTATTGCAGTTGTCTTGCAGGGCCGTGAGCGCCTGAAGAGTGGTGCGGATATCGTTGAATGCCATTTCCTGTGCGTGCAGCGATCGGCCCGAGGTCTGTATGTGATACTTCAGTTTTTGACTGCGTTCGTTGGCCCCATAGAGGTCACGGAGAGCGATTGCCCATATCCGGCGAGCGACACGTCCGATCACATCGTATTCGGCATCGAGCCCGTTACTGAAGAAAAATGAGAAATGAGCGGCGAAGTCATCGATCTTCATGCCCCTCGACAAGTAGTATTCGCAAAAGGTCAAACCGTTGGCCAAAGTGAAAGCGAGTTGCGTGATGGGGTTGGCCCCAGCTTCGGCCATGTGGTAGCCCGAAATAGATACGGAATAGAAATTGCGGACCTGTTCGTGAATGAACTGTTCTTGAATGTCGCCTTGGAGCTTAAGGGCGAAATCCGTTGAGAAGATACAGGTATTCTGAGCTTGATCCTCTTTTAAGATGTCGGCCTGGACCGTTCCGCGGACCCGACCCATGACATCCTTTCTGATTTGAGCATACGTTTCGGCGGGCACAGCTTGGCGACCCGGAATCCCTAAAAGTCCAAGCCCTAATCCACTGTGCGATGGAGGTCTCTCGCCTTGATAAACAGGAAAGCTTGCCCCGCGCTCAAGAGACTTTTTGCGAAACTGGCTTCGGACTTTTTCCAGTTGGCCTTTCTCACTCAGATGCCTTTCGACTTGTTGATCGATTGCCGCATTGAGAAAGAAGGCCAAGACCATAGGGGCCGGGCCGTTGATGGTGAGAGATACGGAGGTGCTGGGATCGCAGAGGTCGAAGCCCGAATATAAAACTTTTGCATCATCAAGTGTACAAACAGAAACTCCTGAATTTCCCACCTTTCCGTAAATGTCAGGTCGAGCATCAGGATCACGCCCGTACAAGGTCACGCTATCAAAGGCGGTGGAGAGACGAGCGGCGGGTTGATCNGCCGCGAGGTAGTGGAAGCGCCGGTTCGTTCGTGCGGGGCCGCCTTCTCCTGCGAACATGCGCGTGGGGTCTTCCCCGGATCGACGAAAGGGGAAAACTCCGGCCGTGAAGGGGAACGCCCCGGGCAAGTTTTCGGAACGTATAAATCGAGTCAAGTCCGCCCAGTTCTGAGTCCGCGGGAGCGCCACTTTCGGAATTGAGCTGCCCGAGAGGGTCTCGGTTTGATTCTCCACCTCCAGATTCTGATCTCGGACAGTGTAACTTTGGAGGGCTTCGCTGTAGCGAGTCCGAGTTTCAGGCCATGCCTCAAGGGAGGTGCGAAGAGCGCTCGGCAAGTCGGATAAGCGGGTCTGATGCCGAGCCTCGAGGGCTTCATGCAAAGCGACAGGCTCTGAATCCTCGCCTTTAAGTGACCTCAAGGTTTGCTGGAGGGCGTCCACCTCTTCTGCCTGCTTAATGAGAGTCTCGGTTTCACCATGGTAGCTTCGAATTTTCTCGGCCACCTCAGCCAGGTAACGATGGCGAGCGGGCGGGAGTGTCGCCATCTCATCCAGGCGAGCCGTTCGAGGCGTTGCCTCTGTGTTCGCTTCCAGGGAGGGGCCACCTCGTTTGGCCCAAGCCCGTCGCAAGCCCAGGTAAAGCGCATCCATTCCAGGGTCGTTCCATCGGCGAGCGACGGTGCCGTAGACCGGTGTGTCTTCGTCGGATTGCTCAAACAGAGCCTGATTGCGTCGCCATTGCTTTCGGACATCCCGAAGAGCATCTTCGGCTCCGTGCCGGTCGCATTTATTTAAAACGACAAGGTCAGCCAGATCCAGCATATCAATTTTTTCAAGCTGGGAGGGGGCTCCAAACTCAGGAGTCATGACATATAAAGAGAGGTCCACTGAATCGACGATCTCAGAGTCGCTTTGCCCGATCCCTGCGGTTTCCACAAGGATGAGATCAAAGCCCGCTGCCTTCATGACGCGCAAGGCATCGGACAAGGAATGGGATACAGCACGGTGGGCCTCTCGGGTGGCCATGGAGCGAACGAAGATGTCCGAGCCATAGAGGGCGTTCATGCGGATTCGGTCGCCGAGGAGAGCTCCGCCAGAGCGTCTTCGTGTGGGATCCATCAAGAGTAAACCGGCGGACCGCTCGGGGAATTCAAGCCTAAAGCGCCGTACGAGTTCATCGACCACACTTGATTTTCCGGCCCCGCCTGTGCCTGTGAACCCTATAACAAGAGGCGCCTTGTTTGGTTTTTGGGCGCGGTGGAGAGCTGCGTCGAGTGCGGTCTTTAGTTCGTTCTCTGTTTCGTTGGACTCCTCGAGCCAGCTGATGAGTTGTGCGATTTCGTGCGGACGCGATGGGGATAACGATGCCGCGATTTGAACGAGTTTTTGACCGTCTGGAAGGTGAGCTCCTTCGTGCATGCTTTTTCGGCTGGTTGTGATGATCTGGGCAATCATGCCTTCAAGACCTAGCTCTCGGCCGTCCTCCGGGCTGAAGATGCGATCCACCCCGTAAGCGTGGAGGGATTCGATTTCGCCGGGGGTGATGGTCCCTCCCCCGCCTCCAAAAACATGAACGTTCTTGGCCCCTTGTTCGGACAGTCGGTCAATCAGGAATCGAAAGAACTCCATGTGGCCGCCCTGATACGACGAGACGGCAACGGCATGCGCGCCTTCGCTCACTGCGGCTTGCACGATCTCGTCCACTGAGCGGTCGTGCCCCAGATGAATAATTTCGGCTCCTTGCGATTGAAGCACACGACGCATGATATTGATGGCCGCGTCGTGGCCGTCAAAAAGCGAGGCTGCGGTCACAACCCGTACAGGCGCCTGATGAATGAGTGGACTGGACGGATTGATTTCACTCAACGGACCCACTCCCGGTACGACCTTCGGCCGGAGGAAACGGCCCCGCATTCTTCAGGGCCTCCGACGGATTTTCAGGTTGAGCCACGCGGTCCCGATACCTCCCCATTTCTGAGCGGAGCCCCTGAAGCTCAGCGATGCGTCCATCGAGTTCGGAGAGATGGGCATCCAGCAGCGATGCGAGTCGCTTCAACATGGCATCTGTGGATCCCTGGATGGCGTAAACGGCATTGAGTTCTTTGATTTCGCTCAAAGAGAGTCCCAGCGCTTTGAGGCGCTGAATGAATCTCAAACGTTGTACTTCGTCCTCTCCGTAGACCCTTCGACCGCTGGAACGTCGTCGAATGCCCGGCAGCAAGCCTAACTCTTCGTAATATCGGAGAGTGCGCGCAGAGAGTCCCGTCGTCTGGACGAGTTGGGAGATCGTCTGACCGCCCTGCTCCTCGGGGNCAGAGACCTCTTGTTCGTGCGGAAGATGTGTATCTGTTTGCCAGCTCACGTTAACTGGGTAGCAGAGAGGAGTGCTCGCGTCGAAGAGCCTGTCCCCCCCCGGGTAAATTCTTAGTCGTACCCCAATTCGTGGAGTCTTCGGACGCTTTTAGCCCATTTCGCATCTTCTTTCACAAAGAGTTGGAGGTCGACCCGAATTCCGAGAAAACTCTGGAGACCCGCACGTGCTCGGATTCCAATCCGCTTCACTCCCTGGCCGCCCCGCCCCACCACAATCCGTTTCTGAGAGTTGCGTTCGACCAAAAGATTGGCCCGAATTCGAACGCGATCCGTTCGGCTTTCGTCGAATTCCAACACTTCCACCGCCATGGAATAAGGGATCTCTCGTTGCAGAGACTCAAAGACGGCCTCGCGAATCATTTCAGCACAGATCCAACGAACTGGTCGATCGGTGAGTTCGTCTTCGGGGTAGAGCGGAGGCGAGACGGGAACGTAATTCACGACGGCCTCGATGAGTTCGTTGACCCCTTCTCCTGTGAGGGCCGAAAAGCGATGGACTCGCGTTGGGCGATCGGCGGTGGCTAAACCCTCGGGAGATTCTATGGGGCGAGGAAAAACGTCGCACTTTGAGGCAGCCAACAGATAGGGTTTTCCTGCTCGTTCGAGTTGAAGGCAGAGCTCTCGCTGAAGATCTTCAAGCGCACGCACGGGATCCAGTAACACGAGAGCCACGTCGCAATCACGAATGACGCCATCCACGGTTTCGTTGAGGCTTCGATTGAGAGAACCCTTTCCGACGTGACGTCCCGGGGAGTCCAGAAGCAACAGTTGAGAGTTTGCCCGAGTCAACACACCCAAAATACGACTTCGAGTGGTTTGTGGTTTCGGACTTACGATGGCCAGTTTTTGGCCCAGAAGTCGGTTGAGCAGCGTTGATTTTCCAGCATTAGGCGGGCCGAGTAAGCCCACAAATCCGGACCGATGTGAATCGGCCATCAAGGTCTTCGACTTCGAGTCACTCATCGTGGGGGGCCTTGGCCTGAAGGGCCTGCCACGCGATTTGAGCGGCTTCGAACTCGGCTGCTCTTTTGGTTCGCCCGACCCCTGTGCCATAGACTTTCTGGTCTACGAACACGCACACAGTAAAACGCTCGTCGGCCCCTTCGATTTGGCTGTCTGACTGCAATTCGTACTTTGGGAATTCGCCAAAGGTCGCCATAGCATGTTCTTGAAGCCTTGTTTTGATATCTCGCTCCACGGGGCGAGCATCTTCGCTGATTTCTTTGACGTAGGCTCTCTCAATAAAGTTTCTCACCGCGGCGAGACCTCCGTCAAGAAAGACCGCTCCTAGGATCGCTTCAAGTGCGTCGGCGAGAATAGAATCTTTGTCGGCTCCGTTGGATTGCCGCTCCGTCCGGCCAAGCTCTAGATACGGGCCAATGTGGAGTTTTCGCGCCAGCGAGGCACAGGCCGGTTTGTCGACCAGTCTGTGAAGCCCCCGAGTGAGCTCTCCTTCCTGCCAGTGGGGTTGGTTGCTGTAGAGAAGTTCGCCCACAACAAGCCCAATCACAGCGTCCCCTAAGAACTCCAGTCGCTCGTTGCTTTCGAGGCCGGGGTGCTCGTTGGCGTAGGAGGAATGGCGTAGAGCCGTGTCGAGAAGGGAGGTGTTGGAGAAGTGGTGGCCCAAGCGCTCTTCTAACAACGAACGGCTCGGACTCTTTTCAACAGGGTCTTTGTGGCTTGGGTTCACGAAGAGGCCTGCGAACTTAGCCAGCCGCCTCCAAGGACCCGTTCGCCTTGTTCCATGTCGTCGTCAAGACCGTAAAAGACAGCAGCTTGCCCTGGAGCGATGGCCCGCACGGGTTCATCGAAGACCAGTTGAGCCCGCTGATCCGGAAGCGGGGTGATGGTCGCAGGAACTCCAGCATGGCGGTAGCGCACCTGAACGCGCGCTCTCACAGGCGCAGATGGAAGAGAGCCCGAGATCCAGTTGACCTGGTTCACGTGAGCCAGGGTTTCATCGAGATCCTTAGCGTCGCCCACGATGACTTCCTGAGTTTTTGCGCGAATTTCTTTCACGTAGAGTCGCCGATTAGAGGAGATCCCCAAACCATGTCGCTGGCCGATGGTGAAGCGGTGAACGCCTTTGTGCTGGCCAAGCGTTTGTCCACTTGAGTCCACAAGGTCTCCGGTGAGACGCGTGGCCTCTGGCCTAATTTTTTCCACAACCCGGGCGTAGTCGCCGTCCGGAACGAAGCAGATCTCTTGGCTCTCCGGCTTGTGAGCGGTGGCGAGACCCAGGTCGGCGGCGCGCAAGCGCACTTCTTCCTTGCTCATGTCGCCCAGAGGAAAAGACGTCCCCGCGAGCTGAGCTTGATCGAGTTGGAACAGGAAATAGGTTTGGTCCTTATTGGTATCCCGCGGTCTCCGCAGTTCAAATAAGCCCGTCTCCGAAGATTTTGAAACACGGGCATAATGACCTGTGGCCACGGTTTCTGCACCAAATACCGAGGCGCGATCCATGAGATAATCAAATTTAAAACGCTTGTTGCAGGCGACGCAGGGAATCGGAGTTTCGCCTCGCAGATATGAATCGGCGAATTCTTCGATGACTTCTTCGCGAAAGCGGTCTGCGTAGTTGGCTACAAAAAATCGAATTCCCAGTGTTTCGGCAACCTTGCGAGCGTCGTCCGCGTCTTCAAGAGAGCAGCAGCGAGAAGTGTCGCCGGCCAGATTGAGGGTCACGCCTACGACCTCACGACCCTGCTCTACGAGAAGGGCCGCAGCGACGGAAGAATCAACGCCTCCTGACATAGCGACTAGAATTCGGTCTGAGCCAGTGTTTTTTTCTTGGTCTGGACTCATGCGGCGGAGGCTTCCTGTGCTCTGCGGGCGACCCTGGCGATGCTTTCCGCTGCACGAGAGATGTCGTCGAGGGTTAAGCCTTGACCTACGGAAAGCCTCAGGCTGCTTCGGGCCTCTTCGGAACTCAGGCCCATTTCGGTGAGAACGTGTGAAGGTGAGACTGACCCCGAATGGCAGGCCGCCCCCATGGAGACGGCGATTCCTTCGAGGTCGAGGGCCTGAACCATCACTTCCCCGGCCGCGCCTGCAAACTGTAGGTTGAGGGTATTCGGTAGAACATGTTCAGAGGTTCCATTGCGACGGAGGCCCCCGATCCTCTCTGAAAGGCTCTGCCAGAGGTGGTCCCTGAGTTCAGAGTAGGCTTTGATCCGTTCGGAAAGCTCCACGTGTGCGAGTTGACACGCGAGACCGAAGCCCACGATTCCTGCCACATTTTCGGTCCCCCCTCGCCGTCTTCGTTCCTGTGGTCCACCGAGCAATAGGGGATGAACCGGGCTGTGGCCTCGAGCGACGAGACACCCTGTTCCTTTGGGTCCATTTAATTTGTGAGCGGAACACGACAGGTAGGCGATGGGAGTGGATTGGAGATCCACGGGACATTTTCCGACGGTTTGAGTCGCGTCGACATGAAGAGGAATGCCTCTATGTTCGAGCCCGGCCGCAATTTCTTGAATGGGCTGCAGCACGCCGGTCTCGTTATTGGCCCAGATCAGGGAAACTAAGGCCGGACCTCGATCAGCAGCCTCGAAGACTCGTTCGGGTGAGACCCGTCCGTCTCGGTCGACCGGAATCCAAGTCACAGGCACTCCGGCTTTTTCGAGTTGTCGCGCGGGTTCCAGAATAGAGGGATGCTCCACTGTACTGGTGATCAGGCCTCTTCGTGGCAGCTCTGGGTCCAAGAGCGTGGCGAGGACTGTGTTGTTCGACTCACTGGCACCGGCGGTAAAAATGATTTCTGCGGATTTGGCGCCTAGGCATTGAGCCACCCGTTCACGGGATGTTTCCACGTGAGTTCTTGCCCGGGCGCCCTCTTCGTGGGTACTCGTAGGGTTGCCGAACTCCGAAAAAAGAATCTTCGACATGGCTTCCGCGACTTCTTCGCGCAGGGGCGTGGTCGCATTGTGGTCAAGGTAGATACGCTTCAACGGCTTAGTTCCAAGTTTAGGTTGAGTATAGAGGACACTAGCGGTGGCCTCCTAAGGCGAGTTTGAGCCCTCTTCTCACCGGCGACCCTACCCCCGGCCGAGATCGGGGTCAACTCGGCTGCAGGGCGCGCTCTTTCTCGGCCTTTTGAACTTCGAGGCGGGTGTCCTCAAGGATATCTGAGAGGCTACGCTCACCGGCAATCTGCACGAGAGCTTGGTCCAGTTCTTTAAATATTTCATCAATGGGAGCCTCTGAGGCCGCTACGGGCGAATCTGGGTCGGTCTGAGCCGTATTGGCTTCGACCCAGTGCCGCTGACCTCTCAGGGCCGACAAGATGTCGGCGACGGTTGTGTCTGAGAGAGGCGCACTGGGAACGAACCCAGGCTCACGCTCCATCCCGGCACTGGGGAGCACCAGCCCAGCCTCTTTGAGTTCGTCGAGGATCTCTCTCACGCCTCTCACGGGCACGTTTAAGCCTAAGGAGAGAGCCTCAGCGGTTTGAGGCCCTTGGTGGAGCTTAAAGGCCTGGGCCACCGACAGCATCACGCGAACGCCCAAGTCCTCGCGGGCTGCGGTGGGCAATATCGGCCGCAGTCGATCCTCGCGGTAGTGAGCAATGTTTTGATAAGCGAAAGCAACCTCGGCTCCAAAGAGGACGACGCTCCAGCATACGTAGATCCAGGTGAGGACGAGAGGGAGAGCCACTAACCCGCCGAACAAGACACTGTAGCGAGCGGCCCCGACGCTCATCTCTACGTAAAAAATTCGAGATAAGGAAAAAAGCACCGTGGCCACTAGAGCACCGACCAGGGCCGCGCTGAGGTTGACCCGTGTATTCGGGAAAAACCAGTAAAGAAAGGTAAAGGCCGAACACATCGAGAGCTGAGGGAGCTGAAAGAGGAGAAGTCGGTGTAGATCTCCAATGAGGGGAAGCGACCCAATCGATTTAGCCACCGACTCATTGCCCAGGCTGGCCCAAAACGAGACGGCCACGCCCAGCAGAATCGGCGCGACGACGAGCACTGCGAGGTAGTCCGCAAATCGCCGTGGCCAGTTACGGTTTTGCCGCACGCCCCAGATTTCACCCAGGGTGGTCTCCAGGTGGCGAAGGGCAAGAATGGCCGAGCCGATGAGCGTGGCCCCGCCGAGCGTCCCTAGATTTTTAATATCGACTTCCTGTATTCGAGTGGTTACCCAAACGCTGGCTTCTGGGCTCACGGCTGTCATCTGACTCACAAGCAGGTCGATCAGGGACCTTTGGCCGCCGACGATTCCAATGAGAGCCACAACGACAACGAGGAGAGGAATCATGGAGAGTGCGGTGACAAAAGTCAGCGCGCTTGACCGCAGGAGAAGACGATCGCTGACAAACCCCTGCCCTACCATCATGGAGAACTGAAGCAGCCTGACTGCCGCGGCTGTCCAACTTCGTGGGCTGAGGTCGAACTCCCAAAGATCTGTGACAAAAAACTTTTGAATCCGAGTCCACGCGAGACCCAAAGGCATGCCGGTTTTTTCCTGGGCCATCAATGGGCCTCCAAGGGAGAGAGGGTGCCCTCAGAGTCTATCGCGAATGAGCGACCTTGAACCCAGCCGGCTAGGCCCTGAATGGTTTTAGGACCGATTCCCCGGATCCGAAGCAAGTCTTCAGCCGACGCGAGAACGTGGGCCTCGCGTGCAGCGAGGAGGGCTCTGGCTCGGACCGGGCCTAGCCCGGGAAGGCTCTCTAGGTCATCTTGGCTCGCGAAGTTTAAGTTCACCGGGCGCCCGAAAAGCAATCCGGCCGCACCGTCCCGAGGGTCAGCGGCAAGGTGTGAGGAGCGAGTGCATCTCGCCGCGGCCGGCAGAGCTCGGCGGTCGATCCGCCAGGCATTTCCTTTGCATTCTGCAATCTCGGGCCGTAACCAAGCATTCACGCCAAAAGAGCCCAGAGAAAAGATCCAGAGGGCCGTCGTCGCTCCAAAAATGCCCGAGGTCCACGAAGAGCGTATCTCCTCGTTTGTTCTCCGCATCCTAGCTGTCGAGCACGTCAATGAGTTCCGCATGCAAGGCGCGCACGGCTAATTCTGCATACTTTTGTGCAATGACGACCGAAATCTTAATCTCACTGGTGCTGATCATCTGAATATTGATGGATTCTCGGGCCAAGACTTTAAACATGCGGGTGGCCACGCCCGCATGATCCTTCATGCCAAGCCCAACAATGGACACTTTTGCAATCCCGTCATCGCCTTCAACCGTCTCGCACTCGAGCTCTCGGCCTGCTTCTTGGGCGATGGAAAGGGCTTTTGCATAGTCGCCACGAGGGACGGTAAAAGTCATATCGGTGGATCCGTCACTGGCATAGTTTTGAATAATCATGTCTACGACAATTCCCGCGTCGCCCAGAGGTGTGAAAACTCTCGCCGCGATGCCAGGCTGATCGGGTACGTTTTGAAGCCGAATTTGCGCCTCGTTGCTGTTGCAGGTTACGCCTGAAACCACCAGTTGCTCCACCACATCCTCCTCGGGGACAACCCAAGTCCCCTCATCTGACGAAAAACTTGAACGCACGTGTAAACGCAACCCATATCTCATCGCAAACTTGACAGAGCGAATTTGAAGGACTTTCGCGCCTAGGCTGGCCAACTCCAGCATCTCCTCGAAAGAGATGCGAGAGAGTTTTCGAGCGTCCTCGACGACGCGCGGGTCCGCCGTGTAGACCCCATCCACATCCGTGTAAATCTCGCAGACATCTGCGTCTAGCGCGCAGGCCACGGCCACGGCGGAAGTGTCTGAGCCGCCGCGCCCGAGCGTCGTGATGCGACCGCTTGGATCGACGCCCTGAAAACCGGCGATCACGCAGACAGTCCCTTCCGATAAACATTCTTTGAGGACGAGTGTGTCCACCTGTTCGATGCGCGCTCGCGTGTGGTCAGAATTCGTGCGCATTCCCATTTGCGCACCGGTAAAAGATCGAGCCGAGTGACCGAGTTGCTCGATGGCCATGGCCAGGAGCGCAATCGTTTTTTGCTCACCCACGGACAGCAGGACATCGTATTCTCGAGCCAGTGGCGCATGGCCTCCTGAGATCTGCTCGGCCAAGCTAACGAGTTGGTTGGTCTCCCCGGACATGGCCGATACGCACACGACTACATCGTGTCCCGCCTCTCGTGTCTTCGCGACCCGTTGCGCCACGTTCTGAATCCGTTCAATATCGCCGACGCTCGTGCCGCCGAATTTTTGGACGATCAGGGCCATACTCTGGTCTCCATCCTTTTGAGTCCCTCTGCCTTGGGCTCCTCGGCGCCGGAATCTAGCCCGTTCGTGAGCGAGGGGTAAGGGTGAACTGAAAGTGACGAAGCTTTCAATGCGAAGAAAGAGGCTTCTCCGGCCAGTTTTTTTTCCAAGCATTTAGCGAAAGTTGAGACTCGGGCCCTGTGGCCTGAACCTCAATAGCACGCTCCTCTTCGCCCGAGGAACCTCGACGGGCCAAATGGATCTCCAGACGGTCTTTAGATAGAGCCTCCGGGAAGCGGTCTCCCCATTCGATCGCGAGGACCACGTCCGGGCCACCCAGTTCAAAAAAACCCATGCTCTCGAGTTCGTCAAATGATTCCAGGCGGTAGAAATCGACATGATGGAGCCCTCGGCCGTCTTCGCATGCGTATTGATTCGCGAGGACAAACGTCGGGCTCGAAATGTGGTCCGATCCGAGTCCCAGGCCCATGGCCAGTCCCTTGACGAACACCGTCTTTCCCACCCCGAGCTCGCCCCTCAGAAGGATTTGCAAGCCCGACCGCCCGTGACTGGTTTGGGCCCAGCAGCGGCTTAGTACGGAGGCCACTTGTCTCGTTTTCTCAGGGCTCGGGGAAATGAAGGAGAGTCGATCCGAAGAATCTGGAGATACTGTCATGGGTTTCTCTTTGGGTTCGAAGTGTTTCCATGCTCGCTGGAATTTCAGCACTGATTTCGCCCGCGAGCAATCCGGACTGGCCAATCCGACGGGCTAAGCGGTCGCCCGCATCTCCATGCAAATAGGCGCCCAGAGCCGTTGCGTGGAATGGATCAAGGCCCTGTCCAATCAAGGCTGTGATCACGCCCGTCAGAACATCTCCGTTGCCCGCACTGGCAAGGTAGGCGCCGCCGGTGGGGTTGACCAGCGTCTGCCCGCCGGGATCGGCGATCACCGTTCCCGAACCTTTCAGCAGCACGATCGAGCCCGTCTCGAGGGAGAGCCTCCGCGCCACCGAGATTCGGTCTGCATTGATTTCAGCAGGCGTGAGGCCCAGCAGGCGCCCAGCTTCGCCCGGATGAGGGGTGAGCACGGTTGCGCCTTCGCGATTTTTCAGACTGGAGAGAGCACCCCCGAGAACATTCAGGCCATCAGCATCGATGACCATGGGCAGAGAGGTGGCTTCGAGCAAACTCAGGATCAGGTCACGCGTTGAATCCTCCGTTCCGAGGCCCGGCCCCAAACCTAGAACGCTCCGGGTTTGAAGAAGATCGAGGATGGACGACAGCGCGGACTTAGACAGACTCTTGGAAGGCTCCTCGGGAAGAGCGGCGGTCATGGCCTCTGTCACCTTCGCTGCAAGGAGAGGTTCAAGGCTGGCTGGGCAGCCCAGTGTCACGAGGCCACTGCCCGTGCGAAGTGCGGCGGCGGCACTCAGGGCGGCCGCTCCTGTTTTCCCCTCTGAGCCGGCGAGAAGCAGGACATGACCAAAGTGCCCCTTGTGCCCCGAATGAGGACGCCTGGGCAAGGCCACGCACGCTGCGAAGCTCGACCAAAGACCCACCTCGTCAAAAGAATCACCCGGTTCCCCTGGTTCCATCGAGTCGGCAATTCCAATTCGGGCCAATCGGATATGTCCGGCGTGGTCTCTGCCCGGAGCCAAGGCGAGTCCCTGTTTGACGGCGCCGAGGGCGAGGGTCTCGTCGGCTTGAATGGCCGCTCCGAGAACTTGTCCTGTATCGCTGTCCAAGCCCGACGGAAGATCTATGGATACAATTTGCCAGTCGGAACGAGGGACTCGATTGGCCCAGTCCACCCAGGCCGCCGCGTCTCCTTGTAATGGACGCGAGAGCCCGGTCCCAAAGAGAGCATCCACAAGAATTCCAGACGAACCGAGCTCAGGGAGTTCTTTTTCAATTTGGACTCCCGCTGCTTCCGCGCGCAGGCGATTGCGTTCGCAGTCGGACGAGAGTGCCTTTTGAGAGGGCCACAGAACGGCTTTCACAGGGATTCTTCTCTGATGAAGATGACGAGCGACCACTAAACCGTCACCGCCGTTATTGCCTCTACCGCAAAGGACCACAACTTCTGAGGCGGCTGGATTCGGCAGGGCTTCAAGTCGTTGCAGCACCACATCCAAGACGACTCGTCCGGCACTTTCCATGAGAACATCGGCCGGCACTCCGATCTCATTGATCGTGAATGCGTCGAGCGCGCGCATGTGCGCCGCCGATCGGAGTGGCCAGATCCCGTCTTCTCTCATGCCGCTCTTTCTCTACTCGTGCTTTCCGAGTCTCTGTCCGAGCATGGCCTCACTCTTTGAGTAAGATCGCTCCGGGGTTTGTCTAGGCGAGAGCTCTCTTTAGCGCGTTCGCGAGATTCTCCGCAGATTGGCTCACGAACGAGGCGTCGGGGCCTTCCACCATGACTCGAGCCTTGAGTTCCGTGCCGCTGTACCGAACCAAGACGCGCCCCTGGCCTTGCATTTCGGCTTCCACCTCACGCACCTTCTCTTGAAAATCAGTGAGGTCTTCAAGAGGGGTTCGGTGGGCGACTTCGATATTGATCATGACTTGGGGTCGAGTGACAAACTCGGGAAGGAGGTCCGACAGCGGGCGACCATCGCGCGCCATCACTGAGAGGACTTGGAGAGCGGTCATGAGGCCGTCTCCGGTGGTGCTCCGGTCCAGCAGCACAATATGCCCTGACTGTTCACCTCCGAGGTTATATCCCCCCTTCCGCATAGCCTCCACCACGTATCGATCTCCTACTTGAGTTCGAATCAGGTCGAGTCCCAGTCCTTCTAGATAGGCCTCAAGTCCGAGGTTGCTCATGACCGTGGCCACGACTCCAGAGCCTTTTAAGGCTCCGCTCTCTTGGAGCTGGCGGGCACAAAGGGCAATCACTCGGTCGCCGTCGAGGATTTGCCCGAGCTGATCGATGAGAATGACACGATCGGCGTCTCCGTCCACAGCAATGCCAATATCCGCCTTGTTTTTAAGGACCCACTCGGCCGCACGCTCAGGGAACAGGGAGCCGCAGTCTTCGTTGATGTTCCTTCCGTCGGGTTCCGCTCCGGTGACAAACACTTCCGCGCCTAGTTCACGTAAAACCGTAGGTCCTACTTTGTACGCGGCCCCGTTCGCGCAATCAAGAACCACGCGTAGGCCATCGAAAGTGATGTCCCGCGGTATGCTGTTCTTGAGGAAAACGACATAGCGGCCCTCCACATCATCGATCCGCGTGGCCTTCCCTAGGCGATCGGCTGGTGCCCGGTGTTCCAAGAGTGAATCAGATAAGACCAAGGCCTCAATCTCAGATTCGATTTCGTCCGCCAATTTGAATCCGTCTCGACCGAAAAACTTGATCCCGTTGTCTTGGTAGGGATTGTGGCTGGCTGTGATCATGACGCCTGCATCACACCTCATGTCAGAAGTCAGAAAGGCCAAGGCTGGCGTAGGCATGGGGCCCACGTGGATGACATCGACGCCCATGGAGCATATCCCGGCCGCGAGGGCGTCTTCGAACATATAGCCCGAGAGGCGAGTGTCTTTTCCGATTAGGATTCGGTGCCTTTTTGAGCTGTTCTTTTCAAAGAAGACGTGCGCGGCGGCCTGCCCCAGTTTGAGCGCCACTTCAGCCGTCATCGGGTAGCGATTGGCCCGTCCTCGGACTCCGTCTGTTCCAAAAAGTTTTCGGTTTTCCGACATTTTCTCGTTCTTACTCCATGACGTCTGGGCGGTCGTTTTAGAAAGCTTGGGCTTCAATGGCCCCTTCAAGGGTTCCTTCGAGGGGGACCTGCTCAAATGGCTCTGGAGGGCTCTCGGATTCGATGAGCACCTGCACCGTGACGCGCTGATCATCCTCCACCCAGAGCTTGCCTCGCCCAGGAATCACTCGGACCTCTCGGGTGATGGATTCGTTGAGCCCAGAGAGATCTATGGTCTCAGTTCCGACTTCGTCGAGGCGCATCACTTGGCTCAGGGCTCCGAGAATAACGGTTTCAGGAGGGGTGACTTCGATTGAGAGAAGTCGAAAGCCGGCCGCGGGCGTCCCCTCGATTTCAGGTTTGATGGGAACCGCTTTGCGACCGCGTTTCTCAAATCGAACCTGAACCCGGGAAGGAGAGTGAGCCACAAAGTTGGCTCCGCGAGGAAGGTCGATCCGGGCGAGCTCAATTTCATACACGGCGACGCCCGGCTTGCCTCCGGAGACATCGATGTCGTATTTGTATTTTTCTGGAACGATACTCCTGAGTACCGCTCGACTCCCCATGACGCGTACGTTGATGGCATCGCTGCTTTGATCAGTGACCACCAGAGCATCGGGGAGACGGTCCAATACGACCGGGATGTCAAAGCCTCTCTCAGCGTTGCTCGATCCAGAAGCGATTCCCCACAGAAAGACGGCGATGGCGAACGCGAGAACGAGAAGCCCAGGGTGTATGGATTTGAAGATTTTCATGAGGAATTCATTTCCCAGGTTCTATGGGCAAGATGGACTCGCTGGGTTTGAGGGGAGTCGCGAGAGCATCGGGCTGGCTAGCTGGATCAGTCACGCTGGACAGGTCGCGCTGTTCGCCAGCCAAGATGTCGTGCAATACGACCCGCAGCCGTGAGGCATCCAAGCCGCGGACCATTTCGCCCGCCATGACGACAGAAATAGACGCCGTCTCCTCAGAGATCACAACGACTACGGCATCGGTTTCCTCCGTGATGCCCACGGCCGCACGGTGCCGAGTTCCTATTTCACCGGGCATATTCTCGCGAGCAGAGAGGGGCAAGATACAACCTGCCGAGATAATTCGACCTTCGCTAATCAGAACGGCGCCGTCATGAAGCGGAGAGCTGGGCATAAAAATGCTGATTAGGAGTTCGTGACTCACTTGGGCATCAACGGCTTTTTCTCCGTCAATTTGGTCCGTGAGGGCGCTTTCACGCTCCAAGACGATCAGGCCTCCCACTCGCTTTTTGACCAAAGCCTGTGCGGTGCGAACAATCTCTTCAAAGATTTGAGATTCTTGCTGGGCGGAGACAGAGGGGAAAAACCCGCGACCCACCCGAGCTAGAGCGCGTCGTATGTCGTGCTGAAAGAGGACGATGATAATCAGAACGGCCGAGCCTAAGAAATTTTGCAAAATGAGTCGTACCGTGGGAAATTGAAAAATTTCGGAAGCCAAACTCAAGCCAATGAGAACGACCAGGCCGACTAAGATTTGGATGGCTCTCGTGCCTTGAATGAGAAGCAACAGCCAGTAAATCCCCACCGTCACCAGAAGGATGTCGATGCTGTCTCGCCATGGATCAAAGTTCGCCGCAAAAAAATCACCCAGTTCTCGGATAAAGTTCCAGATAAATTCGATCATGTGGCGACCTTCGCGCTGGCATCCCGAATAGCCTTCCCGATGAGCACTGAGCGGAGCGCCCCACTCGCCTCATGAACACGAACGGCATCCGCGCCCGTAAAGGCGGCCACCGCACATGCAGCGTGACTCGGGAGGTCGCGTTCCGTCACTGGGTCTCCTGTAAGCGTTCCGATAAAAGCTTTTCGTGAGGGCCCAATCAAGACTGGAAGTCCAAAATGTTCGCGAAACCAGCCGGCGTGAGCAATTAAAAGGAGATTATCCTCAAGTCTCTTGCCAAAGCCAATGCCCGGGTCGATCACAAGTTGTTCGGAGTCCACTCCTGCTGCGCGAGCGATGTCGATGGATTTTTGCAAATCACGAGCGACCTCTTGGAGTAAATCAGAGTAATGGGGACGCGTCTGCATGGTTTGAGGCGTGCCTTGCATATGACCCAGAATCAGAACTGAACCTGTTTGGGCCGCCACGACGGCCAGCGAGGGGTCGTGGGATAGGCCGCTCACGTCGTTAATCACAGATGCGCCGGCCTTGATCGCGACCTGGGCAACTTCCGCTTTACGTGTGTCAATGGAGATGGGAACAGACGTGGAGGCCGCGACGCTTCGAATGGCGCCTTCGGTGCGACGTATTTCATCGCCGACCTGGACCTCAAGCGCCCCGGGGCGGGTGCTTTCTCCACCGATATCGAGAAGGTGGGCGCCCGCCTCCACCAGGCGTTGGGCCCCAGCTTGAAGTTCACGAAGCAGAAGGCCTTCCTCCGAAGAGTAAAGCCTTCCTCCGTCCGAGAACGAGTCCGGAGTCGTATTCAACACGCCCATGACACTCACCCGGTCGGGTGGGAAGAGAGTCTCGTTATTCACTCAACCCTCCTGGTCGGAGTTAGCCCGGAAAGGGTTCCGGGTCCGGTAGGTCTCCTCCCGCCACATCGTTGGGGGTCCTCTTCTCCGTGGGACCCTCTGGAGAAGGGGGTTCAGATGAATCTCCAGTGGTCGGGCGCAGAGTGGGCAGGGGATCACCTTGGATCAGGGTTTGTAGGTCTCCCGTTTCCAGAGTCTCCCGCTCAAGGAGGTTCTCGGCAATGGCATTCAGTTTGTCGCGATGCACGGTCAGGATTTCTCGCGCCTCCGCATATTTTGCTGAAAGAATTGAGGTCACCTCCTCGTCGATCTCCTGAGCCTTGCTTTCACTGTATTCTTTTCGGCTGACGAAGTCCCTGCCCAGAAAAACATCGCCTCCCCCGTCCGCGTAAGAGACCGGGCCTAGAGCCTCGCTCATCCCATACTCGGTGATCATGCGACGAGCCCAGTTGGTGGCCTGCTGGAGGTCATTTGATGCCCCGGTTGAGAAGTGTCCAAAGACGATTTCTTCTGCGGCCCGTCCGCCCATCGCATAGCGGATGACAGCAAAAATCTGGTCCTTTGTATAGTTCAGCCGATCCTCTTCGGGCAAGGTCTGAGTCAACCCGAGAGCCATCCCACGTGGGATGATGGTCACTTTGTGGACAGGATCCGAATCCTTAGGCGTCATTAAGGCCACAAGCGCATGCCCGGCTTCGTGAAAAGCGGTCACCCGTTTGTCTTCGTCGCTCATGATCATGCTTCGACGCTCAGCCCCCATGAGGACCTTGTCTTTCGCGTTTTCAAAGTCGACGTGTCCCACCCGTTGCGCATTTCGTCTCGCAGCGAGCAATGCGGCTTCGTTGACAAGATTTTGCAGGTCAGCTCCGACGAAGCCAGGAGTTCCACGTGCTTGTAACTCAAGATCGACGTCGTCATCAACGGGAACGCGTCGGGTATGAATTTTCAGGATCTGCAGGCGTCCGCGCAAATCCGGTCTGGGGACCACAACGCGACGATCAAAACGCCCGGGTCTAAGGAGCGCCGGATCCAGCACATCGGGTCTGTTGGTCGCGGCGATCATAATCACGCCTTCATTACTCTCGAACCCGTCCATTTCCACCAAGAGCTGGTTCAGGGTCTGCTCACGCTCATCGTGACCGCCTCCCATGCCGGCTCCGCGATGACGCCCCACGGCATCAATCTCGTCAATAAAGATGATGCACGGAGCCTGCTTTTTACCTTGGAGGAAAAGATCCCGTACTCGGGACGCGCCGACCCCCACAAACATTTCCACGAAGTCTGAACCCGAGATTGAAAAGAAGGGAACCGCAGCCTCACCTGCGACGGCTCGGGCAAGAAGGGTTTTACCGGTTCCCGGTGGACCTACGAGCAGGACCCCCTTTGGGATGCGGCCTCCCAATCGGGTGAATTTCTTGGGTTCTTTGAGAAAGGCGATGATTTCCTCAAGCTCTCCCTTGGATTCCTCGATCCCGGCCACATCTTTAAAGGTGACGGAATGTTGATTTTCCGTGAGTAACTTTGCCTTGGATTTGCCAAAGCTCATGGCTTTTCCGCCGCCCGACTGCATCTGCCGGATCACAAAAATCCAGAGGCCAATAAAGAGGACCAACGGAAACCACATGATCAACATCTGTCGCCAAAAGCTGCCCTCGTCTTTGGGCTGGGCACGAACGACGACTTGCTTTTCCTTGAGCAGGGCTAGCATGTCCTCTGAAATCCCGGGTGCATACGTCGAGAAGTCTCCGCCATCGACACGGACACCCGTAATCTGACCGTCTTCAATGGTAATTTTTTCGACTTGGCCGTCTTCTACCGAGATGATGAAATCGCTGTAGGCCAGCTCAGGAGTGGGCTCTTGCTCTTCGCGAAGCATGGTGAAAAGAAGAAGCATCACCACAAGGATGACGACCCAAAGTGCCATGTTTTTGTAAAACTGCTGATTCACTTCATTTCCTTTGATTGCATTGAAGCTTCCTGAATCGGTCCTCGTACTCTTTGCCTTCGGTTCGGTCCAGCTTAAGTTGACCTAAAATAAGCCCTGTTTCGTGGCTTTCAGTGCGATTCTTTCTTCAGGGATGCTGCTCTTGACTCTAAGGTTCCCTCAACGGCCTAAAACGTGATGTGCCGAGCCTTCTCCGCGCCCTAGATCTTTCCCGACGCTTACAAATAGACTCTAGCATGGAGAGAATTGATCGCGGCCTCCGATCGCGAAGCGATAGCCTGAAGAGGTTTTGACAAGACTGTCCCCCCCGGGCAGTTCTATTCTCCGTCCCGTTTCAACGTCGGGTTTACGCAGAAAGGCCAGGATTCGTTCAAGATGTATCCGACTGACATCTCGGCCTCGTCCCGCATCATGAAGACCTTGGCGGATCACCCTTAGAGCCAGACCGTCAGGGAGTTCCTCCCAGCCCAGCGTTGTCCATGTGAGCCCAGCAGTAGAGTGAGTTTCGGACGCGAGGGTCATTCGGTCGCTGGCCTCACGCACCATCGGCCCAATCCAGCGTTCGTCCTCCTGCATGGCATCCGCGAAACGGCCAATCGCCGTGAGCAACTGAGGATTGAAGGCCTCCCGCAGTTGAGGGATCCAATGATGACGTAGTTTGTTCCGAGTGTATTGGTCAGTGGCATTGGAGGCATCTTCGCGCCACACGATTTGGCGCTCTTGCGCAAAATCCAGAATTTCCTCCCGCGAGACGGAGAGCAATGGGCGCACGACAAAACCGTCTTTTGATTGATGCTCGATGCCCTGCATGCCCATGGGGCCCGTTCCTCGAAGCAGGCGCATAAGGATCGTTTCGCTTTGGTCATCCAGGTTGTGGCCCGTGGCGAGGTGGTCGGCTTTCCAGAGACGGGCCATTTCATTGAGAGCCTTCAGGCGAACCTCTCGAGCCGCTTCTTGCAAGGTCGGTCGGGCCTGGTTGGGGACATCGGTGCGTTCAGGGTGCGGATCTCCGGGCAGGACCTGAGCGTTCAGACCCAGCGTGCGGGCTTGAGTTAAGACAGCTTCTTGGTCCTCAATGGAAGCTTGGCCTCTCAGGCCATGCTGAACATGCCCCACTGAAAGCACCAGGTTTCGCTTTTGAATGAGTTCCGACAAAGCGTGAAGTAGAACGCTGGAGTCGACGCCGCCCGAAACGGCCACCAAGATGCGACGGCCTGAAAGACCATGCCGGAGAACGGCTTTGTCAACGGAGTCAATGAGCACAGGGACAGGATACATGGACTCATGAAAAGGCTCTCCCCTAGCGTGCGAACTTTGGCTGAGTTACGCCCTGAGTGTGGATAAAAATCAGGAAAAGTTGACTTCGGGACGGCCCCTATCGCCTCCGGACAATGTGGGCGCATGGCCTTTGCACTGGGCCAAGACTCGCCCGGATGCCTTCGCGGTGAGCGATGGGGAGCGGGAACTGGACTGGAAAGCCTTTGATGGGCGAATTTCAGTCTTGGCCAGCCGCTTTCGCTCAGCCGGCGTGGGCTCCAAGGGCCGAATTGCAGTGCTTTTGCACAATCGCACCGCCTACCTTGAAGCTTTTTTTGCGGCTGCCCGAATCGGAGCGATTCTAGTTCCGATTAACCTGCGTCTCTCCGAGCGCGAGATCGCCTTTCAGTTCGACGATTGCCGACCCCATCTGCTTCTTTACGAAAAGGAGTTAGAAAAACTGGTTTCTGCCGCGCTTGGTTTTGCTCGACATTCTCCGTCCCAGGTATGGGCCGTAAGCGGTGAGGTCAGCGATGACTATGAGCGAGCTTTACGAACGGGCGAACGGTTCGAGGCCTGGGAAGACGTCTCCGGCGATCATCCTGTGCTTCTCATGTATACATCCGGGACGACAGGAAAGCCTAAGGGCGCCCTGCTCCCCCATCGAAAAGTACTGGCCAATGCGTTGAATGCAGCTTCCTTTTTCGACAATGGCACGAAAGATCGGGTCCTGATTGTGACCCCCCTCTTTCATTCGCTGGGTTTACAGATCTTGGCGCTCCCCACAATCCATGCGGGAGGGGGGCTGATTCTGCAGAAAAAGTTCGAGCCAGCAGCCGTATGGGATGCTGTTGATGCCGAGTCCATCACTTATTTCGGGGGCGTTCCAAGCATGCATCAACGCTTAAACGATTCTCTCCGGGAGACCTTACCCCATCGCTGGAAGCGTTCGGCCTTGCGATTTGTTTTTACGGCAGGGTCCGCCGTCTCCATTGAACTGATTCGGGATTTTAAAGACCACGGAATTTTACTTCAGCAAGGCTACGGCCAAACTGAAACATCTACGTTGACGTGCCTTTCTGCGGGTGAGTCCCTCGAGCGCGCAGGGACAGTCGGTCGCCCAGTCAAGTTGAGCGAAGTCAAGGTTGTCGATCGGGCCGGTGGGTTTCGATCGCCTTCCCTCTGGCGCGAGACGGAGCCCGGTGAAAAAGGAGAGATTGTCGTCCAGGGGCCGGTCACGATGCTGGGCTATTGGGAAAACCCCGAGGCCACGGCGGAGACTCTCATCGCGGGCTGGCTCTGCACCGGCGATCTGGCGACACGGGACGAAGACGGATTCATCACCCTGGTGGGTCGGACCACAGATATGTTTATCTCCGGCGGCGAGAATGTTTATCCGGCGGAAATCGAAGCCATCTACCGCGAACATCCTGCCATCCGTGAAATTGCCTTAGTGGGTGAGGCCCATCCTCAGTGGGGCGAAGTGGGACGAGCCCATCTTGTCTTTGAGTCAGGCCAGTTTTTATCTAAAGAGGAATTGGATGCCTGGGCGGCTGATCGTCTGGCGAGATTTAAATGTCCGAAACGTTACGTGGTCGAGCGGGAACTTCCTCGGACCGCGAGCGGAAAGATTCAGAAGCATCGACTGAAAAGTCCAGAACAGGCGGGTGGCCCAGGGAAGTCTTCTTCGGTGGCGGGCGATTGATCGCTTCCTGCTTTTTTTGATGACTCAGGTAGATTGCCTAGCCCTTCGAAAAATGGGAAAAGAGCGCTTCGGAAAACTTTGAATTGGGACGATCTGTCAATTCGTTTTGATCCAGGTGTTCGCCGAGTCGGCGAATGCCGTTTACGCCAATCCACCGGAGAGGCTCTGGTTCCCAACGCGAAAAGTCGTGTCCGACCATGGGGAGGTGGACGATTGGCGTATCACGCTCAAGGCAAAGATCGGCAAGAATACGACCGGCCAGATTAGAGGCAGCGACTCCCTCCCCCACGTAGCCCCCCGCGAATCCAAATCCGCGTTGAGCATCGAACCCCACCGAAGGTGTGTAGGTGCGAGGGATCCCCAGAGCACCCACCCAACGATGAGAAATCGGTAAAGGAGGCAGATGCGGAAAGAGTTCCGCCAGACGACTCTCCACAGATTTGAAACAATCATCGCTGGGCGGCAGGCGATCATCAATCCCGGAACCAAAGCGGTAGTTTCCACGACAGCCGAAGACCATTCGGTCATCGCGTGTTCTCTGACCATAGATGACCATCCGTCGACAATCGCCGAAGGTTTCTCGGTCTTTTAATCCGATCTCGTCCCATTGGTCTGTGGATAACGGCTCTGTGGCGATGACCGCTGAGTGCATGGGCATCAAGCGCCGGCGCTGTGAACGGATCGAATCCGTATAGGCTTCGGTGGCTCGAATAACCCAGTGAGCGCGCACCTGAGCTGTATCCAGTTTCAGTTTTCGACCCTGAATCTCGCGTACAGGGCTTCCTTCGTAAATCTTTACCCCCTTTGAAGAGACCGCGCGGGCTAACCCGTGAACAAGTTTCGCTGGATGGAGGGCCGCGCAGTGCGGCGTGTATAAAGCGCCATAGTTCGGGATTTGGACTCGCTCGCGAGAGGCTTCGGGGTCCAGCCAGCGTACGTCTTGCTGGGTAAATCCCATCCCGTGCCACGATTCTACCAGTTGTCTCTGGATCGTTTCTTGGGTGCGAGAGAGAGCCAGAGAAAGCCAGCCACCGGCATGCCAATCACAATCAATCCTTTCGATTTGACACACTTGGCCAATGGTTCCCACCGTCTCAAACAGTGCTCTCTGGAGTTGAGCTTCGGCCTTTGGGTCATTGGAGTAGGTGGAGATCCCAGTCAAGGTTCCCACGCACCAACCTCCGTTGCGGCCCGATGCCCCAAAGCCCACTCGATTCGCTTCGAACACGCCGATGCGGAGGCTGGGCTCGTAAGTCGCTAGGTAGTAAGCAGTCCAAAGACCGGTAAAGCCGGCTCCGACAATGGCTACGTCGAGATCAAGATCGCTCTCAACTTGGGGCCAGCCTTGGAGGGGAGTCGGAAGCGTTGAATGCCAGAAGCTTTGGCCCCTCAGGCTTTTTTCAGAGATCGTTTTCGCGGATGGGGCCATTGAGTCCTAACGAAAATTCCTACTCGCGTTGATGAGTGCTTAAAGGCTTCTTTGATTTAGTTCTTGGGGAGTGCTTGAGATGTGGACTCTTTGCAGTCGGTCAACTTTGATTCTGCCTGTTGCGCGATTTCGGGTCAATGTAGCATTTTAAAACCACGTTTTCTTTAGGCCATTTCGGCAGGATGAAGCGGCTCCTTTGAAACGAGGCTGTTGGCTCCATCGAAACCGCGTTACTGTGTGGCGGCGCCGACGCGTCAGCCGTTCTTTAATGTGCTTCCCCCGGAAACCAAGTCGAACGAAACTAAAATTGGAGAGTTCAATGGGTTCACAGGACGAAGAGTCAAAGGACGCGGCTTCAGTTCGTGTTGACGAACTGAAGCAGCGAATAGAAGTACTCAATCAAGCAGGAGACGCTGAGCTTGGCGCCTTCGGTCGTCTGGACTGGTGGGCCATTGTCCTTCTAGGCTTCGTCTTTCCCTTGATTGGGCTCTACCTGGGGGCACCGTGAGGGACTCAGAAGAGAGCGTTTTTGGCCGTATGCCCTTGTTGCCCTCCGAGCGAGAGTACGGAACTCTCGGGGCCAACAGCACATGTTTTGCTTACGGAGTCGCCACGTGGTGTTTTCTCACCGGCGGCTATGTCGCGGAATTAGTGGGGGCCGTAGATGCTTTAGTTTGTCTCGTGGCCGGCAATATGATTGGGGTCTTTCTCGCGAGCCTCCCCCTCTCCTTCGCCTGCCAAAGAAATGGTTTAGAACAGATCGACGCTTGTAAGCCCGCTTTTGGTTCCCGGGGAATTGTAGTTGTCCTCATCCTGTATCTCATCAATATGTTGGGCTGGACAGGTCTGATTCTCGTCATGTTCGGAAATGGCATTCGGAACATCGCATTGGCCCTGGGCTACGACCTCGGCACATGGGTGGTGAGCGTGGGTGTTGCGGTGGGCATGGCCTTGTCTTTTCTTCTAGTGACCCGAGGCGTGAGCTTGATGAATCGATTTAACGCGGTGATCACACCGGGACTGATTCTTCTTGTCGGTTTTCTTTTTTACATGCTACTGGACGGACACGGGTGGCAGGCGATTACCGAAGCCGAGCCCCTTCTCCCGGTTTCGTCCCCGATGCTGAATTATTTGCTGGCCGTTGAACTGGGCATCGCGTCGGGTTTTTCATGGTGGGGTGGAGTTGGCTTTTTGGCGCGGAATACCCGAACGAAGCGGAACTCTATTTTCCCGGAAGTCATTCAGCTGGGGTTTTCGGCCGGAGCTGTCTGCGCAGCCGGGAGTTTTTCGGCTTTAATTGTGGGCTCCACAGATCCCACCGAGTGGATGGTGCCTTTGGGCGGCGTTGTGCTTGGAGTGATCGCGTTGGCCTTTGTCGCCCTTGCAAACATTACTTCCTCGGCTGTTTCTATCTACGCCAGCGGGCTGGCGCTGCGTCACCTTCGTGTCTTTCGGGGCATGAAATGGAAGTGGGTTGTGGGCGCTATCTTGATTCCTTGCTTGCCATTCGTCCTTTGGCCAGCCGAAATCTCAAGCTTGGGAGATGCGTTTTTGGCGTATAACGGGACGATGTACGCCCCGATCTCTGGAATTCTACTGGTGGACTACTTTGTCCTCCAACGCCAGAGCATTTCTCTTTGGTCGATTTTTGAAGACGGCCCGACAGGTCGCTATTACCACGTGCGAGGGGTCAATGCGGTCGCCTTCATTGCCTTGATTTCGGGACAAGCCCTGTACGTCTTTCTCTACAACCCCTTCTCAGGCGCGACTCACGATTGGTTTATCCTCGTGAATCCATCGCTGGGATCCTTGGCCTTTTCAGCCGGTCTGTATTGGATCGGGATGTGGGTCGTCCGACGAGGAGCTTCGGCTGAATCCATGGCCCCCGATGACGAGAGTGTTTTGGTGCGTCCCAATATCTAGGGCCTCGTGTGGCTCCAAAGCGACGCAAACCCCGCGTCAAGCTAACGAGGCGTGGCTTAACTTTGCCAGAATCGAAGTTTACTCCGGCGGCGATCCTTGAGAACGACTTGGGCACAGTTTCGGGCAGGGATACCTGAGACACCTCCTCCGGGATGGGTGCCCGAGCCGCATAGATATACCCCGTGAATGGGCGATCGGTAATCGCCGTAATCGGGGATGGGCCGAAATGAAAACATTTGATCTACAGACATTTCGCCCTGCATGATATTCCCTCCAATTAATCCGAATCGGCTTTCAAGGTCGGGTGGAGCGAGCACCTCCACATGCTCGACGGATTGGGAAAAGCCGGGGCAGTAATCTTCCATAATTTTGACAATGCGATCCCCATAGGCTTTTCGTTCGGTCTCCCAAGAGCCGTTGGAAAGCTCAAACGGGCCGAATTGGGTGTAGAAAAGCGCAATATGTTTTCCGGACGGCGCCAAGTCAGGCTGAAACGCAGTAGGGAAAACGCCTTCGAGATAAGGTTCCGCCGAGGCGCGTCCGTACTTTGCATCGTCCCAGGCCCTTTCGAGATATTCGAGAGAAGGCGAGATCGCAAAGATGCCTGTGTGTGGATCACCCGGGGTGTCGCCGTCCCAAGCTGTGGGCTTGGGAAGCTCACTGAGGCCCATATTGACCTTGACCGTGCCCGAACGCGTTTTGTATCTCTTGATTTTGTGAACCACCTCAGAATCAAGGTTCTCCGATCCTATTAAGTCGAGATAGGTGGTGCTTGGATGGGCGCTCGAGATGACCTGTCGTGCGTGAATGATTTCTCCGTCAGAGAGTTCCACCCCGGTGGTGCGGCCACCTTGAATGAGCACTCGGCGTACCGGCGCTCCCACTCTAATTTCGGCGCCCCTGGCTCGAGCGGAGTCTCCGATGGCGCGGCTGACGGCGCCCATTCCGCCGCGAGCCCAGCCCCAGGCTCCAGCGACGCCATTGACTTGACCGATCCAATGATGGAGTAAAACATAGGCGGAGCCAGGGCTCATTGGACCACACCAAGCGCCCAGGATGGTCTGTGTGCCTAGAGCGCCCTTGACCCGGTCATCCTCAAACCATTCATCAAGGAAGTCGGCTCCAGAGATACTGAACAGTCTGACGACTTCGGCAATGTCTTTGCGGGTCCAATGTCTAAGCTTCGCTGCCACGCGGATCGCGCTTGGAATTTCCGAAAAAGAGAGATTTGGAGGGATAACGAAGAGAAGGTCACGCATCAGATTTGCGACACGACTGAAGTATTCGTCAAATTTTAGAAAAGCGTCAGCGTCGGCTTTTGAAAGTTTTCGGATGGATTCTGCGGTTCGCTCGGCATCATTCCACAAAGAGAGATGAGAGCCATCGGGGTACGGCACCCAATAGTCGGGGTCCAGCGTCTTCACATCATATCCGTACTTCTTGAGTTCGAGTTCCTCTACAATTCGTTCGGGCATGAGACTGACGACATAAGCAGCAGAAGAAACCTGATATCCTGCCCAAGGTTCCTCAGTGACGGAGGCCCCTCCTTCTTTGGCGGCTTTCTCCAGGACCAAAACGTCCATCCCTGCGCGTGCCAAGTAGGCCGCGCAGGCTAATCCGTTGTGCCCCCCGCCCACGATAATTGAATCCCATATTTTCATCTCGTCTCCCTTCACCCAAGCCTAGGAGGCTTTTTACATCTTGGTGGAACGACTTGCTGTGATAGCTACGATTGTGCTCGACTGTCCAATTCCGCGGTGAGAACCTCTTCGAACTTCTGAAGTGTCTCATCGAGGCACGACTCATCGTGAGCGGCTGAGACGAAGAGCGGTTCTCGCGAGTCTGGTTCGACCAGAATACCTTTAGAAATGAGGCGTGCGGCCAAGCCGTCATAGAGCTCAAAGTCGCTGTTCACCCAGTCGGTGTAGCTTCTCGGCACCGTGTCTCTGAAGAACAATCCAGACATCGAGGAGTGACCACTCCAGACGTGAGTGATTCCTTTTTTGGACAAGAGGTGACTGATTCCCTCTTGCAGGCGAGTGCCGTAGCTAGCAATTTTTTCGAGAGCGTCGGTTTCATCGAGAATTTCAAGCGTCTTGTTCGCAGCGGCCAGCGAGACAGGATGCCCCGCGTAGGTTCCTCCCTGCGCCGCTCCGCCCGGTCGAATCGTCGACATGATTTCTTTCCGGCCTGCTAAGGCTGAAATGGGATATCCATTTCCCATGGCCTTCGCAAAGGTCGAAATGTCCGCTTTCACCCCCATGAGTTCCTGTACGCCTCCACGCGCCACCCGGAAGCCTGTTTTGACCTCATCCATAAACAAAACGACCCCGTGCTTGTCACACAGAGATCGGACGTTTTGTATGTAGTCTGGTTCGGCTGCGATTCCGCCTGCGTTACCTAAGATGACCTCGATGAGCACAGCGGCAATCTCAGACCCGTGTGCATGGAGAACACGTTCAAGGGCCTCAATATCATTGAGGGGAACGGGGTGAATCAGGCTCCGCAAAATCGACGGCACGCCTTTGCCCTCGGGCTGGATCTGTAGATCAACTTCGCCTGAACTCGTGGTCGAGTGCTCGGTCTCCCAAAGAACGCCATCAAAGAGCCCATGGTATCCGCCCTCAATCATGACGTGAGAACTTCGCCCTGTGAAGGACCGAGCGAGACGCAATCCGGCCATGACAGCCTCTGTGCCCGAGTTAGCGAACCGGACAAGATCAACCGACGGCACCATGCCAGCGATTCGTTCGGCGACGGACCACTCAAGTTCTGTTGACAAGGCGGTGGGGCCACCCACCTTCATGCCCTCTCGGGCCGCTTCGTCTACACGGTCGTCGGCGTAACCCAGAATCGCAGGGCCGTAACCGATTCTGTAATCCACGTATTCGTTTCCGTCGATATCCCACAGACGCGCCCCTTTCGCATGGGACGTATAGAGAGTGTCCTCGGGGCCCCAGTATCGGTACGTCGAAGTGACGCCGACCGGCAACCGCTGCTCGGCCTTCTTGAAATGCGCATTGGATCGTGAGAGCGAATAGTTTTCACTCATAAAAGCCCCTTTCGTGAGATCGTCTGTGGATAAATAACTGAGAAGATTTCTATTGTCGCTCCAAGGTTTGGATTAGTAGTCTGGGTTGTTCCATACAATGAGAGCCGACCAACCGTCCGTGTCCTCGTCTTCAATGTAATTCTCAAGAACGCCTTTTATTTCAAAGCCGTTCTCAAGTTGAAACGTGAGGGTGGCATCATAGAGTTCGCCCGAGGCCACCTTGGCCACGTAGTCAGCCGCAGACATGGAGTCTTTGTGATGAACAAAATCCGGCATGTGGCCTCCAGCGATGATGCCTTTTTTGCCGTGCCGTTGAACGAGATCTTTTCTTAGTTTGTAAAACTGACGACCGATGCCGCGTCTCCGATACGTGGGGAGAACTGCGATGTCCGTGCCGTAGTACCAGTCGCCGTCGGGGTCATGATTGCCGCACTGGTTTTCCCCGGTGATTTCGACGATGGTGTGTTGGGGCGATGAAAAATCGAAGTCAAGAAAAATACCGCCAGCCTGCCCAGCCAGTTCTTCACCGTCAATACACAAGAAAAAGCCTTCCGGAAAA
>NZHD01000081.1 GCA_002691205.1 Deltaproteobacteria bacterium
AACGAAGAGCCGCTACGGCTTCCACAAAAACGGATGCACCGACGGAAGTGTTGATTGTGGCGAGCCGCTTGAAGGACTATGTGAAGGCGGTCTCTGGCTACAACACCAGCGAAAGCGTTTTGGGTCCTCTTTCTGAGATTGTGCGCCAAGAGGTGAACAAAGCCGTTGAAAAAGCTCGGGAGGATGGCCGCAAGACCGTACTCGGTCGAGATGTCTCTTCACGCTAGCCTTCCTAGGGAAGGCTGTTTAGAACGCAGACCTTGATAAATCCGAGGAGGGAGTCAGCGTTTCAGCACAACCGCGGTTCCGTTTCCGCCTAGGCCGATGCTCTGAGCCATACCGATTTGTGCACCTGGAACCTGCCGAGGCCCGCACTCCCCGCGCAATTGCCAACCGACTTCACAAATCTGAAAAATGCCTTGTGCGGTGGTCGCTTCACCGAAGGACAGAAACCCCCCGCTCGGATTAATAGGCATCCGTCCGTTGGGGCGCGTCTCGCCGGCATGTAAAAGGCTTTCGGACTCGCCGGGCTCGCACATTCCCCATTCTTCCGGAAAAGCGAGTTCGTAATAGACAGTGTTGTCCTGAAGTTCCACCAGGTCGAGTTCTTTGGGACCAATGCCAGCCCCTTCAAGTGCTTTTGCCACGGCGATTCGGGCCTCGCTGTGGTGGGCTCCCTCTGTTCCTGGCACGCAGGCCAGACCTCGAGGGAGTCCGTCATCGAAACGAGCCGTCGCAACCGCTGTGGAGGCGACGAAGATGGGATGGGATGTTTTTCGTCGTGCATATTCTTCTGAGCAGATCACAATGGCGGCGGCTCCGTCACTGACAGGACAGATTTCGTACAGCCGGAGAGGGTCGTTGACCATGTTGGAGTTGAGGACGTCTTCGAGGGTGAAAAGCTGGCGAAATCGAGCATTTTCATTGTGCGTTCCGATTTCGTGAGCTTTCACGCAGACCGCGGCGAGGTCTTCTTCGGTCGTTCCATGCTGAGCCATACGCTGCTTTGTGAGAAGGGCCCAGAACCCTGGACCTGGAAGTCCGACACAGCGTTGACGAAGGTATTCCGGGTCGGTGGGGTCCTCCAAGCCCGAGGTCTGAATAAATCCTTTTGGCATTTTTTCGCCGCCGACAACGAGGACGACATCATGGACTCCACTTTTGACCATGGTGTACCCAACGCTGAACGCATTGGCTCCCGCTGCACATCCGGCTGACATGTTGTAGACAGGAAGGCCGGTGGAGCCCATGTCCTCCACGATATCGTTGCCGTTGAGTCCCCAGCCCTTGCCGCCCGAGAAGCGAGAACTTGCGGCCGCCACCGCTTCGATATCTCGCCAACGAATATTGGCGTCGGCCAGCGCGGCCTCAACGGCCACCCGGCAAATATCGTTGAGAGGCTTCTCTGGGAATTTCCCCCACGGATGCATTCCGAGTCCGAGAACGGCTACTTCACCCATGGATTACTCCTCGTTGGCTGTGTCTTGACTGTGTTTTGAGTTTTCTCGATTTCGAGTTTTTATTCGTCATTTTCCATGGGTTCGAATTGCCAGGAAACAACTTCTCGTCCTTCGTCGTCGAGGCCGAGGGGAGCGAGCACAAGTTTGACGCGACATCCGACTTTGACCTCATCCGGCGAATCTGTTCGGAGTCGAGAGACGACGCGAAGAGGTTGGTCGTCGAGGTCAATAAACCCCACCGCATAGGGGCTATAGGGCTCTTGAGTGATGACGGGTGCAGGGGGCTGGTAGCCCTGAGTGGTCACGCTCCAGAGCCGGCCGTAAGGGCCAAATTGAGCGTCTTGCATCTCTGGGTCTGAGCAGTCTGGATTATGGCAGGATTCGCTGCGCGGAAAGTAGGCGCTTTTGCACCTAGCGCAGGAGGATCCGAGCAGGCGGGGACCGCTCGCGGTCTGGGCAAAGAGTCCTTCCACGGATAAGACGGTCTCGGCTTGGGTCATTTCTCCCCTTCCTTGTTTAACGGTCTCGTACAGCGCGGATCAGTTCTGGGATAAGTTCAAGGGCATCTCCCACGAGACCGTAGCGCGCGTATTGGAAGATAGCGGCGTCCTCATCGCGGTTAATGGCCACCAGTGTCTTTGCGGCCGAGCAGCCGGCCATATGTTGACTTGCCCCCGAAATCCCAATGGCCACGTAGAGGTTGGGACGGGTGATTCGGCCCGTGAGACCGACTTGATGTGAGGAGTCGACCCAGCCTTCATCGACCAAGGGTCTTGATGCTCCCGCGAGTCCCCCCATCGCTTCAGCCAATTGCTCGATGAGCGGATAATTATCAACGCTGCCGAGTCCTCGGCCCCCTGAGACAATGATTTCAGCATCGTCCAAGCGGGGACCGTCGAACCGGGCTTGTTCGATGATTTCGATTCGCTCTGTGATTTCACTGAGGTCGCAGGAAATGTTTTCGACGGAGACCGGGTCGCCTTCGCTGGGGTCAGGAACGGCTGCATTGGCGATAAAGGAAAGGATCGGCCCGGGGCCCACTTCGTAGATGACCCGGGTGTCCCCGCCATAGGCCGAAGCCGTCAGTTGTAAGTTTTCTCCGTTGGGCTCAATGGAGATTCCGTTCATGACGACAGCCTTGTTAAGTCGACCGGCCACTCGAGGTGCAACGATGCGGGCATCCAGCGTCTGGTGAAGAAGGACGGCCTGCGGGGCTTGGTCTGAGCAATAGCCCGAGAGTGCTGCAACACACGCGTCCGCGTTTGAAGGCAAGAGTTTGGGGTCCTCCATCTGCTGAAGAGAGGAGACGCCGTAGTGGCCCGCAGTCGCGCTAGCCCGGTCGGGCAACGGTCCCAAGATAAGCCAGTGCAAGGGGGCGCTCAGGGCCGTTGCGAGCCCTCGGCCGATATGAAGAATTTCTTCGGCTCCTTCAGGTAAGCCCTCTCGACCTGGCTCAAAGGTGCAAACGACCACTGCATTTTCCGACATGATTTTCTTTCTTTTAATTTGCTCGATAGGGTTCGATTTTCGAAGAGCGCCAGTGCGCCACCCTTGGTGCGCACTCCGGTTCTTGAATTTAGAGGATGCTATCGGCCTTGAGTCTTTCGATGAGTGAGTCGGCCATTTGGGCGACTTCGCCCTGTATGAACTCGCAGTTTCCCTGAACTTCGGGCACAAACTGCCGCGTGAGCATCACGCGAGGGGCGATGTCCTCTGGACTGAGGCCGAGATCGGAGGGTTGGACCACTGTGGGTTTGATGCGGCGTGCTTTTACTTTGGCGGCGGCGGATGGATAGCGAGGGTCCCCCAACTCGTTGCTAATGGTGACGACAGCGGGGCAGGCGGCCGCCACGACTTGATCGCCGTCTGAGGTGACACGTGTCACACGGACTTGATTGTCTAGGAGTGCCACGGCCCGGGCCACCGTAATGACGGGCATGTTGAGTTGCTCCCCGATAAGAGCGGGCACTACGCCCTGGTCATCGTCTGAGGCCTGTCGGCCGCACAGAACTAGATCGGCTCCGCCCATGGTTTCGATTTGAGCCGCGAGCAATCGAGCGAAAGCCTGTTGGTCCAGGGATTCTGGATCGACCTGAATGGCCACCAGTTCCTGAGCGCCGAGCGCCGCAGCATGTTTGAGCATCTTCTCCGGATCAGACCCGGCTGAAATGACAGCGAGGGTAAAATCGGCCCCCTCATCGCGCAGGCGAAGGGCAGCCTCGATGGCCTGTTCGTCGTACCCGTTCATGAGTCGCGGAATCGCGGTTTGAGTCAGGGTCTTGCCATCCTCACCGATTTCAAGTCTTCCGGCCACCGCGTAATTATTCACTGCATCTGGGTCCATCACTTCTTTGACACACACCACGATTCTCATGGCTTTGATCTCCTAGCGAGGAGCGCCTACACGCTCCCGGGGTTAAGACTTGTGTGACCTCGCGTTTTTGTGCGCGGCCTATTCTTCGAGAAGAAAAAGACTCTCCGACTCGCACCACACGGTCTCGTGCGGGTAATTGTCAGGTTTTTGGGTGAGTTCATTCATGAGGTACCAGCGCCAGGCTGGATTTCCATGATCGCGAAATTCACCTGTGAGGCTCCCCGTAAATTCCTGTCGCGCCGCATAGCGTCCACCCGGGAGGATACCGCCTCCGTCGCACTCAGCGCGCTTGCCCGTGAGCATGGGGTCAAAGCCCGGACGCACATCCAGTAGGGCCATAATGGCGGTTCTCCGGTTCTCTCTATTCAGTCGAAATGCTGAGGCTCAGTCGGGAAGTCCCACAACGTCGTCGAAGACCGTCAAGGCTTCTTCCACCATATCGGATACGATTTGACGGGCCGGCTTCATCTCCTTCACGAAACCCACGCCCTGACCTGAGGCTTCGTACATGAGATCGGGTCTGCGCGCGTCGTTGGCACCTTGAGTGTAATCGGCACTGAGAATCATTTGGTACGGCGAGGGCAAGGGGTCCGGTGCTTCGGGCTTTTTCCACTCTTCCGTCCAGGGGTTCTTAAGCACGCGCATTGTAAATCCTGAAACCGAGTCTGACCAAGTCGTGTCAGCCGCCTCAGAGGCGACCAGCCGTTCCTTGATGATCATATCGACATCAGACTCACGTGAGGCCAGCCATAATGTTCCAGTCCAGACGCCGGAAGCGCCTAGGCAGAGTGCGGCGGCGAGGTGACGTCCTGTTGTGATCCCGCCCGCTGCGATGATGGGCGTATCCCCGGCAATCGCGGCCACTTCCGCCACGATGGAAAGCGTGCCCATATCCCCCGTGTGCCCGGCCGCGTCAAAGCCTTGGGCGATGACGGCGTCCACTCCGGCTTCGATCTGCCTCTTGGCTTGGCGAGTTCGACCGACGAGGCCCCATACGAGGCAACCTCTCTCATGAGCCGCTTCCAACAAAAAGGCAGGACTCCCGAGGCCTGAAGCAATCACAGGAACCCTCTCGTCAAGAAGAACCTCAAGTTGAGCTCGGCCGTGGGCGAGGCTGAGGCCGCCCCACTGGTGTAGATCAACCTGCTGTTTAGGCATGGGACAGTCGTACTTGTCCATCACGCTCTGCTTGTAGTCCATATGTTCCTGGGGGATCTTGGCGGTAATCTCCTCCAGGGTGGTTTCCGGAGGAGCTGAGGCCGGCAGGACAAGATCGATTCCAAAGGGTTTGCCGTCGATTCGATCTTTCATCCATTTGATATCGGATGCGATTTCTTCCGGCGTATGCATGGCTTCGCCCAGCACGGCAAAGCCCCCAGAATTAATCACCGCGACTGCAACATCCTTGCAGTGCGTAAAGGCAACGATGGGGAACTCGACGCCGAGTTGATCACAGAGCTTGGTGTGAAGGGGGTCTTTGGTCATTCGGCAACTCCTGATTTAGTCGAGACGTAGGGGCGAGACGGTCTTCTCGGTCCCTTCATCTTCTTCGTGGCGATGACAGTGCCAGATCATGTAGGCTACTGCAACGTGTTCTAGTCTAGCCCTCAAGGTCTCAGTCGGGAAGGTGTATGGTCTTCGGATCATGGCTAATTTCGACAGAGAGCGGAGAAGGGCGTGTGTGCGCCGACTCAATGTCTTAATTCCTGCAAAATGACCCAATGATCTTAGGAGGCACAATCCTCGATGTCCCGATATCTCGTTGCCTGTGATGCTGGTGGAACCATGACGGATGTCATTATTGTGGATGAAGAAGGGCGCAGTGTGATTGGTAAGGCGCCCACTTCGCCACAGGACGAAAGCATTGGTTATATGGAGTCGTTTTGGGAGGCCCTTGAGTACATGGGAATCCCTCAAGCCGAAGGGCATGATTTCGGCGAGAAAATTGAAACGGCCATTTATACCGGCACGTCCATGCTGAATACCGTCATCAACATGAATGGATATAAGACGGGCATCCTCGTGACCCGTGGCTTTGAAGACATTATTTCCCAGGGGCGTGGGTCTCAGACTTTCATCGGTGCGCAGTGGTCTGAGATCACCCATATGCAGTACCGACGTCATCGGACTCCACTTGTCCCCCGTCAGTTGGCTCGAGGCGTGACTGAGCGTATCGATATGTTCGGAACTCCAGTGATTCCACTTTACGAGGAAGAGGTTCGTCGTGGGGCGAAGGAGTTGATCGGCGACGAGAAAGTCGAAGCGATTGCGATCATCTTTTTGCAATCCTTCGTGAATCCGGCTCACGAGAACCGAGCCGCTGAGATTTGTCGCGAGGTGATGAAGGAATTGGGCCGGGACGTTGTGCTGGAGGTCTCTAACAAGGTCGCGCCCACGACCCGTGAAATTTCTCGGGCCAACGCCACAGTGATACAGGCCTACGCATCGGATCCGGCTCGTAAGCAGCTCTTCCGTATCGAAGAAGAGCTTCAGAAAACGGGATACGGACACAGTCTGAAGACCGTGCTGGGTTACGGAGGAATTACAAACATCCGCTATCCGCGCTTGTTTGAGGCGGCTATGTCGGGTCCAGTCGGGGGCCTAATGGGAGCGAAATATCTCTCCAGCGTGATCGGCGAAGAAAATATTGTTTGCTCCGATGTGGGTGGCACCTCTTTTGATGCCGGAACCATCACGGCAGGTGTGTTGCCCATTGATCGAGAGCCGGGCTTTCAGGATATGTACGTGAACGTTCCAATGCTGGGCATTACGTCCATCGGAGCCGGAACGGGCACCTATATTCGGGTTGATCCGCAGACCAACCGAATCAAACTGGGCCCGGACTCAGCGGGTGGGACTCCCGGGCCAACGTTCATGGAGGCGGGCAACACCACGCCCACCATTAACGACGTCAACCTGCTCCTGGGGATTCTCTCCGAGACGAACTACCTGGGCGGGAAGGTTAAGATTAATAAAGATGTTTCGTACGCTCTCTTCAAGGAGAAGGTGTCAGATCCGCTGGGCTTGGATGTTTACGAGGCGGCAGAGACCTGTCTTGAACTCCTGAATGTCATGATGCGTGAGCATCTCGTCAACAGCTTGATGGTCGGGCATGACCTTCGCGAGTACGTCTTGCTGGGCTACGGAGGGGGAGGGCCCCTTCATCTTTTGGGCTATGCGGGCGATTTCCCTTGGAAGGCCGTATGCACAGTGCCCCATGCCGGAGGCTTCTCGGCGTGGGGAGGGGCCTGCATGGATTACTCTCATCGGCGTCATAAGAGTGTGGGGGCCGTGCTGACTCCGGATTTGGATGACGCGACGAAGCTTCAGTATCTCCAACCGGTGACCACTGCATGGGACGAGCTTGAAGCGGAACTACGGTCGGAACTTAAGGAAGAGGGCTTTGAGGAGTCTCAGGTTTCGATCTCTCGAGTGGTGTACATGAAGTACTACGGGCAGCTTGACGATCTGGAAGTCGATTCTCCCGTTGAGAACTTTAAAACCATTTCAGATATGGATTCCCTCGTTCAGAGTTTCGAAGAGCTTTATGCCAAGATGTTCACCTTGGCGGCGCGTCCAGATGTGGGCGCCTATCACATCACAGAAGTATGCGTCGTCGCGAAGGTTGCCACGGTGAAACCGAAGCTACGTAAGTTCGAATTATCTGATCCGAAGCCGGACCAGGCGGCCTACAAGTGCTCCCGCCCTGTCTTTATGAGAGGGAAGTGGCAAGACGCGGATATCTGGGAGATGGAAAAACTGGTGCCAGGCAACGAGATCAAGGGCCTGGCTGTGATCGAAGCTTCGAACACCACACTGTTCGTTCCGCCGGAGTGGCATGTGAAGATTGATGATCATGACATTTACTGGCTCACGCGAAAGGATTCTTAATGGCGCACCCATTACTGGATGAAATGAAGGCGCAGGAAGAGGCCTTTAAGCAGACAGGGCATCTTTTCGGCCTTGAAAGATTGGCTCGAAAAGAATCCGACCCGGGAACCTATGAAGCGGTCTGGCATATCCTGTCGAACCTCTGTAATGCGGCTTGGGCCACAGGCTGCAAGGTTTCGTCTTCGCCGATTGCGGCAGAAGGGGGCGATGCGCTTTGGGGTCTGCATACTTCGACGGGCGAAGCAATTTGTATCTCTCGAGGAATTTCGGCCCACGCAGGTCTTCTCTCGGACATGATTAAGAATTTTATCGGTCTGGGTTATGAAGAATATCCGGGGTTCAAGCAAGGCGATATTTTTGAGAATAACGATCCTCATTACGGCGGTATTCACTCGCCTGATTTTGATATGTGCATGCCTCTTTTTTATGGTGGGAAGCTGATCGCTTGGGCCTCTTGCGTGAGTCATGTATCCGATGCGGGTTCGGTGACCCCTGGTTCTATCGGTTTTCTCAACCCGGATTGTTATTCGGATGGCTTGCCGATTTCAATGGAACGCGTGGGCGAGCACGACCGCTTCTATCCTTGGTACGAAATGCGGATTCGATCCCGAACTCGGACTCCCGATTTCGTGATGGGGGATGCCCGCGGTCGTTTGGCTGGCTGTATTACCATTCGAGAACGCCTGGAAGAAGTGATTGAAAAGTACGGACTCGATCTCTTCTTGGATGTAGGTCGAGAGTACGTGGAGGACAGCCGGCGGTATGCCGTGGGGCGTGTAAAAACCCAGACGGTGCCCGGTCGTATTCGCAAGTCCCAGTTTAAAGACTTAGCCATGAAGGGAAAGCGTGTTCTGCTCGCGAAGCAAGACATCGATTGTGCCTTCAACCTCCCCATGGAGCTGACGATCAATGCGGATGCCAGCGTTGACCTTTCGCTGCAAGGCGCCAGTGGGACAGTGCCTTTTGGGGAGAACATTAGCCCCACTGCGCTGAAGTCCGGGCTCATGATGGGGTATTCGCACATTGTCGGCTTCGATATGTTCAACTCGGGTCCCATCGCGGCTTGGAATATTGAAATGCCGCCCGCAGGCTCTTGGGCGAACCCCTTTGAAGTGGATTATCAGGCTGCTTCGGGCGTCGCGTGGGCGCCGGCCGTGACCTGGGTGAGCAATCTGTACGAAGTGTTCGGACGGCTTTTTCAGATGCGCGGCTTTGTCGAAGAGATGGCGGCCGGTTCGGGCACAATCATGACGGCGGAGTTCTCAGGGATCAATCAAACCGGCATGTATTTGACCGGCTTGACTCTCGAGCAAGCCAGTCAAGGTTCTCCGGCTCGGGGCTACAGCGATGGAGAGAACAGCGCATGGTGTATCTACACACCCGAGGCAGATTTTGGAAACGCTGAGATTTCCGAGCTTTACTACCCGATTCTTTTTCTAGGTCGGAATGTCGCCCCGAACTCGGGCGGGTACGGGCAGTTCCGAGGGGGACTCGGTCACACCGCGGTTTGGATGGTGCACAACACGCCGGGACTGGAGTATCAGTGTGGTGACGCCGGCATGCGTTCAAAGATGGTGGCCAATCACGGGATGTACGGAGCTTATCCTGTGGTGCCGGACCGGCCCGCCTACGGACATAAGACAAATGTAAAGGAACTCATCGACAGTCAGTCTCCTTTGATTCACGGACGGGGAGATCCCGAGAGCCCGGCGGTGGCTTCCTTGATTGAAGCGGATATCGTCGAAGACAATGCGGTGGCCCCGTTTGTGACGCCCGAGCCTCTGGTCGATTACGACGTGATCGTGCATCCGATTGCAGGGGCCCAGGCCATGGGGGATCCAATCTTGAGAGACCCGGCTTCCGTGGCTCGAGATTTGAACGAGGGTTGGACGACCACACGTGTGGCCACAGAGTTGCATGGGGTAGTCGCCGATAAGCCAAACGGGGCCTTTGTGGTGGACGAAGAGGCGACGCAGGCCCAACGGGAATCCATTCGAAAGGCACGTCTGGCTCGTGCGATTCCATTTAAAGAGTGGTGGCAGTCTGAGTGCGAGAAGGTGGCTGCCCAAGAGAACATGGACCCAGCGATTCAGACCATGTGGGCCAGCTCCATGGCGCTTTCACCGAAGTATGCCGAGGAGTTGCGCGCATTTTGGGGCTTGCCTGAGGATTTTACTTTCGGGGCTTGAGACCAACAGCACCTTAAGAAAAGAGGAGTTGAAAAGATGGCTGAGTTCGACAAAGCCGATATTGAAAAGCTGATGGATGGCGTTCTTCCGTGGCCTGCGACCCAGGATATGCTGAAGAGCTCCAAGGATGAGGACCGCTTTGATAAGTACGTTGAGATTATGCAGAGCCGCGTCCAGTTTAAAGAAACCATCCTTTTGCCCCTCACTCCGCAATTGTTCATTGTTTCGGAGTCCAATCAGCGCGTCGTGAAATGTGGCTGTGGCCACAGCTTTGGGGATTACCGCGTGAACTGGAAGCTCTCGTCGTTAATTCACGTTCGAGACGACGAGGCCTCCATGAGTGAGGTGTACAAGGGCCGGGAGATGCCCGATCCAGCTTGGGTGCAACTCCGCGAATACATTTGCCCAAATTGTGGAGCTCAGCTTGAGGTTGAAGCGGTTCCTCGAGGGTGTCCTCCTGACTTTGAGTTTCTGCCCGACCTCGACACCTTTTACTCGGAATGGTTGGGGCGCCCTCTCCCCGATACGGTGGAGTTTGCCGATAAGACGCTCGATCGGATCGCCGAATGGTCCGAGTAGTCGCTGGGTGATCGGAGTATGAGCGGCCCGCTTGAAGAAATTTTGGTGATCGATTTGACCTACGAGGCTTGGGCCTCAGGTGCGGCGGGTCTCTTAGGTGATTTCGGGGCCCGAGTGATTCGAGTTGAGGATCTCTCGGAGAGGCCGCGAGACCCAAGTCGAGATGGCTTGAGGGCCGAAGAGCCTTTCGATTCCGAAGCCCAGCTGATTCATCGAAATAAAGATAGGGTGGGTTTGCGGTTGTCTGAACCTCAAGGGCAATCACTTTTGCTCGAGATGATCGGCTGTGCTGACGTGCTCGTGACTGACTTCTCGACAGCTCGGCAGCTTGAGGTGGGGCTGGACCTCGCTGTTTTGCAAGACCAGCGGTCGGATTTAATCGTGGCTGTGGGCTCAGGTTTGGGTCCTGAGGGACCGGATGCGGAGGGGCCAGGCTTTGATGAACTCGCGGCTGCGCGCTCAGGCGTAATGTTCTCTTTGCCCGAGCCTGATCAACCTCCGGTGAATGCAGGGGCCGGGCAAATGTATACGTGGGTCATGTTGGCTCTAGGAGTCGTGACAGCTCTACACCATCGGCACAAGACAGGAGAAGGCCAGCGGATAGATGCCTCTCTCTTGGGGGGGCATATGTATGCTTCGACGCTGACCTTGGATGCTTTCATGGCCATGCGCGAGGATCGGTTAGGTGAGCCTCGCAGTCGTTTTGAAGCCGCGAATCCCATGAGTGGAATTTCTTATCCAAGTGAAGATGGTCGCTGGGTCACGTTGACTATGCCCGACACGGAACGCTGGTGGCCTGCCTTTTCGGAAATCGTGGGTCTTGATATACAAGATCAGCGTTTTGACACGCACGAGAAAAGGTGCGGGGATGGGCGGCTGGAGATGATGCACGTCTTGGAAGAGATCTTTGCAACTCGCCCGGCCTCGCATTGGCGTGATTCTTTTAACGCAAAGAATCTGTCCGCCGATATTATCGAGCGTTATGACTACCCGGCCTCCGACGAGAATGCTCGGAAAAACAGGTATGTGATTGAAGTCAACCATCCTGAGTACGGTCAATTCAAGAGTCTCGGTTTCCCGATTCATCTCAGTAAAAGTCCCGCTGAGCTCCGGAAGGTGGCGTCTCCGCCAGGAGCGGACACCACCGGAGTGCTTGAAAGTCTGTTGGGTCTGACGAGGGATGAGATCGAGGGGCTCCGTGCAAATCACGTGATTGGTTCGGCGTAGAACGTCGGGCCCTCCCAATAAAGCGATCCTGCATTCAACGATCAAACCTAAAAAAGAAAGGAACTTGATGGCCAAGCCGCTTGAGGGAATTCGAGTTCTGGACGCTACAGTTTGGTTTCAAGGTCCCGTCTGCGCGCAGTTTCTGGCAGATATGGGAGCCGAAGTCATACATCTCGAAAGGCCCGTGACAGGTGATCAGGCCCGGGGNGTCAAAAGTATTGCGGCAGTCCCGGTGGCGGATTGGAATCAATATTTTCTAGCTGCGAACCGCAATAAGAAAAGCATTGCGATTGATTTAAAAAAAGATGAAGGTCGAGATCTGGTTCATCNACTGGTGGCCAAGTCCGATGTTTTTCTTTGGAATCAGGGGATCGATAGTCTTGAGGGGCTCGGCTTGGATTATGCCACTCTCTCGGCTCTGAATCCGGGATTGATCCATGCGACAAACAGCGGGTACGGGATCCAGGGTTCCGTGAATAAACCTTCCTTCGACATGACGGTTCAGGCGCTGACCGGAATCATGGCTCGCCTTGGAGAGCCTGGAGAGCCCCCCATCTATTTAGGTCTTGGCGCGGGTGATGCCTACGGAGGATTAATGGGCGCTCTTGGGATTATGTTGGCGCTCTATCATCGAGACAAGACAGGCCACGGGCAATCAATCGATGCTTCATTGTATGGAGCCCAGCTTTTCTTGGCTGCGCCCACTCTTCAACCCTTCTTGGCTTCGGAAAACGAGGCCTACGCACACCAACAATCTCGCACGAAGACTCGAAATCCGTTGTGGAATCGGTATCGCGCTTGCGATGGCTGGTTCTTTATCTGTGCCGAGAATACGAATGCCTCGTGGGAGGCTCTCTGTCTTTGTCTAGGGGATGAGGATTTTCAACGCGAAACACGCTTCCAGTCTCCTCAAGGACGCCGAGAAAACGCGTCTGAACTCATTGAGTCTCTAGATCGTTGTTTTGCAGCGGCTTCGGTGGAAGAGTGGGTAAAGAGGCTGCGGGCTTCGAATTTTTCAGTTGAGGCGGTCCGGCATTATCGCGATGTGGCAGAGGATCCACAGGCTTGGGCCAATGGCTATTTCTCTGAAGTTCATTGTGATGAACTCGGTGAGAAAGTCTCCATTCGGGGNCTTCCTATTCAGTTNGNGAAGACGCCTGGTTCCGTGGATTCTCTGGGCCCCGAACTGGGCCAGGATACTGAACTGTTGCTTTTTGAGACGCTTGGAGTGGACTGGGATCGTATCGGTGAGTTAAAAGAGCTGGGCGTGATTCCGTGATTCATGGGCTGAGGGCTCTTTGAGCTTCGACTTTGTTTGATTGAGATGAGGCGATAAAAATGTCCAGCGCGATGCAGAATGGGCCCCTTGAAGGAATCCGAGTGCTCGATATGGCGACCATGCTCGCTGGTCCTTATGCGGCGACGCTGCTTGGAGACATGGGCGCCGATGTGATTAAGGTGGAGTCTTTTTTTGGAGACGACAGCCGTCACATGGGCCCTGGCCGCGAAGGGCAGAGAACGGCCTTCATGAGCTTGAACCGGAATAAACGCGGACTTGTGCTTGATTTAACGCAAGGCCAGGCGGCTCATGCTGTTTTGGAACGTTTGGTGGCCGAAACGGACATTGTCATTACGAATATTCGGGGTTCCGCTCTTAAGAAATTGGGTCTCGAGTATGAATCGATGAAGAAGTATAGGCGCGACCTGATTTGGATTAGCGTGACGGCCTTTGGGCCCGACGGCCCATATGCGGGGCGTCCAGGCATCGACTTTCTAGCTCAGGGGTATGCGGGCTTGCTGGCCAATAATGGAGAGCCCGATGGAGCGCCCGTACGCCTGACGGTCCCGCTGATTGATGTGATGACTTCAGAGTTGGTTTGCTCTGGAGCGTTGGCGGCCTTGATCTCGCGAGGTCGCAATGGGGAAGGGCAGAGGATTGAGGTTTCACTCCTCGATGCGTTGACGCATGCCATGTGCAATCCCATCGGAGCGTTTGCAAATGCAGATTTTGACACTCCGCGGACTGGGAATCGAAGTCTTTATTTCGCGCCCTCGGGGCTGTATCGGTGCAAGGATGGCCAGGTCGTGATCACCTGTCCGTCACAAAAGTTTTTTGTGAAGCTTTGTGAGGCCCTGGAGAGAAACTGGGTCGAGGATTTGCGTTTTGCGAGTATCGAAGCTCGAAAAGAAAACGAGGAAGAGTTAGACCGCCTAGTCGAAGAGCGTTGTATGGATTTTGAGCGTGAAGAACTCGTCCAGCGCTTGGTGGATGGCGACCTTCTTACAGCGCCTATCAATGACATCTCCCAAGTGGTAGAGGACCCGCAGATCTTACACAACGAAATGCTGGTCACGACACCGCATGAGGTCCTGGGTGACGTGACGGTGACGGGAGTGCCCATCAAGTTTTATGGGACTCCGGGCCGGGTTAGGTTGCCCCCTCCCATGTTGGGTCAACATACGGAGCAGGTCTTGGCCGAGGTGGGTTACTCAAAGCAAGAAGTTGAGCAGCTGGCGGCTGACGGGATCGTAGGTTCACGCCGATCCATGAAGGATGACTGATGGATCGTTCTCCTGTTGGACGGGCTGCGGAAAAACAGGGGCGAGGCGAACAGCCGAAGATCTCTCGAGCTTATTCAAATTACGTTTTAATTCTGCTCTTTGTTGTCTACATCTTCAACTTTATTGATCGGCAGGTGCTCTCCATTCTGCTTGAGCCGATTAAGAAAGATTTGGGTGTCTCCGATACGTTTATGGGATTCTTGAATGGGTTTGCATTCGTAATCTTTTATACGTGTGCGGGGATTCCGATAGCGCGTATTGCTGATCGAACTTCTCGGCGTGCTGTAATCGCCTTGGGTCTTGTGACCTGGAGTGTCATGACCGCGGTTTCGGGTCTGGCCAGAACGGGTTGGCAATTGGCGGCGGCCCGAGTCGGCGTGGGCGTAGGGGAGGCCGCAGGAACCCCCCCGGCACACTCATTGATTTCCGATTATTTTGACCCGTCGCGTAGGGCCACCGCTCTTTCGATTTATTCGATGGGGGTCTATCTGGGGGTGGCCGCGGCTTTTATGGGCGGAAGTTGGTTGGCTACGCATTTTGGTTGGCGTTCGGTCTTTATGGTCGTGGGCTTGGCGGGTGTTCCCCTCGCGGTCTTAGTGAGAGCCACCGTGCGAGAGCTCCCTCGTGGTTATTCAGAGATCGGTCCTGTGGCCCAAGTCGAGCCGGCTCCGTTTTCAGCGACTCTCCTTCAGCTGATGCGCAATCGATCTTTTGTGTGGATTGTTTCCGCAACGGCCCTTCAGTCTCTTTCGGGTTATGGCATTCTGACTTGGGGGCCGACTTTTTTGATTCGAATTCATGGCATGGAAATGCTGGATGTGGGTTTAACTCTAGGTGCCGCCATCGGCATTTTGGGAGCCGCCGGCGCGTATTTTGGAGGTCGCTGGGCCGACGCGATGGCAAAACGAAACGAACGTTGGTACATGATCCTTCCTGCGATTCAGACGGCCGCTCTGCTTCCGTTCGCTTACGGGTTCATCCTTTTGGATAGTCGAGTGGGAGCTCTTTTGTGCTTTGTTCCTTTCTATTTCCTTGGGGCCATGTACGTGGGGCCAATGCACTCGGTGATCCAAGGGCTCGTGGTGCCGAATCAGCGAGCGGTGGCTTCCGCTATTAACCTCTTTATTGTGAACATGGTGGGTCTCGGTCTAGGGCCTCTTGTGATCGGTTTCCTGAATGATGTCTGGGCCGCTGAGTATGGTGTGTCGGCCATTCGGTATTCGATGTTACTTGCGGCGACGGTGGGCTTTCTTTCGAGTGGAGCCTTTTGGTTGGCGAGTCGTCATTTGCCGGAAGATCTTCAAGCCGCTCGAGATGCAGCTCGTGGAGAATGAGGCGCGTGAATCGACCGGTGATGAAGGAGGTCTTCGCCTAGACCTCTTGCCCGTTCGAAAAGCAACGCTTCCTTTTTTTTACACGCCGCCGCTGGCGCTTGTCGCCGCCGGTCTACTCTTGGTCCTTTGGGGCAGCCTGGCGCTTTCCACGCCTTGGGCCACATATACGGTGGCTCTGACTCATGTGCTTACGCTCGGTTTTTTGACCCTTTCGTGCTTGGGCTTTGTGTATCTCTTGCTGGGCGTTCTTGGTGTCAGCCCTCCGGCTGGACTTCGAATCACTCATTTTGTGTATTGGTTCTTTTTACTTGGTGGGCTCGGCCTGATCTTGGGGACCGCTCGTCTGAACATTCCCTTTGTGCAGTGGGCGATCAGTTCAGTGGGCCTGATGACGGTGGTGTTCCTTGGGCATGCCTCACGGGCGTTGCGTCGTGCTTCTCACCGGGGCGCGACGCGTCAGGCGTTGGCGCTTTCGCTGTGGGGATTTTTGGGTGTGGCTTTTTTAGGTGTTTGGCTTGCCCATGGGTATGGGGGTATGCAGTTCCCCGGGCCGCGAGTTCTTTGGACCCAAACTCATGCCCTTGTGGGGCTGCTGGCATGGCTGGGTGCGATCATGCTGACGCTTTCGAGTGAATTATGGCCGACCCTCTTTAGGGGGCGTCCCTTTGCGCCCCTCGGCCTGGTTTGGATTCGGGGACTTCTTCGGCTGGGTTTAATAGGCACCGTGGGTTTACTGGTTTTGGCTTATTTTTTCCCACCGCAGGGAGGGGCGAAGACGTTGGCCCCTTGGGTCGTTCTGTTTGTAGCGCCCATGGCCGTGGCGGTCTGGGGGCTCCATTCATGGTGCGGACTTCGCTCACTCAGGGACGGAATTCAAAGCGGGGGACTGCTTTATTGGCGTACAGGCTTAGCACTTGGTCCTTGGGTGCTTCTTTCGGGAGGTGTGGCGTGGAGTCTGGGAGACCCTCGCTCGATTCTTCTCTTTGGCTGGCTGGCTCTCTACGGTTGGGCTGGAATGTTGGTGTGCGGGGCGCTTGTGGGATTGGTGCCGCGCTTGCTTTTGATCTCGACCCCTTTGGAGGATCGGCTAAACAAAGCGTGGCTTCGTCTGGGTTTCGGTCTTCACTTGGTCGCCCTGGGGGCAGGGAGCATAGGCATCTTAAGTCGTCACGATGATTGGGTTCGACTCGCAGGTGCCTTGATGCTTCTTCATGGCCTTGAGCTTGGGGGTTGGCTTCTCCGAACCCTCAGTGCCACTCGCCCGTCAGTTCTGGAGTGTGAAGGAGAGGCTTAGGCAAACGGTGTGAATCGCGGGTGGAGATCCTTCACCCCGGATTGAGAGCGCGGGGGAAGGGGCACGCCGTGATTTAGTTGTCTTCTTCGTATTTTTTCAAGAGTTCATCTCGGGCTTCCGCTTCACTTTGGCGAATGGACCAGAATTTAGGGGTTCGTTTTTCCTGGAAGGCGGCACCTCCCTCTTTGCCCTCCGGCATATCAAACCAATCCGGGTAGTACTGGCTCGAGATGATGCCCATGTCGTTGTATCCGTCCATTTCCTGATCGAAGCTGGCTTTCAGGATTTCCAGGCAGCCGGGGCTCTTGGCGAGAAGTTCTTCGCACCAGCGCTCCACTTCCTGCCAGATG
>NZHD01000082.1 GCA_002691205.1 Deltaproteobacteria bacterium
CTATGTACAGCTTGATGCTGAAGAAAAAACCCGACTGGAGCGTTTTGTTCAGATTTTTGTACAGGAAAAGCATTGGGAAGGCTGTGGGGGGTTGGTTCTCGACGATGAGGTTCGTGTGACGATTTCTGGCCAAGCGGGTCTCTTGGTTCTGGGGTTGCCGCATGAGTTCTATGAAAACGTTCAGTCGGTTTTAGTTTATCCATCTGCCATCGTGACCCCGGAGCGAAATACGGGGACATTCGAAATCCCACAAGGGCCGATGGTTTCTGGCATCCCAATCTTGGGCGAGGCTCAGCTACATGGTCCGATTATTCTGGTTTGGGATAGCGTTAAGCGGAATGCTCGTCATCCGGAAGAGGGACATAATGTCGTCTACCATGAATTTGCTCATAAGCTCGATATGCTCGACGGGGTGGCGGACGGAACGCCATTCGTAGGCGGTCGCCAGGCGATGGATCGCTGGACTCAAGTTTGCCAGGCCGAATTTCTAGATCTGCGAAAGAGGGCAGAGAAAGGGCAGCCCACTTATTTGGATAAGTATGGAGCGACCAATGAAGCCGAATTTTTTGCAGTGGCGACAGAATATTTCTTCGATAAGCCGAAAGAGATGAAGGCTCACGAGCCTGATCTATATGAGGTTCTTCGTGATTTTTATCAACAAGACCCATCCACGCGAGAGCCAGTTCGTAAAGGCCGTTAATGGCATATGGTTTTGACGGGCTTCAAGAAGCTGATTGTTCACTTGGGTAGAGGTCAGGAAGTAGGCTGTGCTTTGTACTATGTGTCTTTCTAAGTTTTCCAGTCCTCGCCAAGGTTGAGCGACGAAAGGCTTCCCAGAGTTCGTCGCCGTTCCACTCTTCGGAAGTCGTTTTGGCGTATCGAGAGGCTGCAAGAGCCTTGAGTTCACAGGCCATTTCAGACGTCCCTATGTGTTGAAGGATTTCCGCTGTGGAGCGTGGGGCTCGTTCGGGCCATTTTAGACTGGCTATTTCGAGCAGGGTCGACTCCGCCGCAATTGGATCGCTCGAGGAACAGGCGTGCCTCAGCTTTCGTTTGAGCTGTTTGTGCTCCAGGTTTCGGGTTAGAAAATTTGAAGTTCTCGGTTTATCCGATGAGTAAGTTTTCCAGAAAACGATGACCGCAATCAAGGTGACGACGATGACCCAGAAGCTTGTCCATACTGACGTCCCAGGGTGAGTAACTGCCATCTCACTTTCAGTGGGTTCCGCTTTGTTTTGTGACATCGGGTTTTGAGGAGGACTCGGGGCCGTGGCCATGGGAAGAGGCTCGCTTTGAGCGTTGCTCTGTTCCCCTGGATGTACTTGAACGGTTCGTGCGGGCAGGGTGGCGACACGGGCTTGATCTGTCTCTGTATCCCACCATTCCACATCGATCGATGGGAGTGTTAAATGACCTTCACGTGTAGGGATGAGAACCGTTGGAAGAGCGCGCACCGAAAACATTTCGCCATTGAGATGTTGAGTGTCTTCATAATCGGGCTGCGTATATTGCTTCAGTCCATCGACATCCGATGACTCGGGAATTGGCAATTGTGAGGAGGTGACCCCGCGCGCGCGAATAGCGATGATGCGGTCGATGGGTTCGCCAACTTTGAATGTAGGGATATCCGAAACGCCGTCACCCCAGGCCTCAACCAGAGCAAGATCTTGAGCGGGGAGCCATCTTTGCCCGAGTGCTTGTTCAGGACGCTCTCGAACCGTGACTTCGATTGGATTCGAAATGGCTCGAATGGACTTGCCGGATTGGCCGAAAAAATCGTCGAGTAAACTGTTTCGGTTGCCGAAAAAGTCATTCAATAATGAACCGCCTAACATTCCCTGGATTCGTGAGTCTGCATAGGCAGCATTCCGCCGATTTCTACCTTGTGGAGCCGCTTTGACTTTGCCTTCAAATACACTCGGATTGATGGTGATCTCTCCACTTTGTTGGGGGAAGACAGCAAATCGTCTTTCAAAAATATGAACCGGATCACCCTCTACTTCAATAATTTGGCTCATGTCTTCCCCGAGTTTCTCTACGATCGCGCCGGAAACTTCTGGCTCAGTGAGTGATCCGCTGAGAATAGGGAGAGAAGATTCAAGGCGAAGAGTGAGTTCCATTTGTTCTTGAACATATGGATCTGACCGGTCGATTTCTGCATTCAACTGGATGGTTTGATGTATTTTTTTCGAGTGAGTGTTTTGTGGATCGTTCTCTTTCCGTTGATCGGTCACGCTCAAACGGATGGATTTGGTTCTCTCTTTTCCCACCAAGATAGGTGGAATCTCGAGATCTCCTGAGCGGATAGGGGCTAATTGGATCTGCCAATCAACTGTGGCGTGGCTCTGGCCGTTGACGATCGTGGTACGAATACTCTGACCACGGCTGAGGACATAAAAGTCTCGATCAAGGACTGAAAGGTCAGGTTCGGCACGTAGACCTCGACCCTGACTCCGAATGGTGAGTTGAAAGCTCTCCCCTGTTCGCACTTCAGGTTGGTCGACATGGGCCTGGATCACCGCAGAGGCGGTTCCTGTGAAACCTGTAAAAGCGGCGATCAGAAAAGCGATCACAGTGCCTGTTCTGATTCGATTCCCTATTGCCATCTTCGTTCTCCTTGCAGAAGTTCAGATCTATTTTGTTTTTCCGCATATCGTCGGCGAAGCTTTTCCCTGAGAAGCCCTCCCGGATCATCGGGGACTCGGCTCAGCCATTGTTCCACCTCTTGATCCTCTTCACTCATGGGAGACTCGGACGAAGAGGCAACGGGTCCCTCGGATATGTTGTTCTGCTTTTTATGTTTTTCTTCTGCGAGTGAACTCGAGTCCCTCCTCGAGTCGCTTTCTGCGTCAGATGTCTCAGTGTTTTGAGACTCAATGTCGTCTTGTGGATTCGATTCCGCTTTCGGAGTTTTTTGCGCCTGGGACCCTAGATCCTTTGAGCGCTCTTGAGAGGGCTGGTTTCCATGAGATGAATCCGAACCTTCGCTGGCTGAGTTTTTAGAGTCGGATTCCTCAGAGTGGGGTTTGCTTTTTTGTTGAGTGGGTGCCGACTCTTTTGAATCCGATGAATCCGGAGAAGCTTCAGTCTCACCGGGTGTCTGTTCTTCCGAGCCACCCGAGTCTTCCTGAGAATCAGACGGGGAGTCTGATCCCGAGGATTCGGAGGACTCTTGGTCCTCTTTAGATTCCGATTTATCTTGCTCTTGCTCTTGCTCTTGCTCTTGCTCTTGCTCTTGCTGCTTGAGTAAATTCGCAACAAGCTCACGGTTGTGGAGGGCATCTTGATGATGAGCATCCAATCGCAGGGCTTCGTCGTAGGCTCTGATGGCTTCTTCGAGTTGACCGCTCTGAGCGAAAGCATTGCCCAAGTTGTATTGAGCTCGGGGCTCTTGAATGGCGTTTAGGGATTCAATCGTTTTTTCGTATTGGCCACTTCGGTAAGCCGCGACTCCTCGCCATTCTGGGTTTTCGAATTCAGCGGCTGCTTCCGGGTGTCTCCCCTCCTCAAAAGCGATGGCGGCTTGTTGGTCTGGTCTTGAGAACCAATCGCCTATGGACGCTTCAGCTGGCTCTTGGAATCCCGCGCATAAAAATAAAACGATTCCCAGGGAGCCGGCCCAGCCGCGGCGAAAAGCAAGAGGTCCGATTAAGAGGGGGATCCAAAGCAAGTAAAGACCGGCATCTTTCCATGCGTCGGCCTCCATTTCACTTTGCCTGAGCGTGGCGAAGTCGTCGAATTCTGGGCCTCCGCTATTTAGAATGGATGTGATGTCTCGATCGTCGGGGAGTACCTCTGAGAAGTGACCGTGCCCAACATTGGCCAATTCGGTGAGAGAGCCCGATTTCTGATTCAAGGCGAGGACGGAGACGCTGTGCCCGTTATGAGCAGCCTCACGGGCAGCACTTAAGGCGAGGTCTGGTTCATCTCCTAGTCCATCTACGAGTAGAACGATTCTCCCCGAACCGGCTCCAGCATTGTTAAGGAGAGTCTGAGCTTCGGTGATTCCGCGATCGACGCGGGAACCTCGACCAGGCATCAACTGCGTTTCAAGCGTAGGGACCACTTCTTCGATGACACGGGGGTCATCGGTCAAGGGAGTGACCGCGTAGGCCTCTTCGGCAAAAATGACTAAGCCAATGCTGCCTTGGGACTGGTCAAGTAGGTCTTGTAATTCGTATCGCGCTCTTTCTAGACGGCTCGGCGCGATATCATTTTTATGCATCGAGGGAGTGAGTTGTAGAACAACGATGGTCTGTGTGGGCTCGTGATATGCAATTTCCGGGAGTCGTTCCCAGGTCGGACCTGCGAGGGCTAGGGTCGAAGCGAGCCACGTGACCGCCATAAGCGCGTAAGGCCAATGACGGCTTCGAACATCTTCTTTATGAAGCAGGTGAGGAAGAAGGTCTGCATCGCAGACGTTGCGCCAACCACCGGCAGAGATGTTTCTGCGTTGGGCAAATAAAAGGATTAATGGAAGCCCCGCTAGTCCCCAGAGCCATTCGGGGCGCAGGAAGTGAAATGTCTCGTTCAGCATGACGATGCCCTCCACGGTTGGGTTTGATCAGCGTTTCGGACCTCTTGACTCCAAGTTTTGGCTGCGCGGAAAGATCCCCATTCTCGAAGGGCCGCAATGATCATGAGGGACGCGACCCCTAAGAAGGCGACTCCCAATGGCCAATAGAAAAGAACACGCGTGGGGTGTACATTTAGGAATTCTCCTTCGGTTCTTTCCAGTTCATCGATGAGCGCATGGGCACGTAAGAGGCTGGCTGTATCTCGTGCTCTGAAGTAGGTCCCTCCCGTTACGTTTGCGACGGCCTGAAGCGCAACCTCATCTAACTGTCCTTGGCCAGAGGCCAGTTGAGTGCCGAAAGGGGTCCTGACCATCTGGGCCCCTGTCCCCAGGCCGATGGTATAGATTCGAATGCCCTCAGTCGCAGCCAGTTGAGCGGCTTGTTCGGGTTCAAGAACGCCTGCATTGTTTGCGCCATCGCTGAGGAGGATGAGCACGCGTTCTTCTGCGGGTCGATCGCGAAGGTGCTTGACGGAGAGGCCAATGGCGTCTCCAATAGCGGTCTCCTCGCCAGCGAGGCCAATTTCAGATTCGTCGAGCATTTGAGTAACTGTGGTGTGGTCGAGTGTAAGAGGGGCTTGGAGATAGGCTCTGGAACCGAACAGAACCAATCCCACACGGTCTCCTTCTCGTTCGTTGACAAATTTTTTGGCTACGGCTCTGACTACGCTGAGTCGGTTTAGCTTTTGTCCCTGAACTTCAAAGTCGGGTGTTTCCATACTGCCCGAAAGGTCCAAAGCCAGCATGAGATCTCTCCCGTGACTCGCAGTGGGTTGAGCATCTCCGATCCAGACCGGCCGGGCCGAAGCCAAAACAATGGCGGTCCAGAGCAAAGCTTTGAAGGCAGTGATGAGATTTCGTTGGCTGTACCCTCCCTGGGGTTTTTGGCCAAGAGCAGTCAGTCGCGTATAAAACGGAACCCTTAGAGCGGCCCCACCGTTGAAGGGGGCGGGTCGCGACAGCCACCAGACGATGAGGGGCGCGGGAAGGATCAGTAACATCCATGGCCATTGAAGCTCAATCATGATGTACTCCGGATAAATTTCCTGACCGAATTCAGCCAAGCCATGGCTTCTTCGCGAGTCGTTTCGTGGGAGGTTGCTTGGTACATGGCGATTTCAATGCTGGCGATGAGGCTTGGAGATACGACCTCTGAAATTGTATTGAGGCTTTGAGCACGCGCACTCCCGTGAAGTGAAGCGACCTGACTCCGCTCATGTTTGAGAAGGGTTATTCGCCTCAGGAGTGTGGAGAGGCCACAGGCTAGATTTGAGCTATTCCCATTCTCGAGATAATCCTCTTCAAGCATCTGAAGTTCACTCAATGCTGCACGACGGGCGCTGCGTTTTTGGCTTCTCTGAATTAGATAAACCGCGAGGAGTCCCATCATGGCCATCAGGATAATGAGCCACCAACCTGCGGCGATCGGCCAGAAGGAGATCGGATCGGGCAGATGGATATCGCGTAATCCTTCGAGAGGCCCTGCTGAAGAGTTCATCATGCCGCTCTCCCTTTTTGGGAACGTCCGAAGTCGTTCTGAAGGGGGCCGAGTATGTCGATGAGGTCGTCGTCTGTACGAAGCGCAATGAGGCCGACTCGATGAGATTGACAAAACTCGGTCATTTCACTCCAACGAGTTGTAAATTCAAGAGCCCAGTTTTTTTTAAACCCTTTACTCCCGCTGGAGAACGTGCAGACTTCTTGACCATTGCTTACGCGATAGTCGCCAGGAGGAGGTGGGCTTGCTTCAAGGGCGTCATAAATAGCGAGACAAGTGAGATCAGCTTGACTGGCTAGGTGTGCGATGGCTCGCCGTCCGGTCTCGCCGAGATTTGAGAAATCACTCAGTAGATAAATTTTGCTGCCAGAACGAGCTCTTGCGGCTAGACGCGTGAGGGTGTCGTCGAAGCTCTCCAATCCCTCTCCTTCATGGCGCTCGGACGCGTCACTGAGAGTTGAGAGAAATGCAAAGAAATGACTTTCTGTTCGACTTGTTGGATGTTCATAGGTCTGATCGGTTGAGCGAATGATTGCACCGACTCGATCCCCATGGTCTCGAGCAGACCAAGCCAGGAGTGCGGCCGCACGCGCGGCAACGACTGATTTGAATGCGCGTCGTGTGCCGAAGTGCATTTCCCGCCCCTGATCGATGCCGAGCCAAATTGGTCGCTCTCGTTCTTCTCGAAAGATTCGACTATGCGGTCGGCCCGTTCGAGCCGTCACTCGCCAGTCGATGCTTCTGACGTCGTCACCTGGTTGATAGGCTCTCACTTCGTCGAATTCGATCCCACCGCCTCTAAAGGCGGAAAGATAGGGACCGGCGAGGGCGTGCCGTGCGCCGCTCGCCGGCGGATGACCTAGTTGCGACGCATCCCGTCTCAACTCGACCAACTCTCCCAATGGCGCCACCACGCCATTGCCCGTTATTCCTAGATCCACTGTCGTATCCATTTCAGTTTTATTTTTCCGCACAATAAGAACCCGTTTCTAAGGCAGCGGTACAGCACCAATCAGTTTCTGTAGGAAATCGTTCGCATCCATACCGTCGGCTCGTGCTCTGTAGGAGAGCAACACTCGATGGCGTAGAACATCTGGGGCCACGGCGAGGACGTCTTCGGGTGTGACGAAGTCTCGATTGCACAGCCAGGCCCGAGCCCTTGAGCAGCGGTCAAGCGCGATGGTTCCGCGCGGGCTCGCACCCCACTCGACTTTGTCAGCAAGCCCCTCTAGGTAGGGAGAGGGATCACGCGTGGCGAGGACAAGTTGAACCAAGTAGTTCTCCAACGGCTGAGCCATGTGGATTTGACTGACTTCACGTCGCGCATTGAGAATCGTTTTTTGAGAAACCGGATCAAAGCGCGGGGTCTCGTGTCGTCTCGCCTGATTTCGAACGAGATGAAGGACTTGGTGTTCAATCTCAGCCCCTGGATGATCGACTTGTACATACATCAGGAATCGGTCCAGTTGGGCTTCAGGCAAGCTGTATGTGCCTTCCTGTTCGATGGGGTTTTGCGTGGCCATCACCAAGAAGAGCTCAGGCAATGGATAGGATCGACTGCCCACCGTGACTTGCCGTTCCGCCATGGCCTCGAGGAGTGCAGACTGAACCTTGGCTGGCGCGCGGTTAATTTCGTCCGCGAGAACCAAGTTGTGAAAAATGGGTCCTCGCTCAAAGCGGAAGCGTGCCGTTTCGGGTTCAAAGATATCTGTCCCCGTGACATCACCTGGAAGGAGGTCAGGTGTGAACTGAATTCGGTGATCGTCGGCTTCGATGGATTCAGCAAGGGCCTTGATGGCGGTGGTCTTTGCTAAGCCAGGAGCACCCTCAACGAGCAGGTGACCATCGGCCAACAAGCTGATCAGGAGGCGTTCGATGAGACCGGGCTGACCGAGCACTTGGCTGTTTAGGTGCGTCTTGAGATCATCAAAACGTGCTCTGGTGTGCTCGCTAGCTCCCCATAGGTTTGTCGTTGTGTCTGTTGCCGTGCTCATTGATGCCCTCCGTTTCAACCGATTTTCGTTTTGGCTGAGCCCCTTCTTTGGGGTACGGAGAGATATATAGATCGCGAACCTGAACAGAAGCCTTCCGGGATATTAAAAATCGTTCATGTTGAATTTACGAAGCGAATCGATAAGGTGAGCGGGATAAAAAAAGCCCCTCTGACTGGTCATAAGAGTCCAGCAAGAGGGGCTTGACGTACAAACAGCGAGCATTTTTTGGCTCGCCGGGACTTACATCATGCCTGGCATTCCGCCGGGCATTCCACCTGGCATTCCGCCGGGCATGCCACCGCCGCCACCCTCTTCTGGGATGTCAGCGATCATGGCCTCGGTTGTGAGCAGAAGGCTCGCAACACTGGCTGCATTCTGGAGTGCTGTGCGCACGACCTTGGTGGGATCGATGACCCCGGCCTTGATCATGTCGACGTACTCCTCACTGGCCGCATTGAATCCATTGGATCCCTTTAGGCTCTTGACCTTATCGACAACAATGGAGCCCTCAACGCCTGCATTCTCAGCAATAAAGCGCATGGGAGCTTCGATGGCGCGGCGGACGATATTAACGCCTGCCTGTTGTTCTTCGGGGAGGTCCAGCTTGTCGAGTGCAACCTGTGAGCGAATCAGAGCAACACCACCGCCGGGGACAATTCCTTCCTCGACAGCTGCTCGGGTTGCGTGGAGGGCATCCTCAACGCGCGCCTTTTTCTCTTTCATCTCTGTTTCCGTAGCTGCTCCGACCTTCACGACTGCAACACCGCCTACGAGCTTGGCGAGACGCTCTTGGAGCTTCTCACGATCGTAGTCAGATGTTGTGGACTCAACCTGGCCGCGGATTTCAGCGACCCGACCTTCGATGTCCTTCTTGCTTCCGGCACCGTCGATGATCGTGGTGTTGTCCTTGTCGATGACGACACTCTTGGCTTTGCCGAGGTCTTTGACGGTCACGTTCTCGAGCTTGAGACCGAGTTCCTCTGCGATGACCTGACCGCCCGTGAGGACAGCCATATCCTGGAGCATTGCCTTGCGGCGATCGCCGAAGCCAGGAGCCTTAACGGCCGCTACGTTGATCGTGCCTCGGATCTTGTTCACGACGAGTGTGGCGAGCGCCTCACCCTCAATGTCTTCGGCAATGATGAGCAAGGGTCGGCCCTGTCGAGCAACTTGCTCGAGCAAAGGCAATAGGTCCTTCATGTTGCTGATTTTCTTCTCGTTGAGGAGAATCAGCGGCTCTTCAAGAACGGTTTCCATAGCTTCTGGATCGGTTACGAAGTAAGGCGAGAGGTAGCCGCGGTCAAACTGCATACCTTCGACGACGTCAAGCTCGGTTTCGAGGCTTTTGCCTTCTTCCACCGTGATGACGCCTTCTTTTCCAACTTTGTCCATCGCTTCGGCGATTGTGCTGCCGATTGTCTGGTCACTGTTGGCCGAAATCGTACCGACTTGAGCGATTTCTTCAGCGCTTCGGGTGGGCTTGGAAAGCCGACCGAGCTCATCAGAAATGGTCTGGACGGCCGTATCGATGCCTCGCTTGAGGTCCATTGGGTTCATGCCGGCTACGACGAGCTTGCTGCCCTCGCGGAAGATCGACTGAGCCAAAACGGTCGCTGTGGTGGTTCCGTCACCGGCCACATCGGAGGTTTTGCTGGCCACCTCTTTTACCATCTGGGCGCCCATATTTTCAAACTTGTCTTCGAATTCCACTTCCTTGGCGACGGACACACCGTCCTTCGTCACGGTTGGGGATCCAAAGCTTTTTTCGATGACGACGTTTCGACCCTTGGGGCCGAGCGTTACGCGGACTGCGTTTGCGAGTCCGTCAACGCCGGCAATCATCTTGCTTCGTGCATCTTGATCAAAGAGAATTTGTTTGGCCATTGATTATTTTGTCTCCTACTTCTCTGCCTATTCGAGGATTCCGAGGATGTCGTCTTCGCGGATGATGAGGTGTTCCTCGCCCTCAACGTTGACTTCGGTCCCTGCATACTTGCTGAACAGAATGCGGTCGCCCTTCTTGACCTCGAGGGGGACCACTTTTCCGTCATCGCCAGCTTTACCACTGCCAGCTGCAACTACTCGACCTTCTTGGGGTTTTTCTTTGGCGGTGTCGGGAATGATGATCCCTCCGGCCGTTGTTTCATCTTCATCGACGCGCTTGACCAGGAGCCTGTCCTGGAGCGGGCGGATTTTCATGAGTCGTTTCCTTTGTTGTGATTTGGTCGGCGTTCACCGACGGCGATTACGAGCGAAGCACCCACCGGGATGCTCCCTGGATCTAACCGGTTTAAGCTCCTTGTCTGGACCCAGAATGAGCGTGATTTCCGGGGGCAGACAAACTTGCACCTTCCTGGCAGAGGGCACGCCCAACTGCCAAGCGGACGGCAATCTAGGTCTCAAAAGCTCAAGGTCAAGCGCCGCTCTCAAAAAAAACGATCTTTCATTTAGATCAGGCTCGCCACAGAGTTATTGACTTTCGCTTTGATTTCGTGCAAATTCTGGACAGGGCGAAATTAGAGCGAACATCTAAGCCGATTGACCCCTCCGTCAAAGTTTTTTGGGGATAGGGAGAGCCAAAGGAGCTCAATTGAAGAGGTGTTGCGACACGCCAGAGTGATCACTGGCTCATCTCTGAATGAGGGCGAGAAGAACGCACTTCGAGGGGGGCATGGGCCGTCCCTTCGTCGTTTAGATTGAGTTTGGAAGGCTCCTCTGGGCCAATTTGGCCGTCAGCGGGGGGAACGAGGGGCACTAAATTTGTTTGACCACAGACGCCTTTTCGCACAGCGTGAAGAGCGTGGAAGAGGGGAGAAGGACGCATGGTCTTGACTCGAAGGCAACGGCAAATATACGATTACATATGCGGATTTGTTGATGAAAATGGATATTCTCCAAGTCTTGAAGAGATCGGAACCCATTTTAACCTCGCTTCGGTTGCGACGGTGCACAAACACATTCAGCACTTGGTTTCGAAAGGTTTTCTGAGAAAAGCCTGGAACCGATCGCGATCGCTTGAGCCTGTGGAGGAGTCAGTCTCTGAGTTGCCGCAAATCCCCCTTCTTGGAACGGTGGCCGCCGGTGCGCCCATTGAGGCCATCGAGAACTCGGGGGAGAATATACGGGTGCCCGCGCAGATGATGGGCCAGCCGAGCAAGACATATGCGTTGCGGGTCCGGGGCGACTCCATGATTGAGGACCAGATCTGCGACGGAGATGTCGTGATCGTGGAGGGGCGGGAAGAGGCCCGCAATGGGGAGACCGTGGTCGCGCTCGTAGGCGGCCAGGATGCGACTCTGAAGCGGTTTTATCAAAAAGGGGCTCTGGTGAGACTTGTTCCCGCTAATTCGACCATGGAGCCGATTGAAGTGCCCGCTTCGGATGTTCTGATTCGCGGCGTGGTGAGAGGACTCATGCGCACTTTTTGAGCGCCTTGCTCCCAGCTGCTAGGCTCTTTCCCTCGTTATTTCATTCATTCACAGGGGAGTCCATCTCGTGCTGCGAGTTACCCGCACGATCCACTTTTCGACCTCTCTGCGATATTGGCTTGATGACTTAACAGAGGAAGAGAACCGCAAGCGCTTTGGCCGCGAAGCGGATAAGCATGGGCATAACTATCGTCTGGATATCACGGTGGCGGGTGAGCCGGATCCCCAGACGGGCATGGTCATCAACCTCGTCGAGCTCAAACAAGTGGCTGAGCGTGAGATTATGTCCCGATTTGATCATAAGGACCTGAACGGGGATACCGACTATTTCGTTTCCATCCCTCCAACCCCCGAACATTTCGCGACTTTGATTTTTCGGCTTCTGCAGGACGCCTTGCCCGAGGGCTTACTGGACCGGATTCGATTGCATGCGTCCCACGACCTGTACGTCGACGTGATCGGTCCAGTGGAATGATTTATCTCACCCGTCGTTATCACTTCCCGGCCGCGCATATCTTGTCAGATCCTTCTCTTGATCCCGAGGAAAATCAGCGAATTTTTGGTAAGTGCGCGAACCCAGAAGGCCACGGACATGACTATGAGGTGGCGGTCTCCGTCACGGGCCCCATCGAGCCCGAGACAGGTCAAATTATTGAACCGGGTTTATTGGATGAAATCTTCGCGGACACTGTGGCTGCTCGCTTCGCGCACCGTATGCTTAATGAGGTGGAGCCGTTTGTGGATCAAGTGCCCACAGCGGAAAATATTTCTCGGGCTTGCCATGAAATCCTCGAGGAAGCTGTTGCTCAGCGAAGCACAGCACGGTTGGCCCATGTGCAAGTCGTCGAAACTGAAAAAAATTTCGTAGATCAGGGAGAATTGTAATGAGCGACGCGATCGAAGGTGCGATCGAAGTCTTACTTAAAGAGCTAGGTGAGGATCCGAGTCGCAATGGTCTCGAAAAGACGCCGGCCCGAGTGGCCGCAGCGATGAAGCACTTTACCAAGGGGTACGATCAAGACCCTCTGGTGATTTTGAACAACGCGATGTTTCCAGTTGACTACAATGAAATGGTCATCGTGAGGGATATTGATTTCTTCAGTCTATGCGAACACCATATGGTGCCTTTTTTTGGCCGGGTTCACGTGGGATATATCCCGGACGGAAATGTCGTCGGGCTCTCTAAAATTCCTCGCTTGGTGGAAATGTTTGCTCGTCGCCTCCAAGTTCAGGAGCGCCTCACCATGCAAATCGCAGAGAGTCTAGAGAATGTTTTGGCGCCTAAGGGTGTCGGGGTCGTCGTGGAGGCCAAGCATCTTTGTATGATGATGCGAGGGGTTGAGAAGCAGAATTCATATGCGATGACGAGCTCCCTGCGAGGCGTCTTTGAAGAAGATTCAAAGACACGGAGTGAGTTCATGGGGCTGCTTGAGCATCGGCGCGATTCGTTCGCCTAGAGAGATGGCATGGCCTGAGTTCAGTCACGCTTCGGGGCTGGGGCCGGCTGGATCACTTAAGAGTCGGAGATAACGGCGGCGGAGTTCACCTTGAGAGCTCCATCTTTTTCCCACTCGCTTCTGCGGGTCTCGACCCATTGCTGGACCATGCCATTGCGCTTGGCACTCAGGAGGGCTTCTGCCTGTTCTTCCACCGCAGCCTCGAGCTCTTCGCTGGAGGGCTCGATGCGCTCGATGAGCTGGAGGAGAACGAGCTGAGAACCCACCGAATGGACGGTTGTCGAGGTTGGCGTTGAAAGATCCATTCCGAAGGCCTCGCTCAGGACACTTGGAGCCGCCCCGAGTCCAGGGACGAAGCCATCGGGGCGTCGAGCGAGCAACGGGCTGGTCTCCACGATCAGTTCTCGAACACCAGCCGCTTCCTCAAGAGATTGGCCGCCTTGAAAGTCGGCCTGCAGGCTCTGGGCAAGGTCTTGGGCCCGCTCGGTGGCCGCTTTTGCGCGAGCTTGATTTCGAGCGATTTCAAGAGAGACCTCATCAAAGGATCGGGTGCTTGAAGGCATGCGGTCCAGGACTTCAACGATGTGAAAGCCGAAATCGCTTCGTAAAACCTCGGACATCTCTCCAGGTTCAAGAGAGAAGGAAGCTTGGTCGATTTCAGCGACATTGTCGCCTCGAGCAAAGACGCCAAGGTCGCCACCCTGATCTCGTGAGCCGGGATCCTCAGAGAGCTGTTCAGCCACCTCATCGAACGCTTCTCCAGACACGATTCGGTTGCGTGCCTCATCGATTTTAGACCGGGCGGCCGAAAGCGTTTCCTCGTCCGCATCGGGTCCCACTTGAATCAGGATGTGTCTGGCTTGGGCTCGTTCCGGCTCGCTGTATTGATCGAGGGTCGCATCATAGATCACTTGGATTGAATCTCGATTCTCGTCGAGGTGGGTCTGTACCTGATCTTCCGCCAGAGTTTCTCCTGGTGGGAGTGTCTCCAGGTCGAGAGCGATGTAAGCAATGCGGACCTGTTCAAGTGCATACAGAGCCGCCTGTTCAGCTTCATTTGGGCTGATTGTGGCTTGGTCATAAAGCAAGCTCACCATTTTCTGACGGAGCAAGTCTTGTCGTATGTTGTTCAGGAAAATGGCTTCGCTTCCATACTCCCATTGGGCGTAGCTCTTAAAAGCATCGAGGTCGAAAACGCCGGACTCGTTTCGAAAAGAAGCACTCTGAAGGACCAGTTTCTGAATCTCTTGATCGCTCACGAGCAGGCCCATATCCCGGGCTGATTGAGCGAGGACTACAGAGTCCACCAGCGTCGTCAGCGTTTGGGCATCGAGATAGGTCCCCATGGCCTTCGCATCGAACCCGTCTCCCAATTGTTCACGCAGCGTCTGTTCTTGTCGAGCGCGCAGTCGTTGAAAGTCGTTGCGATCCATTCGAAAATCACCCAGTTCAACAATGGCAGTTCCCGAGGGGACACCCGGAGAGAGGCCGCCTCCGACACCCATGAAAAAGACGAAAACGGCTCCAACGAAAGTCACTAGAAGCAGGGTTAGCCAGCGCTGTCCCTTACGGATCGATTCAAGCATGAAGGTATCCTGATTCTCTGTGTCAAGGTTTTTGCCAGACTCCATTGTTCTGGTTTTTACCCAAACCGTGCGAGCAAGACACGGATCTTATGCAGAGGCGAGCCAACCGGCAAGCGGGGCACTGTGGGCGGTTGTTTTAAGCCCCATTGAGCTTCGTCGGCCAGGATCCATCGAAAATCGTCCAAGGCTGCTTGATGCGAAGATAGAGCACTGTTATTTTACAGAATCTTAGGTCACAAAAAGATTTCGATTCCAAGCACTTAGGGTGGCCTTTGGAGAAGTAAATTTAGGCATTGAGCGGACCTGAGGGAGCGATTCTAGGCGTCCTTTCCCCCCTCAAGCGAGTTCAGTCAACGTGGTCGCGAAGTGGGGCCATTCCGAATTATCGAGAACAAGGAGCCAGTCATGGGCGGGAATAGGTCGCTTGGGTTTGAGGGAGGCATGCTTTGATTTTCGATCGAGTACTGGGTTTTTTTTCGAGCGATCTCGCAATTGACCTCGGAACCGCGAACACGCTGGTCTATGTGAAGGGACGAGGCATCGTTGTCTCAGAGCCCAGCGTGGTGGCCGTCTCTAAAGACGGTCGAGGTCCGGATAAAGTGCGCGCGGTGGGCAAGGCCGCCAAGGAGATGCTTGGCCGGACACCCGGTCATATAGTTGCGATCCGTCCCATGAAGGATGGAGTCATCGCCGACTTTGAGATTACGGAAGCAATGCTTCGTTATTTCATTACTCGTGTCCACGACCGAAAACGAATGGTTAGGCCGAGGATTGTGATTGCTGTTCCGTCTGGTATCACGGAAGTTGAGAAACGAGCCGTTAAAGAGAGTGCAATGTTGGCGGGTGCTCGCGAGGTGTATCTGATTGAGGAGCCCATGGCGGCTGCAATCGGTGCGGGCCTACCTGTGACGGAGCCGTCGGGCAATATGATTATCGACATCGGCGGCGGTACGACCGAGGTCGCCGTGATTTCACTTTCAGGCGTCGTCTATGCGAACTCCACGCGTGTGGGTGGGGATAAAATGGATGAAGCGATCATCAATTACGTGAAGCGGAAATACAATTTGCTGATCGGAGAGCGGACGGCCGAATACATCAAGATCAAGATCGGCACGGCTTTCCCAACGGAATCTCAGCAACATCTTGAGATCAAAGGTCGAGATTTAGTGGCGGGTGTTCCGAAGACACTCGAGATCAAGTCAGAGGAAGTGAGAGAGGCGCTGAGTGAGCCCATCAATGCAGTGGTGGACAGTGTAAAGATGGCTCTAGAAAGAACGCCGCCAGAGCTATCCGCTGATATTGTCGACAAAGGGATCGTCCTCGTGGGCGGAGGCTCTATGTTGAGTAATCTCGACATCCTCTTGCGAGAGACCACCGGATTGCCTGTGATGCTTGCGGAAGACCCTCTGACGGCCGTTGCTCTGGGGACGGGACGGTGTCTGGATGAGCTTCGTTTGTTGAAAGAAGTGACGATTCGTTCTTAGCGGGAATGGTTCCCTCACCCTTGGTCCTAATCCCTTGTGGGGTGCCATGCCGGGATTTCTGAAGAGCTTAAGCGCGCCGATCGCGTTTGGAGGCTTGGTCCTCCTCGCGGTGGTCTCGATGGTTGCGGATCGTTCCCACAGATTCGACCCTCGTCAGACCGATTTGCCGTGGTGGCAAGGCGTACTTCTGGAAGTGGCCATTCCACTTCAGAAAGTGGTTGCCGCTCCTGCAAACGCGGCTCTCCAAAGCTGGAGACATTATGTGGACCTGGTCGGTGTTCGTGAGGCGAACGAGGAGTTGGCTCTTCGTATAGCCGAACTCGAGGAAGCCAATCTTCAGTTCAGGGAGGCCCTTGTGGCGAGTGGGCATCTCGATCGGATCGCGGAAATGCGAGATGACTTCGAGGTTCCCATGTTGCCCTCGGAGGTGGTGGGACTCGACGTCAGCCCTTTTTTTCGCTCGGTTCTTGTGGACCGCGGCCGTCGGCACGGGATTCGCCCCGGAAGTCCAGTGATTACGGATGAGGGCGTTGTGGGATTGGTGACCGGGACTTCTCCTAATGCAGCGAAGGCGATGTTGGTTCTTGATCGACAAAGCAGAGTTGACGCTGTGATCCAGAGAAGTCGTGCGAGAGGCATGGTTTCGGGTAACGGGGCTGGAGAATTGGGCTTTGAGTTTGTCGTATTGGGAGCGGATGTACGTGCTGGAGATGTCGTGATTACTTCGGGGCTCGGCGGAGTTTATCCAAAGGGGCTGAAGCTCGGTGAGGTCATTGATGTCACGGACCCCTTTGGGAGTTTGACCCAGGCCGCTCGCCTTAAACCCTCAGTTGATTTTGGTCGCTTGGAGCAGGTCTTTGTCATGCTTCGAGTTGGCCCTACCATGGAACTGCTTTATGGCGGTGACCCTCCAAGCTTGGAAGGCGAGCTAGAATCGGAAACCATTCTGAACCCTCCTCGTCCCGAGTGATAGGAAGCTAGACCTTTGAGGCTGTTTTTCTCGTTTTTGATGTTGGGTTTGCTTCTGATGATTTTTCAGAGTGCATTGGCGCAGTGGGTTTCGCCGCCGTGGTGTCCAGATCTCGGGCTGTTGCTGGTGGTCGCTCTTGCGCTGCGATGGCCTGTACTCACGACGGGTTTGTTTTTAGTGGCCATGCTTGGTTTTGCTGCGGACATCCTGTCGGGCTCTCTCTTGGGCCAGCAGGCTCTCTTGCGAATTCTCGCCTTTACGGGCGCTTTCGTGGCGGGGCAAAAGTTTAATCTGAAGGGTACGTGGCCTCTTGTGATTTTTGTGTTCTCGGTAACGTTTATTTACGGAGTGACCATTTATCTTTCCTCTCTCTTCTTTGGTGCGGCGGTGGCCGGACAAGTTTGGGGATGGCTCATCGATAATTTCTGGCATGCATGCATCAACGCTCTCTTCGCACCAGCGGTTTTGTCATTATGCTCAAGGGTTTTCTCTTGGGTGAACGGTCAATTGGGGACTGAGCGGAGTCTCCATATGCAAGCGGACGGAGGTTCCATTTGATTCGCGGTAGTCGGGATGGCGATCATTTGGTGGGCGGAGGCGAGGCTCCGGCCGATCTGCGCGTCGGTCTGGTGGCATGGTTATTGGCCGTCGTTTTTATCATTTTCGTTTTCCGCCTCTTTCAACTTCAAATTCTGGAGGGTGCGGATCTAGCGAGTCGCTCCGAGAGAAACTCTGTTCGGACACTTACCTTAGATGCTCCTCGCGGTGATATTGTGGATAGAGAGGGGCGAGTGCTTGCGACGAGTCGTCCGGCCTTTCGTCTTCGGGTGATTCCAAATGAAATTCGATCTCGCGAGTCCACGTATGCCGTTTTGGGCGAGTTGCTTGATCGTGATGGAGCCGTTCTGGCTGATCGAGTAGGTCAGCCGAGGGGGCGAAAGCGTTTTCAACCGGTGGTTTTGGAAGGAGACCTTTCCTACGAGCAGCGTGCAAGGGTTGAAACTCATCGTTATGCCCTACCTGGAGTCGTCACCGATATGACGCCTCATCGTATCTACGTAGAGGCGGAACTCGCTGCACATGTGCTCGGAAATATCGGTCAAATTGGTTCACGAGAATTAGAGAATCCACAATTTTCGGAATATCGTTCGGGCGAAGTCATCGGCAAGGCCGGCTTAGAGGCTGGTCTAGAGTCTCATCTGCGTGGGGACTCTGGGGGTCGCAACGTCGTGGTCGACGTGGCTGGTCGAGAGGTGGAAACGATCGATGAGGTGGAGCCGATTCCAGGCGGTCGGTTGGTCCTCACATTGGATCTGGATATTCAGGCTGAGGCCGAAAAGGTCTTCGATTCAGAGGGTTTAGACCAGCCCGATAAAATGGGTGCCTTGGTCGCCATGGACCCGCGTACGGGCGAGGTTTTAGCGCTTGTGTCGCGACCTGCCTATGACCCCAATGACTTTGCAGGTGGGATTGATGAGTCGACTTGGTCTGAGCTGACGGGCGATGCATGGCGCCCACTTCGAAATCGAGCTGTGGCCGATCAATATCCACCGGGTTCGATTTACAAACCCATTGTTGCGATGGCAGGTTTGTCTGAGGGGATCCTCGATCCGGAAGAAAAGGTCAACTGCCCGGGGCATTATCGGCTTGGGAGTCGGGTCTATCGTTGCTGGAAACATGAGGGGCATGGTGAGGTCAATCTTGAAGAAGCGCTGCGCGGAAGTTGTGATGTCTATTTTTACAAACTGGGCCTAGAGTTGGGTGTCGACGTTATCGGGAAGTATGCGAGCCAGTTCGGCCTGGGAACCGCTACGGGCATCGAGTTGCCGGGCGAACGTTCAGGGTTGGTTCCGACTCGTCAGTGGAAAGAGCAAAACCGTGGCGAGGCCTGGATTAAAGGTGAGACCGTTTCAGCCTCAATCGGCCAAGGCTACAATCTGGCCACACCGATTCAACTTGCACACGCTTACTCGATTCTCGCGGGCCGTGGAGTTGCCCAGCAGCCATATTTGATTAAGCGATTGGAAACTTGGGATGGGCGCTTAGTAAAGGACATGAGCCCTAATCAAACATGGTCTTCGGGCCTCGATCAAGAAGCTCTTGAACTGGTGCGTCAGGCCTTGATTTCGGCCGTGGAAGGGCCGGATGCAACGGGGGCACTTGCGCAGGTGGAGGGGCTTTCAGTGGCAGGCAAAACTGCGACAAGTCAAGTTGTCAGTCTGGATTTGATTAAAGGTTTGGAGCCCGAGGAAATCCCAATCAAATTTCGAGATCACGCTCTATTCGCGGCCTTTGCTCCCGCAGATGACCCTGAGATTGTCGTCGTCGTCGTGGTTGAACATGCCGGAGCGGGGGGCGGGGCGGTGGCTGCACCTATGGCTCAGCGGGTTTTAGCTCGGTATTTTGATAAGAACGGTTATCCCGGCTCCCTAGATGAGGAGCAGTCTGTGGAGCGCCCCCTTGAGGGCAGAATCGACGATGATGCTTGAACTTGACCGGCGCTCGATGCAGAATTTTGACTGGGTTTTGCTGACGTTAGTCTGTGCTTTGGCTGGGCTTGGAATCCTAAATCTCATGTCGGCAACGGCGGCCGGTGTGGAAGGGGGGACCTCGACCAGCGTTGAGCGACAAGTGGTCTCTATGTCTCTCGCTGCACTGGCGATGGCGATCACGGCTTTTGTTGACTATCGCCACTTTGAACGTTTTGCTGTCCTTATCTTTTTGTTCTCGCTTGGCTTGCTGGCCCTGCCGCTCTTTGTGGGTGCAGAGACTCGTGGTTCTCAGTCGTGGCTGTTTAAAGGTTCATTACAGCCTTCAGAATTTGCAAAAGTCGCCTTGGTCATTATGTTGGCGAGGTACCTGCATCGAAATCCTCCGAGTATGATTACTCGCTTGAGACATCTCGTTGTGCCACTTGTGATCGTTGCTTTGCCTGTCGGCTTTGTGTTGCTCCAGCGAGACATGGGGGTGGCTCTTCTGATTCTTCTCATCGGACTGACCTANTTACCCCTTTTTAAGATTTCGATGCGTGCATGGGCGGGCGTAGGTTTGATTGCCATAGGAGCGCTCGCGGTCATATGGGAGTTCGGCCTTAAGGTTTATCAAAAGCAGCGGATNATGGACTTTCTTGACCCTACAAGAGACCCTCTTTCGTCGGGTTACCAAGCGATGCAGTCGAGAATCGCTGTGGGCTCGGGAGGGCTTCTGGGTGCAGGTTGGCAAGAGGGGACTCAGACCCAACTCCGTTTTTTGCCCACTCAGCATACAGATTTTGTGTTCAGTGTATTGGCTGAAGAGTGGGGCTTTGTGGGCAGCGTATTGGTGCTTGCCTTATTTTTGTTTCTGTTTATGTGGGGCTTGTGGATTGCGAGAAGCTCGAAGGATGGGTTCGGTGCCATGTTGGCGGTGGGGACGGTTGGCACTCTGTTTTGGCCTGCGGCCATTAATATCGCAATGGTGCTTGGCTTAGCTCCCGTGATCGGTGTGGCATTACCCCTTTTTTCTTACGGTGGGTCTGCGTTGCTATCAGCTGGGATCTCTCTCGGATTGCTTTTTAATGTATCAATGCGACGGTATGTCTTCTAATCTTGTGGCGGTTACCTTGCGCTTTTAAGTACTCATACGACCAAAGCGACCTTGGGCGGCAGAGGAGAGGNTTCTCCTTTATTCAGCCAAAAATTTGTTGAATGGAGCAGGATTTCGAAAAAGGCTATTTTCTGGCAGTGAACTGCGCTGCAATTCAGGGGGAACATGGTCGACTCGCCAAAATCCGAATCACGTGTAGCCGCTTTCTTTGATATGGATAAGACCCTGATCGCTGAGAACTCAGGGTCGATTTACATGAAGAGGCAATTTGAGAAGGGTGAGATTGACTCCTGGGAATTAGCCAAGGGGCTTTGGGCTTACTTTCAATATAAGGCCGGTTTTTTAGATATTTTATCCTGGATGCGCTCTACAGCCCTTGATTTAGAGGGGCAGGCTGAAGACGATCTGGCCCGTATCGGTCGAGAGCTCTTTGAGTCGAGCATTGGCTCTTTGATTTATCCTGAGGCTCGCAGTTGCGTACGGGCTCATCACGCTCGTGGAGATCTGGTCTGCATCGTATCGGGTTCGACTCAATACGTTATTGAANCCGTAGCCAAAGAACTCCAGGTTGATCACGTCGTCTGTACGCGTTTGGAGGCCGAGCGAGGTATTTTTACCGGCCAAGTTCTTGAGCCTATCTGCTTTGGCGAAGGGAAAATTGATCTGTTGCAATCGTTCATCGAGATTGAGTCGGTGGATCTTGCGCGAAGTTGGTTTTATACGGACTCAGTTACGGACAGGCCGTTGCTCGAATTAGTGGGTCACCCCATGATCGTTAATCCAGATCCACTTCTGTATGCGCTGGCGCGTCGCCGCCGCTGGCCTGTTCGTTTTTTTGATTTGTTGCATACCGGAGAAGGAGTGACCCCTGAATTTCTTGAGAGCCACCGGGTTAGGGGATAGGAAAATGACCATTTTTTNTGAAATAAAAAAAGAGACGCCCCGAAGAGCATCTCTTTTTTAAATCATTTTTGAAAACAGTGAAGTCGGTTTAAGCGAGCTTCTCTGCTAATTCAAGGAAATCCGCTTTTGGTCGAGCGCCGACCATCTGTTCAACGACTTGTCCGTCCTTGAAGGCGAGAACCGCTGGAATGGACCGGATTCCATATGCGCCCGCTGTCTGATGAGAGTCGTCGACATTGACCTTGACGATCTTGATGCGATCTCCATAGTCGGATGCGAGACCCTTAATGATGGGGGCAATCTGGCGACAGGGGGCACACCATTCGGCCCAAAAATCTACAAGTACGGGCGTATCGGACTGCAGAACTTCGGCCTCGAAGTTGCCATCGGTTACGTCGAGAATTTCTGACATGGTTTTGTTCTCCTCGGACTTCGTCCTGCCTTATTGGATGATAAATGTTTTAGGTCTCTTCGACCTGTTGAAGGGTTCGATACGAAAATAGGAATCAAAGCCAAAGATGATGTTGTCAAATTCGTTGACTATGAGCTAGCTAAGAATAGCAAGAGCCAGTTTTAGTGCGATATGCCTCCTCAAGTGTTTGGAATCAGTTTGGGGCGCTCTAATCTGTGATCGCGGTATGCTTCAGGCTCGGGTGAAAGGAGCGGGCGGTCCGTGGCCTTTCACCGGCGACAGGCGAGGTTCTACCGGTGGCTGCTCGAAAACGGATTCTAGATCGAAATAAGCTCAGAACTCAGTCCGTGCGGAAACGCCGGAGTAAGGTGGGGATTCGTGAGGAAGCGACTCCCGTTCCTCCGGGAAGTTCATTTTCCCAGTTTTTACAAAGTATGCCCAAAACATGGGCGGCGGCGGACGTGAATGCCGTCATTGGTGCGTGGTCGACTGCTTGGGGGCGCGGCCGGACTGTCCTGTGGGGATTCGGAGCCCATTTGATCAAGGTGGGGTTGGCCCCGGTTGTGGTTGACCTGATGGAGCGCGGAGCCATTGGAGGATTGATGACCAACGGAGCCGCGTGCGTTCACGATCTAGAGTTGGCAATGCTAGGGCGAACCAGCGAGGACGTGGGGCCTGCGCTTGACGATGGCAACTTTGGCATGGCGCGGGAGACCGCGCAGCATCTAAATGAGGCGATTTCCGGAGGAGCCGCGCAGGGGATCGGTATGGGAGAGGCCGTTGGACGCGCCATTCTCGAGAGCGACTACCCCTA
>NZHD01000083.1 GCA_002691205.1 Deltaproteobacteria bacterium
GAGGTAACTGGCGGGTCAAGTAGGGCATGACCGGCGTGTTCTGCCCGACGTCGAATGGGCTCGGGTTCGAGGCGATGGGTCCGAATGCTTCCTCGGGCCTTACCCCGTCTAGGGTGATCACGACCACCAGTGGAAGTTGCGTACCGTCCCCGTCCGGCGTTTGGTCTGCGGGGGCTTCCGAGAGCTTGCACCCCAAAACCGTTGCGCAAACAATGAGAATTCGAGCTAGGAGCTGTCTTTCTGCCTGGAGGACAATCATGGTGGACGAATAATAGAACGGCAATCATGGCAGACGAATGATAGTTGAATGACAATTTAGTGTGCCGTTTCACTTTACTCGCTTACGGACCCCCGTCCCCTCTCGAGAACCCCCGTGTCCCTCTTGGCCTGCACGGGACCTGGCGAAGGATGTAGAATGGGCCTTTGAAATTCCTATCCGCTGCTCATGCCGTTTCAGGTCGGGGCCACAATCTGGCTCAACCTGAGGATTGCGGTCCTGGCCTGGGTCCTGATCTTCCTGGTTCTGGGTGATGCGATGGTGCGGAACCTCCTCGGCAAGGCAGCGCTGGTGGGGCTGTGCCTTTTGCAGCTCACCACGGTGGTGGACGCCCATCGGGCCTTTGGCGAGGAACTCAATTCCCTCTTTGAAGTAATGGATAGTCTTGAGCCAGAGGGGCGGCTTCTACCTGTCACCTTGACGGGAGAGAGCGAAGTGCTGACTCCTTTCTACAAGGGCGACCCCGTGCGCGGTTTGCGGCCCGTTTCAGCTACTTGCTGCACTTCGGTAGCTGTTACCATCTGGAGAAAGCGGGGCTCAGCCCGTGGATGACCTTCCACGCCAGCCTGCCTCATGTCCCTCTAGGTATTCGTTCCCCCTTCATTCAGTCGAACTTCCGGATCTCGGACCCTTTCTTTCCAGAGCAGATCCTGACACGCCTACCTGATCTGGCTCCGCATTTCGACTACATCCTGCTTCGGAACAAACAAAGCAGGATTTCGGAGGGAATGCGTCAGACCTATCCGCTTATACGCGACGTGGGGACATACGAAGCGTACTCCACCCGTCGGGTTCCTTGACCCAGGATACACAAATTGATGTATATTTATGGGCGAGGAATGGTCGGCTGGCTTGATTCAAGTTGAGACAGTCGATTACCTTGAATCACAGCGCAATCAAGTCGGTTGGCTGCCTTGCTGGAGGGTTGTCACGAAACTCCAGTGCGAATGAAGCACGATTGAAAAGGAAGTGACATGCGAATTGTATTTCAAGTTGTGGCTCTGCTCATGTTCCTGGTCCCGTTGAGTGCGGGAGCCCAGGAGATCAAGTTCGGGGAGAATGCCTTCGAGGCCGACTTCACGATTGACTCGACGTTTACGACCGATGGCAAGACCTTCGAGGTTTCCGCCTCAGGACAAGCGGGTCCCTATGGAATGGCGTATGCCTCGTATGTCTTTACCGACAAGCAGGAACAGGGTGATCGAGGTGAGTTCACCGGTTTTGTCTGGACGCAGAAGGGCGAGGATGTCGTGACGGGGACGGTTCAAGGCGTCTACAAGAAGGACGGCAAGATCTTCCGGATGTACTCGCTTGACAATGCTTCAAATGGCATTTTCAACATCGTCTCAGGCGAAGCGGACTTCGTGGCCAAGACCATGAAGTTCAAGGTTTCGGAGCTTCAAGTGCCTTAGGGGTAGAGCCCGGAACAAGAAGGCTTTTTCAAGATGAAGAAGCCCGGCGGAGCGACCCGGAAGGGAAGGTCCGCCGGGCTTCTGCTTCGTCTGGCTTCGGCCATGGCCCGTCATGGCGTGCCCGGGCGGTGGGGCGAGTCTGTTGCAGAAGCCTATCCGCCGACGGACCCCAGTCCTCTCAGGGGAGCCCCCATGCCCCCTCTTTAACCTGTCCCGGACATGGCCCAGGGTGTAGAATGGCCCTTTGAAATTCTTATCCGCAAGATGAAGGAGTCCTCCCATGAAGCGCGAAGTCGAACTCTCGATCCTCGATGAGCTGCTCCGCCAACTCGACGAGAAGAAGAACGTCGATGCGGGCGTGATGTACCGGAACCCCACTTCCGCCTACACCTGCACCGAGGTGGCGCGCCGCGAGCAGGAGGTGTTCTTCCGCGATCACCCGCAGTTGATCGGGTTGTCGGGTTCGATCAAAGAGCCGGGCTCGTTCATGACCGTCGAGGACTTCGGCGTTCCTGTGCTCGCCACCCGCGCCGCCGACGGCCAATTTCGGGCCTTCGTGAATGCCTGCCGACATCGCGGCGCGCGCGTCGCTGAGGGCCGTGGCAAGAGCAAGAGCTTCATGTGTCCTTTCCACAATTGGGTCTATTCCAACCGCGGCGATCTGACGGGCATTCCGCTCGCCGATCAGGTGGGCGAGATCGACAAGAAGTGCCACGGCCTGATCGAGCTTCCCGCGGTCGAGCAGGGTGGGCTGTTGTGGGTCCATCCGCGTGCGGACGGCCACATCGATCTCGACCAACAGCTTGGGGGCCTCGGCGCCGAGATCGCGTCCTGGGGCTTCGGTGAGCTCGTTCACATGGGTGATACCGTGATCGAAGGACGTTTGAATTGGAAGCTCGCCAACGACACCTTCGGCGAGACCTATCACTTCTCCCGACTACACAAGAACACGCTTGGCCAGGTCTTCCACGGCGACGCCCTCGGCTACGAGGAGTTCGGCCGTAACCATCGCTTCGTGATCGCCACCAAGGCGATCGACGCCCTTCGGGCCCGGCCCCGAGACGAGTGGTCTCTGCTCGAGACGACGAGCCCGCTCTACTACCTCTTCCCCAACATTCAACTGAGCTTTGGTAAGGGCAGCGTGAGCCTGATCAAGATGTACCCCCATCCGGAGCATCCCGACGACCCGAGCCGCTCGCTCACGCGGGTCGTTCACTATTTCTCCCAGGAGCTGATCGACCAGGCCGAGCAGGCCGGCGCCGATGAGCTGCGCAACGCCGAGAACCCGTACGAGTACGACGGTGAGGCGCAGCGGATCACCACCCTCGATGCCCTTATGGAGGTTTTCGACAGCACGATCGAGCAGGAGGACTACCTGATGGGCGCGCACCAGCAGCGCGCCGCCGAGAGTGGACAGGTCGATCATCTCGTATTCGGTCGCAACGAGCCGGCCCTGCATCACTACCACAGCCACTTCCGCGAGGCGTTGGGGATGGAACCCCTCGAGCGGATCGAGCCGGCGTCGCCCTGAGCGCTTGGTTTCAGCTGCACCAGGAGCCGACCCTTCGTTTCGGTTCGAAGACATGGCGTCACGCTGACCGAGTGCTTCGCTCCCGCGTAGACTGCGGGTGGACGCAGCGCTCGATGCCGTCGGCACGGGAGGAGAGCAGATGCGGGCAGTCGTCTTCCATCGGCACGGAGTGCCCGAGGATCTCGACGTCGAGGACGTGGCCGAGCCCGAGGCACGCAGCGGCGATGCGATCGTCGAGGTCGGCGCGACGTCGATCAACGGCTTCGACCCGCCTACGGACCCCAGTCCTCTCAGGGGAGCCCCCATGCCCCCTCTTTAACCTCTCCCGGACATAGCCCAGGGTGTAGAAAGGGCCTTTGAAATTCCTGCCCCTGGGGAGATAATTCTGCCGATTTGGGCCCGAACTGATCCGATTTTCCGATCCGACACGACTGTAGTCCTGAAGCGGGTCAAAGAGGCTCCGCAAAAACCACCAAAGATTCAGGCCCAATCGGGAGAAACAAAATGTCCAAATTCACCCTCACAAACCTTCTTCGAGACCACTCAATCTACTTCGTGCTTATCCTGACGGCCGTTCTCTCCACCGCCTGCGTGACTCCGCTCAGTGTGATGCGACACTCCTCGGTGACGCTGCCGAACAGCACCGCAGATTCAATTCTGAACCAGTTCTCGAGTATCGTCAGCGCCGCTGATTCGGGAGCCGACTTCGCCTGTGCGGTGGATTTCAACGCCCTCCCCCTCGTCGAAAATGCACAACCGGCCCACTTTCTACGATCGGGCAACGTGGGAACCTACGCCGCCGCTGGAAACATCACATCCAATGCCGTCTTCGACACGGTGATGGCCACCCCCGGTTATGTAAAAGTGGTAAACAGCATCACGTGGTGCGGCGGCTTTGGAGCGAATATCATCGGATGCGCAGGTGTCGATAGCACCTCCATGGCGGTGGTGCGCTGGACGAGCGCCGGGGAAGGAAGCCTCTGGGCTCACGAGTACGGACACACCGTTGGTCTCCGGCACCGTGCCAATAGCAGCGCCATCATGAACGCCACTCTCAACGGAAACCAGGACGAAGTCGATGCCACTGAATGCCAGGCCTTTGTAAGCCGAGCCATCAACAACCCTTTCAACGACTCCGGAATCGATACGGGAGCGGGTGCTGCAGGAAGCGCAATGACCCCGTCCTCTTCCGAGGTTTCAAAACTCCCCCGCGAAATCGACTTCCCGACTTCCCATGACTTCGAACCCTTCGACGACATGGACGTTGTAGATTTCGTCAGCGAAACCTACATTCACGGAACCCCCGCGCATCTGGCCGTGAAGTTCGAAAGCCCCGAAAACGCAAAACTCCTCGCGGAAATGCTGGCCGACCCCCGAGAGCTTGAGCATTGGGGCAATATCGTATTCACCCTGGGTGTCATCGGAGGCACAGACTCCGTGCCCCATATCATCGACTGGATCGGTCGCATGTCCAGCACCAAGATGGACTGGAACACCGTTCGCCAGGTCTCCGCGGGCATGATGGGGTTGGGATACCTCGGAAACCGGACGGGCGACACGCAGGCTCTCGCCTACCTCGCCCACGCTGCAGATCCGCGCGAAAGCCGGGACCCGGAACAAGCCGACATGCAGACCGTGGTGGCTCAATCTGCCGCAGTCGGCATCGCCATGCTGGGAACCGAGAAAGCCTTCGCTGTACTGGAAGACCTGGAACGCAACCCGACCAAGCCGGGAAGCCAGAGCAACCCCATGCCCTACGATGAACTCTTCGAACTGCATCAGGAAGTCCAGGACTTTGGCATCCACAACAGCCTCGTCAACTAGACCCCCGACGAGACCGAGCCACCTAAACCCGGAAGTCAGTCTCCCCTGGCTTCCGGGTTTCCGTTCCAGAGGCCACCCTTCCCTCGACTCTGCATATCGGCAGAGGCTGCCGTATGATCCCAGCATGACCGTCGTTACGAACCATGTTGAATCACCCGGACTCACGAGATGACGCAGACCATGAAACTCTTCGCTTACGGACCCCAGTCCTCTCTCTAGAACCCCCGTGTCCCTCTTTAGCCTACACCGGACATGGCGAAGGATGGAAAGTGGCCCTTTGAAATTCCTATCCGCCCTTGCGAACTAAAGATTCCCGGACACAGGCCTGATCTTCGTTGTTCACTTTTTTATATCATTAGAACTTTCTATGATTTCATCCGGATCAAGAAATTGCGGCGCCTTAAGCCATGGATATCTGCTTCCTTGTCTTCTCCTCCTCAAGTTAAGGTTCTTGTGCTCCCCCGATACACTAGATCATTTACTTCCAATCTAATTCGTGGCTGAGCAATATAGAGGCGTGTGCATGGCGAAGGATATGGAAGCCCCGCATGGGGAGCTGTGGTGGGATCACAGGTGAAAAGCAGATCGCGTCCGTGTCTCAAGCGCATCATATGCTCCTCGCACCCCATGTGTGGGGTGGTCCGATCATCACCGTTGCAGCCCTTGAGCTCGATGCCGTGATTCCGAATTTCCTGATCCAGGAGAGCATCCACAAATCCGGACTCTTCTTTGATGAATTGCTCGAGGAGCCGTTCGTCTGGTACGGAGGGGACCTGCTCTTGCCCGATCGTCCGGGGCTGGGGTTCAATTTGAATGAGGAAAGATTGGAGAAGCACGCGGTGAGGCGCTGATGGCAAGGGTGCAGCGCCCGGCGCCTGACAGCCTTGGCCTGAAATACCGGTCGTATCGTGTAAGAGGGGGGCGGTCGGTGGGAATCCTACCCGTAGTTGGTGGCGATGATTTTCCTGAGAAGCAATACTCTTCTCTGATTGCATCAGACCGTTGATTGAGTGATTGAGTGCTTGAGCGAGTGCCGGAGTCGAGGGGTGTTTTCGACTCTCAGAAGACGTTCGGGGGAATTGCGTGTCAATCGAATACGATCTTGAAAAGACCGCCATCATCCTGATCGGTTTCCAGAACGATTATTTTGCTTCCGATGGGCTTCTGGAAGGAGCTCTCGAAGACACCGCAGGCCGTGAGAGGATGTTGGCTCATACCGAGGCCCTGCTAGAGGCGGTGAAGGCGACGCCGGCTCTGATCATCTCGACGCCCATCGTCTTTACTTCTGATTATCGCGAATTGCTTGAGCCTACGGGTATCCTGGAGGTGATCAAGGATGTTGGGGCCTTTCGTGAAGGCGAGAAGGGGTCCGAGACGATTCCTGAATTGCAGAAGTATGGAGAGCGCATCCTAGAGGTGCCTGGAAAGCGCGGGTTGAACGCCTTTTCGAACACGGATCTCGAAGCGAAGTTGAAGGAAAGGGATATTGTCGATGTCGTGATCGCGGGGGTCGTGACTTCGATCTGTATCGATAGCACGGGCCGTGCCGCGCATGAGCGCGGTTATCGGGTTTCGATCCTGGGGGACTGCACGGCGGGTCGAAGCGCTTTCGAGCAGGACTTCTATCTCGAGAAGATCTTTCCTCTCTATGCGCGGGTTGTGGACTCAGAGGGACTGCGTGGTGCCGGATAACCTTCCGACTCCGGATGAGTTGCATACGCAGGTGCAGCATCGCCTGATAGGAGAGTTGCAGAAGGCGGAGTCCCTCCATCGCGAGCTTCTCGACAGTCTTCCCGAAGTCGTCATGCGTTGCGAGGTAGACGGACGTATCGCCTATGTCAATCCGGCGTGGGAAAGTCTTTTGGGCTTCCCGCGTTCTGAATGTATAGGCAGGGACTTGCGTGAGTTCATCTTCGAGAAGGATCGGGCCCGGTGGATAGGGTTTCCGAAAGCGGGAGATCCGGATCAGACTTCCCATCTCCGTTTGAAGAAGAAGGACGGCAGTGTGTGCTGGTTCCTCGCAGGACTTCGCCGTTCCCCCAATGGCGCTTGCTTCGGTCTCTTGCAGGACATCAACGATCAGGTGGAGTTGGTTCAGCAACTCCGGCAGGCCCAGAAGATGGAGGCAATCGGCCGGTTGGCGGGAGGGGTGGCTCACGACTTCAATAATCTGCTTACGGTCATCATGGGAGGAGCGGAATCCGCCCTGCAGGCGGCCTCCGACTCGGATCCCGGGCTTGAGGAGGATCTGAGGCTGGTCCTTGAGGCCGGCGAGAAGGCTTCGGTCCTGACCCGGGAACTTCTTGCCTTCGGGCGTCGTCAGGTGATGCAGTTTCGCGTCGTGCGTCTCAGGGACTTGATCGAAGGAATGCAGACGATCCTCCAGCGTATGGTCGGAGATCAGATTGAAATTGCCTTGGAGGACCACTGTGCCACCGGGAAAGTCAGTATCGATCCGGACAAGATGGAACAGGTCATCACGAATCTGGTGGTGAATGCGCGCGATGCCATGGACGGAAGCGGCCGTATCCAGTTTTCGTTGAGTGACCTTGAACTCGGTCATACCGGGGGGCCTCCCGAGCTATCGTCAGGCTCTCACGTCGTATTGGCGGTTTCGGATGAGGGGAAGGGGATCGAGGAAGGGAGTCTGGAAAAGATCTTCGAGCCGTTCTTTACGACCAAGGAAGAGGGCAAGGGCACAGGTCTTGGCTTGGCGACCTGTCACGGGATTGTCAGTCAGAATCGGGGCGCCATGGACGTGAGCAGTACCGTCGGTGTCGGAACAGTCTTTCGGATCTATCTGCCCTCGGTCTAGGCTGGCTTCGCGGGATGTTGTAGTTCCAACAAGGCGGGACCCGGGGGTTCCTGTCGTGACGGCCGCGCCGACCCTGGGCTCCATCCGTGTCTGCCTGGCTCCTGCTTTACGAGGTGTGCGGGGCGTGTCGTTCTCCAACTTGAGTGCTCCCGCCTGGGCCATCATTCCAGGACGGCGTGGATGCACTCAAGATCAATGGTGATCTGCATGAGGCGCCGGATATTCTCTTCTGTCATGGCATGACCGTAGTTGGCGNTGGGGCACAGGTGAGCCACCCGATTACGAGCCCCCAGAGTGCACCAAAGAAGAGGGGCGCCTCAAAAGGAATCTGCGTCCTGATCTCGCGGTAGGAGCGGACTTCGATTTCGTACATGACTTGGGGTGCGTGCGGTACATCGAGCATCGTCTTGAGGATGACCCCGCCGACGGACCCTAGTCCTCTCTCGAGACCCCCGTGTCCCTCTTTAGCCTGTCCCGGACATGGCTTAAGGTGTAGAATGGACCTTTGAAATTCTTATCCGCAACGCGATCGGGTTGTATGGACTTGACGCCGATAAGCTCGCGTCCATCGCCGGCCGGATTGGCCCTGAGAAGGGCTGTTTTAACGAGATCACCAAATAGAAGGAGAGTTTCGAATGAAGGTCAGCGTCGACCAGTATTGCATCAACGTCACCGATCTGGACAAAAGCGTCGAATTCTACGAGAAGACGCTTGGGCTTACGATTACGCACCGGATCGAGGAGAAGGAGTTCCGCGAAGTCGTCCTCGCCGGAGAGAGTGGGAACCGCATTCAACTCGCCTGGCAGCGCAATCAAGACGGACCCATCGTGCACGGCAACGGCTTTTGGAAGCTCTATCTGCAGACAGACGATTGCCAGGGTCTCTACCAACGCTGCATCGACGCCGGTGCGGAGTCGGTGATGGAACCCGAGCGACTCGAAGAGTGGCCGGTCACCGCGGCTTTCGTCAAGGATCCAGACGGCTATCTGGTGGAATTCCTTGAGACTCATGGAGAAGCCGCCACGATAAGCGGATCCGAGTCACACTGAAGCCCGATCAAGCCTGGATCGNGCGNACGCGTTGGGNCAGGNGNCCATCGCAGGCACATGAGGCGTACCCGGCTGGGAGAGGCTTGGNGTTGGAAACAGCGCCGGCCTCTCCCCGCCGACGGACCCTGGCCCTCACAGGAGAGCCCCTTTGCCTCCTNACCCCATNCCGTACACGGCCCAANGTGTAGGATGGGCCNTCGGAACTTCTATNCGCGGAGNAGAGTGTGTCCCAAGGGNAGATCCGAGCACTGCTTCCAATTACGCCTGGCTCGGAAGATATCGAGGTCGTGTCGCTTGGTGAAGGATGAGAAGTCGCCATGACACGCAAGGGGCAGAGAAAACTCGGGAGAAAGCTTGCTGCAGAGAGTCGAAGCACGCGAGAGATCGTAAGCGAACTCTGGGCTGAGGCTGGGTTGCCGCAGGCTCATCTGAGGAGTCTTGAGCTGACGGGTGAAGGGTCGCTCCTTCCCAGTTCCTTCCACGTCGCCGTTGCGGCGCAATCCACTATCGCCTGCGCGGCGCTTGCATCGACTGGGTTGGGCACGTTGCGGGGAGGCCGTGAACGACGCGTAGACGTCGATATGTCAGACGCAGAGCGTGAGTGTACGGGGTACTTCACGCTNGACGACCNAGTGCCCGACGTCTGGGCCCCGCTGTCGGGCCTCTATCCCTGTGCGGATGGTTTTGTTCGCATTCATGCCAACTTTGATCACCATCGGGACGGTGTATTGAGGTTGCTTGACATTCACGGTCAGCCCGATCAGGTGGATAAGCGTACGGTTGAAAAGGCACTCTCGCGGTGGTGCGCGGTCGACTTTGAAACGTCCGCCGCCGAGGCAGGCCTGGTCGTGTCTGCGGCTCGATCCTTTGAAGAGTGGGACAGTTTGGCAGCGGCCAAGACGGTTGCGAACCAGCCATTGATCTCCATAGACAAGATTGGTGAGGCCGCGCCTATCGAACTGCCAGGGCTGGCGAGAGAGGCAAGGCCNCTGTCTGGTCTCCGTGTTCTCGATCTNACCCGTATTCTCGCAGGGCCCGTTTGTGGTCGTACGCTGGCTTGTCATGGTGCGGACGTCATGCTCATCAATAGCCCTCNTCTGCCCAACATTGATGCGATTGCAGATACCAGTCGCGGCAAGCTTTCCGCGCATATCGACCTGGACGAGTCTTCTGGCGTAGAGCGCCTGCGATCACTGTCTCGCGATGCACACCTGTTTGTCGAGAGCTACAGACCCGGTGGACTGGCTGAACGAGGCTTTGGGCCTGAACAGCTTGCGGTGATTCGGCCAGGCATCGTTTGTGTGTCGCTCTCTGCGTATGGTCACGAAGGGCCGTGGGCTGAGCGAAGGGGGTTTGATTCACTCGTGCAGACTGCGAGCGGGTTCAACATCGCCGAAGCGAAGAGCTCCGGAGAGGCGNTTCCGAGGGCACTGCCTGTACAGATTCTCGATTACGCTTCTGGTTTCTTGATGGCGTTTGCCGGACAGGTTGCGCTACTGAGACAACAGCAGGAAGGCGGTTCTTGGCACGTCCAAATNTCATTGGCGGCCACAGCGCACTGGCTGCGGAGTCTGGGTCGAATCGACTTTCGTGATGTACGCNCTNCACTCGGTTTGCGTGAGCATGCAGTTACGACAGCATCCGGTTTCGGGAAGTTGACCGCGATGCCGCATGCGGCACGTGTCGAGGGTGTTGAGTCAGGCTCGGACCGGCCTTCCGTTCGACCGGGTACGCATGCACCCATCTGGCCGCCGGCGAGCGTCAGCTCGATTTAGGTGGGTAGTCGAGGCGTGTCAGTCGCTTCGCTTNGGTCCNCATGACGTACCGGAACGAACCAAGACGTNCCTGTACGGACTGATGTAGTGACGGTTGACGGTNCAAGACGCACCTGAACNTANTCTTGNGGAGCNATAGGGAAGGGCGGACTCNACTCCAGTTNGCCGATGGACCCCAGACCTCACAGGGGGCNCCTGTGTCCCCTCTTTGATCTGCACCGGACATGGCCGAGAGTGCATCATCGGCTTTTTCAATTCCTATCCGCATCTTGTTTTCTTGCTGCTGCAAGTGCGCGAAGGCGCAGGAGGGAATTCGTAAACAAGGCCCCACCTAATAGAACTCGCGACACACATACCGGTATCTCCAANTTTAACCACATGTAGCGAGAGGAGATCTCGGGTGAAANGCTTCCTTCAGACACGTGCGTGGATACTTTGTGGGCCTTGGCCTGCAGAACAACGTGAAAAAGGAAAGGTCACGTTTCTGGGACGAGTCATCGTCAAAGGAAACGTGCCGCCATGCCCGAGAAGGCTGCAGGCACTCCTGGACCCCACTCAAGAAAGGAGTACNTCGGCGGAGGTACTGTCGTCGTGCTCAAGGGGTCTTTGTGGGCTTGTCTGTTTTATTTGTGNATAAACAAAACCGGCCCTTGGGGCCATTCGGGGAAAATCATGTCAAAAACCACAAAGCTCGTAATGACTGCCGTGCTCAGACCTTTCATCTCGGCTCAACTTGGCTTCGCTCGCCGAGGGAGCCCAGCTCTCGCAGGGGAGCCTCCGCGGTCCCTCTTCAAGCTGCATCAGTCATGGCCCAGGTTGCAGCATGCGCGTTTGGGATNNCTATCCGCAGCAGGAGGTGAAGGGGTGAGTNGTAAACGAAACTCTTCTCTTTGTACGGATGACACGCCCTTNCGGAAGCAATGGATCGTCGCGCTGAGCATGATCTTCTTCATCGTAAGCGGGACGAGTGCCTCGAGTGAGGGAGTCTATACACAACAAATGGGCGAGCCGGGGGGAGAGAGTGAGCTCGGGCTCGAAAGTGAGGACCCGNCGCTGCACGAGGGATACGACAACGGGGACGCGTCTGGGATATACGTTGACATTGCATTCGATGAGACGCCGACTCAATCTGAAACAGAGGCTCCGCCGAGTACACTGAAGTCCTTTGACCAGTGGGCCGCTGACGCGGGATTCGTTCCCACTGCCGAGCAGCAGGAGATGCTCGACCGAGGCCAGGACCTGATGGGCGTCGTGCCGGAATCCGAGCTGCCCATCCGGCATGCGAGCGGATCGATGGAAGTGGGAGAAGCCACATATGAAGCGCTCTTGAGCGGTGAGCTCAACTACCTGGAGGACTTTGAGAGCTGGGTCAACGCCGGCTTGTTTGATCCCACCCTTGNGGATCAAGTCCGCGAGGCGCGCAGGTTTCCCGAAGTCGTAGAGTGGGTGGACTGGGAGGTTCCTCCTGTGGACAGCGACCTGCCNGGCTATCCGACCGNGTCCGAGCACTGCGTCGAAGGCGATATGTTTTGCGAGCCGGAGGTAGATCCCGCGCCGACCTGCGATTTGCTGCTGGGTGTGGCGGTGAAGAGCAGCCGAAAAAGTAGCGGCACCGCCGGGAGAGATGACTACTGCTCCTGGTTTTCCGGCGAGAGCGAAGCCCACACTATTCACGGTGCCCAGGTGCTCTCCGACAGCACCGGCGGCGCCCCGCATGACGGTTGGGGCAAATGCACGTCGAAAGACAGCGCCTCAGGGGGTTCCAGGCTCCAAGCCCAGCTCATCCTCATGGACAGAGAAGAGGGGAGCCCAGGGGACTGCCCCGCAGCCAGCAGCTACAAGATGAAGGTTCCCGTCGATCTGTACGCGGGAATCCGAGCGAGAGTGAATGCCAAGTCAGATGCAACCTACTTTCCATTGCAGGTTCTAAACCCCTTCGCGGANAGCTTCAAGGAGNTCGCNTTCGCACAGGTGAGTTCAGATGGCACAGATCTGGANCCGTACCAGGGCACGGCGGATGTCAGCCTGGCCTCGGACTGCACGACCACCTACAGCTTCAGCGGNAACGTNGAGTTGGACAATGCCGGCGCATCGGTGGGTGTGAGCAAGACCTGCTCGGGTGACGCCATNNACGNGAACAAGAGCATGAAGACGAAGGCGGTTTCCATCGGCAGCACAGATCTCTTGTACAACTCGTCGGGCTCCACGGACACCAGCCTGACTGTGAGCGCCGACTACCAGACCCATGCGGAGTCGGTGGGCTGTGCGGATGGTAGCGGCTTCTGGGGTTGCTACCTGCTCACTGGGTCGGCGCGCGTGAACACGGAGCGATATTGCCTGGAGGTGGAGGCCGATGGGTACTGCGAGGTGGTGCCCGCGATGGAGGGTGTCACCTGTGACGTGGACGGGGGTGCCATGACCGCATCCCTGGGTAGTTGCTTCTGACTGTCATGGTGCCGATACGGACGGACTGGTTGTCGCTTTTCCGTCTAAAGTCGCCACGTTTCGATTGCGGGTTCTGAATTGCGACGGATCGGAGGCGAATTTCACGGCAATGGATCGAGCCTTGCTGTGGAATTCGCCTTCGATCGACGCGTTGTGGCCGTGGGGAACGCGATCATCCCAGCCGGACCCGGAACTGGCACGGAAGAGGTCTCGCCGACAGTTG
>NZHD01000084.1 GCA_002691205.1 Deltaproteobacteria bacterium
CGGCGGCATGGCGCCAGCGATCATCATCGAACGCGTCTAGCTCGCCTAGCCTGTTCGAACGTTCCTGAGCGAGGGCCTCTTTGGAGGGCCTCGCTCTAGCGGTCCCATTCGCCTCAGAGATGGAGGCCGAGGTGTAGAGAGCCTCTAAGCCCTTCGACAGGGCAGGTCGTGCTTCTCCGACTTGTCGCCGCATTCGGGTCTGAGAGTCGCGCTCGACTCAGGCCGAATGACCTTTCGCTTCCAGGCACTCCCCCTTGGTTTAAGGGAGTGCCTGGAATACGAAGGCTTGAATCAACTTTGGGATTAAGAAATCGTTGCGATTAAGGGCGCGATGAGAAGACTGACAACACTCATCACCTTAATCAGAATCGCAACGCCCGGTCCCGACGTATCTTTGAAGGGATCACCGACGGTATCACCGACGACTGCGGCCTTGTGAGCCTCAGAGCCCTTGGGATGGCCTTCCAGGCCGCCCGCTTCGATGAACTTCTTGGCATTATCCCAGGCGCCACCTGCATTCGCCATAAAGAGCGAAAGGGATGCGCCTACGGCGACGGCCCCCGCAAGCATGCCCGCGAGAGCGGCCGGCCCAAGAATGAACCCGATGCCCACGGGCGCGAGAATGGCTACGCATCCGGGGAGGACCATCTGGCTCAATGCTGCCTTGGTTGCGATGTCCACGATAGCCGTACCTTGGGGTTCGGCTTTGCCTTCACGGAGACCCGGGATCTCATTGAACTGGCGAATGATTTCCTGAATGATGGCCTGTGCGGCTTTGCCCACAGCGATCATGGTGGAGGCTCCCACCGCGTAGGGGAGACACGCTCCGAGTAAGAGTCCGACAAGGATTGGCGCCTCATCGAGCTTGAGGACGAGGGGAGCGAGCCCAGCCTCAATGCGCACATGGTTCACTTCAAGAATGAAGGCGCTAAAGAGAGCGAGTACGGTGAGCGTCGCCGATCCAATCGCAAAGCCTTTGCCGATGGCCGCGGTGGTGTTGCCGACGGAGTCGAGTTCGTCCGTAATGTCGCGGACTTCTTTGCCCAGTCCACTCATCTCAGAGATGCCGCCTGCGTTGTCCGAGATCGGTCCGTAGGCATCCACCGTCATCACGATGGCGGTCCCTGCGAGCATGCCGACCGCTCCCATGGCGATGCCGAAGAGTCCCATGCCTTCGGGCATAACCGCGTTGGCGATAAAGGCCACGACCGCGACGATAAAGAGGGAAGCGACGGTGGACTCCATGCCCACGGCGAGGCCGGAGATGATTCCCGTACCCGATCCGGTTTTTGTTGACTCAGCGATGCGGGCCACGGGCTGCCAGGCGGTGTAGTACTCGGTGATGAGACCGATCACGGCCCCTCCGATGGCTCCCGCCGCGAGGGCGTAGGTGACCGCTTGGCTCACACCGAGCATGGGCATGATGATGAAGGAAACGATGCCGATGATCACAGAAGGGACAATCAGAGCGGCGCGAAGGACCATGGCTGGCGAATTCTGCCGAAGCGCACGAGCGATGAAAATGCAGACGATGGAGACCAAGAGTCCCACGCCTGCGAGAAAGATGGGAAGGGTGACGGCCAAGGAGCGCGCCTCGTTGGCTCCCTGTCCCGAGGTGAAGATACTGAGGATGTACTCAGGATCGGCCGTGAGCGCAATTGCCATGGCGGCCACAATCGCGGCGACCAGGGATTCGTAGATGTCAGCCCCCATGCCGGCGACGTCGCCCACATTGTCTCCGACGTTGTCGGCAATGCCTCCCGGGTTTCGCGGATCGTCTTCTGGAATGCCCTCGACCACCTTGCCGGCAATATCCGAGCCGACATCGGCCGCTTTCGTGTAGATGCCCCCTCCGATACGAGAGAAGAGCGCAATCGATGAAGCGCCTACAGCAAAGCTGTGCAGGGCGGTGGCGAGGTGAGGGTCACTGGCGTAGAAGTAGTAGAGGCCTCCGAGTCCGAGGATGGCGGTGGCCGCCACAAACAGACCCATGACGGCTCCACCGTCAAGTGCGGTCAGTAGAGCATTGGGCTTGCTGCCCTCGCGTGCGGCCTGGCAGGTCCGAACGTTGGCGAACGTCGCGGCTTTCATGCCCACAAATCCTGAGAAGAGCGAGAGGAAAGCGCCAAACAGAAAGCAGAGGCCCGCAAGAAGGCCTGTGCCCTGGCCTTGAAAGGCAAAAAAGAGAAAGGCAAAAACAGCGAGAGAGTAAATCGCCAAGACCTTGTACTCGCGTACCAAGAAGGTCATGGAGCCTTCTCGGATATACCGGGCAATCATATTCATGGTCTCGGTGCCTTCAGGCAGCCCCTTGACGCGGAAGTAAAAGAACACCGCGACCACGAGGCCGAGTAGGCTAGCCAGCAGAGCCACTGACGTTAACTGTCCAATTAATTCACTCATCTTCGATTTTTATCCCCTTGGATTTCGGTCGTGTCCCACAGTGTGTGGGCATCGTTTACGTGGACGGCCGTTCGTTCCGTTTTTACAGTTCGCACTGTCCAGTTTCTTGTTTTGAAACTGGGTTTGGCCTTGGCCTGCTCAACGTGAGCAGCCCCCCGCTTACATCGAATTCTGAAGCTCAGCCTAGCTGGGTTTGAATCTCAAACCGGTTCTTCGGTTTTGGCGCGTCTTAACCCCCACGCTTTGGCCTCGAAGCTGGGTTGCTCACCGAAATCAGTTGTCTGAAATGGACAAAAACGACTGTCTGATGAACGTTCCTGGGCAGGTTATTAGCGGCTCTAGGGTAACGAGGCAAGCAAGGTCCACTGTTTTTCAGGCCTTTGCCCCTGCGCCTGAAGCCCTTGTAGGCCGGTTCAGGGTCGATCAGGGTTGGCTAGAAATGGATCTCGGAAGGCTTATTGCCCCCAAAAAGGCTGTTTCGGGTGCCGGTTTCGGCACAAAATGTCCTCTTTGGACTTATTGTCTGCTTTTTATGTCTGTGATCTCGAGATTTTGATCTGGGCGGCTGGGCCGGATCGGCGCGTGGCGGACGTTTGGCGAAAGTTTCGTTTTCGCCCCCAAAAGCTGGGGCTATTCTTTCAGCGCGGGGTGGGGGGGCGTTGGGCCCTCTGATTGAGGCCTTGGAAGAGGCGACGGAGATGGCTTTGAAGACGGCACGGAGACGAATGGATGTTTTGGGATTCGCCCTTCTCATTGCGAGCGGGCTTGTTTTGGGGGGAGTGGGGAGGGCTGGTTCGTCGGATTCCATGCCCCAGCCGTTTACCGTCCAGGACGCTTTAGCGGGTGATTGGCGAGAGACATCGAGTCGGGAGCGAGACTCTTCGCGGCACCCGGCTGAGACGCTTGAGTTTTTTGGGCTTGAGCCGGGCATGACCTTGGTGGAAGTCTCACCAGGGGGCGGTTGGTACACAAAGATTTTGGCGCCCTTTGCAAGTCGCACCGGCGGGCAATACTTCGCCGCGGGATTTTCACCGGAAGACCCCCGAGAGTATGCCCAGAAAAGCCGTCGTCGATTTCAGAAACGATATGTCGACCAAGAGGCGGTCTATGGGCCTATCGAGGTGACTGTCCTAGGGGACTCGGAGAAGGGAGTCGCTCCGGCCGGGACGGCTGATCTGATTGTGACCTTTCGAAATGTCCATAACTGGGTCCCAGCTGGAACGGCCGAAGAAAATTTCCAGGGTTTCTATCGAGCGCTGAGACCCGGTGGGATTCTAGGGGTCGTCGACCATCGATTGCCTCCGTCGATGGAAGCCGATGCAGATCTGAGCTCAGGGTACATCCATCAGTCCACCGTGGTGGAGCTGGCCGAGCAGGCGGGTTTCGTGCTCGAGGCGGAGTCCGAGATCAATTCAAACCCGGCTGATACGGCCGATCATCCGTACGGGGTTTGGACTCTGCGTCCGACGAGTTTGAGTGCGCCGTATGGCGCGGCGGCCGACCCGGCCTTTGATCGGGGCGCCTACGACGCGATTGGAGAAAGTGATCGGTTTACTCTGCGTTTTCGGAAACCCGAGACGAGTTGAATAGATGGATCGCCATTCGACGCCTCCTCTTGCGACGAGGGCTGTGAGAATAAGGCGGGTCGACTTTGACGGAGTAGAGCTGCGGGGGAGATGAAGTGTCGAACGAGCGAACCTATGAACATATTCTCTATGAGGTTGAGAACCATCGCGCACGGGTGACGTTGAATCGTCCCAAACAGAGAAATGCTCTTTCCCTGGCTTTGTTGGAAGAGCTTCAGGTTGCCCTCTGGGAGGCCGATGACGATCAGTCGGTCCACTCCGTGATTCTTCGGGGGGCCGGGTCGGGCTTCTCGGCCGGCTACGATCTGGCGTTCGGGGCTCCGTCTCAAGTCGAAGACGGAGTCCAACGGCGAACAGGTCGCGGGATTGACGATGACAGTTGGATGCTTGAGCGGTTCCAGCGTTGCATGCAGACTCTGTGGTCTATGCATAAGCCNTCTGTGGCCCAGATTCACGGCCATTGTTTAGCGGGNGGGACCGATCTGGCTCTGTATTGTGATCTGATCATCGTGGCTGACGACGCGGCCATCGGCTTTCCGCCGCTTCGAAATATGGGGTCTCCGCCTAACCATCTCTGGCTCTATCACTGTGGCCCTCAGTGGACCAAGCGGCTGCTCTTGACGGGCGACTCGGTCAGTGGGGAGGACGCGGCCAAGATTGGCTTTGCGATGAAGTCCGTGCCGCTTGATCTTTTAGAGAGAGAAGTCGAGGGACTGGCCGATCGCTTTGCCTTGATTGATCCAGCNCTCCTGGCGGCGAACAAGCGGATTGTGAATTTGGGAATGGAGCTNATGGGGGCTCAGACTCTTCAACGCTTGGCCGCCGAGAATGACGCGAAGGCTCATACCGCGCCGGCGGCGCGACAGGTGTTTAAAGATTTTGCAACGAAGGGCGTAAAGCAAACCATTACAGAACGCGATGCGCCTTTTGGAGACGGGCGGGCCCGGGTCGATGAGCCGGAAGTTCGCGACTCGGACGGTCGGTTCTTGCCTAAACGGGAGTGAGTCTGGCAGCTTATAGAGTTGATTTGAGTTGCTGTCTGCGCTTCGCGTTTCCAGTCTCGCCTGTTCGTGGCGGCGGCGACTGACCGGCGGTAGCGACAGGTCAGGTCGAGTTTGATGTAACACCCGCCCGGACGGGTTTGTTGGGGGCCAGCAAGGCGAGACCCGTGAGGTGAAGGGTCATCACNCCGGCGATGGCGACNGCGCGTTCTGGCCATGTGTCTATTGTTTTNATCAGAACCACCGCACCGACGAGGATCAANACTGAGGCGACGCGACGCATGNGGGAATCGGTTTTGTCGGCGGCGATTCGGACCAGCCACATCGCTGTGAGCAAGACCACCGCCGCATGGTGCGGTTGAAAGGTCGGGCTAAAGAGCAGCGGGANNANAAGNAGNGCNGTGGCATCGGCNAAGAGCCGATCGCTGCTCCGGGNCCANNCNCGNGATCGGNNGAGGACTGCCGCCACAAGCCCTAACCAGAGAAATTGCCAGAGTCGGAGAACTCCTTCGATTTCTCGAGGTTGAAGGGCTCCCTCCCAGCTGTCTTTGAGCGCGCGGCCTAAAGGTTTGTAGTAGTCCGGCCATTCCGCGAGATTTCTTGATTCGAAAAGGTGGGTGANCCACGAGAGCGAAAGGTTCCAACTGGTTTCAAGGCCAAGAACGCTGAGCGGCAGCATGATAAAAAGCACCCCCAAGCCCAAGACTGTGGCGAGGAGCCAGCTCCACTCTTTTCGCCAGAGAAGATAGGGAAGCATGAGGACGGGGTAGAGCTTTGCAGCAATGGCCAGCGAAAGGACCGTCCCCGCCCAAATTTTCTTTTCAGATTGACGTAGGGACAGAGCCATTAAGACCAGGAACAAAACAACGAGGTTGAGGTTTACGGATCGCAGATCCCATTGGATNAAATAGATCACACTGAGAGTCGCCATGAGAGCTAGAGCGCCCCGGAAAGGTTTTTGCTCAAGTCCTAGGAGTTTCAGCGAAAGAAAGATCGCTCCCATGGCGGAGCAGAGGATCATCATGAACCAGAGGGCGCTGGCCCATGGAAGGGAGAGTTGGTTTAAGGCGTCTTGGAGTAGCAGAAAAGGCACCGGGTAATAGATCCCGGCTTCATAATGGCCTCGTACCAGCGTTTCGACAGACTGGTGTCGAAAACCTATAAAGTCGCCCAAGGTGTGGTTGTCAAATTTCCCAGTACGAGCGAGGCGATTCAATAACTCAATGGCCATGTAGATAAAAAGCAGGCTGAACACGGCGGGGTTGAGGAACCGAGTTGCCGAAGTGCGTGTTCTTGAAGTGGGCCGTGAAGTCATGAACTTTCAGTGTAGCTTTTCTGATAGACTCCGGAGGCGTAGTGTTTTTTCGGAGCTATCACGTGTGCGCGTGCAATGCGTGTGTTGGGCCGGTTGATTGGGTTCGCTGCTTATAGGCGGGGGTGACCGGGCGAGCATCGGATTTAGGTGGGTGTCTTGATCAGAGGGGGTTGAGGTTCTCGCGCACAAATGAAGGGAGAGGTGCATGGGAAAAGCAACGGGCAAAACAGCGATAATTACGGGGGGCGGAACCGGCTTGGGGCGGGCCCTGACAACCCTTTTGGCTAAAGAGGGATATTCGGTCGCCGTTATTGCGCGAAGTGAAGAGCCTCTGAGAGACGTTTGCGCAGAGGTGGTGGAGCAGGGGGGGCGCGCGTTTTATCGGAGCTGCGACATTACCGATGCAGAGGCTCTCCGGGTCAGTGTCCATGAACTGGTGGGTGAGTTGGACGGGCGGCTTGACCTTATGATTATAAACGCTGGGATGATTGGTTTTAGTAAGCAGGAGCGATTGCCAAGCGAAAAAATGCGTCAGGTGCTGCAGACGAACATCATGGGCTCGGTGGCGTCCTTGCACGCTGTGATTCCGCAGATGGCCCAGCAAGGGTTCGGTCAGATCGTGGGTATTTCAAGTTTGGGGGCGTTTTTTAGATGGCCCGTGGGTGGGCTGTCGTACTACTACACCTCAAAGCGTTGCATGAGCTTGCTGCTTGGGACCTACAGGAGACACCTGCGTGTTCATGGGATTAGTGTGTCGATTATGCATCCAGGTTGGATCGAGACGGCGATGGTTCCGAAGGCCGAGTCTGGAAAAATGAGCGAATACTTAGATACGCCTGAATCGGCCGCGCGTAAAATCATGAACGGGGTCGAAGCCAAAAAAGATTTAATCTTTCCGTGGCCTCTGTTTATTCAGATTCAAAGGAGAAATCTCTTCCTTTTTTTTCGCACTCTCTTGCAAAAGGGTTTGAGGATGGGAAAGCGAAGCGCGTGATCTGCACGTCGCGGGGGCTTGATGGTTTCTCGTTCCTGGTCTCGCAAAGCGATTTTTGTTTACGTGAGTGGGTTCGAGGCCTTGGCTGAGACTTGGCTTTGGTCAAGTCTGCGTGTGGCTCGAGCTTTGCCGAGAAACAGACATTCCCATTGATACTTTCTCAGAAAGCGTCGGAATTCGGGATTCTCATAGCGTGGAGTTTTCGTAAGAGCGCTCTTGATATAGCCCCAGATCATGCCGACTCCCCCGAGCAAAAGGGGCGGTCGAGTCATCCGGTAGAGCCCGCTAATCAGCATGTAGATGGGGTGGGTTCCCATGAAATATTGACCAAAACCGTGTCTCACTCGGCCCGTCCAAATGCCTTGGTGGCTCGATCCCATGGGTCGCAAGTGGACAAAGATGAGATCTTCGTCTGGAAAACTCGTAGTTTGCCAGCCTTTCATTCGGCAAAGATGAGAGTCGATCCCATCCCACATGACTTGATTGACGAATCCGCCCACTTCCAGATAGCAAGCTGTGCGGTAGAACTTCGACGCCCCAACAGCCATTTCATCGCTGATTTTTTCGCTGACTAATTTACCCGTGCGCGTGTCTGGGTAGAACGCTTTGCCGCTGCAGCTGCCGAGTCGAGGGTTCGCTTCCATTTTTGAGATGAGCTTTTCGAAGTAATCGTGAGGCAATTCAAGGTCGAGGTCGAGCTTGCAGAGGTAGGCGTATTGGGAAGAGTCGATGGTCTGATAGCCCACGTTGAAGGCTTCAATGACGGCGGGTCCAACGCGTCGCTCGGGACCACGGTCTACGCGAATGACTCTAATGTAGTCAAACCGGGCTTCGTATTCTGCGAGTAGGCTGGGGGTTTCATCCGTGGAGCCATCATCGACAATGATCCACACGGAGGGCGGAATGGTTTGTGAGGTCACACTTTCGAGCGTGCGCCGACCGAACTCAGCTTCATCTTTACAGGGCGTAATGATGGCGTAGCTGGAATCCTTGTGTTGATCTGTTTTAGTCATATTCATCTTTAACCACCGCAGGTTATCGCATTGCCAGTTTTACATCCATTGAATTCATGATGCGGGGGCGAGCGTAGGGGCTAAGTCAAGATAAGGGGTGAAGCTGTGTGAGGCCAAAGCGATTGACGGGTCTTCTTCCTCAGCGGGTCACTTGAGTGATGCGAGGGTCTCGGCGATGGGCGTGACCAGGCATTTTGACTGGCAGGCTTGCTCGATCGTGCTCCTAAGGAGATTAGGGGTGCAGTCGAATTTTCCTGGTTGGGCCAGAACGCCGTGAGTGAAGAAGATCAGCCAGCCTCCGGTTTCTTCCGCTGAGAGGATGGCCTTCGTGACCGTCTCTTGAATATTCTTCTCGGCGTAGAGCGGAACGGAATGGAGTAAGGCCAGGTCGCATGAAATGGAGTTGACTTGACTTCGGATGCCTCTCGAAGACCGGAAGCGCTCTCCGCAGAGGGCTTTGACCGAGGGGTTCACGCATCCGTAGGGGTAGGCAAAATCGACGGGCCCCTCTGCCCAGCCCAGTTCGCGAAAAAAAGACTGGTTCTTTTCGAGGTCCCATCGCACTTCGTCTAGGGTGATGGACTGATAGTTCAGATGATCAAACCCGTGAGACGCGACCTCGTGTCCGTTCTCTTTAAGGGTTTGAAGGTCTGCACGGGTATGAAAAGGCCCAGAGTCGCCTTCTTGACTCGTAAGGCCTCCGCAAACGTAGAAGGAGCCCTTGCAGTCATGCTCCTCCAGGATTTTTCGGCCGTCGCGACATGCACTTTGAGGCACGTCATCAAAGGTGAAAGAAATTCTTCCTGGACCTAATTCCAGCACGGTCTTTTTCTTGTGTCGTATTCTGGAAAGCTGTCTTCCTACTTTTCCACGCATCAATGGCCAGACTAGGACACTCTTGAAGGTTCGCAATGGGTTTGCTGTGTGAGGGGCGAGGGGTTTTGCCGTAAACTAAAAGCCGCCTCCTGTTTACTGGATGGACTCGAGGAGGAGCTGAGGTGTCGGATCAGAGGGATTGATGAGGGCGGCTTGCTCGGCAATTCGAAGGGCCTTGGCAGGCCGGTTTTGCAGGAGTGCGTAGAGGGCCAGTGAGACCATGTGCTCTGACTTTGAGTACGCCGAGTCGAAGGAGAGGTAGGGATGGTTTGGCGCATATGAACGGGCATTGAGTAAAACGGCGAGGTTGGGGGCAGCGGCCTCAAAGAGACTTTGGGCATTCGCTCTGTTGATGGCAAATTCGCTTGCGCTGTGATCCCAGTTGTTGATTCGGCCTTGGCCCACAGAATCAGTCAGGGCCCTGCCTCCCGCCATCCATCGCCCCATGAGGGCTGAAATGTTGGGGATCCCTAAGAAGTCCATGTCCTCTTGGGCAAGCTCTGTCTGGTATTGGTTCACTCGTTGTTGGCCAATGGGTTGTTCTGATCCGAGTAAGTAGAGCCCTGTCCCGTAATCAAAGAAGACTTCGACTTCTTGAAAGCTCTTCGTAAAGGTACGCAAGATCGATTCGAACGCTTCAGAAGGGTATGTGAGCGGGAGCCACTGGATAAATATTCCATGGGGCGTCAGTCGGCGTTTGGCTTGCTGATAAAACTCTTGGCTGAGCATAAGTTCGTTGCCCGAGAACCCCTCTGCGATCTTCCCGTCTGAAATGATGAGTTCATATTTGAAATCATCTTTTAAGAGATAATGAGCGATATCCTCCACTTCAAGATGAACTCTTGGGTCTTCGAGGACTTGGGCTTCATCAAAGTAGTCTCGAGTTCCGTCGACTACGGATTGGCTAATTTCGACGACATCGAGTTTTTCCATTTGAGGATACGACGCGAGAGCCTGGAGGGTGGAGGCGGATCCCAGGCCGATATTTAAAGAGGTCTTTGTTTGAGGCGCTAGGGCCATGGGCAGGTGAGCGAGGATTCGCTGCTTTCCCCAGATGGACTGCCTCATGCCTTGGGTTTCACCGATGGAGGTTCCGTCTACGAAGATTCCTCGGAGTTCGGAGGCTCCGCGGACCGACCAGACTTGGACTGTGGCGACGTCTCCCTCCTCGTTCCATAGGAGATCCATGGGCGGCAGGTTCTGATGCAGCGTTGGGAATGGCAAATGACCGGGAAGGACGATCCAGGCCGCACCGAGGAAGAGGGCAGGAGGGATAGCCCAACTCGCGCGGCCCCCCAGATTCTTTGGGAGGCTCGAGAGAATGAGTACGCCAAGAAACAAGTTGAAAAAGGCAATGGCCAGAGTGCCGTGAATCGTGCCTAACTCGGGCAGTAAAATAAAGGCGGCCACGCCCGCCCCGAGAATGCTTCCAAGATTAGAGAGGAAGTAAGCGGCTCCGACACGTTTTCCCATGAGCCTCAGATCTCCGAGAAACAGCCGCGTGGCTACGGGAAAGCAAAGCCCCATAAGCAGAGTCGGCGGGAGCATGATCATAAATGCACCGCTGACTGAGATAAGTAATCGCCATTCCCATGTAAGGTGACTGGTCGCGATGGCAAAAACACTGACGTTCGCGAGGATCTCTGGATTTCGCAATACGGAGTATTCCAGCACGATGGCAAGGATGGCCATGAAAGCGATGCCAAATTGGGAGTAGGCAAGTAGGCGTTCAGGTTGATGACGACGTTGGAGCCGTCCGGCGAGGAGCCCGCCGAGACCCAAGCCGATGAGAAAAACCACCAGCATGACGGTGAGTGAATATGAGCTGTTTCCGAAGAGGTAGCGGAGCGCTCGGAACCAAATGATTTCGTAGGCGAGTGTGGCGAAGCCCGACACAAACAAGGCCGTTGCACTCACCGAAGGGGAAAGGGATGTCTTGAGGAGAGCTTCGTCGTCGTAGATCGGAGTAGCGGGCTTGATGGATTGTGGGCTTGAGCGAAGGCTTATCCATCCTGCGAAGAGGCCGATGCCGAGATTGATCGAGTTGGCCACGTAGACAGTGCCGCGAAGTCCCGCGGCCTCCATCAGGAAGAAGCCGGCCGTCATGGCGCCCAATGCAGCCCCGACCGTGTTTAAGCCATAGATCGGACCTAGGTGTCGCGATACGCCCTCGCGACTTCGAATCAATACTGTGCAGAGGGCAGGGAAGGTGGCGCCCATCATTGCGGAAGGCAGAAGTACAAGGGCAACGACCAGCCCAGTTCTAAAAAGATCCATGGTGAGCCCGGCCTGGACGAGGCTTGCGCTTGAGGCAAAGAATTCAGGCAGCGCGATTAACACGGGCGTCATGAGGGCGGTGATCACAGCAATGGCGATCTCGAGAACGGCATAGATCTTGAGGTCATTGCGGATGCGCGCTTGGACTTTATGGTAAAGCCAAGCTCCGATCCCCATCCCGACCATAAAGCCTCCCAGCACTGCGGTGGCGGCGAGCGTGCTCCGGCCAAAGGTGAGGGCCAAGAGCTTCGTCCACGAGACTTCGTACATGAGCGCGGCGGCTCCGGAGAGGACGGCGAAGCCATAAAGTAGGGCTACTTGGGAGCCCTTTAATGACTTTGGGGCGTCAGCAGCCAAGTTCATTGAGAGATCTTTCGCGTGAAGGCGGCTTTCCGACGGTTGCGCGGGATAGGAGTAGACACTTCTGCCGAGCACCGAACGCTTTTGAATTTGGGCATCACAGACCGACCCTAGCCTTTATTCTGTCACAAGTAAGCCTCTGTTCTCAATGAATTCAAGACTAGCTTGATTTTTGATCCGCGTTCAGGCTTTGCTTTAGTTTCAGCCAATTGCTTGGAGTTTGAGATAAAATTGGAGCGGGTTGAATTTGAGGTTGTAGAGGCTGCTTTGAGTTGGCTTCCGCCTGTCTGGCGAAGAGATGAGGGATAAACGCTTTGGAGCTCGTGCGTGTGGGCAGAGGGTTTTTTTGAGCCTTTTTTTAAAGAGGTGGCTGACGTACTTGAATCCAACTTTATGGCCGGGCGAGAGTTGGGCGCCGCGGTCGCGTTAACTCTAGACGGTCAAACGCTCATGGATACATGGGCTGGAAGTACGCTTCTTTTTCGGCGAGTCCAAACCCATGCTCTTTCTTTTGGGCGGGGTGTGTCGGGTCGCTGGCTGTGATCAATCTCGATGCGAGGATGTCGCTGGCTTACGTCATGAATCGCATAGCGGAGCCCTCCGGTATCGGAGGGGATCAGCTGATGGGCGACCTCCGCGCCAACGAGATCCTCTCGCCGGTGTACAGGTGCGTGTCACGGCGGAGCTAGATCGTGCGAGGTGGGCCTTCGCTTTAGTGAAAGAGGAACTCCACAGCGATGGTGTGCATCTGCAGGTTAACTTCAGCCATCCTGAGTTCAAATGGTTCGGGCCGGGGTGCGAACTCAGGTTCGAAACCGATGTAGCGAAAGCGGTACCTGAGTCCTGCGGAGAGAGTTTTGTTGATCGCGTATTCAAAGCCGAGTCCCACGCTGGCGTTTACGCCCCACTCGGACGTGGTTTGGTCGTAGACCGTAAGGTCGGTTTGGCCGGCTCCGATTCCGACGCTGACATAGTAGTGAAAGTGTCGGGAGGGCCTGAAGTCGCCAAATCGGAAGCTCGTTGTTAGAGAATGGACGGAGCCGTTGAAAGCGACGCTGAGATCTGCCGCCTGAGGGTCGGTTGAAGTTTCTACTCCGGTGATGCCTCCGTAGTAGGAGTAGTCCAATACGTCCCAACGGATAAATTCTGAGAGTTCGATTCCCGCCGATACGCCGACTTCGTAGCCTGTGTCTACGCCGCCCTGTCCCACATCTCTCTGGTAGGCCGAAATGGCGGACGATGGAAAAGCCACGCCCCCTCGCACCGAGCCATAGAATAGAGAGTTCTCTGCGCTGCTCGTTGAAGCAAGGAGGACGAGCGCGAAGGCAATCCTAAGAGAAGATAAAATTGACATTGGACGAGTTTAACTTCCTGCTGAAATCTCCACAATGCTCAGTCCGGAAAACATAGTTATAGAAGACCAACGCGGGGGTGCGCTTGAAGTAAATACGCCATGCCCTGGGCTGTTGGATCTTTTTAACTAACCCAAACGAGTTACTTGTTCTCTGGATTGCGCCGTGTCGACGTTTATGTTCATGGGCTTCACGGTGTGTTGCACCGCAGAGTGTCTTCGGTTTGCAAGGGTCGATTTTCCTCGACGTAACTTGAACACGTTAGTTGGGCTGAGTTATCGAGCCCTTTAGATGGTTTCTATTTGCAGCGGCGGGTTGTTGAATTTGAAGGAAGTGATCCGCCTATGTCGCGCAAAGTTTTTTAGCCGCGCATGAAGAGAGCGGTATCTCGATCTGCATCTCTCAAGTTCAAGCATTAAAAACACTGTCTTTTGATGCCTTGATTGGGAGACCATTGGGGGCTTAAGAAGCGGGCGGTGGAGACCGCCGAGATGGGTGTGGCGTGATTTATATTGAAGGGTGTTTTTTTTTGATCTGTGACGTTGGAGGCGAAACTAGGCAAGGGCTCGAGGGGGGGGAGCCGTTTCTAAAGCGGCGGTACATTCCAGAAGGCTGTTTCGTTTATGAAATGAATTCTGCTACTCTTGGCACGGTTGTCGTAAAATTTACGTTTAAAGGGAGAGCAAGTTATGCCATTAGCCGGGCGTCGAATTGGATTTCTCTTGTTGGTTTTTATCCTTTCAGCTGGAGCCTGCAGTAATGACTCGGGTTCGGGAGGGAATGACTCGGGTTCCTCGGGATCAGGCGATCTCCTCGGAGTGGCCCCGTCCTGCCCCATTAGTCAAGAGCAGGTCCTGTCGCCTGAATTGGCGACCATGGTGCCCAACGGACTCGATGCCAGCCTGTGTGATTTTGGTGTTTTTGGTTGGGAAAGCTTTCTGAATCTTGTAGGCCCGGCTTCGGATGCAAACCCTGATTCAGACCCCAGTTCGGGCCGCCGGCGATTTTTAGTGGAATCAGATTACCGACAGTACGTCGGACCTGTCGCTGACAGTTGCGCGGAAGTTGGAGGGTTCGGAAAGAACGTCTTTAGTACTCGATTTGTGGCTACAAAACTTCCTGGAGTATCGCCTGAGGCTGGCGCGGGAACGATTTATTCCGTGGAGGGCGACTCGCTGACCGGAGACAACGTCATCGTTTATAACATTCGCTTCGGCGCGGATCTGTGCGATGCGCCGGGTCCGGACCTTCCTTCGAATCTTGTGGAAATTAAGACTGCTTGGCGTTTTTTGCCGGATGGGGCGGATCGGTCGAGGTACTACTGGCAAGCTTTGGACCTTCCAAACGGAGAGGAAATCATCTTGGGAATGGTCGGCTTTCATCTGGCTCAGGTGACCGACTATCACCCTGAAATGATTTGGACGAGCTTTGAGCATGTGGATAATTCGCCTGACTGTGTGGAGACGGCGACGTCCCCCCCCGAGCCTTCAGCGGGCTGGACGATGACGATGGATGATTGTGCAAGCTGTCTTCGAAGCTCATCAGACGCCGACTGTACGAACGAGTGCTCCTCCTTAAATCAGACTCGTCCACCTAACGCTCAAGGCATTTATCCGTTGAATGCGGATCCCACCAATGTTTGCCGAGTCTATCCGCAGGGAACAAAAGAAGGCGATCTTGATGCCGATGAGAATCGGAGCAACATCGACTCTTTGAATGCACAAGTCATGGGGGAGGGCGGGATTCTCGCCTCTTTGCCGGCGTCAGATCCTCAATCCGTCTGGCAGAATTATCAGATGATCGGTGGAATTTGGTTCAATACCGCGAGCGATACAACCCCACCGACTTTCGTATTGCCGGCGAGTGGGAGTAATACGGGTGCGCAGCGCGGATCTCTTCAACTGGCCAATAGTGTAATGGAGACCACGTTTCAGGGTGGGCCCGTCGCAAAAGTGCCGTCGGCTCCAAACGCCATGTTGAACTGTTTTGTGTGCCATCAAACAAGTGATTATTCGCAGACTCTCGATGTGGGCGGGCTGAGTCACATTTCAGACCACGTTCATGGCAGCAATCCGAATTGAGACTCGGAGAGGGGGCCTCGTTTTTGGGTGGTGGCCTCATTGAGGGGCTTTGACGACCTTTAAGAGAGCGTTAAAAAAGTCGGACTCGTCGATGGACTCCATGCCGAGCGGTTTTGGCTGGGCGCCCCACATGGCTAAGACCATTTCTTGTTCGGGGAACACGACAACGAATTGACCGAAGATGCCGATGGCCGCAAAGGCGCCGTGAGCAAGGGGCCAGAGCATGTATCCGTATTTGATGGTTTGGCCGTCGATCACCTGGGGTTGTGAGGCCGACTGAATCCAGTCTGTTGGCAGAGTCGGGCTTCCGTTGATTCGGCCTTCTTTTAAGAGAAAAAGGCCGAAGCGCGCATAATCGCGGAGGGTCGCTGACAAGCCACTGCCTCCAATTTCAATGCCGTTCGGTGACTCTAGCCACCAGGTGGCCTCGGATTCCATGCCAAAGGGCGACCATATCTTGGCAGAGAGATAGTCAGCTACGTTTCGTCCGGTGGCCGCGGCGACGAGCGCTCCGGCCACCTGCGTCTCCCCAGTACTGTAGTTCCAGCGCTGCCCCGGGTCAGCCGCCTTTTTGAGTCCTGCCATGACTTCAAGAAGGCCGCCTGGTTTCTGCGCGATCTGGGCTTCAAGCATGGCCCGGCGATCCGATTCGGGATCTGTATAGGTTTCGTTCCAATCGACTCCGGATGTCATCTGAAGGAGGTGCCGTACCGAAACCCCCTCGTAAGCAGTGTCAGCCAGTTCAGGAAGGTACAGGGTCACGGCATCATCGAGGCTCTGGATTGATCCCTCGGCGATGGCCATCCCGATCAGGGTTGCGGTGATTGATTTGACAACAGACATGGACATCCAGCGAGTCTCTTTAGTATTTCCGAAGAGGTACTCCTCCATGAGGACTTCGCCGTTCTGGACCAAGATAATTCCGGCCACCCGATTTAAAGAGAGGTAGTCGTAGAGCGAATAGGTCCGTCCATCAGACTCGAAGCTGAAGTTTTCAAGAGGCGCGGGCGCTGGGGGCAAGGGGTATGGGGTGTCGCCCGGATGGACGGTTCGAGTGGGAAAAAGGCGATGGATGTTTCTGAACGTATTGACTTGAAGATCGGGTAAAAGCTCGCCGTCATACACTTCTCGTACTGTTCCGATGGGTTCGTTTTCATGGGTATAAGGTGCCTCTCGAAGGCTTTGATCTTGACATCCTATCAGCAAGCCGATGGCCAGATAAAAAACGCTTAGGGATAGAGGATGCTTCATTTGAATCCTGGAGAGAGGACGCCCCGCAGAGGGACTTCGGAGATCATAGGTTGTATAGATCAGGGCGTACGAAGGAGAGGCTTTAGCTGTTTGGCTAGTTCGTGGGCCAGCGCGGGTGTTAGAATTTCGAGATGGTAGCCGTCTATTTCGCTTCGGCTCACCCGTTGGGCAAAGGCACTCCATCCATAGTGAGGGTCTCGGCTCTCAAAGCGCATCCAGGGCTTGTGTCCGTTGGCCGCGATGAGGTGGATGGTCCCAGGGTAGAAGGAAGGGGTATGACTTCGGCCCGCTTTTCGCGTGGCGGCCCATACCTCGTCGAGGAGGCTGCCTATGGTCGTGGGTTTATTGGCTTGGTCTTGATTCTTTCTTTGTTGGGTCGACTTGGCTCTGTTCCATCGAGATTTTAGGTAGTCGATACGGCTGGCCCGGTTGAGACTCAGAACGTTAGTGGCATGCGTTCGCGCACGACTCCACACCGAGAGTTTCCGGCGAGCACCGGGCGCAGAGGAGTCGAGCAAAATGAGGGGATCCACGGTTTCTCCTAATTCTGTCAACTGTCGGGCCATTTCCTGAGCGACGATGCCGCCAAACGAGAAACCACACAAAGCGTATGGGCCGCTTCCCTGCTGAGTTCGAATTCTCTTTACGAGCAGGCTCGCCATGTCGGGTACTGTTTGCGGGATGGGTTGGGCTCCATCGAGTCCGGGAATTTGAAGGCCGTAGCAAGGCCTTTGGATGTCTAAGGCTCCCGCGAGTTCGCGATATGAGTAGACGGTTCCCCCGACTCCGGGGAGAAAAAAGACAGGGGGCTCGTCGCCGTCCCCATTTAAGGTCACGACACCGGACGAGGCGTGATCGGGCTCTCCTGCGGCGATAATGCGAGCCAGACTCTTAACTGTGGGCGCGGTAAAGAGGCTCGAAAGAGGTAAGGCGGTCTTGAAGGCTTTCTCGATGTCGGAGAGCAGGCGGATCGCGTTTAACGAATTGCCGCCCAGTTCGAAAAAATCATCTGTGGTGCCAAGGTGATCAATCCGTAGAATCGACTTCCAAAGAGCGCTCAATTGTTGCTCTACTTGGTTTGCGGGAAGGAGGTCTGCTGATGAAGTCTGACTCGTGGGCTTCGGGAGGGCTTTTCGGTCGGTTTTTCCGTTGGGCGTGAGGGGGATGGCTTCCACTCCCAGGAAGAGAGAAGGAATCCAAGCTGGGGGCAGTTTGTCTCGCAGACTGGAGCGAAGCGCTTTCAAGTCCAATTCCGAGGACGCCGGAACCACATAGGCGATGAGGCGATACTCCTCGTTGCGATCTTTTTCAGCGATGACGACTGAGTCTTTGACTCCAGGCATCGTCTGAATGACACTTTCGATGTCCAGCAACTCAATTCGGTTTCCGCGGATCTTGACCTGATTGTCCTTTCTTCCGTGGTGATAGAGGCAACCGGCTTGATCGAGAAGCCCGAGGTCGCCCGTGAGATAGGAGCGGCCACCAGCGCTGTCACGATTAAGGAACGCGGCCTTGGTCTGAGCGGGGAGTTCGTGGTATCCCTGGGACAAGTAATGGCTCGTGATGGCGATTTCACCCACTGTGCCCGGCGGAACCGGCTGGTGATGCTCATCTAGAATCTCGACGCCTACGTCTGGGACAGCGTATCCGAGGGGGACTCCGTGTCCGTCGAGGCGGGTGCTGTGGGGGATTGGGTATTCCCGCGTCATGCCTGTCTCGGTACTCGCAAGTCCGCACGAAAGTCGGGTCTTTGGATGAAAGTGCGCCTTGAAAAGGTCGATGTCGCCACGAAGAGGAGCTTCTCCTCCTAGCTTGATTAATCGAAGGTGGGGATAGTTCGTTGCCCCTTGAAGTTCGCGCGCAAAGTGGCGAAAAACAGTCACGACGGAGCAGTAGACGGTGATTTTTTGAGTAGCAAGCCAGTCCGCCAAGCCCACGACTCCTTTTTCCTTGACTGGGTAATGGTGGAGTTCGCCACCATTGAGAAGCGTGTTTAAAATATCTCTGAGTCCTCCATACACGCTGCAGGGGTACAGGAGTGTTTGCTTATCGGAACTCGTCAGGCCGAATTGATGAGTATGCCGATGTACATTATGAAGCAAGCTCTGATGTGTGTGTCGGACACCTTTGGGTTCGCCACTTGAACCGGAGGTGTAGAGGATGACGGCGAGATCGCTTGGGTGTGTCTCAGCCTCTGGAGGGCCTATGGCCTTCGAATTGAGATCTTCTCGGTCGACCCTGAGGCAGTTGGCTTCGAGGTTCAGGCCTTGAGGGGGGAAGCTCCCCTGAAAAACAAAAGCCTTCGGTCTTCCGTTATCGAGCATTCGCTGGTTGCGTGCAGCCGGGTAGGTCGGATCCAGCGGGATGAAAGCGCATCCCGCTTTAAGCACGCCGAGAAGCGAGGAGATGAAGGGGAACCCCTGAGGAACGCAGAGCGCCACAAGAGGAACCGTGTCGTTCTTGCGCAAGGGCATGAGCGTGTGGGCGACTCGATTGGACTCGGTATCAAGATCTTCGTAGGTCCAAGTTTGGGAACCGTCTTGGAGGGCCACCGAGGAACCATAAGACCTCACCACTTGAGAGAAGGAAGCTCCGAGAGTGGTGTCGCTAAACGTGGGGTGAAGCATCATTGTGGCCCTGTTTGGTTCATTCAGGGGTAGTATACTACGTGTCTGAGTGCTCAAACATCCAAAGGCCAGAGGTAAAAACTCAGAATTGTCGAATTTTATCGATGTGTCCTGTGTGCTCAAAGAAATGTATCGGTACTGGAATTTCTAACGAGGTGCAGATGTTTGATTTTGGCCCGGGGTCATATGGTTTTCTGAGGTTCGGACTCGTTTTTTTGATCAGTCTGACCACGAGCGGAACGCTCGGGTGTGGTGCAGGAGAAGGGAAGAACCGGATCATTGTGGCCGGCCAGGTGATCACGATGAATCCTGAACAGCCTTTCGCAACAGCCGTTGGGGTTGATGGGGAGGGGATGATTTATGCCGTGGGTACTCTTGAGAGTGTGAAGTCTCAGTCCGAAGATTTTTGGGTAGATGATCGGTTTCAGGACATGACTGTGATGCCTGGCTTTGTCGATCCGCATGTTCACCCGACTCTGGCAGCGACTATCCTTAATCTAGAGATCGTTTCAGCCATGGAGTGGGAGACCCCGAAAGGAACGACACAAGCCGTTCGTGGGCGAGATGCTTTTCTGGATCGGTTGCGTGATTTGGATTCAGAATATGATGAGGGGGAGTGGCTCTCTGTATGGGGATACCATGCTCCCTATCATGGCGAGATCACTCGGGCGGACCTGGATCAAGTCTCATCCACAAGGCCTATTTTTCTTTGGCAGCGATCTGTTCACGAGATGTATTTCAATACACCTGCATTGGTTGCTCTAGAGATGCAAAAGGCTGATTTCGATGAGCATCCCGAGGCCGACTGGGAAGAGGGGCACCTGTGGGAGCGTGGAACCCTAAGCCTAGGCGGGCCTATGTTGGCAAAACTCACCGAGCCGATTGAATACCTCGAGGGTCTGAATATGATGACAGAGGTCTATCACAGGGGAGGGCTCACGATGCTCGGGGAGCAAGGCTTTCCTCAGGTCAGCCCGCTGGCCGAAAAGTGGTCCTTGCGTTTTGAAATGTGGCGCTCCGACGCACCGTATCGCTTCGCTCTCATTCCGAACGCGATGTTTTTTTATAGGCAGGAGGGCAATGCCGAGGCCGCCGAGGCCGCGGCTCGCGATCTCCTCGATGAGTCGTCCGATGGGATACGGATGGTGAAACACGCAAAATATTTCGCGGACGGAGCCATCTTTAGTCAGCTCATGAAGATGAAAGAACCCTACCTCGATGGACATAGAGGCGAGTGGATGATGGCCCCTGAGGAGCAAGCTGAAGTGCTTGAGGTCTTTTGGAGCCATGGGTGGGATATCCATATTCATGTAAACGGCGATGCGGGCCTTGATCTCGTCCTAGACCAAATCGAGGCGGTTCAGGCGAAGTATCCCGATCCCGAGCGTCGAGTCATTCTTGAGCATTACGGATATGCGAGAGAGGATCAGCATCGAAGAGTGTCGGAGATGGGCCTTGAGGTCTCTAATAATGCGTATTACCTCCACGAACTGGCGCCCATCTACGCTGAGTCCGGTTTGGGGCCGGGACGCGCAGCGGATCTTTCTCCCGTGGGCGCTCTGGCTCGAGAGGGCGTCCCGACTTCCTTTCACTCCGATTTCCCCATGGCGCCGGCCAAACCTTTGACCTTGGTCTGGACGGCCGTGAACCGAATCGGAAGCGACGGCAAAGTTTGGGGGCCTGATCAGAAACTTTCTCTGGATCTCGCCTTAAAGGCGATTACTCTCGAGGCGGCCCGCAGCTTGGGGATGCAAGATGAAATAGGTTCGATTGAGGTGGGGAAGCGGGCCGATTTCACGATTTTAAAAGAGGACCCTTATGAAGTGGATCCGGTTGACCTCCGTGATATTCCGATTTGGGGGACGGTGCTCGCTGGAGAGATGCACCCCATTTTGAGCGAGGAATGAGGGCCTAGCGCCAAGGACGGCGAGGGCACCGTNTTCCCAAGCTGAGGGTCGCCGGTTCGAACCCGGTCTCGCGCTCCATCTTTTCCCNANGCCCNCGGTCNCTTNGGCCGGGGGTGTTTTTTGTTGGGGGCGGTGCTGGGCGGGCAGGGCAGGGGGCACGGCGGCTTTTCTGGGGGCTTGAGTCCGCGACCCGCAGGNGGTTCGCAGGTGAACAGGAGTTCCCGCCTCGAGNGTGAACGGAACCCGTTCCTGNCCGAGTCCCGGGCGCGTTGGGGCTTGGCTGTGGGTCCGNGNGTNGGGCACGAAGTTGGCAACGNTTCATGGGAANGAACCCTNATGGTCTGCCTTCCGCCGGTTCTCGTTTTGATCGTGANGCTTCCCAGAGCTACACCCGCCGTCGGCCCGAAGAGAGTGTCCTTTANANGGTCGTGGCNGCGGAACTCGAAACCTTCCTGGCCCGGGCGCANGCGAGTGAGCGGACAGTGCCGCGCTTTGTCGAACGCGAGTTCCGGAACTTTCTTGCCTGCGGNATCCTGGCCCATGGGTTTGTGCGTGTGCACTGTGATGCGTGTGGCTTTGATCGACTGGTCGCCTTCTCGTGCAAGGGCCGGGGCTTCTGTCCTTCTTGCGGAGGGCGCCGCATGGCGGACACGGCGGCTCACCTTGTGGATCGGGTGCTGCCTCAAGTGCCCGTGCGGCAGTGGGTACTCTCGCTCCCCTTCGCGCTGCGTTACCGGCTGGCCTACGACGCGCCGCTGACCAGCGCTGTGCTGGGCATTTTTATGCGGGCTCTCTTCGGCTCTCTGCGTCNCCGAGCCCGAAAACAGTGGAATGTCAAAGGCAATGAGGTCAAGTGGAAGCAGGCCAAGGGGAGGGAGGGGGAAGGTGAGAGGGTCGAAGCGGGGAAGGGCGAGGGTGAACAGTGCGGCGCCGTCACCTTCGTGCAGCGTTTCGGGGGAGCCCTCAANCTGAATATCCACTTTCACTCNCTGGTGCTCGATGGCGTGTACGCAGCCGGGCCAAAGGGAAAGCTGCGCTTCCATCCGCTGCCGCCCCCAAGCGATGCCGAAGTAGCGTGCGTGGCCGGTCAAGTGGCTCAGCGCGTGGCCCGGATGCTCGAGCGTCGGGGGCTGGGCCCCGAGGCCGATTCCTCTGAGGCCGACTCTCTGGGTCGCGATCAGCCATGGCTGGCCGAACTCTACGGGGCCTCCGTCTCGAACCGGATTGCAATGGGACCGAGGGCTGGCCGAAGCGTGCGTCGCCTGGGNGANNGNGTGGACGCGNAAGCNGNGCCACGGTTTGAGGGNCCGCGTTGTGCGGTCGTCNCGGGCGTGAGCCTTCACGCCAANGTGGCCGTCCCGGCCCGCGACCGACAGCGCCTCGAACGTCTGTGCCGCTACGTGGCGCGCCCGCCCGTGGCGACGGAGCGTCTTTCTCGCCAACCCGACGGACAACTTGCGATCCGCCTGAAGAAGCGGTGGCGTGATGGCACGACCTGCGTGCTCTTCTCACCCCAGGAGTTGATGGAAAAACTTGCAGCCCTGGTGCCACCCCCGCGCTTTCACCTCGTGCGCTACCACGGAGTGCTGGGTCCGTCTGCGCGGGCGCGCCGCGAGGTCGTTCCAGCGANTACGGAAACGGGACACAACGCATCCGCGCCGAAGTCATTGCAGGCTGCGGGGGCTGGGCCCTTGAATCCTGTCGGCCCAAGTTCGCAAACCGGAGCGGGCCCCGCGTCGGATGCCTGGTTGAAGATTCCGGAGGAAGAATTCCCCGCAGCCCGTCGTAAGGTGCCGTCGATCGAGTCTCTTCCTCTCGCTTCGACGACCGAGGCGAGTGATGGGNTCTCTTCACGGCCNCGCCGGTTGGGTTGGGCTGAGCTCTTGCGTCGAGTTTTCGCCATCGATGTGCTGGAGTGTCCAGGCTGCNNGGCACGCATGCGGTGGCTTTCCGTCGTCCATCCTCCCGCGGCCACCCGTGCCATCCTCGCGTGTCTGGACCTGCCGGCCCGGGCCCCGCCCACGGGTCCCCCGGTTCCGGAGGAGAACGAATTCATGGCTGAGCCGGAAGCGGACTTCTCCTTCGCCGACTCTTTCACCGACTAAGGGGCCGCCTCCTTTTTCGGGCGAACTCCAGCCAGCCCCAGCGCCGCATTTCCGCGGCNGTTGTGGGAGCGCACCGCTGCGCCCCAAACTCGCCCNCNNNNGGNNNGCNGNCCNNGCGCCGNGCTTGANNNCACCGCCNACGGNCCCNAGNCCTCTCNNGNGANCCCCNGTGTCCCCTCTTTANCCTGTACCNGACATGGTCAAGGGTGCAGAATGGGCCTTTGAAATTCCTATCCGCTGGGTTTGCTATATGTCGAAAAAGGTGAATACGATAATGCCACCAAACATGCAGAGGTGGCTTACGCGGCCGGCCACCCCTTGGGAGGCTTACGCACGAAATTGCAGAAAGTAGGTATAACGATAGCTGAGGTAGAGGAGGTAGAGGAGGTAGAGGAGGTAGAAGAG
>NZHD01000085.1 GCA_002691205.1 Deltaproteobacteria bacterium
GGACTTCGCCGTGGGGGGTCGAGAGGGTTCCGGCTCTCGCCGCCTCGGATTGCCCGTTGAGTTCGAATTCAAAAGCCACGGCGGTAGGCTAGCCCGGTCGAGGCTGTGTGAAACCCTGAAGCTACGGATGAGGCCGGTTTATGGTTCAAGGGTGCGATATTGTCTAGCCGCTTTCAGTCGGGGAGGTTCTAGGTGCATTTTGCAGACACACTCGTGGTCCGTATGCGGGAACTTGGGCACCCCCTGTGTGCCGGGCTGGATCCCCATCTTGATCGATTTCCCCCGCTTTTTCGTCGAGGCAGTATGCAGGCCAATGATCCCGAGACCCCTGCGGTGGTGGAAGAGCTCATGCTGGCCTTTATCGAGCGCCTTGCCGGGAGGGTGGCGGTCATCAAACCTCAGATTGCCTTTTTTGAGCAGATGGGTTCGCGGGGTCTCGCGGCGCTCGAACGCATTACGGCACACGCTCGTGATCGAGGTCTGTTTGTTTTGCTCGACGCGAAAAGAGGGGATATTGGATCCACAGCAGATGGGTACGCGCGTGCTTACTTGGAGCCCGGCGCCCCCTGCGAGTCCCATGCGCTGACGCTGAACCCCTATCTTGGGCTCGATACGTTACGTCCGTTCGTCGAGCGAGCGGGGAAGTACGGCCGAGGACTTTTTATCTTGGCTCGAACCAGCAATCCAGGTTCAGCCGACTACCAAGAAAAAGTTCTTGACGGAGGAGACCCTCTTTATCAAGTGGTCGCGAAGAGCCTATCTCCGATTTGCGACGAAATGGTGGGGCCTTCAACGGGCTGGTCCTCGGTGGGCATCGTGGCCGGGGCTACATATCCGGAGCAGGCCGAGAAGCTTCGTACCCTGTTGCCCAACGCGCTTTTTCTGGTTCCCGGTTACGGGGCTCAAGGCGGAGGGGCAGCGGAAGCCATGCGAGGTTTTGTGAGCGGTCCATCCGGGCGCGAGGGAGGACTGATCAACTCATCACGCGGGTTGCTCTTTCCCGAAGCTGCTCGTTCAGCGGAGAGCGCTGAGGATTGGGAAAACGCAATTGATGAATCGCTCTTGAAGGCCACGGACGAACTGGCCAACGAAGTGGCCCGTTAGTTCTTAGCGATAGGTTGATCGGGCTCCGCCGGTCATGCGCTTCCGGGCACGACGATGCTTCTGCTTCAACTTGGCGCGGTGTCGGGACGAACGACCGCGATTTCTTTTTTGAGTGCCCTTTTTCATGATGGTTCCGCTCTCTTTGTAGTTAGGTCCGGCGATTTCCGGGCGCGTCTTGGCCAGGGGTCATTTCGGCGTCTTTGCCAAGTGAATGTGCTGCTTGGGTCGTCTTGGGTCGGACAAAAAGGGACTCCTTGTCCGGGGCGCCAGACAATACGCAAGTGAGGCCGGACTGTCCATCCCCCTCGGGAAATGATTTTCCAGGCTATTCTACAGAGGTCTTTAAGGCGTCCGCCGTAGGCGTATGCCCTTTGATCCGAACTCCATCGCACGTAAAAGAAGGAAGAAAAATGGCGAACTCATTGGACCGCATGGCTGATTTTGATTTGACTCCAGAACAGCGTGAAGTGAGGCGTGTGGTGCGCGAGTTCGCTGAGAAAGAGATTCTTCCTTACGTCGAGAAGTATGAAGCGGAAGAACGCTATCCGGTGGAACTCATCGCCAAATTGCCCGATATGGGCTTGTTGGGTCCGATGATCCCGGAGGAGTACGGGGGGTCGTTCAGTGATGTGGTCACCTATGGAATTATTTGTGAAGAGATTGCCCGAGTAGACTGGGTGGTGGCTTCTGTCATATCGGTGGCGAACTCCTTGTGTGCGGGCTCGCTGCTCGATTTCGGCACGAAGGCTCAGAAGGACAAGTTTTTACCCGGGATTACTCAGGGCGACATTATCTGCTCGGCTTGTTTGACGGAACCGGGTGGAGGCACCGATCTCGGCAACATGCAGACCACGGCCACGAAAGTGGACGGGGGATGGCTCATTAACGGAACAAAGGTGTTCATTTCCCACGCCGCTCATGCTGGCCTTTTCTTCTTGGTGGCCAGTGTCGACCGTGAAAAGAAGCATAAGGGCGTGACGGCCTTTGTTTTCGATCCGCGCGAAGTTGAGAAGGGCTTAAGCATTGGGAAGTTTCCCATGCGGACGCTGAAGCGTGACAATTTGGCCGAGGTGCATTTTGAGGATGCCTTTATTCCCGATGAAGCTTTGCTTGGGAAGCCAGGGGGAGGGTTCCCCATTCTGGGAGGCGCTCTGGATACCGGGCGCTTCTCTGTGGCTGCGCGCTGTGTCGGACAAGCTCAGCGCTGTCTTGACCTTGCGCTTCCCTATGCGATGGAGCGTGAGGCCTTTGGTCAGAAACTGGGAAATTTTCAGATGACACAGCAGAAGGTGTCCGACATGGTGTGTCGCACCCAGCAGGCGCGAGGGCTCGTTTATCAGTTAGGCCGGATGAAAGACTCTGGCGTGAAGAGAGCGAGCATGGAGAGCAGCATGGCGAAGCTTTGCTCGAGTCAGGCGGCCGTCCAGAATGCCCTAGACGGCATGCAAATCTTTGGGGGCTACTCGTGCAGCGAGGAGTACGAGATTGGTCGACTCCTGCTTGAGGCCAAGTCTCTTGAGTTTGGTGAGGGCACCAGCGAACTTCATAATCGACTGATCGCTGAGTTTGCGTTGGGGATCCGACAGCAATAGATTGGTGGTTCATGGGAATGGATTATTCCCGATGGAGACTTCATTGAACCATTCAGATGTGCGGCATCAACAACTCTTGGATTTGATTCTCAAGGTTTCTTTTGAGCGCCGAGAAGTGACCTTGGCCAGTGGTCGGAAGAGTCATTTCTACCTCGATTTGCGCCAGACTTTGATGCGACCTCAGGGAGTGGCGCTGGCCGGTGAACTTGTGCTGGAGAAACTTCTCACCGGCTCGCCGGTCTCGGCCGTGGGCGGAATGGCGGTGGGCGCGGTTCCTTTCGTTTCAGCGGTTTTGGGTGCGGCCGCGCGCCACTCGGACGCTCAGGACTTACTGGGTTTCTTCGTGCGCAAAGAAAAAAAGAAGCACGGTCTCGGTCGTCAGATCGAAGGTGGTTTCCAAGCGGGGCAAACTGTGGCTTTAGTGGAGGATACGACCACCACCGGAGGTTCAACCCTTGAGGCGCTTGATATCGTGGAAGAGGCCGGTGGTCATGTGGCGCGGGTCCTTTGCCTCGTGGATCGCGGCGAAGGCGCAGCCGAGGCTTTTGCCGAACGGGGCGTGACCCTAGAAGCGCTCTTTGGGCGCGAGGATCTCGGCGTTTGAGCGATTCAGCCTTATGGCCCCTTTGATTTCTTCGCCCACCACGGGAGTCATCATCACGGGGGGTGGCTCAGGGATCGGCTTGGCTTCGGCGCGAGCGCTGGCGGAGGCCGGTCGTCCGGTCGCGCTTTGGGATCTGGATACGGAGTCCGTTCAGAAGCATGCGGATGAAATTGCCTCGGAGTTTGGCGTGGCGAGCATCGGGGAAGGCTTAGATGTCTCGAAGAGCGCTTTGTACGAGCCGGCGATCAAGCGAGCGCGAAGCGAGCTCGGCTCCTTGGGCGGCTTGGTGCATTGTGCTGGGGTGGCTCACCCTGTGCCGGTAGACCATCTCGATGAAGAAAATTGGGACGCGGTTTTGGACATCAACCTTCGAGCCGAGGCCTTGCTGGTTCGAGATCTTTTGCCCGACCTTTGTCAGAACGAAGGCTCCGCGGTTGTGGGGATTGCCTCGATCAACGCCATTCTCGGCAACGGCGCGAACCCTGCATATGGCGCTTCAAAGGCGGGGCTACTCGGCCTGACGCGTTCGCTGGCGGCACGGTTGGCACCTGAAGGCGTTCGGGTGAACGCGATTTGCCCGGGTTATGTGGATACGCCCATGCTCGCTCCCGCGTTTGAGCATGTGCCGGGCCTTCGTGAGAGCATGGAGAGCCAGTCCATGTTGGGTCGACTCTCTCGTCCTGAAGAGATCGCACGCGTGGTTCGTTTTCTTTTGTCCAATGAAGCGAGCTTCATTACGGCCGAACACATTGTCGTGGATGGGGGTGTTGTGCGGGCCCAAGCCTAAAGCGATTGTTTCCGTAATGCTTTGGCTATTGAGACTTGAGGGCCAGCTCGCCGGCTGCACTTCTCATTTCTTCGTAGACGGGGAGGTCTTGGACGCCGAGTTTGGCTCTCACCTCATCGATGGGCTGAGTCAGCAGGAACTCCCAATCAGCGGCGGGCATCCAAGCGGCTTTGCGTCCTCGCCGGTACGCGTCTCGAATCATTTTGCGTCCCCCCGGCTTGTCGTTCGAATGAAGGTAGGCCATGGCCACAATGGCACCGATGCCCGGGTTTCGTGTCTGTGCGAAGGTGAAGGCGAGAAGAAGCGCTTCGCCGACGAGGTCTCGGTTGTAGCCGGTGGTGACATGCCAGAGGTCATGGGTGTCTCGCAAACGCGTTCCGTATCGAACTCGATTTGGATCGGCGTCCGCATCCAATCGGCGACCGCCTTCTTCACTGGCGCCCACCAGACCATCGGCACTGATCTGCTCTGCATTCATGAATTTTGCATAGGTTCGACCGAGGCTTCCTTCGGGCAGGGCGAGGAGTGCTTCTCGATCATTGAGGACGGGCAGGATTTCACGTTTTTCAGTGAGNACGCGCTGCCCGGTTTCCGTTTTGGCAAATCGTCGAAATTGGCGTTCACCGCTGTTGCCTGAGAGCGCATCGATGATGACGAAGACTTGGTCGGTTCGGTCTGGGTCGGCGAGAAGATTCTTCAGGGCCCTCCAAGCATCGCGTGGACGGATGGGGTTCTTTTTTCGGGGGGCATTCATTGTGATGAAATCCATAAGAATCTCCTGGCTAAGGTTTTCGATTGCTTACTGACATTAATGTATGCAAACTAAACTGACAATGATGTAAGCTCAAAAAATGCCGAAAAAAGATTCCCCACAGGGAAAAGTGCGCCGTCGTCGCACGGCGGATGTGGCCCGCGATGAAATCCTGAATGCGGCTCAAAAGCTGCTTTCGCAAGGGGGGCCCGACGCCATTCGTCTTCAAGATATTGCGCATGATGTGGGTATCTCGCATCCGACGATTCTTCATCACTTCGGCAGTCGCGATGGTTTGATCGAAGCGCTCGATGTTCGCGCCATTCATGCTTTGACCGATGATGTGGCCCGAATCTTAAAGAGCGACGAAGAACCACAGACCGGCGAACTGGTGGAGCGAGTCGCCGAGACCATGGACCAGCAGGGGCTCGCGCGCTTAATTGCTTTGTGGGCGATGCGGGATGCTGAAGAGCGAAGTGAACTCGAAGGCACCGATCCGGCGGTTTTGGTGGCGGAAGTCGCTCAATTGATCAGCAGTCGGCTCGACGAAACTGAAGGCATCCCCAAAGATCGNCTTGAGGCGATTTCTTTTCGGGTTCGACTCGGCGTTTTTGCCATGTTTGGTCAGGCTCTGATTGGAGACGCTTTGAGTCCAGTGGGCGGTTCCGAGCGCGAGGCGGAGCGCCACCGCTTTCGTGTTTGGTTCTCAGAGCTTTTGTTTGAGAGCTTCTCAGAAGAAGTNGAGAAAGTCACCGCTGATTGACAGGGGCGTACTCCTAGACGCGAGCCTCGTGGTGAGAAGGTGGGCCGATTAGGACGGCTCGTCTTCGAGTTGAAAAGAGACTCCGGCATTTTTTGGGAGTCGGGCCAAGAGTGCATCGCCCATGGCTGAAGCGGGTGTCAAACATCCCCCGTTCGATGTTAAGTGATCTTTGGCCAAGCAGACGGCACTTTCTCCGAGCATCTTTGATGTTGAGCCGTATCCCGGATCGCGATCGCCCTCAATCTGAGCCGTGAGGTTCAGACTGGGATCAGTGGGGTGGTGACCCAGAAGAGTCATTTTAAAAAATCCGGCCTCACGCTTTTGAAGACTGGGTCCGTCGCCGGGCTGAGGGAGACGACTGGACGCGAAGCGGCGGATCGGACCTAATGCCATGGCCCCCATTCCGAGAGCTCCGCCGATTCCAGTGGCCGTCGCTTTGGTGAAGCCCAGCGGTCCACGTCCGCAAAGCACGGCTTCGTCGTATCGAAAATCTTGACCGTATGCGTAATCCATCAATGCGTTGCTACGCCGAACCACTTTTGTATTGACGGCCCCCATCACAAAGGGCGCAATCCATTGATTGAAATTTTTATCGTAAGAGGGGAGGACGGCCTCTCCTGAATCNGGNCCACTTTGTTGGCCAGCGGGGTTGATGGAGTAGGGNGCACTGAGNGTGCTGAANATNGTGGAGTCCTTTTCGGCTTCATCCATCATGTTCAGCATGCTGGCGATGGTGCCTCCACTNGCTCCTCCGCTGAACCCGTTGACACGAAATTGAATATGGGAGCAGGGAACTCCATGNCTTTTCTGCATCTCTTGATGCATAAAANAGGCACCGATATCGGATGGGATNCAGTCAAACCCNCAGGTAAAAACGATACGGGCATGATTNGNNNNGGCNTCTTCNTGNTGGGCGTCGATCATTCGTTTGACCCATTGAAGCTCACCGGTTAGATCGCAGTAGTCTGTTCCAGAGCGTGCGCATGCCGAAACGAGCTTTGAGCCATATTTTGCGTAGGGGCCTACGGTGGTGCAGACGACATGGGTGCGCCGGGCTAATTCTTCGAGGAAGACATCGTCGTCGCTATCGCCGACTATAATCGGCAGGGTTTCGGCCGAGATGCCCGTCGTTGCGCTGATTTCGGCTCGAACTTCTTCGAGCTTCTTTTGATTTCGACCTCCAAGCGCCCAGGTAAAATGTTCGTTTACACCGTAGCGGCCAAGAAGATATTCAGCGGTGAGCTTTCCCGTGAAGCCAGAGGCTCCCCAAACGACGATGGAGTANTCTCGATTTTCTGTATGCATGNNTTTCTCTTTTCTGGANGAAGTCGTTTTAGNCCCAGAGAGAATAACATCAGATTTACTCATCACATGTTGCTTGGTGGGGGTGATNGCTTNTTCGCGCCGCCTCTCTCATNCAGCGAGGCNTTGGCCCCATNAAGAGATGNTCTGTACCTTNGCGAGGTACATGATTTAAAAGTGGNCATTTTGAGGAGAGAATCAAAGTGGCGACNTTGCATGATCAGTTTGGCGAACCCAGCGANTTAGTGATTAAAAAAGTNCGNCCNGANATGGANGCCATGGTGCAAGATTTNATAAGCCAGGCNCCTTTTGCTGTTCTGGCTACGGCNAATGNNCATGGAGATTGCGATGCNTCCCCNAGAGGCGGGACNCCTGGNTTTTTTAAGGTTCTCGATNAAAAGCGACTCGTGATTCCAGATATTGCNGGGAATAAACTTTTNCANTCGCTCTCNAATGTNGANACCAACCCCCANGCCGGTTTGNTCTTCTTNATTCCGGGTTGCGATTGGACGGTNCGAGTNAACGGCGGCGCTCGCAGGCTCGATCCGAAAGANGNTTTNGTGGANGGTTTGTNGGNNGAAACGCTGTGGGCTGACGACAACACTCGAGTGTTGCAGGGGTTGCTTTTAGACGTGGATGAGGCCTACGCCCATTGCCCTCGAGCTTTTTTGTTCTCTAAACTATGGGACCCGGAGAGACTGGCGGAGAGCTTGAAGTCGGATCCGAATCAGTATTGGTTTAAACGTTGGCGGGAAGCTTCGGCTTGAAAGAGGAAGTGACGATACGTTTTTTCGTGATCGCCCTAATAAGCATCTTTCTATTCTGCTGTGACTCACCCTCTGCTCTTCAAGGCCCCGTTAAGATGTGTACGGAGTCTGGCGTTCAGTGCCAGCTCAAAAAGGGACCCCTTGGTGTCTGCGAGCGTTCGAAATGTGAGGTGGGTCATTTGTCCCCTTGTTTTCAATGCACTCCACAGCATTAATCCATTGTTGCAGAATAGAGTCTCCGATAGGATCTTCGCGAATTGAGAGAGGGCTATGTGACCTTTGATTGGCGTTTCCTGCTTTCTACAGAGATCAGTACTGAGTCGGGCCGTATCAAACCGTGAACAATTTTTTCTTCGAGAAGACAACTTGATTGAGCTTTTTTAAATGACTCAGGCACTTCGAGATGTGCTTCGGAATAAGATCATCAATGGGTGGTCTTTGTTTTATTTAATATCGGCCCCGATTTCTTTTGCGATGATTGTTGCGATTGGATGGGGAGATCTTTCGACAGGACCCGGTATTTCCGCGCTGATTCAACTCTCCGTGCGGTGTGCCGTTCCTCCTCTTTTCATGGCCTTCGCAGCGTCATCCATCCATGCCCTGCTGTCGTCAGACGGAAGCGCATGGCTATTACGTAACCGGAAGTATTTTGGTCTTTCGTTCGCGGTGGCGATGGCCTGGCAAGCTTTTTTCATCGTGTGGATGGTGGCGGGGTACACCGACTACTACGTTCATGAAGTCTATTTGACGAAGGACGCCATCGAAGGAACGGTGGGTTATCTGTTCTTGATTCCCATGGTCGTCACTTCGTTCAAGCCTGGCCGTCGCTTGCTGAGTCGAAAAAATTGGAATCGTCTTCATACAGTGGGCATTTATTATCTATGGGCCTATGCGTTCAGCGTCTACTGGTGGTCGATTTTTTATTATGAGACACCGGTTTTCCTGGATTATCTCTTTTATGTATCTGGTTTTTTGGTGTGGGGCGTTCGCGCTGGGGCTTGGGTGAAGTTGAGACGAAAGAAGACTCGGAAGGAATCGCCCGACACCAGGCCCGTTCGCAGCGTGGAATCCCTAGGACTCGTTGCGGTGGGGGTGGGCGTCGTGGGTGTGTTCTCAGGCTCTTTGTGGCGCACCTCTGCGGAAGAAGTTCTTTACGGATATAAATGGACAGCTCCTTTGGAAGCCTTTGTGCCCTATTGGCCCCTAGAGCCCTTTTTGCCTCTTTTGATGATTTCGTTTGGGGCGTACCTCATAGGTCAGGCTCTCTCGGCGCTCCGTTGAGTTCGCCCATAGGGCCGGGTTAAATCTGAGCCTGGGTTTTTAGTTTGGTAGGATTCGACTCTTAGCGGCGCTTAGGCTCAGGCAACAAGGGATGTCACGGCTTTTCGCCATTGTGGCTCTTCGGTCTTTCCGATCAGAGCGTGGATAAGAATTTTCGCATGCCTCAGTTCATCGAAAAACCGAGTGTGATCCAAGCGGTGGGCAACAAGCCCAAGCGCATCGAGGAATATGTGGGTCGGGTCAATTCGGGTCACATGAAGACAAGTGTGGCCCGGATGAATTCGCCCGAGGGATGGTTGGAGCCTGGCCAGACCCCAGAATTTGAAGAGATGACGCTCGTGATCTCAGGGATGCTACGCGTCGAATACGAGGGGGGCGTGATGGATGTACGGTCCGGTCAAGCCATCGTGACTCAACCTGGAGAGTGGGTGCGATACAGCAGCCCTGAGTCCGGAGGAGCGGAGTATATCGCGATTTGTCTTCCTGCCTTTAGTCCCGAAACGGTACATCGCGATTCCGATTGAAGAAGGTTAAAGGGCTTTCGAGAAACGTTTGTTGATCTTTGAGATCGCGATCACGGATCAAGGCAGCTTCTCGGTGGGAGAAGCCCTCTGGCCGATGAGGTTGTAAAAAAGGAGGTTGAGGGTTTGAAAATTCTTCCAAGACATACTCTCTCATGTCACTGCGGAGCGGTTGAACTCGAATTGAATCTTCCTGACGGTTTGGTGGATCCTCGGCGTTGTGATTGCTCGATGTGTCGTCGTCGCGGTGCAGTCGTGGCTAGCGTTTCTCTGGATGGGATAAATATCATCCGGGGGGGCGATCTCTTGGGTCTCTATGAATTCGGGTCAAAGACCGCTAAGCATTTCTTTTGCACTCTCTGCGGCATCTATACACATCACCAGAGACGGTCAAACCCTGAACAGTACGGTTTTAATGTCGGCTGTCTTGAGGGCGTCAATCCCTATGAGTTGACGAATATTCCGGTCTATGACGGAGTTAGCCATCCCGTGGATCGAGATGGAACATATCGCGAAGCCGGTGCCGAAAAGACTGAAAAGTCTCCCGGGGACGAGAAGGGGTTCAGGTCCGGCTGACTTTTTCGGGTTCCAACAGAGTGAAGAGCAAGCGAGAAATTTCACAGGAGTGGGTTTGAGAAAGCGCCCCATGGTATCGAGAGGGTATTTCCTTTGAGATTAGGGCCGGATTTGTTGTGAATGTTTATAAAGAGCCTGCCTTTTCCCCTGCCATTTCAATGATCGACAGGGTAGTCTCCCGCTCTGTGACATCTTGGCGTTCACCGCTCCCCGGAGCAAACGTCCTGTGTTGTAGAGATGAACCGAAGCCCGTACTGCGGACGTAGAGATTAAATGGCGTCGTTTGCGGAACCTTGTTCGTCGCCGTGTTCATAATATTTGAGGGAGAGAGGCAGATGGCCGCTAAGAAGAAGGCAGTGAAGAAGAAGGCAGTAAAAAAGAAAGCAGCGAAAAAAGCTACCAAGAAAAAAGCCACGAAGAAAAAAGCCACTAAAAAAGCGGTGAAGAAAAAATCACCGAAGAAGAAAGCGGTTAAGAAAGCGGCTAAAAAGTCGGCTGCAAAGAAGAAGGCGACAGCGAAGAAGAAATCTCCGACGGTGACGGGGAACCAGAGTGACTCGGTTAGAGCGAGCGCGATTGCATTCGCTTCGCGATTACTTCGCTAGATTCCATCTTTTAGGTGAGGAGGTGTTTAGCGCCTTCTCACCTTTTGGATTCGGCCGGCCATGTGCAGTTCAATTTCGACGCTCAATTGTTCTGCGGACTAAAGAATTAAGTCGGCCAAGATACGCCGTTGGTGGAGGGCGTCTCCAAACTGAGACTCGCCCCAGATTGCTCTTCTTCGGTAGAGCTGCGCATCACACTCGTAGGTGAACCCGTAGCCACCGTGAAATTGAATGGCTCGATCGGCTGAAAACGCAAGGGCGGGCCCAGCTGAAGCCTTGAGCATACGCACGGCGATCTCACGGTTTTCGTCTTTCTCAAACGTATGAGCTGCTGCATAGAGGTGAGATCTCGCTTGCTCGATTTGAACATGAGCCTGCACGGTTGTGTGTTTAAGAGCTTGATAGGATCCGATCGGCCGGCCAAATTGTTTCCGCGCGTTGAGATAGGAAACCGTGTACTCGATACAACTTTGACCTGCTCCACACATCTCGGCGCTGGCCAGAAGGGCGCCCGCGAGTTCGATCTTGATTAGGGCGGCTTCGACTCGCTCAGGCTGCATGAGAGCATCTTCAGGGATACGGAGCCCGTCGAGTTCGATTCGAAAGGCGCGACGGGTTTCGTCAATCACGACTTCTCGGCGTTGAGTGCATTTGTGAAGCGCTTCTTGGTCGAGAACGACGAGGGCGAGCTTCCCTTCTAGCTGGACAGAGAGGATGGCCCATTCGGCCACATGCGCATCAATCACAAGGCATTTGACGCCTGATAGATGGAGGTTGCCGTCTGAACGTTTCGCGGTGCATTCGACATGCGTTGAGTCAAAATGAGCATGGGGTTCAGAGAGCATCAGGGTGGCGGGGGTGCCTGCTGCAATCTGAGGAAGAATTTTTTCTTTTTGTGACTCGGTTCCCGCGGCGAGGACGAGTTGAGCGGCGAGGGTTGTTGGAAGGAATGGGCCGGCCATGAGGCGCCTGCCCATCTGCTCTACCACCGGAACGACTTCGGCTAAACCGAGTCCAGCTCCGCCGTAGGCTTCAGGAATCGCGATGCCGAGCCATCCGAGTTCGGCCATCTCGGTGAAAACTTTGGGGCTGTGGCCGATTTCATCTTCTATGAGGCCGCGGACGGTTTCGATCGAAGACTTGTCCTGGCAGTACTGGGATGCGGATTCAAGGAGATCCGTTTGCTCTTCAGTGATTTTGATCGAGGTGGTAAGGTTACTCATGACCAACTCCTCAGTGCTTTGGCAGGCCGAGTACGTGCTCGGCAACGATGTTGGCTTGAATTTGGCTGGTCCCTCCCCCAATGGTTGCGGAGAAAGCATTTAAATAGGCTCTTTGAGAGATGCCCCCATCGACGGCTTCGGGTTCACCGACATAGTAGGCGCCCGCTTGACCAAGCAGGGTGATGGCGAATTCATTAATTCGACGAGTAAATTCGGTGGTCATCAATTTGCTCGAGAGAGGGATAGACATGGGTCGATCTTGAACGAGCGGGGCGATGGCCGATCGCTGATGAGTGAGCATGATGCCTTGAGCCTCGATCATGTACTCGACCAATCGGTCTCGAACCACAGGGTCCTCGATGGCGGGTCGCCCATTACGTTGAGCTTTTCGGGCGAGTTCAACCACTTCACTGTGATCAGGGGCGAGGATAGACAATCCTCCAGCCTGACCTCCACGTGCATTTCGTTCGTATTCAAGCGTACGCATGGCGACGCTCCAGCCTTGGCCTTCTTCGCCCATTAGACAGTCTGCTGGGATTCGCGCGTCCGTAAAATAGGTTTCGGTAAATCCATATTCTCCGGTGAGTTTGCGGATGGGCTGGGTCTTAACGCCAGGTACAGTCATGGGGGCAAGGAAAAAAGACAGACCGGCATACTTATTCGCAGCGTCCGGAAGGCTGCGAGCCAGCAGGATCATGTATTTCGCGTAAGTGCCATGGGTGGTCCAAGTTTTCGTTCCGGTAATCACCCACTCGTCGCCGTCTCGGACCGCCCGAGTTTGCGCGTTGCCCAGGTCGCTCCCGTTTTCGGGCTCAGAAAATCCTTGGCACCAGATGTCCTCGGCGCTCAGAATACCTTGGATATAGCGTTCTTTTTCCTCATGGGTCCCCATGTCTAGGATGAGGGGCCCCGCCCAGTTGAGTCCGATCGTATTCAACATGATCGGGCTTCCGAGACGGCGCATGACCTCGGTGGCGACATTCTGAAATTTGGGATGAAGACCTCCGCCTCCGTATTCTTTGGGCCATGAAGCTCCGAGGTACCCTGCTTCGTAGACTTTTCTCTGCCAATCGACGAGGAAGTGAAATTGCTCATCCGTGCCCACTTCCATAAAAGTGAGGGGCATCATAAAGTTGGGCGTCGGCGGTATATTTTCGGCGAACCAAGCCGACGCATCCGCCTGAAATTCGTTGAGTTCTTGTTCGGAGGGAGGGTTCGGCATTTTTTTTCCTTTTTTGACCGGTCTAGGCGTAGCAGACTTTGCTCGAATCCTCGTCTGTTTTATTGAGCATTCTCTTTGGGTGAGTGAGTCGGATCATCGACTCCCGTCGTGGTTTTTTGCTTTGGATCATCGGCTTTACAGAATAGAATGAAATCTGAGATTGCGGGGTGAGGGTTTGGAGCCAGTTTGACGTTCTATTCGCTATTCAGCGTCACTCTGTATCTTTTTTTATAAGCCTTGTGAATATAATCGGATTTGAATCATGAAGGCCAGTAAAATAGGCTCAATTTGGTTTTAGAAGGATCCTAGAGGAAGGGCAGAGGTTGGTATGGCAATTGACATGAAGCATCAGCCACCGGAGGATCGCCGTGAAGAGATTGCGAGGGCGGCTCTTTCGAGCCTTCTGACCGTGGCCGGTTTAGGCGGTGATGTTTCTGAGCGCGCCCTCTCTTTCATGTCCGCCGTTCGTGATCACCTGATGCATGTAAACGTTGATTTAGTGACCCTTGAAACGATTTCGCCCATGCAATTGGCTGAGGCCGTCCCAGAAACCGAATGGCGGGAGCGCATTCTACGAGGGATGACATTAATCGCCATGCTGGAGGGGCCTCCTTCCGAGGAGCGGTTAGCGCTTCTCGATGAAACGGCTCGCGTTTGCGAAATTGATGGCGCCCCCGTTCATACGTTTCGAGAACTCTTGAAAGAACGTATCCATCGGGTGCATCTTGATTTGGTGCGCAGAAGCTTTGTTCGTCAAGCGGTGAAAGCCTACGTGAAAGTGGAAGGTCCTCATGCCTTGCTCGATGTGGCCAAGGGATTGCTTGGAAAAGAAGATCCAGCCTTAGCGAGTCGCTACCACACCCTTGATACCTATCCAGAGGGCACCTTTGGTCGTGCTTACGCAGATTTCATTGCCCGGAACGATTTTAGTTATCCGGGTGAGACGGGCGGTCCGCCGCCGCCCGTGATGCGCCATGACTGTTGTCATGTGCTTGGGGGATATGGAACCACGCCGCCCGAGGAGTGTGCGGTGCTTGCCTTTCAGGCCGGTTTTGAAAAAATTGATCCGTTTTTTGTCATTTTATTTGCGTACGCGCAGTTTGAAATTGGAATTGGAGCTTCTCCTTTTTTGCCGGGTACGGAAGGCGAGATTGACCCAGAGAGTATGTTTCAAGCCCTTGAGCACGGAATCCATGTGAATACAGATTTGATCGGAGATGCCGCCTTTGACCCCTGGCAGGAGTTTGACCAACCCCTGGAAAAGGTCCGCCTGAAATTTGATATTCCGCCACGCGGTCGCGCTCCCGAATATCCAGAGCTTTCAGAATGAGAATTGACACGTATGGGGTCCGGGCTCGTGACTCCCAGTCTGAGTTTGGCCCGCCCCTGTCTAGTGATCGCCTTCTCTAAACTCACGGGGGTCCGTATCTCGGTAGCGCGGATCACTCTTTTCCCGAAACGACGCGAGCAGGGGCTCAAGGCCATTGGCTTTGATTTCGTACAGGGTCGCGAGCAAGACGCCTACTCGCCCCGTTGGAAACCCCTTTTTTTGAAACCACACAAGGTAAGGCTCAGGGAGATCGATGAGGCGAGTCCCAGCGTACTTTCCAAACGGCATCTTCATTCGAGCAATTTCAACGAGTATTTTTGTATCGGGTTGGAGAGGAGCTTCGGGAGAGTTGCGGCTGTTCGTCATGCTCAGAGAATGTCTTAAGAAAGCTGAAATAGCTTGTGAGAAGCTATGGATCCAAAGCCCGTTGTCTTTGGAGAAAGACTTTGAGACGTAAAAGGACCGATACAGAGCATGCGCTTTGATCTCACCGTATTCTTTAATGGGGCACGGTCATGGACTTAGGCGGTCGAACGACGATATCTGCAATGTTGACTTCGATGGGTTGAGTGACCGCGTACATGACCGCTTTTGCGACATCGTTTGGATTGCCCAGAAGCGATTTCATTTTTCCAGCCAATGTTTCGAGGGCTTCCGGGGGCAAGCGATCTCCCTTACTTAGCTCGATCTCCATGCCGGCCATCTTGGCCATAGTTTGCACGAATTCGGGATCGAAATTACGTGCGAAGTTGGTCGCAATGGCTCCGGGCATGACGTTGGTCACTCGAATGGTGTCTTCCTCTAACTCGTCACGGAGGGTTGAGGAGATAGAATTGACGGCATGCTTGGTTGATCCGTAGACGCCTGAGTTTCTACGCTGTGCAGCCACCGACGAAATATTCACGATATGTCCCTCGGATTGGCAAGCCCGCATGGCTTTGACGGCGGCTTGGCAGCCGACAAGAAGCGCCAGAATATTGGTCTCAAGCATAGATCGCCACTCTTCGGGTTCCCCCTCTAAGATAGAGGCTGGATAGGAGAGGCCGGCATTGTTGACCATAATGTCGAGCCGATTCGTCTCGGCGACGGCTGAGGCGATGAGTCCCCTGACCTGGGCCACGTCGCGAACGTCAGCCGTGATCACAGTGGCCTGGCCTCCGGCTTGTGTGATGAGTGTTTTCGATTCCACCATGGACGACTCTGTGCGGCCACTGAGGAATACATGCGCGCCGGCTAGTCCCATGTGCTCGGCGATGGCGCGTCCGATTCCGCTTGAAGCTCCTGTGACGATCGCGGTTTTCCCCTCTAGAAGGTGAGAAGGCATAAAGTGCAGTTTCCTTTTTCAAAAAGAGTCGTTTATAAGGCGTTCAAGTGTACTTAGTTTACTCGCCGCTGACTTGAGGGATTCGGAATGAGGTGACTCAAAGAGGGACTCAGACGGACCTCAGAAGCGAACGAGGCATAGGTTTGTTTTTACGGCCTGAGTGCTCCATAAAGCGGGCCTAATGTTCCTATTCGGCGATGAATGGCGCGTGAGGTGGTTGTGAGGATGGTTTTAGCCGATAAATCAAAAGACTTGGCCAGTTAAAGCCCGATTCCATTTCATATGTTAAGCTGCGCAGCGGATTAGAGTTCATCTAATTTGATACATTTAAAGATAAAGGCTCCACGGTGGAGTCGAACGATTGCTAAGAAAGTCAACCCCCAGTACATCCAACAACGTCTCTACAAGATTCGATTTTGGCAGTGGGTAGGAGAACACAGTGGCACAAGGTACGGTTAAGTGGTTCAGTGACGAAAAAGGTTATGGATTCATTACGCCCGAGGACGGGTCCAAGGATCTTTTCGTTCATCATTCCAATATTCTTGGCGAAGGATTCAAGTCGCTGAGTGACGGTCAGGCGGTGACATACGAAGCCGGTCAGGGTCAGAAAGGCCCTGAGGCGACGAGTGTTCAGCCTCAGTAAAGTAAGTCTGAATTAAAAAACGGCGGCCCTTTTTGGGGTCGCCGTTTTTTTTTGTGCATAGGTTGTTTCGACTCGAGACCGGGTTCAGTCCTCTTCTGTCTTTTTATTTAAGAGGATCGCTCTTGGAGGCTGGAGTTTATGATTCACGATAAAAGAGGCACGCCTGAGAATCGTTTAGGTTTGCTCGTCGAGGGAGTCGGCCGTCGGTTTCTCTTCGGTGTTTGTTCAAGGGAGCTTTCTTCATCCTGGAGATGAGGATTTGGCTCTTTCCCAAGGCCATATAGAGCTCGTGTTCGACACGCAGGCCTGGGACGAACTCGGCTTGAGCTCAAGAGATTGCCATGTTGTTTTCGGATACCCCTGGCCGAGCGAGGAGGAATTCCTTGAGAAAGTCTTCAGCCGACATGCCTCTCCGGGTACGCTTCTCGTCAGTTATCACGATCGCGACTATGTGCTGGTTCAGCGCCAAGTGGCCGAGGAGCCAGAACTTCTGACCTTAGGGTGAATGTAGGCTGGGAGTGCGGGGCGGTTTGCTCTCCTTGATTTCGGAGCGACTTAAAATCTAAGTAGGGATGGCATTCAGGCCGTCGGTGATTTGACCGTTGAGTGCCAAGCCATTTTGACTTCTTTGGTTTCGTTGACTGCAATTTGGTCTAACATGAGTGTCCGAGAATTTATACAAACCAATCGTGCGAGGCTTTCAATAATGGACACACACACTTTCCCCTATCAAAAGCAGTTTCGAGAAGTGAATGGTCGACGGATCGCTTATGTGGATGTGGGTGAGGGTGACCCCATCATCCTTCTCCATGGAAACCCCACCTCTTCGTACTTGTGGCGGAATGTTATCCCTGGGCTTGAAAGCCAAGGGCGCGTGATTGTCCCCGACCTGATCGGTCAGGGAGACTCCGAAAAATTGCCAGCCAGCGAAGGGCCCGAAAGATATTCTTTCCTCGTCGCCTATGAATTTTTGTCCGGTCTCTTCGAAGCTCTAGGTCTACAGGAGAACATCACCCTTGTTCTACATGACTGGGGCAGTGGTCTTGGTTTTCATTGGGCGAAGAATCATCCCGAGTCTTTGAAGGGCATCGCCTACATGGAAGCGATTGTGAAACCAATGACCTGGGATGATTGGCCTGAGGGCGGTCGCGGCATTTTTCAAGGGTTTCGTTCCGAGAAGGGAGAAGATCTCGTTCTAAATCGAAATATGTTCGTGGAAGGCGTTTTGCCCTCTTCAATTTTGCGTGACTTGAGTGAGGAAGAGATGGATCAGTACCGCGCTCCATTTAAAAACCCCGAGGATCGCCAGCCAACTCTCAATTGGCCTCGGCAGATACCCATCGAAGGGGAACCTCAAATCATGGTGGACTTGGTATCCGAGTACGGAGAATGGCTTTCATCGAGTCCGGTGCCGAAATTGTTTATTAATGCCAAGCCTGGTTCCATTTTGATCGGATCCCAGCGCGAGTTTTGTCGGAGCTGGCCCAATCAGACCGAGGTGACGGTGGCCGGGCTTCATTTTGTTCAAGAAGATTCACCTCAAGAAATTTCGGAAGCGATTTCTCAATGGTTGAAATCTTTTCGTTAATAATCGATAGAAGGAGTGAGTAAGAGATGGCGGATACCCCGGTTTACATGGTCGCTAATTTTGAGATCAACGATGCAGAGCGATACCGTGTCTATGAAAAAGGGTTCTTTGGGATTCTTAAGAAACACAATGGTCAGTTTTATACCTACGATGATGAGCCGGAAACCCTCGAAGGGCCTTCTCCTCGGACGGGCCGAGTCGTGATTTTTGGCTTTCCCTCGGAGGAAGCGGCTAAGGCTTGGTGGGCAGACCCCGAATATCAGGCGCTTTCTGAACACCGGAGAGCTGGGACTGAAATGAAATTCCTGACGCTGGTGCATGGCATTCCGCCTCGTTAGCGGGCAATTGGAACACCCTGTTGGAGTAGATGCAAGGCGGGGCCGTAGAGCTAGGTTTCAGAGCTTGTTTATAAAAGTCTTTTGAGAGAAGAGGGCTCTTCTCTATAGCTCGTAAGAAGCTTTCACCCCCGTCTTGAAACAGATAGAAAAGAGGAGAACCTTATGAAGACCCGAATTACAGAACTTTTTGGCATCGAACACCCGATTATTCAGGGTGGGATGCATCATGTAGGCCTCGCTGAGATGGCGGCCGCCGTAGCTAATGCAGGCGGTCTTGGCATTATTACGGGTCTGACTCAACGGACGCCTGACGATTTGGCGAACGAGATTGCGCGCTGTCGCACCATGACCGATAAGCCGATCGGCGTGAATTTAACTTTTCTCCCAGGTTTTGTAGAGCCTGACTATCCAGGCTACATCAAAGCGATTATTGAGGGTGGGATTAAGGTTGTGGAGACAGCCGGGCGCAGCCCAGAGAAATACATGCCGTCACTCAAGGAGGCTGGCATCTCAGTTATTCATAAATGTACTTCTGTTCGCCATTCGTTAAAAGCTGAGCGGATTGGCTGCGACGCAGTGAGTGTGGACGGATTTGAGTGTGGAGGTCATCCCGGTGAAGACGATATCCCGAATTTAATTCTCCTTCCTCGAGTCGCTGAAGAATTGAAAATTCCTTATGTCGCGTCGGGCGGAATCGGGAATTCGCAGCAACTCGTCGCTGCACTGGCACTGGGTGCGGACGGCATCAACATGGGGACGCGCTTCATCGCGACGCAGGAAGCGCCGGTTCACATGAACGTTAAAGAAGCGATTGTGAATGCGAGCGAACTGGACACGCGATTGATTATGAGGTCCTTGCGGAACACTGAGCGAGTTCTGAATAACTCAGCGGTTGAGAAGATTGTTGAGATTGAAGAATCTAAGGGTGAAGGCATGAGCATTGATGACATTGCCGAACTCGTGGGCGGAGTGTATCCGCGAATCATGAAGGAGGGCGATCTTGAAGCAGGCCCTTGGAGTTGCGGTATGGTGGCGGGCTTGATCCATGATATTCCGACCTGTAAGGAATTGATTGATCGCATTATGAGTGAGGCGCAGGATTCGATTCAGAATCGTTTGGCTTCGTTCATCTGATTTTTCGCAGTGCGGTGGATTCGCACCGGAGATTCCCGAAGAGCCCTCTCTTGTGAATGCAAGAGGGGGCTCTTTGGGTTGAATGTCTCTGGCCTGATTGGGGTTCATGAGGAGCTCAAAAGCTTTTGATAAGCGAAGGGGCCCACCGACGGTTTTTTGCAGACGTGGGGAGGGGCTTTTGTTGTTATACATAATCGAATTTATGTATAATACGGGTTCCCCTTAAAAGAGGTTTGGCGTATGTCGAAGGTCTTGTCTCAATCCTCCCCTCCTCTCTATGAGCCGCGAAGCGGTGAATCTTGGCGAAACCCGTTTCCCATGTATCGAGCTTTGCGTGATGAGGACCCAGTTCACCGTTTTGAGAACGAACGAGGAGAATTCTGGGCGCTTTCGCGTTTCAAGGACGTTTTTGAGGCCGCGGTGGATGCCCAGACATTCTCATCGGCTCAAGGCTTAACCATCGCCTATGGAGAAATGGAAGAACTCGGCCTTGAGTCGCCCATCGTCATGATGGACCCGCCGGATCACACTTCGCTCAGAAAATTGGCCATTAAACGGTTTACGCCGAAGCAGGTGAAAGAGGTGGAGCCTTTGGTGAGAGATTTTGTGATTCAACGTGTAGATCGACTGTGTGAAATGGGGGAGGGCGATGTGGTGAAGGAGCTCTTTAAGCCTTTGCCCAGTTTAGTGGTGGGTCATTTTCTCGGTGTCCCTGAAGCGGATCGTCCTCTTTTCGATCGCTGGACGGACGCCATTGTGGCTGCGAATGCCGAGGGTGAAATCACATCAGCGGGAGAAGCGTTGGGCGAACTCGTGATGTACTTCACGCGACAAATCGAAGAGGTTAGGACTCAGCCAGGCCAAGATGTGATCTCATCACTGGTTCATGCGAGGCCGGATGGGAAAGAGGTATCGCTTGCGCGTATTCTGGGATTTGCCTTTACGATGGTCACGGGTGGGAATGATACGACGACAGGCCTTTTGAGTGGAGCGGCCGAGTTGTTGGCCAAGAATCCACAACAGCACAAGCTGCTCGTGAATGATCCAGCCTTGATCCCCAATGCCATCGAAGAGTTTTTGCGGCTTTCATCACCGGTCCAGGGCTTAGCCAGGATGACGACTCGAGATGTCGAAATCGAAGGAACGATGATTCCCAAAGATAAAAAAGTCATGCTGCTTTATGGCTCTGCCAATGTCGACGAGCGTGAGTTTGGAGAAAATGCGGCCGAATGTGATGTGACCCGAAAAATCCGAAGACATGTTGCATTGAGTTATGGTCCTCATCACTGCATCGGGGCGGCTTTGGTTCGCATGCAGTCGCGGATTGCTCTTGAGGAACTGATGGCTCGGTGCCCTAAATTCAAAGTGGACCATGCGAAAGGTGATTTTGCTGAAGGAAATTATACTCGACGATATCTTTCGCTGCCCTTTAGCGCGACGGGAAAAATCTAGTGTCAGGGACCTGGGGGCGTGAAGAAAAGCCCGATGTAGCCGCACTGAAGATTTTAGATGGCGCAGCGCAAGCGTTTGTTGAGCTGGGCGTTTCCAGAGCGGGTATGACTGAGATCGCTCGTTACGCGGGATGCTCCCGGGGCACTCTCTACCGATATTTTAAAAACCGGCATGAACTTCATTTGGCATTTGTTAACGATCGAGCGGTACGGTTGGTGGCCGAACTGCGTGTGGAGTTACAAGAGATTCATGACCCCTCTCGTCGTTTGCTTGAGTATATCGTTCGATCGGTCGGTAAAGTTCGACAAAATCCATCGATGGCTGCGTGGTTCGAACCTTCAGAATCGGGGGCGGCGGGGCGAATGTCACGTGGGTCTGAGGTGATCGCTTGCTTGTCTGAGGCCTTTGTGGTCAATCTTCAACCACGCGATTTCGATGATTCGTCTTCGAGCCGACTTCAGGCCCTTTGGGTCGTTCGCATTATCGTTTCGCTTTTAACGCAGCCCGGAAAAGATGAGGGGGAAGAGCGAGCCCTCATCGAGACATTTGTCGTGCCTTCGCTTCTGGAAAGATCGAATGAAGTACTCTCTTCTCTTGAACATTAGTCGAAATTGTTTCGATCATTTTTCTCAAGGTTTACATTCATGAGAGTGTGCACTTTATATGAGGGAGGGAGAGAAGTTGTCGCTCTTGTTCCTGAAGACGGAAACCCTGTACAGCTATTAGATGCGTGGTGCGCAGCAAATCTCAAGGAGTCGGCTTGCCCAGAGTCGATGCTAGACCTGATTGAGCAAGGACGAGGAATGAAGCCGTTGCTTGAGAAAGCCTTTGAGCAGGCTTGTTCGGGCACCTTGCCTGAGATCGAGGAGCCTCATTGGTGTCCTCCTCTTGTGCGGCCCTCTAAAGTGGTGGGTGTCATGATGAATGACGCCACCGAGATTGAGAGAGCGAAGATAAAACCTGAGGGACCGCTCTTCTTTCTGAAGGCCCCTTCCACGTTGCTTGGTCACGGCAAGACTGTATTGATTCGGCCTAGCTATGGCCGGACTCACCCCTCGGCGCAATTGGCAGTGATTATTGGGAGAAAGTCAAAAGATGTCAGTGAGAGCAAAGCGCTTGACGTTGTGTTCGGCTATTCGGTGATGAATGACGTGACCTCCTTGGGGCTGGCAACTAAAGACACACTGCATCTTCTTGCTGGGGGGGAAGAACTTACTCAAGCAGAAGCTGGAAGCGCTCAGGTTCACTTTGCCTCTCATGCTCGATCTAAGAATACAGATACATTCGGTCCATTCGGTCCCTGGATCGTGACCGCCGATGAAGTGGCTGATCCCAATAACCTGAGTGTGAAAATCTGGATGGGAGAAGAGGCTTGCACGGAAGATCAAACTTCGGACTTTATGTATTCAGTTGAGGAAGTGATTTCGAAACTGTCGCGCTCAATGACGTTGGAGCCCGGCGATGTGATTCAGATGGGAATGCCCGGAATGGGGTCCCAGGCAGCAAAAGCGATCGATTTTCAAGATCGTCTGGGTCCGACCTCAATCGAGATTGAAAAAATAGGAACGCTAACGAATCCCATTGCCCTCATCGTGGGGGAACTCTGATTAGATGGGCTCGTTTTTAGCTCGTACTGGATTAGGAAGAGAGTCCATAAAGACATGATTAAAAACACCCTACACCTTCATACGCAGTTTCAGATTGGTGAGGTGGACCCTCGTATTTTTGGTGGTTTCCTAGAGCATATGGGGCGTGCTGTTTACGAGGGCGTTTATCAGCCGGAAAGTAGACATGCGGATGAGAAGGGTTGGCGCACGGATGTCCTCGAGGCTTTAAAGGGTTTGGCCATGACGAATGTCCGGTATCCGGGGGGTAACTTTGCGTCGGGTTACCACTGGGAGGATGGGGTCGGGCCGAAGGAAGCTCGGCCGACTGTGCGTGAGTTAGCCTGGCAGAGCATCGAGCCCAACCAGGTAGGAACCGATGAATTTATAGAACTGGCTCGGCGGATGAAGTGGGATCCGATGTTGGCCGTTAATTTAGGTACAGGAAGCCCTGAAGAAGCTCGAAATTGGGTGGAGTATTGCAATTCGCCTCCGGGAACACTTTTTGCCGATCGCAGAGTAACCCATGGGCATTCCGATCCGCACGATGTGAAGCTTTGGTGCCTCGGAAACGAGATGGATGGTCCCTGGCAATTGGGACACGTTCCCGCCGACCAGTATGCGATTCGCGCTCAGCAAGCAGGCAAGATGATGAAGGATGTGGATCCGTCCATCGAGCTTGTTTTATGTGGGTCCAGCATGCCGCAATTGGCGACCTATTTAGAGTGGGACCAAACCGCGCTTGAGTATATGGGCGACCTCACCGACTATGTGAGCCTTCATCGTTACGTCGGGCTAGGTGACAAAGAGACGGCCGACTTTCTTGCGATTCCGAATTCCATCGACCAGCAAATTGAAGAAGTGGATGCGACCTGTCGATTTGTACAAGGCAAGCGAAAGTCGAAAAAACGAGCGTGGCTTTGTTTTGATGAGTGGAACGTTTGGTACAAGACGATGAAACCTGGAAGTGAGCATATGCAAGGTGGGGGAAAGTTTGCTCCACCCTTGATTGAGGAAATCTATGACTTGCGTGATGCACTCGTCGTCTCGGGTTTTCTCCATAGCTTCATACGCCATGCGGATGTTCTTAAAATTGCAAACATCGCCCAGATTGTAAATATTATTGCCCCCATTTTGACTCGAGACGATAGCCTGCTTATCCAGTCGATTTACTGGCCTTTCGCCATGTTTTCCAAGCGCAGGAATGGAATTTCTTTATCTCCGAAAATTCAAGGTGAGATGTATGAATCTTCCCGTTACGGAGATACTCAGGTAATTGACTCCAGTGCAATTTTAGACAGAGATCATTTGCATGTCTTCTTGACGAACAGGAGTGCGTCTGCGAGTCAGGTCGAGATTCAACTCGCAGATCGAAAGCTAAGTGGGGCGTACAATGCCGAATGCCTGACGGGCCCCGACCCCCTGGCGTGCAACCGCTGGGAGACGCCGGATGTGATTTCGCCCAAGGCTTTTTCAGATTGCAAGATTGATGGGTCAAGCGTAGACCTGACTTTGCCGCCCTATAGTTTTGTAGCTGCGACTCTACAGCTCGTTTGAGGGATTTTAATTCCGTCGGGATCAGTCCCTCGTGCTTGGCTTGAGGAGATGCCTTTTATGCGGAGCGATTCATATGTACTCATGAAATCGTTAAGATAGGTAAGCGACTCATGCTTTCTTCTCATTCCGTGTCCCGGTAGGGTAGAGAGTTCATTCTTCTGAGAATTCCTTCGGTCTTGTTGACTTGAAAATCAGTCATTCAGGGCAACGCAAAAATGAAATGAGGAAAAGATGTCTGAAGTGAAAGCTCCTTCAACAGATCGCGGGAGTGAAGCTTATGCAGACCTATCGGCTGCGATCAGTGAGATTGAGATGAACTACGTTAGTTCGGATCGAAATATGAACTCCATTGAGGAGCGCACTGCGGGTCGTTATTTGATTGCGAATGCTCTTCAGCATGGGTTTCAATGTTGGTTTGATATTGATCCCCAAAGGCCTCTCTTTCACCGTTGGTTGAGTGCTACAAAAAAACTCCTTGGTGATAATCCTGATGGAGTTTATTACGGCGCGATCATTGACCCGTCAGGCACCTATCGAATACGGGGGAATGTGCACGGCGCTTGCTACACGTCCTTTAGCGTGGAAGCGGGTGCGCAGGACGGTCATCTGTCACAGGGTGTGATTTCGACTTTAAACGATACTGAGTTTGAGATTGAAGCCGATGGAAGCTACGAGATTATTGCAAGTGCTGAGCCTCAATCTAAAAATTGGTTGAGGCTCGAGCCCGGGGCAGGCAGTATCACCACCCGCCATTATTGGGAAAGCGTTCGAAATGTAGCGGCCGATCCGACTTTTCATGTGCCCATGACGATCGAGCCGGTGGACGACCCCGGACCGGCTCCACCTATGGACGACCAGGCGGTGGCTGCCGGTATTCAAAGAGTGATCAATTTTGTTCGAGGCGCCACGCTCGACTTTCCAGACCTTCCACCTGAAAGTATGCCTTCATGGGTCTCAAACGACATTAATGTTTTTGATAACTCAGCGTATGACGAAAGTAATACGGAGATTGGGTATGCGGCGGCCGATAANGCATATCTTCAGACGAGATACGATCTTGGACCAGATCAAGCGCTGATCATGCGAGGCCGGTTCCCGCGTTGCCGATTTGCAAATGTCGTTATTTGGAATCATCGATTGCAAACGCCGCCGTATCGCCATCGCTGTGTTTCGTTAAANCGCAATCAGATTCACTACGAACTCGATGGCAGTTATCGTATCGTCGTGGCGCATCGTGATCCCGGTGTGCCAAACTGGATCGATGCTGCCGGTCTTCGGACGGGAATGATTTTTTGGCGATTCTTGCTTCCAGAAGAACAGACATTGCCTGTTGAAGCTGAACTCGTCCATGTCGATTCTATTCGCTAGAACACGGTTGTGGAGCCGAGTTCCGGCAGAGCGAGGGCTTTTTGGAGTGGCTGTAGATTGAGAAAAGCATTGCGAGGTTTTTCCCTTCGTACGATTCCCACTGGGTTCAGTCTGTTGGTGGCTCTGATTTGGGTGGGCTGCTCTGAGAGAACGGTTCTTCCCAGTGCGGTTACAGACTCGCCTAGAGAATCAGAGTTCGAAGTGTCTCTGAGTGCTCAAGTGATTCCCCTGGCTGATTGGGAGAACCCGCCAGGCGAGGCACGTCCCATGGCACGTTGGTGGTGGCCGGGGGGAAGTGTCGATACGGTTTCATTGAAAGAACAACTGGCCTTGATTGAAGAGGCCGGTTTCGGGGGCGTGGAAGTTCAGCCTCTTCTATTGGGGCTAGGTGAGGAAGATCTAGAGGCCGACCCGAGGCTGAGGAGTGTGGGTGAGCCGGATTTTAACCTTCGTGTTGGAGAGGCTTCTGCTTTAGCTCAAGAAGGTGGTCTTTTCTTTGACTTAACTCTGGGAAGCGGATGGCCTGGCGGTCTTCCTACCGAGTCTCAAAATGCAGAGCGTCAGCTTTTGATGGCGACTATGGACCTGAAGGGCCCTTCGTCATACGCGGGCCCGCTTCCCCCTCCCCCGGATCAGAGTTACCGAGAAGCGGTGGAGTGGGTGCTCGATGTGCTTGGGCCCGCTGATATCGACACTCAGGTCGTGGCCGTATTGGCAGGACAATTGGGGCCTGAGCGTGACGGTCTCCCGACGCTCGTCAATGTACGAGAGATTTCAAAGGACCTCAAAGCGGAGAATTTGAACTGGAATGTGCCCGAGGGCACTTGGCGAGTGTTCGTATTTTATGAAAACTCGACCTCCCACTTTGTCATGGGCGGTGCGTTTCCTGGCGAGGAAGCGGACGCCAAAGTGGTGGATCACTTATCGATCAAGGGAGCCAATGCGCTTCTTGAGGGCTATGCGGAACGCGCCATTGACGGTGTACCTCAAGGGCAAATTCGCGGAGTCTTTGTCGATAGTTTTGAACTCATAGGTGAACTGCCTTTTACAACAAACTTCCTGAATGCGTTTAAGGCTCATGCTGGGTACGACCTGACTCCGTACCTCCCTCTTGTTTTTCGTCGCGGCGGAGAGTCAAAGTATGCAGAAATGATCGATTTTTGGGGCCAGAACGGAGGGCCGCTCTATCTCGACGCAGACTCAGAGAAATCCGAACGAATCAGGGAAGACTATGAAGGTACGCGNGCGCATCTTTTTAAGACAGAATTTGTGGAGCGATTTTCAGATTGGTCCAAGTCTCGCGACCTTGAATTTCGACTGCAAGCGCACGGAGGCTATGCAGACTATCTCGATGTTTACGCGCTGGCCGACGTTCCCGAGTCTGAGGGACTTTTTGGGGGCGGTCGTTTTGATTTCTTGAAGCTTGCTTCGTCTGCGGCGCGTATATCCGGGCGCAAGTGGGCTTCGTCTGAATCTTTTATCACCTTACGCTTATATGGAACACGTCTTTCTGATGACGAGATGTATCTGCTGGCCGGGCGTGCATACTCTGCGGGCATTAATCGGCTTGTTTTCCATGGCGTTCCGTATCCCTATCTGCGTGTTGATGGAGAGAGTTGGTTTCCTTTCTCGGGTGGATTTGGCCGAATACTGGCGGGTCCTCTGCCCATGTCTTCGGAGATCGACGCTGATTTTTTAGCGGAACTTCCAGATTTCAATCAGTTTTTAGCGCGGCTTTCTGTCGCTATGAGTCAGGGAGAATCCCATGCGGAAGTGGCGTGGTTGAGAGCTGATCCGATTTACCCGGATGAGGCCAGTCTTCAAGTGGGTCGAGTAGATCCATTGGCGGGCGATTCTCCCACGGCTGCTTCGCTTCGAGGGCGTGGTCTTGTGCACGATCGGATTAGTCGTTCGATGTTAATCGACGCGGAGGCGNAGAGTAAAAAGTTCAGAGTCGGAGCGAAAAATTATCAAGCCTTGATTCTGGATCCGATTGAGATTGCAGAGCCTTCGCTCATCGAGAAAGTGGTGGAGATTGCGAGAGCAGGCGTCCCAGTTTTTGCACTCGGTGAACTTCCAATGCGGGCGCCTGGGTTGCGGGATGCCGGGGTTCGAGATGCGAGGGTTCGGAGGGCGACAATAAATCTGGAACCAATTGTAATTCGATCGAGTGAGGCCGAGAGTCTGGAAGAGCTTTTATCAAAAACTTTGACGGGCTCTGTCATGGAACCCACGCCAGGCGAATCCCTTACGGTTTCAGTGGATCGTCGTCGCACTGAATCAGGGGATATTGTTCTTTTGTTCAATGAGTCATGGTCGCCCACCGAGGCTCGCCTGCGTTTTACACGTGCTGGCCTTTNGCCCACTCTTTANAACCCTCGGACAGGCGCCCGGAATTTGATTCAAGANAAGGTGGAGTTGGGCGAGGTGGTTTCGATCAACTTCCAGCCGGCAGAAGCTCTTATTTTGACACTGAGTGATCCGGCCAAATGAACGGGATGCACCCTCTCTGAGAGAGAAACTCTGGGTGCGGGGAGCCAGGGAATCGGCGAAATAGGACGCCTAAAGCGAATGCTATTCGAGGGGACACGGGCCGTTGGCCTTGNTATGGATTTATGATTCACCATTAAAATCAAGTACTTAAAGGCTTTGAAGACCAGAGGGTGGCGCTTTCGAGACAGAAAGGCTACTTGAAGGTCCGAACGGGCATTCGCCCGCGTGCGGTGAACAACAGGACCTCTGAAGTACTTTACCCCTCCCGAGGTCGCGCCGCTTACCTACTTCTCTTTCCCTTCGCTGTTGTGTGGGTCAGAAACGTACGGCTGTGCCGTATGGGCCCCGGTCTATGCGCGTGCAGCGGAGAAAAGCATTTTAATGTCAGCATCACCTACAATTGNACCGACCGGATTCGACCAATTCGGGCTCCACAAGTCCTTGATTCGCGGAATCGAGGCCGCCGGGTTTGAAAATCCCCGGCCGATCCAACTTGAAACTATTCCAGCTGGACTCACGGGCCAAGACGTTCTCGGCCTCGCTCAAACTGGAACCGGCAAGACAGCGGCTTTCGCGCTGCCCGTGCTCGATCAGCTTGTGACCGAGCGACGTCAAGGCCCTCGTGTCTTGGTTCTCGCTCCGACAAGAGAACTGGCAACTCAGATTTTTACGGAAATTCGCGAGCTCGCGAAATTTACGCGGGTCAAAGTCATCACGGTCTACGGTGGCGTACCCATGCGCACTCAGATCAGTGCTTTACGGAACAACCCGGAGATCATCGTCGGGTGCCCTGGACGCGTTCTCGACCTTATACAGCAAGGCGTCTTGAAGCTTGGACGGATTGAGAATCTTGTGTTGGACGAAGCCGATCATATGTTTGATATGGGCTTCTTGCCTGATATTCGCAAGATCCTGAGTGCCATGCCAGAGGATCGACAGAACCTTCTTTTTTCGGCCACCATGCCGAAAGAGATCCGGCGACTTGCAGATGAACTTCTGTATGACCCCCATGTGGTTGAGCTTGCGGACCAAGCGCCAGCCTCCACGATTGATCATGCCCTCTATCTGGTTGGTGAGACTCGAAAACGACCCTTGCTTGAGCACATGCTCGCTCAGGATGATTGTGAGTCGGCGATTGTTTTTATTCGCACCAAGCACCGGGCAAAAAGACTGGCTGATCAACTGAGTAAAGCCGGTTTTCGTGCGGTCGCGCTTCAAGGGAACATGTCGCAGTCTCAGAGAGATCGCGCCATGAAGGGTTTTCGTTCACGAAAATTTGACATCCTTGTGGCCACCGACATTGCGGCTCGTGGGATTGATGTCAGCGGTGTTTCGCACGTGATCAATTACGATGTCCCGAACACGCCTGAAGCGTATACGCATCGAATTGGCCGAACGGGTCGGTCCGAATCTGAAGGCGTAGCCTGTACGTTTGTGACGGGTGAAGATCGAGGCTGGGTTCGTGCGACTGAGAAAATGATTGGTTCGCCAATTCAGCGGCGCACGGTGGAAGGCTTTGAGGCTGGATACGAGGAAAACCCTGAAGTGAAGCAAAAGCAGCGTGGACGTGGACAAGGTCGCGGTTCTCGCTCTCGAGGCAATTCCTCGGGAAACCGTCGACCTTCAGGACAACGACCAAAAAGTCGTCGTCGAGCGAGTTAACGATGGTGCTCCTTCAGGTTTTCTGAAGGGTTTCGCTTGTGACCGCTATAGCTGGGTGGCCGCATTCCCATCACGGGGTGCGGCGCCCGCTTTAAGCGCAGATCCTTCTGAACGGAGCGAAGATCTTTATCCGAGAAATGAGGCTACAGCGCGATTGAACCTTTGGAAGCCTTCCCAAAACATGAAGTGCGAGCCACCTTCCTCTGCTTCGATAATCTCCATCTGAGACCCAGCAATATTCTCGTGAATCCATTTTTGCGAGGTCAACGGCACTAAACTGGATCGACCCGCGATGATCAGGGTTGGAATATCGATTTTTGGGATCAGATCTCTCCAGTCGCCCATAGCCGTGTCTTGAAGAAGCGTAGAGGCGGCCTCTCGGGGCATAAGTAGATTTTGTTCTGTGATGAACTCGAGATCGTTTTCAGAAATGTTCGATGAGAACATTCCTTTTAAGAAGTCCTTTGAGAAATCGCCCGAGACGTCGCCGAAGAGAGCCTGACAGTTTTGAAGTAATTCATCGGCACTTGTGATGCAGCCGACTCGGTCAGCTTCTTCTTGAGACCAATGGGGTCGATTTAGGAGCGTGGGGGGTTGTTCGGCGATAATCATTTCTGAAAACAGATCGCGGCCGAATAGATCCCAATGGGACCACAGAACTGCATTGCCCATGGAATGTCCCAGTACGGCGAGAGAGTCCACGCCAAGCTGACGAATGACTTCATGTAGATCCATCGCGAGACGAGAAATTCGATAGCCAAAATCGACGTTCTCGGACTCTCCGTGTCCTCTAAAATCAAGAGCCATGACTCGGTACCCAGAAGACAGGCCTTCAAACTGATGGCGATACATGGCGGCCGTCTGCGACCAGCCTGGAAGCATCAGGAGAGGTTTTCCCGAACCGGATTCAAGGAAGTTGAGCCGGGCTCCGTCCGGCATTTCGAAGTCTCGTTTTTTCGTATCCATGAATTTTCTTTCTGAGGTTTCACCTGGAAGCTTATCGTGCAGGTGTTTACACCTCCGGGAAAGCTCGGCCATCTCAGTGACGTGCGTTCAATGCAAAGGGCTCCGACAGCAAGTGAGTTTGGGCGTGTTCTTGTGATGAGATGAAAAAGTCTTTCGCTGAGAGGGGCCAAGGTGGTGTCCTCAAGTCGAAAAGCGCAAAATTGCATTCAACCGGCGTGGCAGGCAGAGAAAAAAATCGACCTAGGTGTCATTGCGGCCCTTTCGCGTAAGCGGTGAAGGGGCTCGAACGCCATGGATGAGGGCAAACCGCTCCTGAGTGTCTGGGCGCGTTCAAAGGCGCGTCATAATCGGGGGTATATAGCTACACCAACCGGCCATGGCCGGGGTCTCGGAGGCGCCTTGCAAGACGGTCTGGGTTGCGGAGCGCATGGCCCCTTTTCGTCGATGGGCTTTGATGGGGACCGCGATGCTCGAAGGTGTCGGCCCATCGGTGATGGCGGCCCCGGCGTTGAGAGCAATGGGCTTACCGAACTTGAAATTCGGTATGGATCAAAAAAAACTTGATTTTTACTGTCTCATGAGACGCCTCGCAGGAGCTTACTCGCTGAAGGTACGAGTGGATCGCATTCGGCTGAGTGCTTTTATGATGGCGATCAGCAAGGCGTGTTCTCGAGAGATCATTAGTGTGACTTTAAATTAGACGTGGCTCCATCTGGGAGGAGAGGGCTTCGGAAGTGTAGGCGTTGAACTTTCCGTTTCGGTTGACGTGGTCAGTTCTACGACTGGACTCATTCTCAAAGTGAAATCAATCTGAGAAAATAGACGTCGTCGGCTTTCGGTCCGTGTAGAGAATGAGTTTTTAAAGATGTGCTTTAATCGAAATATTTAGATTCTGATTCGTTTAAGTTGTAGAGCTTGATGCGGTTTCGTCAGTGTTCCATCTTTGAGAAAGAAGAGGAGAAAGAAGAGGAGACAGAAGAAGAGACCGAAGGGTGCGAAGGCCAGATGTCAAAACTTAGAAAGTGATGTGACGAGTAGCTTGACCAGTATCGCATATTTTGATTCGTCTCAGATCGGGTGAAGAGGTTTCAAATTTAAAATTCCATTGACCGTCCCATGTGTCCTATTTACTCGATTGAAATGCGTTTTCCTTAAATGACTTTCTTATCGATGGAGCTAGTCCTTAAAATCGAACTAACTCCCTAGTAGATCTTGACTCAATGTGGGCTGTTAGAGAAAGTTGAAAGAGAAAGCACGTTGTATCGATACGTCTTCCTTAGGGTACGGTGGAAAATTTGCTAGGGAGCAAACAGCAAGCGAAGCCCTTTACCCTTTACTTATATTGAGAAGGTCCATCACTGTGTCCGTGTAAAAAATTCTATAAGAAGGTTTCGCCTGAATGACTTTCTGATTTGAAGAAGCATAGAAAAGCGTGGAACTTGGGTTGAGGGAGGGTGCGGCCTCAGGGTTCCTGGTTAAAACGCTTTCAAGAAGTGGAGTGTGCGACGCCTGAGATGTGGCTTCGTGAAAATTTAAGTGGAGGTCTTGATGGGCTTCGGCGGGTCTCCGGGCTTGGAGGTTGGGAAGAGTCAAGAGTTCATGTGCGTGGGAGCTTGTAAAAAGGTGATGAGCCAGATCAGCGAGATGAACCGGAGGGCTTGGGAGGCGCCGGGCGATCATCCGGGGGAGGCTAAGTCCGAGGACAGCGGGGCCCCAGATGTGATTTAATGAAGAGGGCGAACTGGTCTCGGGTGGAAGCCTGAGCGGTTTAAAGCGAGACCTGAGGCACAGCGGATTTGAGCGAGGATGTGAATGAAGAGTTGGATACAGGCATCCGTTTTTACAGCGTTTTTTGCTTTAGGCTGTGAGGACCCTGATGTAACACATGAAGATTTTACAGCCTTTATTTCTCCGCCCCGTTCCGCGGATGGAAGGGCCCCATGCCGGGATCGAAGCGCTCTTCGCAACGCCTTCTTTGGGGACCTTCATGTGCACACCGCTCTCTCCAGCGACGCGTGGAACTACGATGTTCGGGTGCGGCCCAGCGAGGCCTACGGGTACGCGTTTGGCGATGCGATTCGAATTCCTCCGAATGATAAAAAGGGTCGAGGGTTGAGGGTGGCACGGATCGATCGGCCGCTTGATTTTGCAGCCATCACGGATCACGCTGAGTTTCTAGGAGAGACTTCTTTGTGTGCGAATTCTGAGTCTGAGGTCTATGACTCCGAGAACTGTCAGAAGATTCGGAATTCTGAAACTCCGCTCGACCATCCGCTTGCCTTTAAGCTGTTCTGGCCTTGGCCATCACGGAGTGCAGATGTGTGTGGAGAGGACGGCCGTATTTGTGAAGAAGAAGAAAGAAATGTTTGGAGTGAAATTATCAATGCAGCTCAAGAGTGGAACGACACGAGTGCGGATTGCGCACGCACCACGTTCATCGCGTTTGAGTACAGTTCGCTTCGCTTGGGTTCGAACTTGCACCGAAACGTGATTTTTAGAAACGAGAATGTCCTCTCTCAACCTGTGAGTTATATGGATGCGCAAAGAGAGTGGGAGCTTTGGGAAATTTTGCGTGTCGCGTGTGTCGATTCAGATACTGGGTGTGATGCGATTTCGATTCCGCATAATTCCAATATTAGTAACGGAAGAATGTTTTCGATTGATTATCCGGGTACAGATGGAGTTGACCAAGAGAGAGCTCGTGCTCAGCTTCGCGCTCGGATCGAGCCGCTGGTTGAAGTCATGCAGCATAAGGGAGATTCGGAGTGTCGCAGACAGATTCCAAATATTCTGGGGGGCATTGACGAAGCCTGTGGCTTTGAAAAATTTGAAGACATGCGTCATATCGATTCCCAAGGAAACCCTAAGGAGCCGGAAGAGTGTATGGAGTTTATGTCAGACCTCATTCCAAAATTGGGTCCGGGTGCGTGCGTCCATCATCGAAATTACGTTCGCTACGTTTTGACCGAGGGTTTGGCCGAGCAGGCGAGGCTCGGGGTAAATCCATTCAGGCTGGGGTTGATCGCAAGCACGGATACACACAATGGAGTCGCGGGCGGCGTGAACGAACGGACTTGGCGCGGACATTTGGGAATCGCCGACGCCAGTTTTCAAGATCGTTTGATCGAGGAGGCCGGGGGCATGGCTGGGATGGCCTACAACCCAGGTGGTCTCGTGGGCGTTTGGGCAGAAGAAAATTCGCGGGAAGCTGTGTTCGATGCGCTGGCGCGTCGTGAAGTTTTTGGAACAAGTGGGCCTCGGATCCAGCCTCGACTTTTCGGAAGTTGGTCCTATCGCGGGGACCTTTGCGAGTCCCAGGACCGTATCGCCCAAGCCGATCGGACCGGCGTCCCCATGGGGGGAGAGTTGCCTGATGGCTTTTCGAGCCAAGGGCCCGCTTTTATGGCCCTGGCTTGGGCGGACCCGGGTACAACCGACACCCCAGGAGGCGATTTGGAACGCATTCAGATCATTAAGGGCTGGGTCGATGATCAAGGCGACTTGCATCAAGCGGTTTACGAGGTGGCCGGTGGACCCACCGGGGCCACGGTGGATACCGCTTCATGTGAAGTGAAGGGCAAGGGGTTCCGGGAGCTTTGCGGTGTTTGGCGCGATCCGGAGTTTGACCCTGAGCGGGCCGCAGTCTATTACGCGCGAGTGCTTGAAACGCCGAGCTGTCGATATTCTGCTCATGAGTGCGCAAGTCTCCCGGTAGGCGAGCGGCCTTTGGGCTGCGCGCACCGAGTGATGCAGGCCTCACAGCAGGAACGTGCTTGGACTTCTCCGATTTGGTTCACTCCACGGTCGTTTCAGGAAGAGTCCGAAACAGGAGACGGCGCATGACTTATCTAAGTGGCTTGACGATCTATCCCATCAAGGGGTGTCGAGGGATCGACCTGGAAGTCATGGCCTTGGATGAGAGAGGCCCTGCCTTTGATCGAAGATTCATGATCGTCTCTCCATCGGGTCAGTTTTTGACACAACGCGAAGAACCCCGGCTTGCTCTGATTCGTCCATCGATTTCTTCACGCTCTCTTGGCCTAGAAACACAGGGGATGCCTTCCCTTGATATTTCTTTGGACTCATCCGTTCCCGACTTAAATACTATGGATGTCAATGTTTGGCGTTTTGAGGGAGCAGCGTCTTTGGTGAGTCATGAAGCCGACGAATGGCTTACTGAGTTTCTAAAAAGGCCTTCGAGGTTAGTTCGATGTTCGTCGAGTATGGAACGAGAGGCGAATCCGGAGTGGGCGAAGAGCCCAACCCCCATTGCTTTTTCGGATGGGTACCCGATTCTTCTCATTTCGGAGGCCTCGCTGGGATGGCTCAATCAGACGATTCGGGCCGAGAATCCAGAAGTAGAAGCTTTCGGAATGGCTCGATTTCGGCCGAACCTTGTGGTGAGTGACTGTGAAGCTTTCGCGGAGGATGATTGGGCCAGAGTACGGATTGGCGATACCGAAATCGATTTGGTTAAACCGTGCGATCGGTGTGCGGTGACGACGGTCAATCAAGAGACCGCTGAGCGAGGCCGCGAGCCCCTTGCGACCCTCTCAAGAGTAAGAAGGAGCCAACAGGGCGTTCTCTTTGGGCAAAATGCTTTAGCGAGTAAAGGCGATTCCCTGAGTGTCGGATCCAAGATTGAGATTCTTGAAGCCGGCCGGTTGGCGAATACGGCCGCGGATTGGCGAGTTGAAGCGAAATCACGGGTTTAGAAACGCCAGAGGAGAAATAGAGGGATGAGACTTTTAACAGCACCGACTCCTAATGGCTGGAAGGTGTCGATTATGATCGAGGAACTTCGAGAAGCCGGCTATTCGTTTTCGGATCTAGAAGTGAAGATGGTCGACCTTTTTAAAGGCGAGCAGTTTGAGCCTTCTTTTATGGATGTTTGTCCGAATCAAAAGATTCCAGCCCTGACCGATAATGGGTTCAACATCATGGAGAGCTGCGCGATTCTTCAATACCTCGCGGAAAAATACCCAAGCCCACTCCTTCCATCGGAACTCCAGGCGAAGTTTGAAGTCATGCAATGGGTCTATTGGCAGGCGGCCAATGTGGGCCCCGTCTTTGGGAACAAGCTGAGTTACACCCGCTATATGAACGATATCGAGCCGGCTGCGAAAGCCCACCCTCTTGAACGGTTCGCAAAAGAGGCGCAGAGGTTGATGGGCGTCTTCAGCCGACACCTTGAGGGCCGCTCGTATGTCTGCGGTGAACAATTTACGATCGCGGACGTAGCGCTGTATCCTTGGGTTCGAGGATGGAAATGGAGCAAAGTTCCGATTCCTGATTTTCCTTATCTTGAAGACTGGGTTGATCGTGTGCGGGCCCGTCCGGGCGTGGGCAGAGGTCTTGGGTATGGCGTTCCGGAGAGCGAGATCGATCAGTGGAGCGAATCGCGAAAAGCCAGCGTGGCCTCCACGGGGGGGGCTATGGCGGCGACTGAAAACCTAGATCGAAATCCAATGTCTTCTGCCGGGAAGCCGTCCGACTAAGTTTTAAAGCCGGTGCTTCTGCGTGCGGCTAGCCCACAGCGAGGTTGGGTCGGAATTTTGCGTGTGGAAGAGATCAAACCCTTTTGTCTCCCGGCTCACTGTTTCCTTCTCTGGATCCGGATGTCTAGATTGATTAAGCTTTCGTTCCGTGACGGTTTCAAGCGATAGACATCTGATGCTTCGAGCTTTGATCATTACCCTTTTGATCGCATTTTTCTTCTATCTTGTCGTGGAACTCGGGTTTGTTCGCACGGGCTTGGTGGGCGACCGGAGCTACATCTCATACGTCATCCTCTTCGTTTATTTCGTGGCCACCTTGCATTGGCTCTGGCTAGCTCGAGAGCTTTCGAAGGAACGAAGGTGGATGGATAAGATTGAGGTTGCATTGCAAGAAGCTCGCGATTTGCCTGATCTTGAGGGGAGTCGGATCGGCTTTTTTATGGAGAACCTGAAAAAAAAGTCTGATCGGAGCGCCTCTCTTTTGGTTGAGACCTTCGGCGACGAAATGATGAACCGACATGCCTTGGGACATTTTATCAGTGAGGTTCTCTTGAAGCTGGGCCTAGTGGGCACCGTGGTCGGTTTTATCCTCATGCTTCTCCCCATCGGTGAAATGGATTCATTTGACCCGACGTTTATGCGAGAAATGTTGACCTCGATGAGCGGCGGCATGTCCGTGGCGCTGTATACGACTCTGGCCGGCTTAGTGACGAGTACTTTGCTTAAGGCTCAATACTATATGCTTGATGCTTCACTGGCGGAGATGATTAATCGTCTGACCGTTTCCGTCGAGATTTATTTGGACCCGGATGCGTCATAAACTCGATCGTCATAAAGAGTCCCAAGACGCTTTCACCGATGTGCTCTTTAATGTCCTTTTGGGGTTTGCCTTTCTTTTCGTCGTAGCCATCGTTTTGGCACAAGAGCCTGAAGAAGAGGGAAAAGTCGATGCCAAGGCGGAGGTCTTGATTACGGTTCGTTGGCCGGACCGGCACCCAGATGATGTTGATGTGATTGTGGAGGGGCCCGGGGGCGAATTGCTGTGGTACAACAATCGAGACGCAGGGCTGATGCATCTGGATCGAGACGACCGAGGGCGCTTGGCCGATCGAGTGGTTCTCGATGGCGAGACCGTATCAAACCCTCTCAATCAAGAAACAGTCACGCTTCGTGCTTTGCAACCCGGTGAGTATGTTGTCAATTTATTGCACTTTAAATCGAACTATGAAGAAAGCCTTCCAGTGACGGTGAAGGTTGAAAAGCTGAACCCCAAAGTCGAACTTGTGTATTACGGGACGCGTCATTTGACGGGTGCGGGCGATGAGCAAACCGCATTGCGCTTTACGATCTCAGCGGACGAAGAGGTGATCGGGACCAACGAACTTCCAAAAGCTTTATTGATTAGAGTGTCCGAAGAGAAGTCATGACCGGTACGGTGTTACTCTTAACGTTGGCCTATGTGGCTGTGGCCGCTCTTTTGTTGAATTTGACGTTGGCTACGCGCTACAGCGTTCGCTTGAAGGCGACTGTCATTTTCTTGGTTTCAATGTTTTACGTTGTGACATGGCAGGGCAATTGGAGCCTTCTGGGGTGGCCCAGTCGAGCAGACATGCCTGATCATTTTCGCGTTCTGTGGATTACGATTGAAGATCCAGACAAAAAGACCTCTCTTCCGGGTTCGATTTACTACTGGGTAAGAGAGCTTGATTTAGAGAGTAGACCGTATGGTCCGCCTCGCGCGTATGCATTGGTCTGGACCGAGAGTGAGGCCGAGGAGGCGCAACGGGCGCTCGACCTGATGGATGAAGGTGAAATCATGAACGGACATCGGACCCGTGCACTTATGGCGCCTCTGAAAGACACCCCCCTGATGGAAGACGAGGGGGCCCTGGGCCAAAGAAAGGCTGGAGATCCACAGGGGCTGCCGAGTTTTGAATTCCGACAAGCGAAACGCCCAAGTCTTCCTGCGAAGGAGGCGCCTCGCTGAGCGCTTCTCGGATCCCTTGAAAGCGGAGTTTGAGGGTTTTTTTAGGGACTTTCGGTCATCCAGGTCCAACGGGGTTGAGGCTGATTCCCAAGAGAGACCTCTCGGTCTTCGTGCGCCCGAGCACGTATGTAGTGGTGGACGAGCTCCATGTCTTCTTGGCTGATGACGTCGCTGAAGCCCGGCATACCGTTATTTTCGAGAACGCCCTCAAGAGTGATTTGGTTGAAGGCTTGATGTGTTTCATCACTCATTTGACGAAGGTCCGGGATGGCGCCCCCGGAGCGTACCGCGAGTCCGTGGCAAACAGCGCAGTAGTCGTGGTAGATGGCCTCACCATGGGCAATTTCAGGATCGCTGAGTCCTGCGAGTTTCTGCTCAGGGATCGTTCGATCTCGAAATTGAGGCGCTTTGAAGGGCGCGTTACCCCCAAGTTTGAAGACGAGCAGGCGCCCATAGTTGTTGTAGTCCAGGGACGAGGGGTTGGGGACAGGTTCAAGCGGTGAGCCCCCAAACAAGTCGCCTCCGCCTGTACCGGTAAGAATCGAAACGTATTGAATGCCATCGATTTCATAGGTGATGGGAGGAGCGAGCATCGAGGTGTAGGTATTAAATTCCCAGAGAAGTTCACCGGTGTTTTTATCGTAGGCTTTAAACATTCCTAGGGCATCGCCCTGAAAGACGAGGCCTCCCGCGGTCGCGAGGATGCCGCCATTCCAGTAATGAGGAATATCCACCACCCATGCATTTTCACCTGTGAGTGGATCGAAGGCTTTTAGATAGCCTTTGGGGAGAGGCCATTTGTCAATGTTGCCGATGGCGTGTTGTACGATGCGGCCCATCTCAACACCGGTATTCCAGCGTTGGGGGACCCTTTTGTACAGTCCTGTTTTCTTGAACTCCTCGGCGAGCCCGTAGATGAGTGGATTTTCTTGCACCGGAATAAACACGAGTCCAGACGCTTCGTCGACGGACATGGCTTGCCAGTTGTGCCCACCGAGAGCTCCTGGAAGCACCCATTTCTCTTTTTTTGAGTAATCGAGATCGGGGTGCTCAACCGGTCTTCCGGTTTTCATGTCTACATGAGTCGCCCAAGTGACCGTCGCATAGGGGTGGGCTCGAAGCAGTTTTCCGTCTGCCCGGTCGATGACATAGAAAAACCCATTCTTTGGTGCTTGGAGGAGGACTTTGCGCATCTCTCCGTCGACTTCCATATCGGCGAGAGCCATGTCTTGAACGGCCGTGTAGTCCCAGTTGTCTCCCGGAGTGGTTTGGTAGTGCCATTTGTATTCGCCGGTATCGGCATCAACGGCCACGATTGAGGAGAGGAATAGGTTGTCGCCGCCCCCCGGTGATCGAATGGCGCGCGTCCACGGAGAGCCGTTTCCGACGCCGAGATAAACGACGTTGAAGTCAGGGTCATATACGATGGAGTTCCAGACGGTTCCGCCACCTCCGATCTCCCACCAGTTCCCGCCTTTCCACGTTTTTGCAGCCATTTCAAGCTCGGGCTGTTCGAAGGGCAGAGACGGGTCACCGGGTACGGTAAACACACGCCAGATTTGTTCACCGGTTTTCGCGTCGTAGGCGGTGACATAGCCGCGGACACCGAACTCGGCGCCTCCATTGCCGATGAAGATTTTTCCACGAGCCGCTCGAGGTGCGCCTGTGATTGTGTAGAAGCGATCACGATCGGTGATCGTATCGACTTGCCAGATTTCCTCGCCTGTTTCGGCATCAAGGGCAATCAGTCGTCCGTCTAAGCTGCCCACGTAAACACGGCCCTCGTAGACGGCTACGCCACGGTTTACAACATCACAGCATGCTCGTCGCGCCGTTTCTCCAGGGACTTTTGGGTCGTAGGACCAGAGTGTTTCTCCCGTCACGGCATCAATGGCGAAGACTCGACTCCAGGTGCTGGTAAAGAACATCACGCCATCAACGACGATGGGCGTCGCTTCTTGCGCTCGATTGGTCCCCATATCTTTGGCCCAGGCCAACCCTAGGTCGGCGACAGACTCCCTGTTGATTTGTGTAAGAGGGGAGAAGCGTTGCTCCTCGTAGGTTCGACCATGGGCGAGCCAGTTTCCAGGTTCGGACTCAGCCTGGAGGATTCTTTGGTCGTCGATGGCAAATCGATTTGGAAGACTTGTTTGGGAATTCCCGTTTTCCGCTTCGACGAACTCAATGTCCACTTTTTCGGAAGAGACGTCAGTCGACTCGCTGTAAAAGTAGATACTCAGCAGGCCAAGCACGACTGCAAAGAGGATTAAAAATTTAGCCATGTAGCACCCCCGGCTTTGCGATCATTTTTCAAGAATGGAGGGAGAGGCTAGCTCATCTGAGAAACGTTGTGGTGCGGAGAAGGGCCCGCGAAGCGCATTTTGGGACCTCTAACGTTCGCCGGAGAGGGGATAGCTCAGCCGGTCTAAGGCTTGACTCAATGAATGGCCTGAACGCGATCGCGAAGTTCTTGAACGATTTTCTTTAAAGCATCTATATTGGGATCCGGGGGCGACAAGGATATGTATTGCTCCAGATCTTTAAGGGCGGGTCCCGCGCATTCAAGCTCTCGGTAAAGCAGTCCTCGATCTCTGAGTTCGCTCAGGTCTTCGTCTGCGAGGAGCAATATCCGGTCACTGCAGGAGAGAGCCGATTCATATTCTTTCTTGGCGACGTAGATCATCTTGAGATTTCTCAGCACTCTTTGCAGGATTTCTTTGGTGGGCGTTGAGCTGAGCATGAGAGGGTTGAAGGGTACTTTCTGACCCGCCATCTTGAAGAGGAGCTTTTCGCAGTCGCTCTGCTCCAGAATGCGCTGAGAGAATGGATCGATCACGACCGTTTTTTGTTCGAGCTTGACCCCGACGAGAAAATGACCAGGAAAACCGATTCCGAAGGAGTTAAAGCCAAGTCGGCGAGCGACTTCCATGTAGATAATAGAGAGGGTGATCGGGATCCCTTTTCGGCTTTCAAGAACTGAATCGAGAAAACTGTTCTCTGGATTGGAATAGTCTTCCGAATTCCCGACAAAACCCTCTCGTATAAAGAGCCCCTCGTTAAGGAGGTGGAGTCGCTCAAGGGGTGATGCCGCCAATTCAAGATGGGGCGAAATACGATCTGCAATCTGTTCGATCGTACTCATCCAGAGCGAGACGTCGACTTGAGGCCGAGTTTCGGCTGCGATGCAGAGGGCGGCTTCCGCCAAGGGGACGTCTGTGTCGGGTCGATCAATCAGGGCTTTGAATTGGGCACGCGTGTTCACGCGCCGAATGGTACGTAATCATCTTCGCATCGCGAGTGCGAGCTTCGAAAACGGAGTTAGATCCTTGGGGAAAATTGCTGCCCCTAGGGAAATGAGCTTTATCGACCATGGGCTTTCTGTCGCCCCTTGGCGGATTTGGGATGAGAGCCAGGAACCTTTAGGGCAGAGAAGACAAAGTAGAGCGCTTGTACCCATCGAGAATCTCACGATCCGCCGTTGCGTATCCCGCACTTTGAATTTAATGGACTTCGCACAGAGCGCTTGGGTCAGGGGCTCTTTGCGTTTTGGTTGGTTGCCCATGCAGCGAAGCAGGTGATACCCTTCAGCAGACGCGCAAGCAGCTCGTTGACCAGACTCCAAGTTTCTGGATGTAACCATTCAGACAGATGAGGGTAGATTGCATTGCTTCTTATTCGAAAGTGGCTGAGAGTAACGGCGAGTTTAATGCCTCTTCTTTTGCTCGGTTCATGCGGCTCAGATGATACGGGCTCCTCAAAAGCGAGCATCGATATTGCCAAGTTCTGGAGCATCTGGAATCCGGTTCCGGGGGTGGAACCGCAGGTGAATTCTGCAAAAGGATGGAATTTCTCGACGGCGCCGTCCGCGGGAAACGAGTACATGCTTCTTTGGTCTGGCCAGCAGGACCCCCAGCTCAGCAGCGTATGTTCGGATTGCGCACAGCAGGGGTCCGTGGCCTATGGTCGATTTCTTTCTATAGGAAACGGTCGGATCTGCACGCCTGATCAAACGGTGGGTAGTTCCTCGACGACGAACTTGAACAATCAAGTGTCACTCAAGATCCGTGCAGAGGTTCAAGGAAAGTCCGTGACTGGAACAATGAACGGCTACTTGAAACGCTCCAGAGATAAGGAAACTTGCGGGAACTCGGCTCCACCCGATCCGGGCAATTGTTATGATATCGATTTTCCAGTCCTGAGTTTCTATTCTTATCCGGTGCAAATCTCGTTTTCGGGTGAGATCGAATGGGAGCCTGTCGATTCCTTGGTCGGGTACTGCGCGATCTCTGCGACCTACACTCAGGTTGTTTTCGACGGAATTGACGCTGGAGGGGAAACTCTTCCGGCCCCTGAGGTCTGTCAGTCGGAGGGCACGTTTAAATTCTATCGCTCTGTCATGGATCCGGCTCCCCCGCCGCCTATCGGAAGCTTTCCACCTTTCGCTCTCAATCCGAGCCTGGGCTACAACTGGCAACGAATTCAGATGACCGAAGAGGAATGTTTCAAAGAAAACTAATTATGTTTGTCTAAAGGAGTCGTTGCTCTTTTTGGGTGAACTTTTTAGGATGAGTCCACTGAGAAGGAAATCCATCGAGGATCTACGGGAAAAGGAAGTCCTAATGGAAGAGGGAAACGGTCAAGAAGCGAAAGGTTCTTCGCGGGGCCTCAACCTGACAGAGCTGATTCCAGAGCATTTTGAGCGTTTTTTCGTCTTTTTCCAAAAGGGTCATAACGAGGGGATTGTTCCGGCGCGAATTAAGGAGCTTGCGCGATTGAAAATCGCAGCGCTCAATCAATGCGATACGTGACTTTTTGCTCGGTACGCGTCGGCGACGCGTCAAGGACTTAACGAAGACATCGTGTCTCAGATTCATCTTCCAGAGGAAGATCGCTTGCTTGGGCCTCAGGAAGGGCTTGCGATCCGTTTTGCTGAGAAGCTGGCTACCGATTTTCGTTCAGTGGACTCGGCCTTCATGTCGGAGCTTCGTTGTGTTTTTTCAGACGCTGAAATTGCAGAGCTGGGTATGATGATTGGCCAATATATTTCTTTGGGGCGCCTGCTTGTTGTGGCTGGAGCGGACAGGGCCGCCAAAGAAATTTATGTTCCCGAATATTGAAAAATGAATGACCAAGCCGCGATGTCCTCGCATACGTTTCATTTTTTGGGTGCGGTCAGCGAAATATGATTCGACTGACTTGGAGGTTGAATGCGGATTGGAAAGATTAAGTCAATTTTTCGTTATCCAGTGAAGAGCACCGGGGGCGAGTCCGTCGATGAGGTTGAGCTCACACTTGGAGGCATTCCGGGTGATCGAGGCTGGGCGATTCGTGACGAAGTTCGCGGAGAAATCGTAGGCGGAAAAAGCTTTCCCCGTCTCATGGAATTTTCGTCTCGCCTCAGGGAAGTCTCCCCGGGAGATAAGGGTCAGGAAGCAGACCTGATCTTTCCTGATGGAACCTTCACGTCTACGCTCGACCCTGAGATCAGTCGAAAGATTTCAGAAGTGCTTGAACATGAAGTGACGCTTTGGCCCCTTTTGCCCGCGGAGGAACTTGACCACTACCGTCGGGGCGAAGCCACCCATTCAGATATGGAGACTGAACTGCGGGCCGTCTTTGGTCGGGAAGGTGAGGAACCCTTGCCAGATCTTTCGGTGTTTCCGCCTGAAATTTTTCAGTTCGCATCCCCGCCTGGAACGTACTTTGACGTCTCTCCGTTATTGATTCTGACATCATCCTCCTTGGCGACTTTGCAGAAGAGAGTGCCCACTGCTCGATTCGATGTTCGTCGTTTTCGACCCAATTTTTTAATTGATGCCGGCGGTGACGCTGATCCATTTCCGGAGCTGGCTTGGTGCGGCCAAAAATTACGAATCGGGAAGGCGGAGATTGAGATTCTTCTCGAATGCCCGCGTTGCGTTATGACGACACACGGTTTCCAAGATCTCCCCAAAGACCCTGGTGTGATGCGGGCTTTGGTGAAAGAAGCGAAGGGAAATCTCGGCGTGTACGCAAAGCCCCTCGTGTCGGGCCAAGTTCAAGTGGGAGACGAGATCGAAATCTTTGGTCCCTGAGTCGCCGATGGTCACACTTGGCCGACCTTCGCGGAGGGAGATCCCTGTGGAGGAGATTCAGTCTATTTCTGAAAACAGGCTTCTAACTCGTCAAGTACGGAAGCTTCTTTAGCGGAAATTTTATTTCCAAGCCCCAGAAATCCTCCAGCGGCTTCAGCAACTTCCCTTGCCCCGTCGACAAGTTGTGACTGCAACGCATCCTTAGATTTAGAATCGAGCTCTTCAAGGATGGCATGGATGTATAGACGCCAGGTTTCAAAAAGTGTGGAATCTGGTTTTTGATTGAGCCACCCGTCGAGAAGATCGTTGTTGGCTTGATTCGAGTTGGCCTGACCGAATGCTTTAAGGATCGCAGATCGTTCCGAATCATCCACATTCCCATCCGCCCACGCAACGACTACGAGTGGAACTAGGGAGAGAGCGGTGAGGGTTTCTCCAGAAATCCCCGCCGCGGCCAAGGCGTCTAAAACAGCAGGGTCATGGACACCGGAGGCTGCGCTTAATACTTCGCGCTGTTCCGTTTTTGCGATTTGATCCCGTAAGGTCTGGAGTGCTTTTTCGTTCTCCTCTTTGAAGAACTGATTCTCGAGTGCGTCGCCTCGCTCTTTTAGTGTCTCAATGCTCATCTTAAAGCTCCATTTTCGGGATTTTTTCTACGACTCTGCATCCGGAATCTAACGCAAGTCGAGGCATCCGGGCACGTCGTTTCGAATTTAGATTTGAAGAAGGGGCCATTTATAGTGACGAGGATTCTGGGGAGTGGCCTATGGTTGGAGGGCGGTTAGTCTTGAGAGCCTCATTGTTGAGGGTCGTTCCTACGATGAAAGCCTTCGACTGGGCCGATTCCCAAGCGTAGGTGTCATTTTGAAACTAAAGGCGGTGTGAATCCATGCGAATAGGGGTTACGACAGGGGCTTCCGCTGGTGCTGAGGGTCAAATTGAGGGCTTGGTGAAGGAGGCCAAACATCTCGAAGCCCGGGGTTTTCACTCTACCTGGATGGCCAATATCTTTGGTCTTGATGCGATGAGTGTGCAAGGTCTCATAGGGCGCGAAACGGAGAGAATAGAACTGGGCACTGCGGTGGTTCCTACGTACCCCCGCCACCCTTTTGCTATGGCTCAGCAGGCACGGACGACAGCGGCTGCAATTGGTGGACGGTTCGTTCTGGGCATCGGCCTCTCTCATCAAGTGATTATCGAAGATATAATGGGTCTTAGTTACTCAAAACCCGCACGCCATATGCGTGAGTACATGTCGGTTTTAGAGCCCCTGATGCGGGGTGAGTCGGTCGCTTTTGATGGTCAAGAGTATCGAGTGAATGGGGCACTTGAAATCAACGAGGTCGCCCAAGTACCGATCCTGATCGCGGCTTTAGGCGACCAGATGCTTAAGATCGCGGGAGAAACCTCTGGGGGGACAATTTTGTGGATGACGGGCCCCTCTACGATTGAGAGTCATATTATTCCGAAGTTGAAAGCCGCTACATCGGAAGCTGGCCGACCGGATCCACGAGTTGTGGCGGGCTTCCCAATTGTACTGACAGAGAACCTTGAGCATGCGCACAAGTACATTTCAAAGTCCTTGGCGGTCTACAAGCAGTTGCCTTCCTATCGAGCCATGCTGGATAAAGAAGGCGCTTCGGGCGCGGTGGACGTTGCGATTGCCGGAGACGAAAAAGTTCTCGATGCTGCCCTCGATCGACTCAGTGAGATTGGAGTCACGGATTTTAATGCAGCGATTATGCCACTCGATAAAGAGGCTACAGAGAGAACGCTTCAATACTTGGAGAGTCGGCTTTAGTTCTCTCTCCGTTACGCTTAAACTGAATGTTCGCGAAACCAAAGGCAGTCAAGTTGAATTGGGTCTATCAGTTCGCAAGGAAGGGTGAGCGCCTTAGGTCTCGCATGCAGGCAGAATCGGCCAGTCGGATGAGAAAATGACGGACGTAAGACGAAGGACTCGAACGGCGGGCCTTTTGAGTGGCAGTTTTCTGTCCGTGCTGTTTGCGCAGACTTGCTTTGGATTTTCATTTTCGAGTTTTCTGCTTTTCCCCAAATTCTTGACCACTGAACTGGCTGCCAATGCGGCCCAGATAGGTCAAGTCGCCACGGTGAATCGCCTTTCTACGATGGTGGGGCTTTTGCTTTCGGGCGTGATGGTGGATCGCTTCGGGCGTCGGCCTTTTCTCGCCGGCGGGGCTGCTCTGATGACACTGGCGTCGCTGTCTTTTTTCTGGGTCGATCATCTAGGGCCGCTTGTGTTCATTTTGCGTGGATTCCAGGGGTTGGCGTTTGGAATGGCTTTTGCCGCAGGCTCAGCTCTCATTGTCGATCTGTCTCCGCCCGAAAAGCTCGCTCAGGCGATCGGTTATTTTGGTTTAACCATGCTCTCAACGAATGCCTTAGCGCCTCTTTCGGTGGAAGCGATCGCTCAGGCGAATGGTTGGCGATGGGCCTTTATGATGGCCGCCGGAGGTGCTGCAGTGTGCCTCGTGGCGTCGTTTTTTTTGAAAGACCCGTTTCGAAAGTCTGTGGACACCTCCAGTGCTCGAAGCCTGCTCCAAGTGGCGCTGGAACCCAAACAGCGTCGAAGTGCAGTGGTGATTTCGCTTGTCGGCGCGGCCTTCGCCACACTTTTTGTACTTCATCAACCGTTCGCCATCGAACTTGGGATCGAAAATCTGAGCCTCTTTTTTATCGCCTACACGGCGGCGGCCATTGGTGTTCGAATCGGAATGGGTCCATTCGTTGATCGGATTGGGCGTAGCCGGGTCGCTGTGGGCAGCCTCTTGATCTATGCCACCGTTGTGACGTTGACCATCCACCTGGAGAGTGTGGGGCTCTTTGGGATCGGTTTTTTTCTAGGCCTTGCTCACGGCTTTTTCTATCCGTCCTTCAATGCCTTGGTGGTTGAGGGCGCAAGTGAGCACGACCGGGGTAAAGTGATGGCGGTCTTTCAGGCTTGGTTTACGGCTGGTGGGGCCTTGGGAACCTGGGCCTTGGGCGCACTGGCACACTCAAGCGGTTACCCACAGGTCTTCGCGGTAGCGGGGCTAGCGACTTTTTCCGCTCTTTTTATTTTATGTTTATCCCCGGAAGGGCGTACGGCTTTTCGACTTCGAGCGTCCTCGCTTTAGAGTTTTTTCTGCCTCAAAGCTTTCGAAGCAGATGCTCCCGGCCGATTCTTATCCGTTCTTACAGAAGTCCGCGATGCTGACCGCAGTGTCGCGACTGATTTCCGGGCAGGCGATTGGAAATATTTCGGTCCCGTGCACAGTGCCTATGACCTCTCGACAACGTGTTGGGACACCGGCTCGAATCAATAGCCGATAGAAGTTCACCCCTTCGTCGCGGAGTGGGTCACATTCATTGACGCTGATAATCGTCGGGACAAGACCCCGAACATCGTCTTCCGTCGCAAACCCCGGCCAAGCGAGAGGATTCTCTTTCTCGACCTCTTCGATTCCATAACCCATGGCACCTTGATTGTTGTGGAGGTCGAGAAGAATGCCGTTGTTTTCAATCGACGACGGATTCTCATCCATTGGCCAGCGGCCGGCAATGTAGGGACAAAGGGCGTAGAGACCTTGAATGAGGTTGAGTTTTCCTTCCTGCTTAAGGCGAAGCCCTGTGGCGAGAGTCAAATTCCCGCCTCCGCTCTCGCCGGCGACGATGATATGGGCTGGATCAATGCCGAGTTGTTCCGCATTTTCGATTACCCAATGAAGTCCCGAAACGCAGTCGTTGAGTCCGGCCGGATACGGCGCGACCTCGGGTAACGTGGAAGGGGAGACGGCATTGCGAAATTCCACCATGGCCACAGCGACACCTTGGGCGGCGATGATCCTCCCCCAGGCGCGATAATTCCCGTAGTAACAAGAGAGAGAGGCCATTCCGCCTCCATGAATATAATAGACACAAGGCAGTGGTTCATCCGATATGGGCCGAATGAACTGAATTCGCGCAGTGTTGTTGTCGGGAGTGGATGTGAAATCAAAGTCTTTAATTTCAAGACCCTCAGAGGGAGCGATTTCTTCGTTGTCGCATGCGTCTAGCATGGTGCGCAACATGGCCTCCGCTGCCTTGCCCTCAGGCGAACTGGCTGCTTCGACCATAGCTTCCCGGCTTTCGGCGTCTTCGCTTATGCCCAATGACATGTCTTGGAAGAGAGCCTTGAGGCGTGGGTCGATTCGCGGGTCGCTGGAAAGTTTATTGGCCATGCTGATCTCCTTCATTTGTTGTCCGAGGTTAGAACTTTAGATTCGATTTATAGAGGAACAAAAGGTAACGCACGGTACCCTTCTCGGGATATTTGAGACTTAAATCTCTTGGCTGGGCAAATTTGGGCTTCTCATCTGTGATCGCGCAGGTGCACGATGTCTCGATTGAGGTCTGAGGTTTTCTTTGTTCCCGTTAAAGCCAGAGTATCCCCAAAGCCTCTTCGGAGAGTTTCAAGCAGGAAATCCACACCGGCCTCTCCGCCGGCTCCAAGAGCGTAGAGATAGGGTCGGCCGAGCATGCATGCGCGCGCCCCCAAAGCGACCGCTTTAACAATGTCTGAGCCGTGACGGATCCCGCCATCGCAGATGATCTCGACCTGGTCCCCTACGGCGTCGGCCACGGGGGCTACAAGGTCTACCATGGCGGGTGAATAGTCTAATTGGCGACCTCCGTGATTCGACAGAGCGATGGCATCCACTCCGGCTTTTGCGGCCAATTGGGCATCGGCGACCGTCTGAATTCCTTTCAGAATGATGGGGCCCTTCCAATGCTTCTGGAACCACTCGACATCGCTCCAAGAGAGGCTGGGATCAAACTGGCCGTTAATATACTCAGAAAGGTAAATGGGACTTTTATCCCCCCCTTGATGGCTTCCTCCGACGTTGGCAAAGGTGATGGGTTCTGCGCGAAGAAAATCCCATACCCACCCTGGTCGAATCATTCCGGACAAAAGAGTATCTATTCCAATTTTTGGAGGGAGCGTAAATCCATTTCGAATATCTCGCTCACGCCTCCCTAGAATGGGAGTGTCCACTGTAATCATAATCGCTTCGAATCCGTGGACCGAGGCGCGTTGAAGCATTTCCTTAAGAAGCTCTCTGTCTTTCCAGACATAGACTTGAAACCATTTGCGTCCTTTGGAAACGGCGGAGACTTCCTCGATCGACCGAGTTCCTAGAGTCGATAATGTGTAGGGGAGGTTGGCTCGATCCGCAGATCGAGCCACTGCAAGCTCGCCCTGTGAGTGAGCGATTCGTCCAAAGCCTGTTGGGGCTAAGACCAAGGGAAAGTCAATCGTTTTCCCAAGGAGAGTGGTTTTTGTTTCTATGTTGGAAACGTCGCGTAAAATGCGTGGTCGAAATGCGATTCTCTTAAAGCCAGAACTATTCTCACGCATGGTCCATTCGGTATCCGCGGCTCCATCGATGTAGTCAAATACGCCCTTGGGAAGTCGTTTGCGGGCGATTTTACGCAGGTCTTCGACGTTGGCTGCGCGCGCGAGTCGTCGTTGAGTGGGGTTGAGGTGGACTTCTCTGAATTTGATTGTCGTACGTAGGTTACGAAGGAAGGACAACGCATCTCTCCGAGGGTCAGTAGAGTAGGGCCTGTGTCAGTGTACATCTTGGTAGATTTTGGCAAAGAGTCTTCGGCTTCCATCAGCAAAATCAACGCTTCTCGCTCGGGCCTAAGCCAGGTGCAAGGGGGAAGGATCCGAATCATTAGGATCCTTTCGATGCCTCTGCGGTTAGCCTACACTTTTAGACTTATTCCATCAATTTTTGGAGTCTATTATGAGAAAAGCCAGATCGGGACTCTGTGTCGATCAGCTCGATTTGAGACGATTGCTTTCTTTGGCCGGCACGCTTTTGATCGCGGCTCTCCTAAGTCAAATGGTCGTACCGGGCGCGCAAGCAGCGCCTCAGCTTTCAAAGAGCGATACGCAGAGTCTTGAAGTTGCGTTTGGAATTCTTGAAGACACATTCTCAGGCGAAGCCGAACTGAAGTGGCTGCTTATGTTTAAGAAGCTGACGCTTGCGGGACCTGCGAAACAAGTTGAGATCCTTATGAAGAAGATGCAAACGGCATCGAGTGAACGAGGCGCAGAATTAAAGAAGCTGCGAAAGCTTGAACCAAAAGTAACCTCGGACCCTCCGCCAAGTCCAATGGGTGATGCTATTCAGTCAGCTGCTCAGGAGGCGGGCACAGAAGAATTGATTTTCGCTCAGGGCGTCTTCAACATCCGATTTCTTTTCCTACAAGCACAAGCGACTCGAATGATTTCTGTTGTGGCGGCTGAGGCGGCGAAAGTAGACCCAAATGCTGAGCGGCAAGAATGGTTGAAGGAGGTAGCGACGCAATTTCAAGAATACCGAGATGAGATTGTCGAGTTGGCCAAGGATTGTGCCATTAAGTAAGTCGGCCCTTCGCCTTGCGGCGTAGAACCCAGAATGTCGATTGGCCTCAGGGCTTCAGGGCTTCAGGGCTTCAGGGCTTCTTGGATCGTTCTACGAGATATTTCCTTCTCGCCTCGGCGCATTCTTCATCGTGAAGGGCGAGGGCCAGTCCATCTGCATCCGACCAACTTCGCATCGTTCCCACCATTTGATCCGTCACCGCATTGACGTGACGTTTGGTGGCCATCAGGGCCAGTGGAGCTTTGTGTGACAGGCTCTCCGCGAGCTCGGCCACAGTGGAGTCGAGTTCCTCTTTGAGGACGACTCGATTGACGAAGCCAACAGATTTGGCCTCTGCCGCATCAAATGGTCGACACGTGAGTACGAGTTCTTTGGTCATAGCAGGGCCTATTTCTCGGACGAGCCGAGGGATTCCCCCCCAAGCGAGTGGGATACCTAGGTCGACCTCTGGAATGGAAAAACGTGCATCCTCGGAGGCAATTCTCAGGTCGCATGCAGCGGCGAGGACGAGGCCGCCGCCAACGCACCACCCTTGGATTTGTGCAATCGCGAGCGCCCGCATGCCTTCGATGGCATCGGCCATTTGACGTCCGATCTCAGCGACTTCTCGACTCGATAGATTTGTTTTCTGAGTGAAGCTCGAAAGGTCTGCACCGGCCGAGAAGGCTCGACCTTTTCCTTTGACGACTACGATCTTGACTTCCGACCTTTCATCGAAGAATCGTGCTGCGGCGGCAAGCTCTTGAAGAGCGAGGATGGAGAGAGGGTTTAGTTTTTCAGGGCAATTGAGCGTGATGGACCCGATAGCCCCGTCGGCTTCGGCGAGAAGAGTTTCGAACATATTCGCTCCTTTTCACGATGAACGTTTTAGATGACCTGATCTAGATAACCTTCTTTTCGCGGAGTTCGCCGATTCGATCCCAATCCCAGCCGAGGACATTGATTAAGACTTCTTCCGTATGCTCTCCAAGTTCGGGTGCAACACGCCGAATCGACCCAGGCGTTTCGGAGAGAGTGACGGGTATGCCCAGCATTTCAGTGGGGCCATGCTGAGGATGGTCGACTTCCTCGATATACCCGTTTTCTCTCACCTGTGGATCCTGAGGCAGATCATCTACGGAATTGACCACAGTATAAATGAGGTCGGCGCCATCTTCCTTGATACGCTGAAGCCATTCCTTTCGAGGAGCACATGCAAATATTTCGTCGAGGAGGGCCACGCATTCGGTCGCATTGGCCGCGCGAGTCGCCATAGAATCGAATCGCGGGTCTTCGGCCCATTCTGGTCTTTCGATGATCCGAGTGAAGTCGCCCCAATACCGATCGGGTTGAAGCATGGCGAAAGCAATCCATTGATCATCTTGGCACCGATAGTGATTCCAAAGAGGGTTGAAGGCTGAATGTCTAAAGGTGCGAGGCATAGCGGTGCCCGTCATCAGTTTCATTGAGACTGAAAGAGCTTGCAGGTAAGTCATTGATCCGAGATGAGAAGCGTTGACTTCTTGGCCTATTCCATGTCGTTCTCGAGCGACAATCGCCGTCATGATGCCATAGGCAAGCATGACGGCACCCATTTGATCCGCGACACCTCCGGCGATACTCATGGGCGGCATATCGGGCTCACCCACTGAATTCATGATGCCTGATCGGGCGAGTCCGAGGTGATCAAAAGAAGGCTCTCCGCTCTCCTCCCCTTCCTTCCCGTAACCCGTGGCACTTCCATAGATGAGCTTGGGGTTGATCTTGCGAAGTGTCTCATAGTCAATTTGGAGTCTGTCGGAGACGCCCTTCCGAAAATTTTGAACAAAAACGTCTGCTTTAGCAGTCAGTGCGTGAACGATTTCTAAAGCTTCGGGCTGTTTGAGGTCGAGGGTAATCGATCGCTTGTTGCGGTTATTCGCTTCAAAGTACCAATTGGGGACATCCTCAGGCGCATGTCCCCCTGCAGCCAAGAGATATCGTCCAGGGTCGCCCGTGCCGGATTGCTCGATTTTGATGACGTCGGCCCCCATGTCTCCAAGCATCGTGCTGCAGGCGGGGCCTTGCTGCCAGATGGTCCAATCGAGAACGACAATCCCTTCAAGTGGTAGAGGCATCAGTCATGTTTCCTTTCGTGAAATGATAAGGCGCGGGGACGTATTGGGTTTAAGAAATGCAATGTTTATTGGAGATAGTTGGCTCCTCCGGTGCGAGCCGTCTTGGGGTTTACGCGGATGTGAACGACAGCCAGCTTTCCGGATGCAATCGCTCGTTCCATGGCGGGTCGAATCTCTTCAGGCGCTTTTACATACTCAGAGTGTGCTCCGATCATGTCGGCCATCATTTCGTACCGTGCGGGAAGCAAGGACGCAATCATGGGTGAATCAGGAGGCAGCATGTTGTCTTGTAAAAGGTGACCGGCGATTCCTTCGTTGTTTAAAACGACGAGGATGGGTTTAGCCCCGACACGAACTGCAGTTTCCACCGCGATCGCCGCAGATCCAAAAGCGTAGTCTCCAAGTATTCCAACTGAAAGGCGATGGGGAGAAGCGATGCTCGCTCCGATCGCATAGGGGACGCCCACCCCCATCGAGCCAGTGGTTCCCGCGTTGAATCGGCTTCGATTCATAAAGGAGGGAAGAATGGCTCGACAGATTCCCATCGTAGTTTCCCCTTCTGCGGTCACAATGGCTTCTCTCGGCAAGATGTCTCTAATCTCAGCGACTGCTCTGTAGGGGTTAATGGGTTGAGAGTTGTCTCGCTCTAAGTCTATGAGTTTATTCTCGTTTTGCTTAGCCTTGTCTTGAAGTCTTTTGAGCCAGCCCTTTGAGAGCGTTGATAGATCAGAGGAAGACAATGCATTCGAAAGCGCCTCGGCTGTGGCGCGAGCGTCCGCGACGATCCCATGCGTGATTGGGGCGGTAGAGCTCATTTCTTCGGGTTCGATGTCGATCTGAATAATTTTTGCATCCTTTGCGAAGTGACGACCCATCCCAAAGATCCAGTTGAATCGCCCGCCAAACATCACAATGAGATCGGCGTTGCCGAGAGCCTCTGATCGTGCTGCGTTAGCAAAGTTTGGATGGTCGTCGGGAAGTGTTCCTCGGGCCATAGGGGCACAAATATAAGGAATGCCGAGATCAACCAGTTCCTTGAGGGCGGGCCCGGCCTCGGACCATGCAGCTCCTTTCCCGATGAGGATGAGCGGGCGTTCTGCGCTTGAAAGCATGTCTGCCGTGCGAAGGATCGCGTGTGGATCTGGGTGGGGGCGTGCGATCTCGGTTGCATTTCGAAGCTGAGTTTTCTCCTCGTCAACCTTGTTGGGGACGAGGTCGCCTGGAAAATCAAGATAGACACCGCCTGGTTTTCCCTCAAGTGCTTTGCCGAGCGCGAGGTGAATCCACTCGGGAATTCGTTCGGTTGAATCTACGCGGCCGGTCCATTTACAAACTGTCCGGGTGACGCCGATTTGATCGAGTTCCTGAAAGCCTCCGCTTCCCGTGGTGTTAGAAAAGGCAGACCCCCCTAAGACCACAAGCGGCATTGCGCTTTCAGTAGCTATGTAAAGCGGAGTCACACAATTGGTGACAGCCGGGCCGGACCCTGCAATGAAGACGCCTGGCATTCTCTTTTGCCAGCCCCACGCTGACGCCATAATGCCGCCGTTGATCTCATGACGGCATCCGATGACCTGAAGTCCTTCACTTTGTGCACCGGCGAAGAGCTCAATCATAGGTCCCGCCACGACTCCAAACACGGTGTCGATTCCAAATTTTTTGAGTTGGCGGGCGGCGAGTACGCCCCCATCTACTTGAGCCATGAGTACTCCTCTGCGGATCAAAAGGTCTTCAAGAAATAAGGCCTCTATCTTGATCACTCGATATTGGCACGCTCAGAGAAGAAAGGCACGGAGTTGAGAATGACGAGACCGTGTTTCGGGTGGCTTGAGGTGGGGGGCTCTCCACCGGTTTACGGTGAGATCATGTTCCTGCAATCGATGAATAAGCTAGCCTTTCTCAACGGGCCGAATGGGGCTACTGAGACAGGTTAAAGAGGTGAGGCGGGTGAGAGACTGGCATTCAGAGAGCTTCTGGCTCTCGACGTTGGCGGAGGAGTTGTCTCCTCGATCGGAACTGGTCGGTCAAAATCATGCTGATGTCGTGATTGTTGGGGCTGGGTATACGGGACTTTGGACCGCTTACTACTTGCTGAAAAATCAACCCAACTTGCGAGTCATCTTATGCGAGGCGGGCATTTCTGGAATCGGAGCATCGGGTCGGAACGGTGGCTGGTGTATGGGGATGGCCGAGGGCGTTGATACGCTTCTCGAGGATCCGAAAACCCGGGAGCCAGGGTTGAGACTGACTCGTGCTTTGTTTGAGACGCCCAATGAAATCGAACGGGTGATGGATCGGCATGGAATCGATGGCCACTTCAAGAAGGGCGGAGTCCTTTCACTGGCGACTCTTCCTTCACACGAGGAAGAGCTCCATGCGCGCCTGTCAAAATACGCCGAATGGGGAATAGAGGAAGAGCATTATAGATGGCTGCCGAAGTCGGAACTGAATGACCGGCTGAGGTCACCCTCTGCGACCGGCGCCCTGTACAGTCCGCACGTGGCGGCCGTTCATCCTGCGAATCTTGTGAGAGGACTGGCAGAGGTTGTTGAGTCGCGTGGAGCGAATATTTTTGAGCTGTCCCCGGTATGTGAAATTGAGCCTGGCTGTGTGAAGACGCAGCATGGTCAAGTTCATGCGGATTGGGTGGTTTTGGCGACTGAGGGATATACGCCCTCAATTCCTGGCCGAAAAAGACGGCTCGCGCCGATACATTCCATGATGGTTGCGACGGAGCCGCTACCCGAGAGCCTTTGGGATGATATCGGACTTTCCCAACGCGAAACATTCGGAGGGAGTGAACGAATCACAACATATGGTCAAAGAACGGCCGATGGCCGTATCGCCTTTGGTTCACGCGGCCTTTACTACTACGGTTCGAAAATTCGCGAAAAATTTTCGGATCAAGACCCGCTCTTTGAACAAGTTCGCTTGTCTCTGGTTTCCATTCTTCCGCAACTTAAAGATATTAAGATCACCCATCGCTGGGGTGGAGCTCTAGGTTTTTCGCGTAACGTTCAACCCGCAGTGGGTGTCGATGCCCAATCTCGCTTGGCGTTTGCGGGCGGTTATATGGGCGAGGGTGTAGGTGCTTCCAACTTGATGGGTCGTATCCTGACTGATCTACTCAATGAAAGGGAGACTCCTTTGACTAGCCTGCCGTGGGTGGCACCGGATTTTCCGAACTGGGAGCTGGAGCCTTTTCGTTGGCTTGGAGTCACGGGTGTTCGAACTTTTCTTGAAGTCGCAGACCGTCGAGAAGCATCCGGCAAAAAAGCCAATCGACTTTTCGAATTTTTGACAAACAAGTTTTATTCCTAGATCAGAAACATGACATATTGAATAGGCCTCGAGGCCGAGGCCGGGCTATCTTATTGCCTCGATGTTTAAAAATTCGAAAAGTAGATTTGTCTTTTTCGCAGAGTGAAGTGGCAGCTCAAAAAGGAGAACGAAGTGTCCCGTTTTGAAATTCCGGAAAAAATTCCATCCTTCGTGAAGCAGCATCTCACCCTATACCTCGAGTCGAACGGCGAAGAAGGTCATATGTGGCAGGGCCCATCTGGTATGGACCCGGTGCCTACTCTCCTTCTGACTACCCTGGGCCATCTTTCAAAAAGGCAGCGGATTATGCCCCTGATTTATGGAAAGCGAGGGGCGGATCATATCGTGGTGGCTTCGAAGGGGGGTGCTCCAGCTCATCCAGCCTGGTATCTCAACCTTGAGAAAATGCCTGAAGTCGATGTTCAGGTTGCGACCGAGAAATTCAGAGCTCGGGCCAGGACCGCCAAAGGTGAAGAGCGTTCTCTTTTGTGGGATATGATGTCGGAAATATTCTCGCCGTATAATGATTATCAGGAGGCTGCACGCTCCCGTGAAATTCCGGTGGTCGTACTTGAGACAATAACCCCCTAGCCTCTGAGGAGGCTAGCGAGGCCCAAGGCTTTAGTTTTCAACCCAAGGAGGAAAGACCGTTGAGTTCTCCCGTTCGATTCATACTCGTCGTACTATGCGTGGTAGCTCTTTTTTATCTTGTCATTACGTTATCCCGCGGAGTTGCAGGGTAAGGGGTGTCTTATATTCGGACACCTGAGGAAAGGTTTGAAGGGTTGCTCGATTACCCTTTTGCGCCGAATTATCTTGATATCAATTTCGCAGGGCTTTTGTCTCTTCGCATGCACTACGTCGATGAGGGGCCCAAAGATGGGCCAGTTGCTCTCATGCTTCACGGTGAGCCAACCTGGTCTTATCTTTATCGAAAGATGATTCCTTTGTTTGCCTCTCGGGGTTTTCGAGTCGTTGTGCCGGATCATGTTGGATTCGGTCGATCGGATAAACCTTTAGAAAAAACGATGTATTCGTTTAAGGCGCATATTGACGCGCTTCATCATCTTGTCGAAGAACTCTCACTCGAAAATATCACTTTGATATGTCAGGATTGGGGGGGACCTATTGGTCTCGGGGTACTGGCGAGAGAACAGGAGCGTTTTTCTTCGGTCGTGGCTGCCAATACGATGCTGCATACGGTCGAAGCGAATCTAGAAAACAGAATCGAATGGTCGAATCACTCGGTGGGTGAATCGGATGTTCGAATTTCTCAGGGACTTCTGGCTTGGATTTTATATTCACAGAGAGCCCCAGATTTTGAAGCGAGCCCCAGTGTCGCTGGAACAACCGTCAGGGAAATGAGCAGTGAAGTTTTGGCTGCATACGACGCTCCTTTCCCCGACGAACGGTATAAAGCCGGGATGAGACAATTCCCGGCTCTCATCCCGGTGACTCGTGGGGATGAAGGCGCTCTAATTAATCAATTGACCTGGGCGGCGCTGGCCGACTTCAGGAAACCCTTTTTGACCCTTTTTAGTGATTCCGACCCCGCGACAAAGGGATGGGAAGAGTTATTCAAGGCGAGAGTTCCAGGAGCAGCGGGGCAGCCGCACGCTCAAATCGAAAGGGCGGGGCACTTCGTGCAGGAAGATGCCGGTGAAGAATTAGCGATACGCATTTTAACTTGGTTAGGGAAAGCTTGAAGTTTAGCCGGTGGGCAGAAAACCTCAGAGCAAAGGGTTACTTTAAGAGGGGAAGCGTAAGTCCTTAGCAGAAAGTCATTTTCTGGTGGTTTTTTAATGAGAGATCTTGTTCTAAAACGATGTGATGTAGTCGTGCTGTTCGAGTGGAAGAGGCCATGACTCAAATGATAATCTGTCGCGATTGCGAATTGAGACAAACGCTGCCCGTGACTCAGACGGGGCGAGCTATTCATTGCGTTCGCTGCGACAGTAAGCTGAAGCAACTCCAAGTCGTATCCCAAGATACTTTGATAGCCTGGGCCCTTGCCGCCCTGATTCTCTGCATCACGGCAAACTCGATGCCTTTTCTAACGCTTGAATACAAGGGAGGCACTACGACCGCTTTTCTATGGACGGGTGGGCACATGCTTTGGCTGGAGAAATTTCACTTTCTTTCGGTCTTAGTCTTGCTGGCCAGCGTCTTTGCTCCATTTTTGCATATTTTATTTATTGGGGGTTTGTTGGCTGCTTTGCGAATGGGCTTTCGGGGTCCAAGAGTTGCCCGTGGAATTCGTCTTGTGGATCAAATCGGGAAATGGGCCATGCCCGGCATCTATTTAGTGGGTGTCATGGTAGCAGCCGTTAAGATGAGCCAACTCGCAAGCCTGCAGGCGGGGCCTGGTTTATATGCTCTGATTGGGATGGTCTTGATCTGGATATCGATTACGACTTCTCTAGACGCTGACACGTTTTTTGAATTCTGGGAGGAGAAGATTTGAATCCTATGGATCAAGAAGTTTGGGTTTGCCTCGAATGCTCACAGAGTTCGCGCATTACGGATGCGGCTATGACGGGTCGAATGCGAATAAATTGTCCACGTTGCGGTGCATCTCTGTCTCGTCGAAAGCCCGACACCCTGGCTCGAACTTGGGCCCTGCTCATCGCTGCAGCTGTTCTTTATATACCTGCGAATCTTTATCCTTTTCTCCACATTGGACTTCTCGCGAAGCAAGAAGCGTCTACGATTTTGGCCGGGATACAGCAACTCTTTCAAACGGGGATGTGGGGCGTCGCCATCATTATTTTCTTTGCCAGTATTCTTGTTCCACTTCTCAAAATTCTAGGCCTAGCATTTTTACTTGCGAGTGTTCAGCTTGGCTCGCAGAAAAATCCGGTTTTGCGCACTCGGATGTATAGAATCATTGAAGGGATTGGCCGTTGGTCAATGATCGATGTTTTCGTTGTTTCATTGATGATCGGTTTGATTTCATTCGGCCAGATTGCGACCATTGAACCCGGCGTCGGGGCGACATGCTTTGGTGCTGTCGTGGTTTTGACTCTTCTCGCAGCATCGAGTTTTGATGCTCGTTTCATATGGGATGGATTGGAGAAAAACGATGTCAGATGAAGAGGCTGAAGGCGAAAGTTCCGAATTACCCGAGGCAGTGATTCGGCACCGTCGTCGGATTTCCCCGATTTGGCTCATCCCAGTCGCTGCGGCCATCGTCTCAGGGTTTCTTTTTTGGCAGAGTTTTATGAATGAAGGCGCCACGGTTCATCTAAAATTTAGCGATGCTGCAGGAGTTCATGCGGGTAAAACGACTTTACGATTTCGAGATGTGGCCGTGGGTATCGTGAAAGACGTGACTGTAAGTAAAGATCTATCTCACGTTATCGTCACGGCAACGTTAGACCGCGGTGAGGATGGTTTCCGCGTGGAGGGAACACGGTTCTGGGTGGAGCACGCAAGTTTGGGACCCCAAGGGATCAGCGGTGTAATGACCCTGGTTTCAGGCGCGTATATTGGCGTAGACCCAGGGCCTCCAAATGGAAAGTTGATCAAGAATTTTGAGGGACTCAAGAAGCCTCCAATTAATCTTCGTGATGAGAAAGGTCTTCGTCTTAAGGTTGATGTAAATGGCTTCGCCACGGGCTTAAATTACGGTTCGCCTGTGATTAGGCAAGGGATTCAGGTCGGTCGAATTTCGTCTCTTCGTTTCGATGCTGATGGCAACAATGTCGTTGCGGAAGTCTTTATCGAAGAAGAATTTGACCATCTTGTTTTTGAGAACACTCACTTTTGGAATGCGAGCGGCTTGCATGTAGATGCTTCGTTGAGTGGAATTCGTGTGGATCTCGATTCGGTTGAGTCTCTCGTTGTGGGGGGGCTTGGCTTTGAGACGCCGGGCACGCCGGAGTCGGTGGCCAAGGACGGGAAACGTTTTTCGCTTTTTAAAAATCGACGAGCGGCCATGAAGCAGTACTATGACAGTCGTGGTCTTCATGTTTTTCTAGAGATGCACCAAAAAGGCTTTATCAAAGAAGATGATCCTGTTCTGTATCGAGGAGAGAAGGTCGGTCGAGTACTGAGTCATCGATTGCACGACGATTCTCGCATGGTTGGAGTTGAGCTCCAGATCCATCCTCGCTTTGAGCCTCTAGTTCGCAATAACAGCAAGTTCTGGAATTCAAGCGGCATTTCGGCCGACGTGGGATTTTCGGGCGTGCATATTCATGTCTCTTCGATTGAATCTCTCCTGGAGGGTTCAATTTCTTTTGCGACGCCGGATTCTCCTGGGCCTCAAGCAGAGAGAGGGGCCACTTTTCCGCTCTACAACAAGCCGAACGACAAGTGGCTCAAGTGGCGGCCTCTCATAAAGCTCGTTCCGGATCCAGAGGAAGCCGCGATGCTTAAGTTTCGAAGTAAAAAAAGTTGAGTTCGGGTAAGGGGAAGAATCAGATGAGGCGCATTCTTCTATATCTTCCGTCACTCATCTGCTTTGTATATGCAGGGTTTGTTGCCTTAGATGCTTTTTATGTGGGCGCATTGGCATCGCCTGATGTTTTTTTACAGCGAGCCAAAGAACTGCCCCCCGGTGAGTCCGGCGATATTTTGCAGGACTGGATGTATCGTTCGCCGGGGCATTTCTTTTGGGCAGGGGCTTTGATCTCGAGTTTTTTTGTGATTCTTGGACTGTTTTTTAAACGGGTATTGAGGCGGTAATGCGACTCAAGCCTATTTTTAAATAGAGCCCTATGATGAAAAAATCGCTGGCCGTGACACCTCATCGGTTTTTAGTTGAGATTAAGTAAGGCTATGGTCAGTTTTTAACGAATTAGATAGTTTACACGAAGTGCGGGTGGGGCTCTGTCTGAAGGATGCCCCGCACGTAGTGATACTATGACGAGAAGAGAGTAGAACCGAGCGATGCAGAGTGACTGCCGGAGTGTTTTGTTTTTATGTACAGGGAATTCATGCCGTAGCATTATGGCCGAAGCCTTGCTGGCTCGTCATGGACGTCCGCAGTTCAAGGCATTCAGTGCTGGTAGCCGGCCAGTCGGCACGCCGCACGCCATGGCGCTTCAGGTTCTTCGTGAAGAGGGATTTGAGGTTGATCATTTTAGGAGTAAGAGTTGGGATGAATTTTCTGGCGACAGTGCGCCTAGAATTGATTTTGTCATCACTGTCTGTAACAACGCACGTGAAGAAACTTGCCCCGTGTGGCCCGGTCATCCGCTTTTGTCGCACTGGGATATAGAGGACCCCGCGACGGCGGCGGGCTCCATTGAAGAAGTACGTACCGTTTTCCAAGCGACTTTTCGTGAGCTGGAGGCACGTGTAGAGGGCTTCCTAGCCACAGCTTTAGGGACCGAGGACCCGGGAGCACGTTGAGAAAATAGGATTGAAGAATAATATTCCTTGGCGCGGAAAGGTTTTCTTAAGCTGAGCGGTTTGTTGGTGCGACCGTGAGAGGACGTTTTCCTTCGAGAACAACCCGCAGAATTTGGCCTTGGCTCCGAGCCGATTCGCCATGTGATCAGGACCGAAGCTACATCCTTCCTCTAAATGGGTATTCTTGAAGAATGCGATTTAAAATTTTTGTGTGGAGAATGTCTTGATCCAGCCAAGAGGTTTGTGTCTATGATGCTAAAAAAAGTTTTCGGGGCAAACTCGGTCTCGCTCAGGACGCGTCGAACCTTGGCAGCTCGTCTCATTTCGGTGTGGCCGGGGCTTCGAAAAAATAGGAAAGGGTCCGTGACTGGCACTCTAATTCTCGCAGCGGTGCTACTCTCGTTGGCTATGACCACAAGTTCTTGTACGACCGCGTCCGACTCTGCTCGATCGAAACCTATTCCCAAGCTTTTGCCTTGCTCTGACTCCCCGAATTGTGTGAGCAGTGACTCGCCGCCTGGGAGTCATTTTGTTGCTCCTCTTGTAATCGAGGGAAGCCCGAAAGTGGCCTGGGCGACCTTGGTCGAAAAGGTTTCAAAATGGCCTCGCACCGAAATCGTATCCGAAGGAAAAGATGCGCTTAGTCTAGAATGTCGCTCAAGCTTCTTTCGCTTTGTGGATGATGTTCAAGTTCAACTACGTGCCTCGGAGGGCGTGATTGCTGTACGGTCCGCTTCTCGAGTGGGATATACAGATTTTGGTGTTAACCGAAGTCGAGTCGAAGAACTTCGCTCTGAACTTCAAAAGGCCGGTGTTGTGCGCTGATAGGCTCAATCACACGAGTTGGGCGCATCGTCCAGAAGCCGAGAGGGTGTAGCTTGGAGCAAGCGGATCGAGAGTCACTTTGGGGAAAAGTGGACGGCTATCGGGTTGATTTGGAGCCCGTCATCGAAAACGTTTTCTGTTACTGGGGATCGATTGCAGTGGCCCAAACCCGGTACGCCGTTGAGGTGCTTGAGACTCGTCATCGGTCGGTTATCTATGTTCCAATGGTTGATATTCGCCAGGAGTATTTAGAACCATCAGTTCATGAAACTTTTTGCCCGTTTAAAGGAGTGGCTTCGTATTGGTCGCTTAAGGATGGAAACCGAATACTGGAAGATGTTTTATGGAGCTATGAGAGACCTTTCGCTGAAGTAAGCGGTCTTCTGAATTACGGTGCTTTTTATTCTGATCGGATTGATGTTGAGAAAGTCGCGTAGAAGTTAGATGCGCTTCTTGGCAACAGGAAGCAATCCGTTTTTTATCAGGGGCAACTCGTAAGTCCGGAATTGAGGAGTTGAAATTGACTAAGGAACTCATGAAGAGAATGGTGTCCGAAATGATCGGAACATTTGCTTTAGTTTTCATTGGGACGGGGTCCATCATCGTGAATGAGATCACCGGAGGGATGATTTCGCACCTGGGCGTGGCTCTGGCGTTTGGCTTGACCGTGATGACGATGATTTATGCGGTGGGCGACGTGTCCGGGGCCCACTTCAATCCAGCGGTCTCCATGGCATTTTGGTTAGCCAAACGACTTCCAGGCAAGGATTTGTTGATTTACACCGTGGGTCAATTTTCGGGGGCTGTGCTGGCCAGCGTGGCCCTAAGTATAATTTTCGTCTCGACGTCGAACCTAGGGGTGACTCAGCCGAGTGGGGGCATTTCGCAATCCTTTGCGATGGAAATCATTCTCACTTTTTTCCTCATGTTTGTGATTCTGGGAGTGGCGACGGGTGCGAAAGAGAAAGGAATTATGGCGGGCGTTGCGGTGGGTGCCATCGTCTGCTTGGGTGCGTTGTTCGGAGGGCCTATTTCGGGCGCTTCACTAAACCCCGCCCGATCTCTGGGGCCCGCCTTGGTCTCGGGCACAGTCGCTTCATTGTGGGTGTACTTATTAGCACCGTGTATTGGGTCGGGTCTGGCTGTAGGAGCCTGTCGGGTGGTCAGTGAGCCTGGCTGTTGCTGCTCGGGCTCTGATTGAATGCCTCCGATGGCTGTTTGAAGATGAATTTGCCCGTTATTCTGTGGCTGGCGGCGCGTATGACGAGAAACCCCTATTTTTAGGGAGTGATTCGGAAAGACGGTGCGGAGAGTTGAAGAGAACTGTGGTCTGAATTCAGTCCGATATGAGCTAAAGGTTCGGACAGCATCGAGCAATGATTTGTCGAACATCGGTTCGAGCAAGAATAAATTTTTAGCCTTAAGTGATTTGGAAGGAAGCGAAAGAACATGGCCATGAAAGTCACCTTTGATTTAACCGACAAAGACCTCAAATATTTTCGCAAGGTGATGAAAGAAGTCCGCGCAAAGCATAAGGCCTCGACAGAGCAAGAAATTCTTGAGGCGTGCCGAGGTTTGATCGACGGGATTGCAGCAACTCGAGCTCCTGATTTTGTTCAAGACCGGGTGGAAAAGTTGAGTGTCCTCATCAACATGCTTGAAGATGGGGAATGGGCGCTTTCGGGAGCTGATCGTGAGCGTGTGGTGCGTGGCATGGCTTATTTTGCGGAGCCGGATGATATGATCCCAGACAAGGTTCCTGTTCTAGGGTTTCTTGATGATGCGATTATGGTGGAGCTTGTCGTAACCGAGCTGTCCCATGAGATTGAGGCGTATTCAGACTTTTGTGACTTTAGGGTTCGCCGAGAAGAGACATACGGCGAAGATGAGGACGAATCCACTCGTGAGGAATGGATGGAATCGCGGAGGCGTGCACTCCATGACCGAATACGCCGTCGTCGTCAGCGGCGCGTGCAACGCTCTCGAGGCGGGAGCCGATCGCCGATCTCTCTCTGGTAGTTTGGCACGCTGAAGCGAATTTATTTCAGCTTAGGAAAAATGTTTGAATTGATGGTCGATCATCGTGTCGTCGTCAAATAGGCAATCGCCTCTAACGGACTGCCCTCCGAGAACTTGGGGTAACCAGAGAAGGTCGTCTTCCCACATTTCTGAATAGGGTATGTCTCCGAGCCTAAACCATATGGGGAAGGCTTCCTCCGTTTCGCAGAGTTGCCCAGTGTATGCGGTGGCTACAAAGACATGAACGTGGATCGCGTAGCCATCGAGGAACTGAAAGCGCAGGTCACCACGTGGTTCGAGATGGGTCGGTGTGAGGCCGACTTCTTCTTGGACTTCTCGGACGGCGCATTCAGCCAAACTTTCATTTTTCTCTAGTTTTCCTCCCGGGCCATTGATCTTACCCGCTCCCAATCCACGTTTCTTTCGAATCAGAAGAACCTGTCCTTCTCGAAGAATAAACGTCAGAGTGGCGTAATCCGTAGGTGTCCAAGTCGACCATTCGATTTGAGAGATGGATTGAAGGTTCATTTTGGTGTTTGGTGGTGGGGCGGGATTCAATGGGGGCATGACGCAGATTTTCATAGGTGACGAACGTCAATGAAGGGCCACCCCCCAGGCGTCATTTCACCGGTGGCCGTCAAGTTCAGGGCAATTTTCTGGCCGCCTCAGAATGTTGCATTTCCGAAAGCCTCCCGCATCGGGGGACGGCGGCCATGGCTCATTCTGATCCTCTGGAGTGAAAAGGCACGTTCTCGCCATTTGGCACGATCTTTGCTTACTCGTTAGGCAGCGACCCAAGCAGTTCATCAAGGAGCTTCTCCAACGGCGATGAACGTCGGGTACGCCGAATAAAAGGAAACTGAAATGACAGCAATTGTGTCCGCAATCCGTGCAACCGACGACCCTGTACTTTGGCTAGATGGCCTCTCCCGTGCAGCGGCAGGCGTCGTGATTGCCATGTTCTTTATCTCTTTCGCAAGCCTTGGCGTTCCGGGCTCGATTACGAGTGTGAGCTTACCCGCAACGCCGGCTCATGCGCAAAGGACTTTGCCTGAACTCGATGAGGCTTGGGTCTGGTCTAAGTCCACGCAAAATTTTGATGCCATGTACATAAAGAGGTAACGCCCTCCCTGTCGGCAAATATTTGTTCCAAAAGAACCCCTCTCGATTTAACCGAGAGGGGTTCTTTTATTCAGCAGAAGCCTGGGCTCATGATGGGCTTGAAAATCGGCTATGCGAGCTAGACTGACCTTTTCGCCAGACGAGTCACGATTCAATGTTTTGGCCTGACAAAAAGGAGAAATGATTGAGCGTAGGTAAAGCACTCCCTGGCGTTTTGAGTAATTCCTTTAAGTTACTGGGCCATGTCGCTCTTTTAATGTTGATCATTTTGGGTTGTAGTTCGCCCTCTACGAACCCTCAAGCGAAGAAAAAAACGGGCCCGGCGCCGGAAAGCGCTGTGAAGGTTGTGGATGCACACATCAAAGAGTATCCGGTCGATAAATCTGACCCCACGTGGAAGACTCGTGTGCCCCGTCCCCCAGCTGTCACGTATGATCCAAATGTGGACTATTATTGGTTCCTGCATACGACTGCGGGTGGGATCAAAATCAAATTGAAGCCGGAAGTCGCTCCGGGGCACGTGACCAGCGCGATCTATTTGACTCGTCTCGGATTTTATGACGGCCTCTCTTTTCACCGAATCATTCCTAAGTTTATGGTTCAGGGAGGAGACCCGCTGGGGAATGGATCCGGTGGGCCTGGGTATCGCATGGGGGGTGAATTCAGTCGCAAGGCTAGACACTCCAAGAGGGGAGTCGTCAGCGCAGCGAACTCTGGCCCACGAACAGATGGAAGTCAGTTTTTCATACTGTTCGGCAAGGATGCCGAGCACCTCGATGGCAAGCACACGGTTTATGGTCAAGTCGTCGAAGGCATGGGGACGCTTAAGACGCTTGAAATGTATGGAACAGAAACGGGTGAACCCCAAAAGCTCGTCATTATTCGCAGAGCTGAAATCCTGGAGCAGTGAGTTTCAGCAGAAAGAGACTGGACTCACTGAGAGCGATTTTTGTCTTAGGGTTTGACTTTAAGATCATGCTTTTCCCGGTATTGAGGGTGGGTTATCCTAAGGGGGCTGATGTTGGATTCACGTGACGAACCAGAGCTCGGGCCGGTGTTTTTACTCCGGTGCGTCGAGTGTGATGATCAAGGAAAGCCGAGCCGGCTTTGGCTGAGGACTTCGATCGAAGTGATCTCGCATAGGTCTCCTCAAGTACATCATTATGTGGAGTGTATGAACTGTGGCACTCACTTACGTAGTCGTCAGCCTGACCATATGGAGAGGGTTAGCTTGGATGAGTGGGGTCGGTTCGTGAGTGCACCGGGCGACCCAGAGCCGCCGCTGCCTTCAGGTATGGCGCGGCTGGCTTAGACAATGTATCGAGAAGAGACCGATCTCAGTTTTTAGCTGTCCATAGAGGGCTTGTGATGGCAAACAGCAGTCGTGAAATCGAAAATCTACTTTATCTCTACGCGGAGCGGATTGACGATGGTGACTTTCAAGGATTAGCTGAACTCTTTGAGCACGGGGCTATCAAAGGGCCAGACGGGGAGGTCATCGCCCGGGGAATCGATGAAGTGCGTGGTCTCTATGAGTCAAGCACTCGCCTTTATGAAACCGGGACGCCCTGCACACAGCACATGACCACAAATGCCATTATTGAAGTGGATGAGAATTCTATTTCGGCTACCGGACGCACGCGTTTCACCGTTTTTCAGTGTCTCCCGGATTTTCCACTTCAAGCCATTATCGCTGGGCGATATCTGGATCGCTTTGGGTGGGCAGAGGGCCGATGGTTTTTTGTCGAGCGCAAGATGTTGGTCGAATTTGTCGGAGATCTGAGTCGTCACCTTCTAATTGATCTAAGCAACTCAGAGGCGACATGAAGGCAATCTTTTAACGTTCATGCTTCCTGGGATAAGTATGATTTGAGTCTCTTGTTTGCGCCGTGACTGTCAGAGTTTACTTAAGGTTTCTTCATGTCTTCTCGAGTTGTCTATTTTGATCACAATGATCAGTCGCCTGATCCGGAGTGGCCGTTTAAAGTCGGAGAGGCAGGTTTTGTTTGGATTGATGAAGAAGGCGATATAGACACCGATGTTCAAGTTAGGATCCCTCCAAATGCCGTTCATGCTCTTCACGGTCACGGAGTGGTGGATCAGCTTAATAAAATTGACCTCTCTTGGGGGCCGGTGGGAAATGGGCGCGATGCAGTCGTGGGTCCTGGAAACGTAGAGGAAGTGGCTCGTTTGTTTTATGAAGCCGACCGGATGACGTATGGAGCGGTGCACGATTTACGGGTAGATGTGATTGATGAGGTTGAATACCGAATTGTAATCAATAATCGAGAGTATCAGAGGACACTTTCGAGACTTCAATTTATGAGCGTGACGGCGGGTCGTTTAGGTCATGGTCTGCGCCTTAAATTGGGATGAGAGTCACGATCTTTACTTGTGTTGAAGAAATATCTTATTTCTCTCTGGGTAGGATGGGTGCGGCTTCACGATTCGGGATATTCTTAGTATTGATCAATGAGGTCCAATTCAAACTCGGCAGGCTGCTGAGAGATTGCAAAGAAGTTCTCTATTCATGGAACACGGTTGGGAGTGTAAAAGATGATGCTAGGGCGAATTCTTCTTTTCGGCGTGGGTCTCATTTTTGCTATTTATGGATTCGTCTGTTTGACTCAGCCGGAAGCAGCGACTCGGTACAGCGGCCTAGTTCTGACAGGCGCCAAAGCGGAGGCGGAAGTTGCTGCTATGTATGGAGGTTTGCAGATTGGACTGGGGGTGCTTTTCCTAGCAGGTACCTTTCGTTCTCAGTATCTCTACGTAGGGCTCGTCGCGATGGTCGTTACGTTGGGGTCTCTTGCTCTCGGTCGAGGTTTTGGGTTGGTGGTTTACGGTCTATCGACTTATAACCTCGCAGCATTTGCGTTTGAAACGGTGGCATCAATTCTAGGAATTCTTTCATTGCGCCAACTTCAATTTAAGGCACGGGCAGTGAATGAGACTTGACTTAAAAACGTTCTTGTTTTCTGTTCAAAGATTCTTGATCTATCCGAAGGTGCTGTTCCTCTTGCTGAGCCTTTCCGTGGGTTGTATTGGATGTGCCGGGATCCCGGGCCTAAGTAGGTCAGGGGTTCCCGGACCCGCTCTTCAGCCGACAGCGGACCCGGCTTGGTATAAAGACAATGAGACAATCTTAAAGGCTTATTTAGAGACTCTTCCTAATTCTTCCATCGGAAAAGTGCTTCCGGGAATTCGACTTTCTGATGGTGAACTTTGGCTGGAGGGATACGTTTACCTAGGCCAAGGATTGAATATTCCTCAAGGTCTGTCTGTTCGTTTGGTTCGAAAAGAAGATCGGACCTATGCGTATGTTTGGGTAGAAGAAGGCTCGGACTCGTTCAAATTTGAGCCTTGTGAAGAGCGAGGTCAGGAGGGAATTCGTGCAAGGCAGGCGGGTGGAGGAGCTTTTGCATGGATGGAGTTGAACGCCGAAAGTGGAGTCGTCTATACCCAGTGCCCTCCCGAGACTTGGCTGCCAAGTTCGGCCGTTTCATCGAACGACACTTCTGGAGTTTAGTCGGGCAGAACTTTGTTTGGGGACTCGTCGTCATACGTCACGAGATTCATTCAGTTCGTACGTAGGGTCCGGTCATCTTCTAGGGCCTCCGCCCGATCAAGAAAGGGAGAAAGTGCGGCGAGAGAAACCCCTTGGCGTCGCGCACCCTCGACGAGGTGTAAGAAGAGATTTTCTAGTTTTTCCATACGGATCTCATCTTCCTGGGCATTTTTTCGCAAATCATCAAGGGCCTGGCCGCGGGGATAACGTCGTTGTCGAGCTTTTCTTAATTTCGTTCGGGAACTCACTCGCTCTGTTTGGGCTTCTGTGATTTTTTTTTCAAGTTGTCTGAGTTCGTCTAGAATTAAATGATCCTCTCGTTGGCTTGGCTGGTTCCATGTTCCTGATGGGAGAGTCTCAACGCTTGGGCGACTGTCGGCCAGGCCATGGTCCGCTAAGGCGGAGGTCAGCAAGCAAAATATGAGAAGGTACAATAATGGCCTGTGGATTATTTGAGATATTCGCGGTCTAGTCATATCGGAGAGCCTCCTGAGGCCAATGCTGCCCCTCCGTGTTATCGACCATACTCAAAAGAAACTGAAGCCATTCATCTCCACATTAAGCCATGCCTAATTGGCAGAGGCAGCATAAGCGAGTGACTAAAGAAAGCTGACTTCCCTTGAATATTTCTAATCCTCTCCGGCGAACCACGCTGCTTTATTTGCTTTTCGGCCTCCTCTTTTGGACGACGGCTTGCGATCGTTACGGAGAGATACGGAGCGGACTGAATGCCATGGACCAAGCTCGCTTCAATCGAGGTCAAAAAGCAGCGACGCCTTGTTGGAGTTGTCATGACGTGACGGGAGCTGATCTTAAGATCGGCCCCCCGCTTCAGGGGCTTATAGGTCGTCCTGCAGGCTCTGTGACGGGGTATCCGTATTCGCCGGCATCGCGAGCGTCTTCTTTCATATGGACAGAGGCGAAGCTGGATGCTTTTCTGGCTTCTCCGCAAAGTGTAATTCCTGGAAACCGAATGATCGCACCTCGTATCACGAACCCCGAACAACGGGCCGATCTGGTTTTCTTTTTGTCCAAGGTGACACGCCCCCCGCTGTTGGAAGGTTTGAGTTCGGCGTCTGAATAAGAACAGGGCGATTAAGCCGAGTCGCCTTCAAACCGATACTCAAGATCTATTTTTAGATCTTAGGTTTGGATTCATGTGGGAAGATTAAATTGAAATGAGTGTGTTTGTTCTCGTCCATGGGGCCTGGCACGGAGGGTGGTGTTGGCAAAATATTGTTAAACCCCTCGAATCGGCGGGGCATTCCGTTTTAACTCCTGACCTCCCAGGCTGTGGCCTAGGCTCGGCACGTTCAAAGGGGGTGACTCTGGATGACTATTCAGACTTTCTTGCATGTGTTGTGGAGGCGCAGGATGAGCCGACCATCCTGGTGGGGCATAGCTTAGGGGGAGCCGTGATCAGTCAGGCCGCCGAATACTGTGGCGCGGGGATAGAGCTTCTTGTTTATCTAGCGGCTTATGTGCCTCGTGACGGCGAGTCGGCGAGCGATTTAGCCTTGAGCGACGCAGGCAGCTTGTTGAATAAGTACCTTGAGGTGGATTGGAACGAAGAGGTGATTCGACTTGACCGCGCTGGGAGTCTGGAATGCTTTTACGGCCAGTGTTCAAAAGTCGACCAAGCAGAGTCCCTAGAGCGCCTTTTGGCGCAGCCCTTAGGGCCCGTTACGCAACCTATTTGCTTGACCTCTGATCTTAGAAATGAGACTCCCGCCATCTATATCGAATGTTTACAGGACAAAGCCGTGAGTCCGAATCTGCAGCAGCAAATGCAACAAAGGCGAAAGTTTCGCGCGATTCATTCTCTCGATACGGATCACTCCCCTTTTCTCTCTCAGCCAAATCAGCTGGCCGACCTTTTGATCTCTGCGGCGGACCGCTCAAACAGGTAGCTCTTTAAAGATAATGGGTCTTTTTGGCAACACGTCGAGGGCAATGCTGGCTTTAAGAGGTGCTTTCACCGTCTAAAACTGGACGGAAGAGAAAGCCCAAACCCCCGTTCTATATGCATTTTTTAATTTCGGAGTTGTTTGTAAAGCCACTGGGTCATGAAAAATGCGGCTCTAAGTCGACTGAGGCCACTGTATGCGGTTTGGTGCGTTCCATGGGGTCCCGGGAGGCTCTGGCTGCGATAAGCTCACGCCTTTACCCACGCGCGGGCCGCTGGGGGGAACTTCGGTCCATCGCCGTCGAAGACAAATTTGACCACGAGTCGGGGGGGTTATGAGCAAGATTAAGGTTGCCATTGTAGGTGTAGGGAACTGTGCGAGTTCTCTCGTCCAAGGAATTCAGTATTACGCCGAGCGGACTCCGGAAGAGGCCATCGGTCTCATGAACTGGGATATCGGCGGGTATAAGCCGAGCGATCTTGACGTCGTGGCTGCCTTTGACGTCGACGTCCGTAAAGTTGGAAAAGATATTGCTGAGGCGATTTACGAAGCGCCCAACTGCACAACCATTTTCTGTGACAACGTGCCGAAGACAGGAGTTCGGGTCAGCATGGGCTGTACTCTGGACGGCGTCGCTCCTCATATGTCGGATCATGCTGAGGGGCGAACTTTTTTGCCTTCGGACGATCCTGAGGCTACGCAGCATGAGATTGTTGAGACTTTGGTCCAATCGGGCACGGATGTACTCATCAACTACCTGCCTGTTGGTTCGGAAGAGGCCGCTCGTTTTTATGCAGAGTGTGCCCTAGAAGCCGGTGTTGCCCTCGTGAACTGCATGCCGGTATTCATCGTGAGTGATCCGGCCTTTTCGAAGCGTTTCGAAGACAAGGGAATTCCGATTGTAGGTGATGACATCAAGGCTCAATTGGGCGCGACGATTACCCATCGAACCTTGACGGATCTTTTCGCAAAGCGGGGCGTCAAGCTTGAGAGGACCTACCAGCTCAATACAGGTGGCAACACAGACTTTCTGAACATGCTCAATCGCGATCGCCTGGCGAGTAAAAAAGAATCAAAGACGGAGGCCGTGCAATCGGTAGCGAGCGAGCGTATGGCCGATGACAATATTCATGTAGGCCCGAGCGACTATGTGCCGTGGCAAAATGACAATAAAGTTTGCTTCCTTCGCATGGAAGGCAAGCTCTTCGGAGACGTTCCCATGAACCTTGAGCTTCGCCTGTCTGTTGAAGACTCGCCAAATTCGGGTGGGGTGTCGATTGACGCTATTCGATGCGCGAAGGTTGCGATTGATCGCGGCGTAGGTGGAATTTTGCATTCGCCTTCTTCCTACTTCATGAAGCATCCTCCTGTTCAGGTGACGGATGATCAAGCCTATACCCATGTCCAAGACTTCATTGCCGGAGAAAGAGAGCGCTAGAGTGTTCCTCGGCAAGTCAGTTATTCAAGGCAGAGTCAATTCTGGAACGTTCTTTTCCAGCTTGACGGGTCTTGAGTAAAGGTGGTATTTGAGAGGTCGACTAGATAGCCAGAGGTGCGGGTGGACTAGGGTTTTGAACGTCTAAGAACATTCGGCACCATAGTTCAATACACATCATGGATAGAATCGTGTAGGTGGCATCGATGGCGCCTGACTGCGTTCGTTTTTGAAGATCCCGAACAGCCTCTACATTGAACAAACCACGCTTTGACAACGAGTGCTCCGACAAGGTGTCATTAACGAGGGGCTTCAGTTCACTCCCAAGCCACGTTCGCAGAGGTACGCCGAATCCCGACTTAGTTCGATAAATAACTTGCTCAGGCAGGTAGGGCTCCATAGCTTTCTTTAGAACCCACTTGGAGACTCCGCCTCGTTGCTTGTACTGGGTGGGGAGTCGTGCGGCAAGAGAGATGAGATCGGGGTCTAACAGGGGAACACGAACTTCGATTCCTGTAGCCATGCTCATCTTGTCGAAGTAGTTCAGGTTATGATCGGCTAAAAAATGTTTACCGTCTAGATAGAGCATGCGATTTAAGTCGGGCATGTTCGGAGGGAGTCGATCAAGTGAATGAATCAGCGGGTCAGCGTAGTCACTCGCATGTAAAGCCGAGAGCATGTCGTTACTGTAAATTTTATGAAGAAATTCTGGATCGATCCACTGGAAGTAGCTCGAGAGTCGGCTGTCACCATCGAGGTCGGCATAGCTAAAGGCTTTGGCGATTCGTCGGAGTTGGGCTGAATTTGATGGAATCTTTCGCGCCGTACTGCGTATTGCGCGCCGAAAAAGTTGAGGCAACCAACTCCATCCCTGTTCGATCCCCAGAGCATAGTGTCGTCGGTAACCGGAGAAAATATCGTCTCCCCCGGCACCTGACAGCAGCACTTTGATCCCGTGGTCTCGGGCGAGTTTGCAAATGAAGTAGGTGTTGATGGGCGCAAAGTCGGCCTGGGGTTCGTCAAGGTGGTAGACCATGCTCTCCACTTCGCTCGCCATTTCGGGTCCGACATAAACAGTCTCCAGGTCTACCCCGAGATGCTGGGCGACCTGACGGGCATACGGAAGGTCTTCGGCCCAGCCTTCGTCAGCAAAGGATTTGTCGTTGAAGCCGATCGTGAAGCATTTAAAATCTTGATCCGGGGCTGCTTTTCTAGCGAGAGCAACGACCGCACTAGAGTCGAGGCCGCCTGAGAGGAGAGCCCCGATGGGTACATCGGAGACCATCTGGCGTTCGACGGCGGTTTCGACAGATTCACGGACGGACTCGATGGCTTCCTGTTCCGTCATGGGAACGATGGCTTGATCGTATGGAAGATCATAAAAGCACCATCGTTTAACGATCCGTCCGAACTTAATACGAAGAGCGAATCCAGGTTCCAGTTTTTTGATACTTTTCAACATGGTGGAGGGGGCTGGGCACCAGAGGTAAGTCAAATAACTGTGGATGGCTTGATGATCCAACTCTCTGTCTACGTGAGGGCTTTGAAGAAGAGCTTTAAGTTCACTTGCAAACAGGAAGCCTCGATCAGATTCGCAATAGTAAAGGGGTTTTACTCCGACGCCATCTCGAGCGACCAGAAGACTCTTATCTCGAGAGTCCCAGATCGCGAAAGCATACATGCCGTTTAGGCGAGAGAAGATACCTTCTCCGTAGCGGAGGTAGAGGTTTAAGATAACTTCTGTATCAGAGTCGCTCTTAAACGCATGTCCAGAGCCTTCCAAGCGCTTTCGACATTCTCTGTAATTGAAAATTTCGCCATTGAAAACGATTGCGACTTGACCCGTTTCGTCCCACATGGGTTGCCGGCCTCTCGGCGACAAGTCAATAATCGAGAGTCGTCTGTGGGATAGGCCAAGCCTGTTTTCCGCATCAAAGAGTTCACCGTAGTCGTCTGGACCACGATGTGCGAGAGACTGGTTCATGGCGTGGAGGAGAGGCTTCGGGTAGTCGCCTATAAACCCCGCTATTCCGCACATAGAGTGATTCTCCTGCGTTGCGGTTCGTGCATCAGGGATTCTTTCGTTTTCTGTAGAGGCCTTAATCGTGTCATTGGGCCAGCTGTCCGATCTGAGATTTCACAGCTCTGAACTTGCCATTACGCTCGCGTGGAATTGAGTCGACATAGTGGATATCGATATGGATCTCATTCCCGAGTCGTTTTCTAATTTCGTTTAACAAGTCTCGCTCGGATTTTTCATCGAAAAGCTTATCTCTCACTAGAAGAACGTCGAGCGCCTCTTTGCTGTCTTGACGAATTTGGGCTTCTAGAATTTTAGTTTGGTTTTTAAAAATATGATCTAGACGTCCCACCATTCGCCCATCGGGAGTGACGATGAAATCTTCATTTCGACCGTCTACATCTCGGAAGACGTCCCCCGCGCGGCCGCACGGGCAGGGCTTTTTAAGCCGAGTCCCTGAGTCACCGATTCGATATCGGAGGAAGGGAGTGGCGTCGTTGCTTAGTCCGGTCACCATGAAGGAGCCCCTCACGAAATCGTCGGTCTCTTCTTCAACTTCAACCTCAACGATGCAGAATTCCATATCAACATGAAGGTTATGTTCTCGACATTCAGTCATAGAGACAGTGAATTCACTCGTCCCATAACGATCCCAGACCTGGGTGCCGAATGCTTCTTCGATGGTTTTGCGTTGGAATGCGAGAAGGGATTCGGAGGATGTAAAAATAGCTTTGACTTGACCCTCTGGAAGGGTTTGTCCGGTTTCAATCATCGCGCGTCCTACCAGATGCAAAGCGGAAGGATAGCCGAGGATATACTTGGCCCGACTTTTTTGAATAGCAGAGATATATTGCTCAAGATTTCGGGGAGTCATGTGATACACCGAGAACAGAGTTTGCCTTCCATAGGCATTGTGTCGCCAGAAGGGTGCTTCACTTTGTGAAAAAGGAACGATCGACTGGCCGTTAAAGGTGAGATGCGAATCCATCAGGCGAATGCCTTTTTCCATCCTAAGCCGCCAGACGGTGGCGTACTCTTCGGCCAGTGCCTCGGGCGTGTAGTAGGTGGGCAAGGCCGTCCCAGTGGTTCCGCTGGTGATCCCGCGATTCAGGCGATATTTAGGGATGCCCTGGGCGATGAATGTTTCCGAGGCTGCACGATAGGTTTTCTTATCCAGGGGTGGGATCGTAGAGAGTGTTTCCGTAATGGCTTGGAAGGGGTCTTTTGCACTCGAAGGAGGTGGGATCTGACCATAATGGGGCACGTTCATTCGGGCATGTTCTACTAAACGCGTTAACCGGTCGCGCTGAAGTGCGTGTAAATCTTCGATGGGATAGTGGATGGTTTCATTCCACTCTTTCAGCGTCCTGTGAAAATGTCGTGTGTACCGACTGTGAATTCGTGAATATCCAGCGAAAGTACACGCAAGGTTCTGTCCAAAGATCGGGAGTGCATCATATATTCGACTCATCGTAGGGCTTGGTCCATTGATCTCTGAATTAAAAGGTGAGACATATACGGTCTTGAACCTTTGTGCTCTTCCTATCGTATCTTGGAGGGGTTCAGATTAGAGTAACTTGGCTGAATCCGAGAAATTCCGCTCTGAGTGGAATCATCTGAGGATTTGTTTCTTTGATGGGAATTATATCATGGCTTCGGGATCTCTCAGGAATACATCCTCAGGATAGAGCCAGATTGAGGAGATATCGTTCATTTTTCAGCGAATAATTTAGAGTCGGCCCTGACCCTAAAAGCTTTTATTGCGTGACTTTAGGAGCGCTCTGAGAGTCCGAACAAATCCATTTGGCGTAGCTTTGATCTTCTAGAGTATGGTTCGACTCTGAGGAGGTGTTGATGCGTCAGGTGAAGTGCGTTGCCCACGCTCGGGCAGGATTGCTCGGGAATCCGTCAGATGGATACGGAGGAAAGGCAATTGCGCTTTGTATTGCTGATTTTCATGCCCAGGTTTGCATTGAGCCCTCGGATAGGCTTCGGCTGTCCAGGGGGCTTCAGCCTGGAAGAGCTTTTGCATCGATTGGGGCTGCGATCCGTGACGTCGGGGACTCCCGTTATGATGAGGGCGTTCGTTTATTGAGGGCTTCCATGAAAAGGTATTTTTTGGCCTTCCCGGAAAGAGCCTTTCAAGCTTCAGCGTCTCTTGAATCGAGATTCCTAATGCGGTACGAGACCGACATTCCGCGTCAAGTGGGCCTGGCTGGCTCAAGTGCCATTGTGATTGCGGCGTTACGTGCGCTTAATGAATGGTTTGGAACAGATTTATCCTCTCAGGCGATGGCTCAAATGGCATGGTCGGCTGAAGTAGAGGACCTTGGATTTTCGGCGGGTCCTATGGACCGAATCGTTCAATCGGAAGAAGGGATTGTGGCGATGGACCTTGCTGAAGAGGGAGATTTTTCTTCATATTGGTCTTTAATCGGGGTTGAATTGCCTCCCCTCTTTATGGCTTGGGACCCCAATGGTGGAAGCCCGTCGAGTTTGGCGCATGATTCACTTAAGAAACGCTGGAGGTCGGGTGATCCCATTGTTCTCAAGGCTGTAAGCCAGTTTAGAGATTTAGTCGATGAAGGATTAATTCTTCTCAAAAAGAATAATCATGATGGCTTTCGTGACGCGATGACACGAAATTTTCGATTGAGACAGACTATTTTTCATGTCGGGCAGATTGATCTTGAAATGGTTTCCATCGCATTAAGCTTGGGTGCTGGCGTAAAATTATGCGGTTCAGGAGGGGCTGTCATCGGTATTCCGTTTTCTGAATCAGACTTCAGTCTTCTCGAGCGAGCCTACAGGGACAAAGGGTACGAATTTATCCGTCCAGTTCTAAAATTATCAGACAGTCATCGAAAAAGTGAGAGTCGAAATCAATGAAGGTTTATCTTCTAGCGGCTGGCTTTGCGACTCGGATGTATCCACTCACTCGCGACATGGCGAAGCCGTTACTTGATGTCGGCGGAGCCCCCATCCTCTCTCATATTATGCGCAAGGTGGAGGACCTCCCTGATTTGACTGAGGTCGTTGTCATTGGCAATCATCGCTTTTACGATGCATTGCTGGAATGGAGAGAGTCCTGTGCTTTTCGTGTCCCCATCGTCATTTTAAACGATGGCGCGAGTGAAGCAGAGGAAAGGCTTGGCGCGGTCGGCGACTTGGCTTTTGCTCTTGAGCGTGTTCCTACCCACGGAGAAGATTTTCTCGTCATCGCAGGAGATAATCTTTTTGATTTTGAACTATTGACTCTGTATGAAGAGTTCAAAGGTCGGAATATGCCTCTTCTCGTGACGCGTCATATTGATCACAGCCCAGGACAGAGCCCGTATAACGAGATCAGTGTCGACGTTCATGGACGAGTTTTATCTTTTCGTGAGAAGCCGCTGGATCCAGTTGGAAATCTCTCAGCCATCGCTATGTATTTTCTCACCTCAGGGACTGAACGTAGGATTGAGCAATATTTGGCCGGAGAAGGGAATTCGGACGCTCCAGGACACTTTATAAGTTGGTTGGTTTCGAGGGTTCCCGTTTCAGCGTGTCCGATGGTGGGTACTTGGTTTGATATCGGCAGTCTGGAAAAGCTCGATGAGGCTCGAGCATTTTATCAGCCTTAATTTGATTTATATCTTTTGCCACAGGCCTAGCAGGGGTAGGCCCGGCCCAGTCATTGAGTGGGGCACCTCATGCGCGAATCGAGTTTTCGAATCGAAGGATCAGTCTACAGACGACCGGATTTTTTTTCGTTAGTCTATCCAGATGGATCAAACGGACTCGAGCGGCAAGGCGACCCCAAAAAAGAAGAAAAGGCAAGAGCAGGAATCTGCACAGGAAGAAGTGACTGAAGTTGCAGACGATGTCCTGCGCATGCAACTGCCCATAAACATGCCAGGCTTGGGGCATGTGAATTGCTATGCCTTGATCGATAACGATGGGGCTGCCCTTGTTGATCCGGGTCTTCCTTCGGATAGTTCATTTAAGGCCCTTGAAGATCGCCTTCGACAGGCTGGGCTCAAGGTGGAGGATTGTCATACGGTGGTGGTGACTCATTCCCACCCAGACCATTTCGGTGGCGCATCGCGCGTTTTGGAGCGTTCGAATGGTCGAATGATCGCTCATCATTCGTTTCATCTAGGGATGAGAGGCCCCGAGAAGCCCGAAGTGGCTGTTGATGATTTGCACACACATGAGCATGCGGAAAATGGTGAGTCTATTCCTGAGGATTCCGCGAGGGCTGAAGCTCATAAGCCTTTCACGCCGGGTTATTCCTTCAGTCGAGGTCCTACGCCCTGGGGAGGTCAGGCCCCTCGCCCACCTTTTAAGATGCGAATGAAATATGGACTGTTGCGTCTATTGGGCCGCACGTTCATGAAAATTCCGACCATCACGGATCCAGCGATTGGTGGCGATGTGATTCGGCTAGGTGGTCGTGAATTTTTTGTGGTTCATACGCCCGGACACACCGAAGATCACATCTGTCTGCACGACCCTGAAAACGGCGTATTTTTAGCGGGAGATCATGTTTTACCCAGTATTACACCTCACATTAGCGGTCTCTCCGTAGATCCAGATCCGCTTCAAGCTTTTTTTGATTCGCTGGACACAGCCGCGGCTCTAGAGCACATCGAGACGGTGCTTCCGGCCCATGGGCATCCTTTCCCGGATTTGGCGGCAAGATGCAATAGCATCAAGGAGCATCATCACGAGAGATTGGGGAAGGTCAAAGAGATCGGCCGTGAAATCGGTCCAGCGACCGTAAACGCCATCATGCAGCACCTCTTTAGAGAACGGAGCTGGGGCTCGATGGCGGAAAGCGAAACCTACGCTCATCTTGAGCACCTTCGCTTGCTCGGTGATATCGATGGACACAACGATGATAAGGGACAGCTGATTTACGAAATGTGATCGAACCGCACTTTTCTGTGAAAGTCATTTTCAGAGAACTCGATACGATCTCAAGCCAGGGCGCCCCCGTCCACGCGGACCGTTTCGCCGTTGATATGTGCCGCATCTTCTGAGCCTAAGAATGCAATGAGGGCGGCGGCTTGTTCAGGCCCTCGAAATGTATCAAGCGGCATAATGCGCTGGAGCAATTTAGCATTGGCTCCAGCCGGGAGTTCGAACTGCTCGTGCATGGCTGTTTTAATGGAGCCCGGACAAACTGCGTTGGCACGTAGGCCCTGTTTGCCGTACTCGACCGCGAGAGTTCGGGTCAGTGCGAGCACTCCTCCTTTTGAAGCCGCATAGGCGGCCATCCATGGGTGACCTGAGATGGCGGCCGTTGAAACAATATTGACGATATTGCCACCGACTCCCAAGAGATGAGGAAGAGCTTGTTGGCACATCATGAAGGTGCCTGTGAGGTTAACCTCAAGGATACGGTTCCATTTTGAAAGGCTTAAGTCATGGGTGTTGTCGTAGTGAACGATCCCGGCGATATTGCAGAGACAGTTGATCTCTCCGAATTCTTCAATGGTTTGGGCGACTGTTTCACCGATCGAGCCCGAATCTCCGATATCGCAGATTCGGGCTAAAGCCCGTCCGCCCGACTCAATAATTGTTCGAGCCGTGGTTTCAACTCCCTCAAGATCAACGTCGGTGCAGACGACATTTCCGCCCTCTGATGCGATTCTTTCGGCGGTGGAGCGGCCGATTCCGTTCGCAGCCCCTGTGACCAAAGCGACCTTGCCTGCAAACCTTTTCATACGTGATCTCCTCGTTCCGTAGATCTAAGAACTGGCTTATTGACTCGTAAAGTTAGTTTGGCGTGTATTTTCTGAGCTTCCGCTGCAGGCTTTGTCGATGAAGTCCGAGCCTGCGTGCGGCTTGACTAATGTTTCCATCACATTCAGCGAGGACATACTCTAGGTATTCCCGTTCGTGTCGGTAAAGGCTCTGAAACTCATCGGGAATTGGAATGTCTTCATCGTCCTGATCATTTAGGAGAGCCCTTTCAAGCTGATCTGTATCGACAGGTTTAGTCAGATAGCTCGATGCGCCGAGTTTAGTGGCTCGGACCGCGGTGGCGATACTCCCATAGCCGGTGAGAACGACGATGACGGTGTCAGGCGAACGCTCTTTAATGGTGGTGATGACATCGAGCCCGCTGTCTTGCCGGATTCGTAGATCGACGATTGCAAAGTCAGGATTAAGAACGGGGGCTTCTCGTACAGATTGTAGAGTCTCGAGCCATTCAACATCGTATCCTCGATCTCGAAATTCGTCGGCGATCGTTCGTGCAAAGCGCTCATCGTCTTCTACGATGAGAAGTTTACGCTCGATCCCAGGTGTGCTGTCTTCAGGTTCATCCAAATGGATTCTCCGTCCTTGCTTTGATGCGATGTTTAGTTTTCAGTTCGAGAACGGCTGCCCTCAGCGCCATTCAGGGATTTTTCTAGGGTGATTGCCCGTGGCAATGAAATTCGGGCACATGCGCCGCCCGACTCTCGGTCTTCTAGGTGAAGCTCTGCTCCGATGGCCTCTGAAAGACTGTGAACGTAATACAGGCCAAGCCCGACGCCATCGGATTTAGTGGTGACAAAAGGTTCTCCTAGATGATTTTTGACCATCGTTGGCCAGCCCTCACCTCGGTCAGAAACCGTCAGATTAACGTGAGTGAGATCGCCGGAAACCACAACGTCCACAGGGGCTTGTCCATGACTTGATTGAATGGCGTTGTCAATCAGATTAATGAGCCCTTGAGAGAAGGCGACAGAGGGAATGAGTACACGGTAGGGAGGCCGTCCTTCAACGCGCACCCGAATAGGCACTTCCGGGTTTTCATTTTCGATGCTGTGGCAAACTCGTCCGACTAGTCGATTTAATTCTGATATTTCGAGTGAGAGTCTGTCGGGTTGAAGCTGTGAGCCTGCCATATGGTGAAGTACTTCAGCGCAGCGGTCGAGTTCTTCACGCGCAGTATTTAAGTCTTCATTATCAGCGAGATTATTAGATCGAGCGAGGCGAGCGAGTTTGAGCTGTGCGGTGTTGAGTGGAGTCGCAAACTCATGGCTTAGGCCTGCAGCAAGGGCACCGACTGCGCGAAGTCGGTCAATTCGAGTTTTTCGTTCGCGGGCATCAAAGAGGTGGCTGCGAAAAGCTGTAAGAGTGCTTGATAGCCACGCGGTCAAAATCCAGAAAGTAAGTGCGACGAGGAATTGCGCAGGGAAGAGAATGAGTTCAGGGACCTGCAGGCCCTCTAGGCCAGGTGGAATCTGTGCATAAAGTTGAATCCCGATGACACAAAGCAGTAGTAGACCGAAGAAAAGCAGTCCGCGAGTCCACGGGAGGAGAATCGCGCCAAGAACAGAGTGAACAAAAAGAATGGGAACCAGGGGGTTCCAGGCCCCACCTGAGAGTATGAGAAGCGTGGATAGGGCAGCGATATCAGCACAGAGCTGTACGAGGATAGGAGCTGGGGTGGGTTTCCAGCCACGCTTAAGAGACAGCCAAGTAAAGCCGTTCCAACCGGCAAGGGCCAAGATGACTCCGATGAAAACTGGAATCAGGCTGGGTTCGAGAAGCTGGAATTGAAGGGCAGGAAGGATTGAAAAAACTTGAGCTGCGATCGCAACCCACCGTAATCTGACCAACCAGATGAGTTTTGTAGTGACCTCTTCTGGGTCACCTGTAATCGGTGGTGCGAAAAACGCGCGGAGGGCCTCCCACATAAAGAGCTACTGTCCCCCCCCATCGATTCCCAATCGTTCACCTGTGACATAGCCACTTCGATTTGAGACCAGGTGCCGGATGGCTCCTGCGATATCCTCGGGTTGGCAAACGCGACCGAAAGGCATTTGAGCATCGATTTGACGTAGGTCGTCTACGCCAGAAGTGGCCTTGACCAGGCGTCTCCCCATTTCTGTCTCGACTAAACCGGGAGCAACAATGTTGACTCGGATGCCGTTTCTGCGCTCTTCGGCCGCGAGTGTTCGGGCCAATGACTCCATGGCGGCCTTAGCCATATTGTACGGCGCTCCGCCCGCGGCATTGTACTTTGTAGCTGCGCTTGAGATCATGATGATGTCCCCTCGCTCTTGCTCCCTCATTCCGTGCAAGACCAATCGACATAGTTCATGAGGTGCAAAAGCATGAACTCGCATTAGACGGTCGACTTCGGTTGCCTCAGTCTTCGCGACCGTCTTGCCTTTGCTGGCTATCCCCGCATTATTGACCAAGATGCTTGGGTGACCGAGTTGGTTTTGTATGGACTCGACCATTCCCGCTAAGTCTTCCAGATTTTCGAGCGAGGCTTGGAAGATGGCCGCTCTACGCCCTAGTTTCGAAACGGCCTCAGCGGTTTCATTCGCTGAATCGGCGTCGCTGTTGTAGTGAATCGCGATGTCCGCGCCGTCTTCAGCGAGAGCAAGTGAAGTGGCTCGACCAATTCCACGACCTCCACCGGTGATAAGTGCAAGTCTTCCTTCGAGTGTCATGTAGCCTCCCTGGATAAGCCAAGAAAATTATTTGAACGAATGAGCGGTCTCAGAGATTACCTCATTCGATGGTGTCTCGTTGTTTTCGGTCACCAATAACTACGGGGTTTGGGTTCTTTTTTGGCGATTGGATTTCGGTCTTGAGGTGTCTTGGCCCAGGTCTCGTTACAAAGGAGATTATGAACCCAGGTCGTCTTTAGGACAGTCTCGGTTTCGGCTGGTTAAAAGATACGAACGTCGCCATCGTCACGAAGTTGGTCGAGGTATTCACGTAGGGCTTGGTCGCCTGCACGACGTACCCATTCACGACGGACTTGCGGCTCTATGTCTTCGAAGGCGGGGAGAACGGAGGGCGTGGCTTCTTGCAATTTGAACAAGCTCAATCCCGAACCTGAGCGAACGGGTTGACTGACCTCACTCGGCCTGAGTGATAAAACGGTTTGGAGGGCTGTGGGACCGACATATTCACGAAGTTTAAGGGCGGGCAAGAGTACATCGGGTACGGGTGATATTTGAGAATCCCCGTACTCCCGATTGACTTCGCTAAAAGACTTTCCCTCTTTGAGCGCGGCCTGCGCTGCTTCTATGCGATGATAAACCGAGACTTCATCTTGATCCGCGTCAATGCGAAAAAGAATTTGGGCCACCCTTAGCCGGCCGGGACGTGTAAAAAAATCGGCTTGGTCGCGATGAAAATCACGCAATTCATCTTGGTCTGGGTCCTGATCTTCGGCGGTGCTCACAACCGAGTCGATGAGGCTGGAAGTTAAATTGGCTCTCACACGACGGTCCACTTGGGCGAGGCCGAGATCCAGTGCTCGTTGTACCAGGAGTTCTTCTTCAATCATGCGGTCGAGTATGTGTGTGCGGATTTCGTCGGTCATTGGATTTTTAGAGTCTTGCTCAAAGCTGGCGAGAAGCCTTTCGTACTCACCGCGGAGAATCGCGTCTCCATTGACCATGGCGACAATGCTTTCTGACGGAGCGGGTTTGCTTGAAAGTGAGGGCATCAAAAGGCCCACCGCCGCGGCCATGAGCCCCAGGGCGGATCCAGCTCCCAGGAGGAGAGATGCAGTTCGGGACTTTGATGACCCCTCGCTGGGCTCTTGGCTAGGTGCTTTCAATATTTCCTCCGGGGAGTCCTAGGGGCTTACTTGGACCTTCTCAAGAATACCGGACTCAAGCTCTTCGGTGCGACTGTTATTGGACGAGCTTAAAACCATTTTGACGCCTAGGGGCGCTTTTTCCGTTGAGGCTTGGTGTGCGAGGTCTTGGGTTGATTTGACTTGAATTCGGGCTTTAGGAAGAAGAGGCTGTTTTAAAAGGGTTTCAGTTTCAGAATCGTCACACTCTGTGACCGGAAACGTCACGCGGAGGTGTTTTAATCAAAATATCAGGTCAATTTTGAAAATTAGGGAAACCCTTTGAATCATCTTGGTTACCCACTGACAGAGGCAGCGTGCTCATATCTGGCTTTAGGGCGTTTAAGAGCGTCATAAAGACGATCGGAATCTTCCCCTCAGGACGGTCGAGAACATTGAGGCCGAATCTCGACGAAAGCTTCAAGTTGATTTGCGTAGGTGAGACACATGGGAGCGGTCAAGAAAATGCTCCAAGGGCACTAAAAGCTTTGTAAAAGGACTCGACAAGCCGATTACGAAGACAAGGTTTTAAACGAACAAACGAACAAACGAACAAACGAACAAACGAACAAACGAACAAACGTCAGAATGGAAGAGATCAAGAAGCCAGCAGTGCAGATCAAAAAATGATTCCAATCGAGAGGGGCCTCTTGAAGGTTTTCCGCGTGGTTCATATTCAAAGTTGATTTTTCAGTTCAAGCAGTTCCTCAAACCGGAAGGTCGAAACTATGAAATCCATACTCCCCAGGAAACATGTCAATTCGGGTTGCCCAATCTGCGGTAGCCACGAGGTGATGCACGACGAAGTGCTCGAGTTGGGCACTTTGCAGTTGTCAGAATGTCGTCATTGCGATCACCGCTGGACAGGTGCATGCGAGAGTGAGTCCTTTTTGGGCTTGACGGCTCGGTCGATGATGCAGGTTCGGCCGACGTCGTTTGAGACTCTTTTGGATGAGGATGGCGAGGTCGCAAGCGCGGCCTAAAAGTCTAAAGCGGTGGTCTTTAGGCGCTGGCTTGATTGCCTGAGCGCGGGTGTAATCCGTCACAGGGGTGGCCCCTGCCTTATTTGCGCAGGGGCAGGCCGCTTTGCGCTTAATCTCGCCCGGACGTCCCGGATATTACGGACGTCACGGATCTCATGAATGTGAAGCGGGTGCATAGGCCTCATCGTTCGCCCAGCGGACGAGGTGTTGCCCTGAATCGACTCCGCTGCCGTTTGCTGGTACCGTCTGACCCACGGGAAGTTTGGCAACCGTTTACGGCTTGGGGAGGGGGCTCGGTGGGGGCGATTCCACCTTGATCCAAATCCTTTGAGTCGGTCTTACGGGCAGATGAAAGAGAATCGGAACCGCTGTGGTCGAACGCTTGGAGCACCAAGGTTGAGCGGGTTGAAATGGCGGTTCGTGAGGGCGTTTGGGGGGCACACAATGGACATGACCTCGATGAACAGGATGCGCTTCATTCAGGCATGGATGTATTTGGGATTCATGGGCTTTGTTCTCGGGTTGGCGAGTGGGGCGATGGCCTCTGAAGTCGTGGACTTGCGGATCGGAGCTCACGAAGATTTCACTCGAATCGTTTTCGAATTGGATCGTCCCACTGGATATCGGATCGAAAGGGCTTCGCCGAAACCAGGCATTTCTGATCTCGTGGTGACTCTCGATGCGACTTCAATCCCTCGAAAACTGCAGAGCAAGAGTGATTTAATTGGCTCGGTGAAGGTGACTCCCCGCGGAGATGGTTCGTTGGCTGAAATTCGTCTTGCTCGTGAGGGCCTAAGACTCAAGGAGATGATTCTTTCCAGCCCGCCCCGCATCGTGCTTGATATTTTATCTTCAAAAAAAGGAGCCAAGTCAAATTCAAGTCCTTCGAATCAGGCTCCTAGAACAAAACCTGCTCAAAACAAGAAGCCTGTCGTTAAGCCGGCCCCTTCGCCGAAGCCTTTGAAGGTCATCTCGGTCGCCGCCCCGAAGCCAAAGCCGCCGGCCGTGGTCGTTCGAACGAAGCCTTCTCGGGCTCCCTCCGTAGGGGTCGAGCTATCGGAGCCCAGACGAGTCAAGAAAGCAGCCACTCAAGGCCTTCGAGCAGAGGAACCCCAGGAGCCCATGGGTCGTGAGCTGGCGGTGCTTGAGCTTGAGGCTGATCAGGAGATCCGAATCGCCCCCATTGAGCCGAGTCCTGAAGAGGTTTTGGAAAAATTTAAAGCCCCGGTTGAAGAAGAAGATTCGGGGAACGGTGCACTTTGGACGACCGTCCTGGGCATTGTTGCCTTGACTTTGATCTTGGTGGCTCTGCGTCGTCGCAGAGCCTCCATGGGTTCGGACGATCTTGATGAAGGGGTTGAAGTGGGAGGTCCTCCTGCTTTCGGAGATAATCCTTTTGCCAATTTACCTAAAGCTCGGCCTCGGGCGGACTCTCTCGAAGCGGAACCGGCTCACGTTCCCCACGAGAAAGTCGCTGAGATCGAATTGGATCTCGAAGAGATTGAGGATGATCCCGAGAAAGAGGCTGCGCTGGTGGAGAGTCCTTTTGTGGCTTCTGATTTTGCCCCAGTGAGCGACCTCGAGACGCATGTAAATATTTTAGACGAGGGACCCGCTGTGGGATTGACTGAGGAAACGCAAAAATTACTTGGCGACTTTGAGCGCCGAACGGAGAGTTTGGAACGTCGACTTGAGGAAGCCTCTGAGGCTCGAGAGCGTTTGGAGCGTCAAGTGGCTGCACAGACCGAAGAGCTGCGTGTTCAAAGAGCGGCAATCGCGCGTACTCAACGCGCTGTTCGAAACATGAACCGTCCGGACGATGAAGGCCCCACCGAACCGACTCCGCGAAATTCGTAGAGGTTCCGCAGGGCCCCGAATTAAGCGGCCTCAATGGATCATGAGGGGAGGGGGGAGGCTTGTGAATTTGCCTTCGTCTCACATGATGATCTAGTCAGTGGCGAATTCCAGCGCACCGATTGCTCCGGCATGACTTCCGTCTTCAAGCAGAATGGCTTCATGTCCACTCGATCCTGTGATGCCGGCCAGTAGAATTTGCATCACCGGGTTGTGCAGCAAGGCTGATCCGCCGTAGACGATATGAGAGATATGATGAGCTTGGGCTATGGCACAGCTCTGTAGGGCCACGTTTTCAGCGACGAGCCCGATCACGGAGAGCGCGAGGTCTTCGGTGCGGGCAGGGGGGGCCTTATCCAAGCGCGCCTTGCGGGCCAAGAGACCGAAATTCGAGGCGGACGCTTCAGGGGGAAGAGTCGGCAGTCCCTCTGGATACACATGCCTGATTAAGAGATCCACTTCAGACCGGTCGCCCGCTTGGGCCATTTTGCAGAGGTCTTGATGGCTTTTGGCACCGCATAACGCGCCTCCTAGGCCAAGCAGTGTCCCCCCTCCTAGAGCTGTACCGCCCACTCGGGCCGTGTTCTCGGGATCGACGCAGAGCATGGATGTGCCGGTGCCCAGCGAAACTAAGAGGTAGGGGGTGTCAGTGAGCTTACTCCCACGATTTAGAAGAAGCCTGGAACCCCGCCCCCAGGCTTCAAATTCGAGAGATTCATGACTCTTCCGAGAGACTCGCTCAGCCAGTTGAGGGGCACCACATCCAGTGAGGCCCAAAGGGAGATCCGGAAGCGCCTGAATTCGATCTTCAATCTCATCGATCGATTGAGCGTCGACGAGTTCAAGGTGCAACTCCCCTTGTTTTGAGCGCACAGCCAGCTTGGCTAGGGTGGCTCCGACATCCACCCCGATTCCAGGTGGTCTATGTTTGATCTGCTGGGTCATCGTAATTTTATTCCTACAATGGGGTACACTTCTTCATCGGATTAAGCCGCATGTATACCGCCTTTTACGGGTTACGCGAGAAACCTTTCTCTCTGACCCCCAACCCACGTTTCCTTTATCTCACCGACGCCCATAGAGAGGCGCTGGCTCATCTTCTCTATGGATTCGAGGAGGGTGAGGGCTTTATCGTGATCAGCGGTGAGGTGGGCACCGGGAAGACGACGTTGTGCCGAAGTCTGTTGGAGAAGATCGAGCTCGAGACAGAGATCGCGATTCTTTTTAATCCGAGTGAGAACGCATTCGAATTACTTCAGTCGATCAATGAAGAATTTGGACTAGAGGTCGAAGGGCTGTCGCGCCGTCAACTTCTAGGTGTATTGAATCGTTTTCTTCTTGATCGTAACGCAGCGGGGCAGAGGGTTGTTCTCATTGTGGACGAGGCTCAGCATCTATCGACGGCCACGCTTGAGCAAGTGCGTCTTCTCTCAAATTTGGAGACAGCCGCCAATAAATTAATTCAGATCATTCTTTTGGGTCAGCCAGAACTGGATGAGAAACTGGATTCAAATGAACTACGCCAATTACGTCAGCGAGTGAGTGTGCGATGGCGCTTAGAACCGATGAATGCGACGGAGACAACTCAGTATATCCAGCATCGTCTTCAGGTGGCTTCGGATTCACCGCGTGAGATTTTTACTCGGGCCGCGTTGCTTGAAATACATCGGTTGACCGGGGGGGTCCCACGACTGGTGAATGCGGTGGCCGATCGAGTTCTTCTTGCGGGTTTTGCGGCGGGTCAAGTTCGCTTGGGGCCGAGCTCGGTTCGTAAGGCCGCTCGAGAAATTCCAGGCACGCGAAGAGCCATGGCGTCTTTGGGTGTAACGCGAGGATCGTTGGCTTTGGCGGCTGCGCTTGTGGCCTCGGTCTTGGTGGGGGTGGCGCTTGGGCCAGATGTGATGCCCACGACTTTCAGAGAAAAAGTTTTAGTCGTCAATCGATCTGAGCTCGATTTCGATGAACCCTCGGTGGAATCACGTGATTTTGATGAGTTAGGCATGACCTCCACTGAGACCGGTGCGGCTTTAGAGATTCCTTCGAGTGAGGAGGAGTTGGTGGTTGTGCGTTCCGTTGAGGCAGAAGGTGTGTCTTTTCAAAGAGAGATATCTGTCAGTGCCTTGGCGGTGGCGCCCCCTCGAATCAGCCCATTGCTCTCAGGTCTTTTGGATGACTCAAACTACCGGACGAGCGTTTCTCATGCGGTTCGGGCTTTGACAGAGAAATACGGTCTGGGAATGCAAGAGTCTCAATTCACTTCTGTGGCCAGCGCGATTGCGGCTCTACGTGAGGCGAATCTGGGCATTACCGCCTTCGAGGGCGAAGACTTGACCCAGCTTCTCGGTCTTAATTATCCGGCTTTGATTGAGCTGAGAACGGATTCCGGGGAAACGCGCGTTGTCGCCTTGGTGGGTCACGATGGGCAGAGTGTTGAAATTGCTGGCCTTGGAAAGGGCGATTCAGTTCGTTTGAACTCAGACGTCGTGGCCGATCATTTTACGGGTTTGGCCTGGATTGCGTGGCGACCGTACCTTGAAATTCCGAGCCTCATCGGCTCAGGGGAGCGCGGAGCCGGAGTTCTGTGGTTACAGGAGGCTCTATCCCGCATGGAATATGGAGAGGTTCGGATCACGGGAACGTACGACGCGGCGACGGCCGCTGGAGTGGAAAGCTTTCAAGAGTTACACGGCATCCGAGTAGATGGTTTGGCGGGTCCGTTTACGCAGATGTTGATTTACAGCGAGTTGGAAGAGTATCAACCTCCCCAGCTTGATGATGGGGAGGCTGGATGAGTACGATCCTGAAGGCTCTAAGACGTCTCGAGGCAGATGAACAACGCAAGACTGAGAGTCAGACTTTGTTAGAGGGGGAAGTCACTTCACCCAGGCGACGTCTTGCATTGATTTCGCCGATTTGGCTCTTGGGAGGCCTCGCCGTTCTGCTTGGGGCGGGCGTGGGTATAGGGTTAAGGGCTTGGTGGGCGGAAAGCCCAGCGCCCGTTTCGGTGACAGAGGCGAAGCCCTCGTCTCTTCCACCCATGGAATCGCCTCGCGAACCTTTTGTCCAACAACAATCGGAACCGCGACTTGATTCTCGACCGCTCGCCAATCCTCGAGCCGTAGTTGAAGACGCTCCGCGTATTGTGGCTCGCTCGCGAACTGCAGAGCCGGTTGATCGCCCGCCTGCTCTGAAGCAGCCAGAGCCGCAGAAAGCGTCGACTTCAACAACCGTAGCTGCGGGCCCGGTGCGTGTGGTTTCTGATTTGCCGGTGGCTCAAGCCCGGTCAGTACCTGAAAAGGCCGTGGTTCAGAAGACGCCGGTGGCGGAAGGTCCCGTTCGCTCTGTGGCCGCTTTACCCAAGGTCACACGAATGCCGGATGCATCCTCTGCGCCTCTCTCTAAAAATTCGATCTCGGATGAAACAAAAGCGGCTCCAGTCGCGGTCGCCAAGGAGAAATCGCCGAAGCCAGATTTGCCGAAAGCAGATCAGCTTCGAGCGAAGCCCTCTCCCACGGAACCCACTGGCTCAGCGGTTCTCGCACCGAAAATAGCCGCGAAGGCTCAACCGGCTCGAAAAGAGGTGGCTCTCTCAAAGCCTCCGGTGATTCCGTCTCCCGTTCCGGTTCTCGAGGTGGTGGTGATGCGCACCGTGTGGCACCCGACGCCCGCGAAGCGTTCGGTCTATCTCTCCGCTGATGGGCGTCCCTCCGAAACTGTTTTTACAGAGGGAGATCTTTGGCAAGGCTGGAAAGTGGTGGAGATCAAGCTCTCAGGAGTGAGCTTTGAACGTCAAGGAGTTCGGGTTGAACGTCGAGTGGGTCAGGCCCGCTAGGAGAGTCTAGAGGCCTCTTTTGGGTGCCCTAGTGGAATCGATTGGGACGGTCATCGTCGTCTTGGTCGCGCTTGCGGCGATCCTCGTTGTGAACCGCTCGTATTTTTTGGCGCATGCGGTAGCGCCGGTATTTGTGCTGCATCGCGGCGATGGTCGGGGCTCCAGGTGTCTGGCCCTCTCGGACAAGGTAAATCCAGCCAACGATAATCCCGCCGGCGTGACCGAGATGACTCACGTTCGAGGGGCCACTCACATATTCCATAAACAGCATGAAGGGAATCAACCAGATGGCCTTGATGGGCATGGGGGGGAAGATCAGCATGAGGGTTCGATTGGGCCAGGTAAACGCATAGGCGAGGATAACGCCCATGACGGCGCCGGATGCGCCCAGCGTCGGGATGAACATGCCTTGATCAACAGGCCAGAAGCCCATCAGAACAGGCACCCAGGGTACAGAGGCGATAAGGAAACCGGCCCCGATGCCGCAAACCAGGTAATAGCGGAGGAAGCGCTCATCTCCCCAGAGTTGGGCCAGAGGGGACCCGAACATCCAGAGCATCAGAAGGTTGAAGATGATGTGAAGAGGGCTGAAGGGACTGTGGAGCCACATGTAAGTGAAGGGTTGCCAAAATTTGAAGTCGACCCAGACCTCCATGGGTGAGACGGCTCCCAGAGCCGAGAGGAGGTCGCCCCCTCCCGCGCTGCGTGTGAGGAGCTGGCCGATGAAAACGACGCCGTTCGCAATCAGAAGGTTTTTGATGATCCCTGGAGTGCTTCCAGGGCCGAATCCGAACTGTGATCTTCGTCCGTCCAATGTGGGTTGATCTCCGCAAGCGCGTGGAAACCGGTTGCTGCGCTTATCTATGACGGTCTGAGACCATCTATTTTACTTCACCGCGAAGTGAGTTCACCTCGCCCGCATTGGGGAGAGGGCGATCACGAATAAAGAAGCTTTCGTGGGCCAAAAGGTCCATAAAGCCCTTCTCCCTCTGTGGGGAAGCTAATGAGCAGACCCTCCAGAGTCAATTCCCGAAGGGCAGTTTTTCAGTCTCGCCCTTGCTCCTGCGTCCTTCGAGCCGCGTGAATGAGAGCCAAAGCGCTCTTCGCATCTGGCAATTGGTCGGTCCAGATCATCTCAAGTGCCTCTTTGAGCGGAAGGGGGACGAGTTCGATCCATTCGTCCTCATCAAGGTTTCGTTCGCCTTCGGCGAGGTCAAAAGCGGAGAAAAGGTGAATTCTTTCATCGGTGAAGCCGGGGGCCGTCCAGATGCTTCCCATGAATTCGGCTCGTCCCGCACGTTTTCCTGTCTCTTCCTCGAGTTCTCGTAGGGCGCAGGCCTCGGGCGACTCGCCTGGGTCTAGCTTTCCTGCGGGTACTTCATAGATGAATCCGCCGATGGCCGGTCGATATTGCCGAATTAAGAGAACTTCAGTGGCCGAGAGAAAGGGGACGACGGCGGACGCGCCTGGGTGTCTCATGATTTCCACCGGCGTTCGGCGGCCATCCGGCATGGCGACTTCTTCAGTTTTCATCTCAAGCTTGAAATCGTTTTTTTTCGAATTCTGAGTCATGCTGGTACCGCTAGCACAAGCCGGGCGTTCAATCAGCGATCTTAAGGGGAGGCTTTCTTATGAATGGGTGGCCGATCCATCTCGACTGACTTTCAAGGAGTTTGATTCAGGCATGACACGCGCATTTGAGAGACCGGTTGTTCTTCCCCTGCCCGAGTCCCAGGCAAAATCGGGTGAGGTACTTGAAGCACTCTATGTGCCTGTCCCCGAACCCATGGGCGCCGCGTTAATCGCCCCCCCCCACCCATTGATGGGGGGCAGTATGGAATCGCCCATTTTGACCGAAATGGCTTGGGCCTGTGAAAAGGCCCATGTGTCGAGCCTTCGCTTTAATTGGCGAGGCGTGGGCGCGAGTGCAGGAGAGAAAAGCGGTGAGACGTCAATCGCCGATGAGGATTTCGGGGCGGGTTTAGATTTCTTGTCCGAGTCTTTTTCGGGGTCTCTCGTGGCATGCGGATATTCTTTCGGGGCGCTGGCGGCTCTCCGAGCCGGGCTCTCGCGACCGGACATTGATCGCCTGATCTTGATCGCCCCTCCGACCTCCATGCTTCCGGTGGAGTCCCTGGCTTCGTTTCGTGGGGCTCTGTTTGTGGCGACGGGAGACCGCGATGAGTGGGTTGATGTTGACGAGCTTCGGGCGGAGCTCCAGAAGGCTCCTGTCTCCCACTTAGAGTTGCTTGAAGATTGTGACCATTTCCTGATGAACGGGCTTGGGTCTTTAGGCCAGGCAATCAGCGAGTGGTGGGGCGAACCGATTTAAGGTTGTGCTTTGCTCTCGGTAGGATTGGCTTACTTAAGTTTTGCTTTGGGGACTCTGACGATGAGGCGTGCGCCGCCGCTCTTTGACTGGCCGACCCTGATTTCGCCCCCGGTCGCTTCAATCAGACCACGACAGATTGCGAGTCCGAGTCCTCCAGGGCGGTCTCCGCGCGCACTCTGAAAAGCGGTAAAGATCCGCTCTCGATCCTCTTGAGCAATTCCTTGACCCTCGTCATCGATATGGATCTCAACAAACTCGGCGTCTGGATTCGCAATGGGTTGGCTACGGATGACGACTCGACCGCCCTCAGGCGTGGCTTCCACGGCATTGAGCGTGAGGTTCAAGAGAACTTGCTGTAGCTCGTCTCGCGGCATAGAAACAAAACTGGCTTCGCATGTGGCGATGAGTTCCACTCCGCGTAAAGAGGCGGCTCGCCCAAGCAATTGCACCACGGCCTGAATGGCGAGTTCAGGGTTTGTTGTCTCAGGTCCGGAAGCAGGGTCTGTGAACCCTGGCTGAGCATGATGAAGCACAGCTTCGAGCAATCGGTCAATGCGAAGCAAGTCTTCAGCCACGCTTTCACGGTAGGGACCCATGAACTCTGCATCGTTTTGGCGTTCGGGCAGAAGGTTGAGAAAGGTTTTAAAGGAGACCAGGGCGTTTCGCACTTCATGTGAGATTTCAGCGGTGCGTTCGCCCAGGGCCGACTTGCGCTCGAGCCAGAGCAGATGAGAATCGAGCAACCCCGTTTCGGTGAGAACCTGATCGTCATCGTCGTGACTCTTCGCGAGTGGCACCGGAAAAACTTCATCGAGCAAAGCGGCCACCGAGGATTTCTCGGAGGTCAGGCTGGCTGCGTCCCTTTGGCGTCGCTTGACGTCGCCTCCACCGCGACGCGGCCTTGATTCTTTGTTTTCACCTTTCGACATTCTGTGTGGCTACTCCGCGTGAGTGGTTGCTCTCAGCCGTCGTGCTCTGGATTCTAGGGTCCGAACAGGTTAGAAGACGTCCTCCAACAGTGCTTGGCGAGCTTCGCTGTCGGACTCTTGTTGGCTGACGCTTTTTTCAGGACCCGTGCCCTCTAAGAAGGGTTGAAAGTAGGCATTTCGTGTTTTGGCATCGGCAATGAGGCCCGTTTCGCGATCAATGCGCTGGAAAACGATTTCTTCTTGTGGCACCTCAAAGTCGCGGATGGGCCGCTCTTTGAGTGCGACGGCCATAAAATCACTCCAAATCGGAAGAGCGGCTCCGGCCCCGGTCTCTCCGAACCCAAGGACCCGGTTGTCATCATGACCGACCCAGACGCCTGTGGTCAACTCGGGGGAGAAACCGACGAACCACGCATCCCCTTGATCGTTGGTGGTTCCCGTCTTGCCGGCAAGAGGTCGTTTTAATTTGCGAAGTTTCCGGCCGGTGCCTTCTTGGATGACGGCTTTCATGAGGTCACTCATGAGGTAGGCGGCCTGTTCGGTAATCACGCGGTTATCAACTTCTGGAAAAACGTCTTCTTCGACGAGGAGGGGAGCTGGTGGGTCGAAGTCCGATAAGGATTCTTCCAGCTCGGCTTCGCCCGCAAGAATTTCGAACTCCTGAAGTTCCACCGGCTGAGGTTCGGGTATCAGAGAGTCGAGCATAGGGATTTCTTCAAGAGGGGTTTGCGGAGGTCCTAGGGCAACGTCTTCAAGCAACGTTTGTCCGTTCTTGCCGATCACTCGCGTAATGAAGATAGGCGTGACGCGTCGTCCTTTATTCGGGAAGACTCCATATGCGGCGGTCAATTCGAGAAGGGTCAGAGAGCTTGAGCCGAGTGCGAGAGAAAGGTCTCGGGAAAGAGGAGACTGGATTCCAAATCGTCGCGCATAGTCGATCACAAAGTCTACGCCGAGGTCTCGAAAGAGATGCACGGTTGCATTGTTGACGGATCTCTTCAGCGCGTTTCGCATGGGCATGGGGCCATAGAACTTCCGGCCATAATTTCGCGGGGCCCATATGAAGCCTGACACAGGGTCGGTGTAGACGACGGGTCGATCAACCACTTCCGAGACAGGCGTGTAGCCTTTTTCGAGAGCCGCCCCGTAGATAAGGGGCTTGAAGGCGGACCCGGGTTGCCTTTTTGCTTGAGTGGCGCGATTAAATTCGCTGCGACGGTAGTCGTAGCCGCCCACCAAGGAGAGCACATTTCCGGTTTCATTTTCGAAGGAAATTAAAGCCCCCTGAACGATCGGCGATTGAAAGAGTCCGAGCCTGATCTGAGGTGGTCTTGGATCTGCCTTAGCATCGGAACTTGGTTCCTGAACCGACGCAAGGTCGGAGAGACGTTCGAACAGGGCCACCATGCCCGGCTGAAAGACGGATTCGAGTTTGCGCAGCGGGTACGGTCGTCTTTTCGGGTCCGCTTCGCGCGCCCACTTAATATCTTTGAGTCGGACTCGGCCCTCAACACCGGGGGCGAGGCCGATGAGGGCGGTTTGCTGTTCTTTATCGATGGAAATCACGACTCCAGTGAGGACTTCGCCGGTGGAAAGCTGAGGCAGAAGCCTTTGTGGTTCGGCCGATGAAGTGACTTCGCTTGAAGGGGCAAGTTTCTTTTGATTGATTTTTCCGACCTTGACGATTTCATCGGGGATCGACTCGGCCTCTACTTGGCGCAGGGACCCACGATATCCCTGGCGATGGTCATGATTCTCAAGGCCTGCTCTCAAAGCGTCTACAGCCGCGTTTTGGAGATCAAGGTCGAGGGTGGTTTCGATGATTAAGCCTTCTTGAAGAACGATTTCACCGCCGAGTTCTTCGAAGAGACGTCGGCGTACGCTCTCGACGAAATGGGCAGCGGGTGCAAAGTTTTGGTCATCCGGGTGGCTTCGAATCACAGGGATGTCATCAATGGCTTCCTCGTAGGCTTCCTGCCCGATGAAACCGTCAACCAGCATACGATTGAGCACGTATCGGCGTCGAGCATCAGCGGATTTCATGCTTCGGTAAGGCGAGTAGTCCGAAGGGCGTTGGGGCAAGCCTGCGAGCAGGGCCGCCTCGGAAAGGCTGAGTTCCGGGACGGACTTTCCAAAATAATCGCGGGCTGCTTGTCCGATCCCCCAGGCACCATGACCGAAGTAGATCTGATTGACATAGAGGTAGAGGATTTCGTCTTTGCTGAATCGTTGTTCAATCTGGAGGGCGAGAATCATTTCGCGAATTTTGCGCCGGAAGGTGCGTTCGGGGCTGAGCAACAAGCTCTTTACGGTTTGCTGCGTGATGGTCGAGGCCCCTTGCTTGATGCCTCCGCCCCTCAGATTGGCGATGGCGGCCCGTAGGATGGATGAGTAGTCGAGACCTCGGTGCTGGAAAAAAGATTTATCCTCGGCGGCCACAAAAGCCAATTGCACCACCGCAGGAATTTCCCCGATGGGGACCAGTCTCCGGCGCTCCTCGGAGAACTCGCCGATCAATCGGCCTTTTCGGTCCAAGATGATGCTGGTTACGGGCGGTCGATAGTCCTCGATTCGGCGAAGATCAGGCAGGCCACGGACATACTCCTCATAGAACCAAACGCCGGCGGCACCGCCGGCGAGGCCAAAGAGCAGTAGGGTCAATAATATGAAGCGACTGAGTCGGGAACGTGCGAAAGCCATCTGATCTCCGCGACGCCACACGTGCTAGCCGAGTGGGTCACGCTTGCGCTAAGGCTTGTGGGGCAAAGCCATTGTTTTGCCCTCCGCTGGATGTTAGCGGCGTCGGCCAAGCAATGCCTGAGTAAGGTCGAAACCTCGCACTGACGAAACCCAATTTAAGGGGAACAGGAATCAATATGGCCAAACGAGCTCTGAAAATGGCTTTCGTGATGGACCCGGTGGAGTCAGAGGACTTTCGGGCCTCGACCACGATCATTCTGATGGTCGAGGCTCAGCGACGCGGCCACGAGGTTCTCTACGTCAATCCGGCTGATTTGGAAGTGGTGGCGGGTCAAGTGGCCGCCCGCGTGACACCCATCACGGCCTTGGATCGGAGTGAAGGAAAGGTGACGCGAGGGGCCTCTCGAAGGGTCTTTTTTGACGAAGAGGTGGATATCGCGCTTCAAAGGGTGGATCCACCCGTGGATGCAGCGTACGTCACGGCCACTCAAATTTTGGGCATTTGCCGTAAGACACGGGTTTTCAATCGTCCCTCCAGTGTCTTGGCTTACAACGAGAAGCTCTTCGCTCTGCATTTTGCCGAGTTCATGCCGGAGACTTCCGTGACGCGTGAAATCGCTGAATTGGAGAAAATTCTCGATGCCTTAGGGGGTGAGATGATCATCAAGCCATTGGATGGGAAAGGGGGAGAGGGCATCTTTCATTTGTCACGGGGTGACCGGAATTTGAGCTCGATCCTCGAGCAGGCCACCGACTTTGGCCAGCGACCGGTGATGGCCCAGGGTTATCTCCCCGGGGTTCGGGATGGGGATAAACGAATTTTACTGTTGGACGGGGAACCCATTGGAGCGGTTTTGCGGGTTCCGAGCAAAGGTCAAGTCCGTGCGAATTTTCATGCCGGTGGGCGAGCTCAGAGGGCGGTTCTCGATGAGCGAGATCATCAAATCATTGAGAGAATTGCCCCGTCGCTTAAATCAGAGGGGCTATTTTTCGTGGGCATCGATGTGATCGGCGGATGCTTGACGGAGATCAACGTCACGAGTCCCATGGGTCTTCAGGAAATCAATGAACTGGATGGACTCTGCCTTCAAGAAACGGTTCTGGACGGATTAGAGAGGCAACTGAACGAGGTCTGAGCCGGTCTCGTGAGATCGGACACTCCGGTGTGTTCTAGATCGGCTAGGTTGGCGTTGTATGAGTAAAGAGCAATCTTCCCCAAAAGCAGAGTCTGGCGCGAGGCTTGGCGTCTTGGTCGTCGACGACGAGGAGGCCATTACCGAATCCTTGGCCCTGACGTTGGGTTCAGAATATCCGGTGTATACCGCCCAAAGCGGCGTTGAGGGCCTGGAAATTCTAGACCGAGAGGAAGTGGCTCTCATTATCTGCGATCAGGTGATGCCTGGGATGACCGGGGTCGAATTTTTCGAGAAGGTGGTGGAGCGATATCCTCGAATTGTCCGGATCATGCTCACGGGATATGCCGATATGCAATCCCTGGTGAGGGCAGTGAACTCGGGACAGATCTATCGCTATATCGCCAAACCCTGGGAGCCCGACGATCTCAGAATAGATGTGCGCCGAGCCATGGAGACCTACCGGCTGATGGGAGAAAACGTCCGTTTGGCGGCCGATTTGGCTGAAGCCAATGAGCGCTTACGAGCGGAGAATCTCTTTTTGCGAGACGAAGTGAAGAACCAATACGCCTTTTCAGAGATCATCGGAAATAGCCCTGCGATGCAGCGCGTTTTTCAGCTGATGAGCAAGGTGGCCGAGACCGACGCCACTGTTTTGATTACGGGTGAAACGGGGACGGGGAAAGATCTGGTGGCTCGAGCCATCCACTATGCGGGAGCTCGCAAGCGTGCGCGTTTTGTCGCTCAGAATTGCGCCGCCCTGCCGGACACGTTGCTGGAGAGCGAGTTGTTTGGTCACCTTCGGGGCGCCTTCACCGGTGCGAATAGCGACAAAAAGGGACTTTTTCAGACTGCGGATGGAGGAAGTATCTTTCTTGACGAGATTGGGGAGACCGAGGCCAGTATGCAAACTCGTCTTCTGCGTGTTCTCCAGGACGGCGAGGTGCGGTCGCTTGGATCTTCTGAGAATCGAAATGTGGACGTACGCGTTTTGGCGGCGACCAATCGGAATCTGGCGGACGACGTCAAGGAAGGTCGATTCCGCGAAGATCTTTATTACCGATTGCGGGTGGTTGAGGTGGCTTTGCCACCGTTGCGTGAGCGACGAGAAGATATTCCCGAGCTGGCTCATCACTTCCTGGAGGGTGCCAATCTTCGTATGAGGCGTGAATTAGAGGGCTTCACGCAATCGGCGATGGCGGTTTTAGTCGCGTATACGTGGCCAGGAAACGTGAGAGAGTTGGCCAATGAGATCGAACGTGTGGTGGCTCTCGCCGGGGATGAGAGTCGAGTGACAGTGGAGATGCTCTCAGACTGGGTTCAGGGTGCGGCGGAGACGGCCGAGCTTGAGCTCGCTGATGCAGGACCGATTTCAGATTGGGACCTCAATCGTTCGGTGGATCGACTGAAGCGAAGGCTGATTGTTGAGTCCGTTCGGGAGGTGGGGAGCAAGACCGGGGCCGCCGACCGGCTTGGAATCCCGAGACAGTCTTTGCAGAAAATGATGAAACGTCTCCAGATCAGTGACGAAGAGGTCGGCACGGGCTGATCACCGTGGTATGCTGAGCCGTGGGGGTAGGGATGGTATACACGGCACGCTTTGATTCGCCCATCGGCGAATTAACCGTAGCATCGACCGAAGCAGGCGTAGCTTATCTCGGTCTGCCGTGCGCGAACGGCCGAGGATTTGCCGGTTGGCATCGCCGCCATGCAGCCACCGAAAAGATAGACGATGGTTTCGAGCGAAATTGTGAGGCGATCAGTCAAGTCATTGAGTTTTTAGAGGGCAAGCGTCAGGCTTTTGAACTTAAGCTTGATTTGAGAGCCACAGCCTTTCAACTCGATGTCTACCGTGTATTGGGCGAGATCCCCTATGGCGAAGCTATTTCGTACACTGAAGTCGCTCGTCGGTTGGGCCGACCTTCAGCCGTCCGTGCGGTGGGGGCCGCGAACGGCTCAAACCCTCTTCCTTTGATTGTTCCCTGCCATCGCGTGGTGGCGGCCGGCGGGCAATTGCATGGATACGCGGGGGGAGTGAGCTTGAAGGCGCGACTCCTCGCTATGGAGAGCGCCGCGCGGCCCGCAGTGGGGCAACTCTTTTAGAGGAACGTCTAAGAGACCTGTCTTGACCGGCTACGCGTCCAACGTTCAGACGCTCTTCAGAGCCTGGTCGATATCTCCGATGAGATCCTCTTCAGATTCGATCCCGCAGGCGAGACGAACCAGGGAATCTGTGATTCCCCAGGCTTGCCTTTGCTCGGGTGAATAGTCCCAGAATGACATGGTGACGGGGAGTTCGATCAAACTTTCGACTCCGCCTAGACTCGGCGCTTGATATGGGATTCGCGTCGAATCGATAAATCGGATAGCTCCTTCCAGATTTGTATCGATCTCGAAAGTGACGACTCCTCCGTATCCGCTCATGGATCGCTTTGCGATGGCATGATCGGGATGACTCTCTAGTCCGGGATACCAGACTCGCCGAATTTTAGGATGCTCCTCAAGAAATCGAGACATGGCGTTTCCGTTCGCATTATGTCTCTCCATACGGATCGAAAGAGTTTTGAGCCCTCTCAACAATAGCCATGCCCCATGGCTATCGATAATGCCTCCGAGAACGCCGAGCGCTTTTCGAATCGGTTCAATGGCTTCACGCGAGCCAGTGACGGTGCCCGCGAGAAGGTCATTGTGTCCGGCTAGATACTTCGTTGCACTGTGAATTACAAGATCGGCTCCTTCTTCGATCGTGCGATGATTCACAGGAGTCGCGAAGGTAGAATCCATGATGAGTTTGACATTATGTGCCCGCGCGAGTTCAGAAAAAGCCGTTACATCAGTGACCCGGAGGTAGGGATTAGTGGGCGACTCTGTAAAGAAGAGCACCGTATTTTTTTTGATCGCGGCTTCGAAGGCATCTAGATTGCTGGGTTCGATAATGCTGACCTCGACGCCCATGCGACTCAGATATTCATCAATAAACTGTCTCGTGCGGCGATAGCAATCGCTCGTCACGATCATATGGCTGCCGCTGGGCAGCATGGCGAGAAACGTGGTGGTGGCCGCACACATCCCGGATGCGAAGAGGATGCTCTCCTCTCCCCGTTCAAGTTCAGAAAGTTTGCGCTCCACGGCGCGCCATGTTGGATTTCCGTAGCGCCCGTACTCTTCGCGGTCGGTTTTTCCTTCCTGGTAGTCAATGACTTCCTGGGAGTTTTGGAACCAGAAGGTCGAAGTCTGATAGATAGGTGTTGTAATTGCGTTCGCCTCTTGCTGACGCAGTTCACCGCCGTGGACCGAACTTGTGGCCGGTCCTCGTTTGGAAGGCTCGTATGCCATTTTGAAATCCATTTTCCGAATCGGACGAGTCGGCCCAGGCCGCTTATCGCTGTCTGGTCTCGGCTCGGCTATGGCACTTAGCGGTTCGGGCATCGTCGCCCCTCGATGGGGGGTCCATGGGCCCGCAAGTGCCTGAAATCGTCCCTATTTGATGAACCCGTAAGAAGAAATCATAGCTTGAATCGAGCCAAACGTCGCGATCTATTCAAGAGAGCTAGATTCTGAGAGGAAAATGCGGTGTTTTCTGTTTTTTAGTCTTCACAAGGAGTGAGCGGTGCGCGAGGGGTCCGGTGGCGAGGGATTCATACAGTTCCTTCCCCCCGAGTTTGCGGCGCAGTTGCAGCGAACGGGGGGGTTTCCTGATCTGGCGAAAACGAGTCCGGAAGGTCTTCTTGCCTACGGAGGGGACCTGTCGGGCGAGCGGCTTTTGTCCGCTTACGCTCAGGGGATTTTCCCTTGGTACGAGGTGCCTCCCATACTTTGGTATTCGCCAGACCCCCGTGCGTGGCTTCTTTTGGGTGATCTTCGTGTGAATCGCAGCCTCGCTAAAACCTTGCGCCGTGGTCGATATGAAGTTCGATTCGACACTGATTTTCGAAGGGTAATCGAAGCCTGCGCCTCAGTCCCCAGGCCTGGACAATCGGGAACTTGGATTGGTCCAGATATGATTGAAGCGTACTGTGAGCTTCATAGGTTGGGCTTTGCGCACAGCGTGGAAAGTTGGTTCGAAGACCAATTAGTCGGGGGGATTTATGGGATATCACTGGGCGGCGCCTTCTTTGGGGAGTCCATGTTCTCGCTGCGGCCCGATGCTTCAAAGGTGGCTTTTGTTTCTCTCGTGAGGCGCATTGAATCGTGGGGCTTTCATTTTCTGGACTGCCAGCAGTACACAGAACATACGGCCAGCTTGGGCGCGGTGGTTGTTTCGCGAGATGAATTTATGCTGGGCTTGTCTAGAGCCCTTGAGAAGCCAACTCGGTGTGGAGTTTGGACGCAGGGTGAGAATTGGCGCTCTGTGAATCTAGGGAATTGAACTTGGCGGGTTTTAGGTGAAGGGCCGGGCCAAGAGGTTAAGCTCAGGCAGACGATGATCATCAGGGAGTTTTTATCACAGTGACAGAGGGCGAACAGAGCGAGGATGAAGCGTTTCGAAGTGAAATTGAAGCTGTCATCGAAGAGGATGACATTGAAGAAGTTCTTGGAGCGACTATCGAAATCGCACTAGGTTCTTCTGATCCAATCTGGGCCACCGAGTGTTTAATTCGACTTGCTCAGCATCCCGATACCGACGTACGAGGGAATGCCATGATTGGCTTTGCGCACTTAGCGGGGCGTTTCGAAGATTTTGAAAAAGAGAAAGCGCTTCCCGTTTTAGAGGCAGGACTTCAGGACCTTAAGCCGCACGTTCGCGAACAAGCGGAGGCTGCATTGGGGGAATTGAAGGACTAGTCGTTTGGATCAATCGGATCGATTTCGTTTATAGAACCAGTGTAGAATTTCTTCGGCTAGCGTGCCTTTGTCCTGATCGTTGCAATCTAAGATGAGGTCAGCGGTTTCCTGATACCACGGAGCGCGCCGGTTCATGATCTCAAGAAAGGATTCCTGCTTGGATAGATCAGGGCGATTGGAGTCATCGGCAATCCGCGACAGTAGGTACTCGGGGTCGCGCTCGAGGTAGACGACCAGGCTATGACGTTTCAGGGCGTCGACCTTTCGTCGACTGTAGATTTCTTGACCTGATGAGTTGAGGTCGACGACGACGCCTCCCCCACAGTCGATTAAAGCTCCGCTCTTGAAAGCCGACACGCGTTGAACAACAGAAAACTCGGCCTCTCGGAAGCCGTCCCATCCGTGCTCGGCCACGATTTCAGGGATGGAGGCGGCTTCATTCTCGTAACGGATGAGTGCGTCGAGGCTGAAGAGCATGAAGTTGCGGTTCGTACGCGCCAAACGTTTTGCGACAGAGCTTTTGCCGCACCCCCGACCGCCTATGAGCGCCAGGTTGTAATGAAGTTCGGGATGATGGGTACGAGTAGACACTTCTGCGTTTCCTTTTGGTCTCAGCGGGGCTTATTCACAGCATACTCAATCGAGGCCGGTGTCGGGGTCTGGTCATGCAGAGATCGGCTGGATCGTGGGTCTCGTCTAAGGGCCGAGGTCCAGAGGAATTTCAAGCCATTCTTGATAGAGGGCTGTTCGATGTTCGAGCAGTCTCGGATCGAGAGCCGATCGGATGTCAGGGTCTTCACACAAGTAGCCAGCGCGGATCACATCTGGCATGGGGCAAATGGAGGGAGGAAGAGGGTCGATGATGGCTGCGAAAGCAGCCCAATAGAGGTCCAGTGCCGAGAGGCTCTCGCCCAAGAGGTAGCGGTGGCCGGCCTCGCGTTGTTTTTGAAACAGAAGACTGAATTTCTTAAGAATCTGAATAATCGGGCGAGAAGCCTCCTGTGCCTTTGTGGAATCATAGCCGTATCGCTGAGCCAAGTTGGCGACCATTTGATGTCCAGGATGCGTTTCGGGCAAAGCCATCATGGGCTGAAGAAGCATGAGACGCCGCTGCCAGCCCAGTCCATTTTCGTCAGCGAGCAATGCAATCCAATCAAACATCTCCTCTCGAGCCTCTGCGTTCTTGGGACACAGGGCTGGATGAGGTTCGAGACGTTCTGCAAGCTCAATGATGTCACGCCAGCCAGAGCGCGTCGTTTCCTGGTTGAAGACTGCTTGAGGCGCATTGCGCTCACCGGTCCAATCAAAGAGCGCTTCGTTTTCGCTTCCACCTTCTTGGATGACGCGGTCATGTGGAATTTTTTTGACGTGAAAGAGAGCCTTGGCCGCTTCACTCCAAGGTCCTGGGACAGAGACCGTGAGGACCAGTCGCAGGCCTGTCCGGCTTCGGGCTTCTTCGGGGGTTAGCCAACGCTTCATTTTTCTCTTCCAGGAGGCCTTATATTATTCAGACAGAATATCGACGGGATCACATTCAAGCCCATCCGCGATGAGTCTGAGTGTCGCATAGGGTATGCGGTCATTTTTTTCCTCGATGGACTGGAGCAGGTTCGGTGTGATGGTCTCGTTCAGACCTGTGGCAATGTAATGAGCTCGTTGTATCGCTTTCACGAGATCTCTCGGTGACCAGCTATGATCGTGACGCATTCTGCGCACACTGAGCCCATCGGGTCGAACCAGCCGTTTTTCTTCATCTATTTCATTCATGGGTGAGACGGGGTACTCCATGACCTCAGCAGGACAGAAGTGTAGACTTGATCTCGGGTGAAGGCAGGTACCAATGGCCATGGGGGAGAAAAAACGTGAGCATGGGACTCTTTGAGCGAGCGGCTGAGTCGGAAGGCCGAATTCTACAGGTGGAGCAGTTGATCGAGTCGGGCGTTGAGCCGATGCCGGATCGGGGAATCGGATATTTACTGACTTTTGATATTGGCCGTATTTTGGTTTTGCCTGATCGAGCGCGGGAAAGTCTGAAGTTCCGTCAAATCTCAAATTTGGAGGAAGTGGCCGAGATTCAAATGGTTTCACTGGGAGAAGAGGATCCGTGGTGGAAAGTGATGGGGCAGCTTCTGACTCGAGCATGGCCAGGGGGCCAAGGGGAGGGGGCGGTGTCCTCAGACGGGGAGCCGGAAGAAATTCGACTTCAGTTCAGGTCAGATACAGAAAATCCTAAGATGATTTTTCTCAGGTATGTCTCGAATCGAGTCCATGTCGGGGAGGCGGTGGGCTCATGAGCTCAGAATCGGCATTGCTGGACGTGACGGCGCAGGTGGAGGGTCTTCGTTCGGGTGAGTTCTCCGCCCGAGAGCTGCTTGAGGCGGCGATCGAACGGGTGGAGCGGCTCAATGGACAGCTCGGGAGTGTGATCCATTCGGATTTCGACTGGGCGATGGATCAAGTCGAAGCGGTGGAGGGCGACAAGACGCCCTTGGCCGGTGTTCCGTTTTTGATGAAAGACATAGGGGGTGAGCAAGGGGGCCGTCCTTTCGGCGCTGGAATGGCCTTGCTCGCACGTCATGACTACAGAGCGGCAGAGGATAGTTACTTCACACAAAAAGTTCGAAAGGCGGGTTTGATTCCTTTCGGTCGCACCAATACACCTGAGCTGGCCTTGTTGCCCACGACCGAACCTGTCGCTCATGGACCGACTCGAAATCCATGGAATCCCGAATACAGTTCTGGGGGCTCAAGTGGAGGAGCGAGTGCGGCGGTGGCCGGAGGGCTCGTGGCGGCGGCACACGCCAGTGATGGCGGTGGATCGATTCGGGGCCCTGCGAGCATGTGCGGTCTTGTGGGTCTCAAGCCCACGCGGGGCCGCTGTTCCTTTGGTCCGAGCTCGGGAGAGCGTTGGAGCGGTTTTTCAAATGAATTTGTCTTGACACGTACGGTTCGAGATTCAGCTCTTCTTTTGGACCTTCTTTCGGGAGCGATGCCGGGGGATCCCTATGCGGCGCCTCCACCGAAGCATTCCTTTTCTTCGTCCTTGGAAAGGCCTACGGGTCCACTTCGGATCGGGTTCTTGTCAGGTTCGCTTCGAGGCATTCCTCCACACCCTGATTTCATACAGGCGGTTGAGCATTGCGCGGCGGTTTTTGAGTCTCTTGGCCACCAGGTTGAGCAGGCCCATCCTGTAGCTCTTGAGGATACGGCGACGATTGTTCATTACCTGACGGTGGTGACTTGCAACGTGGCGCGCGCCATTGAGGCGTGGCAAGAGAAGTTGGGAATCGAGATATCGCCGGATGACGTGGAGCCTTTGACATGGGCCTTAGCTGAGAGAGGCCGAGAGATTCCCGCTACTCAATTGTTGGCCTCCATCGAGTATGTTCACCAACTGGGCCGCCGCTTTGCATCATGGTGGGAAGGGGGCTTCGATGTTTTGATGACACCCACGCAGGCGGCACCTCCGCCTCGGATTGGCCAATTGGCTTCGAATCCCGATGAGCCCATGGCCCCTTTTGTACTGTCTTCGCCTTACGGCATTTACACCTTGCCGTTTAACCTTTCGGGCCAGCCCGCGATTTCGCTGCCGGGCGGCGTCACGCAAGGGGGAGGGGATTGGCCGGCTGGACTTCCGCTCGGCGTACAGCTAGTAGGCTCTCAGGGCGAGGAGGGGCTTTTATTGTCTCTTGCGCGACAGTGGGAGGAAGCGTCGCCCTGGTCCAGCCACAGACCTGCGATTTTCGGATAGTCTCTGAAGAGACTCACAAGACACAGAGAGGGCGTTTCCATTATGTCGGACAGTGCATCGAAGCCAGCGAAGAAGACCAATGAAGAATGGAAAAAAGTACTTTCAGCTGAACAGTATGCGGTGACGCGCGAAGCGGGAACCGAGCCGCCCTTCACGGGTGAATACTGCAGCAACAAGCAGGCAGGGGTTTATCGGTGTATTTGTTGCGGGGCGAATCTCTTTAGTTCCGAAACAAAGTATGAGTCTCATTCGGGATGGCCCAGTTACTGGAAGCCCGTCGGCGAATCGGCTGTTGCGGAGCATACGGATCAGAGCCATGGCATGGTGCGTACAGAAGTGACGTGTTCCACGTGTGACGCACATCTGGGACATGTTTTTCCAGATGGCCCAAAGCCGACAGGTTTGCGGTATTGCATCAACTCCCTCTCGCTTGATTTTAAAGAAGGAGAGGAGTCATAGACTCGCCGGTTTTATATGAGGCCATTCTTTGGGACAATGATGGCATCCTTGTTGATAGTGAATTTCTTTACTTTGAGTTCACCCGTGAGGCGCTGGCGGGTCTCGGGGTGAATCTCACGCTGGCCGACTACCAAGAGATCAACCTGCGCCAGGGATTGAATGTCTTTGGCCTCGCTGAACAATTGGGCGTGACCGAAGATGTCATCGAAAAGACGAAAGCCGAACGGAATGCTCTGTTCCGAGACCGAATCGCCGAAGGGGTCGAAATGATCGACGGCGTTCGTGAGACTCTAGAGGCCTTGCATGGTCACTTGCCCATGGCTGTGGTGACAAGTTCGTGGCCCGAAAACTTAAACGCGATGCACCGTGATCACGGTCTTGAGCATTACTTTGAGACAGTGGTGGCCGGGGGCGCGACCCCGCATTTTAAACCTCACCCAGCCCCCTATTTATTAGCGGCTGAGCGACTTAAGGTGAGGCCGGACCGATGCCTTGTGGTAGAAGATTCCGAACGCGGTTTACAGGCAGCCGTTCGCGCCGGTATGCGCTGCGCCGTCGTTCCGAATGAGTTGACCCGCGTCGGTGATTTCTCAGAGGCGTATCGCGTGTTAAAAAATGTACGCGAAGTGGTGCCGTTGGTTTTTGCAGACGCAAGTTAAACTCGGCCTCAATCCCACTCGACAGATGAGCGTCCTCTTCTTCGGAATCCTCTACTGGAGATGAGAGCAGTCTTCGACATAACCGAGCATGCGAAGTTGCTCACATTCATCAAAGCTCATATCGGCCTCACCGGTGTCGGCCACGGCTTCTCCTTCTGCAGCGAGTCGATGCATCTCGGCGTGTTGTTCCAGCGTGCCGCTTTGCCCCGAATTTGCGCCCACATCAAGTGGGTATTCTTCGTTGGGGTCGACATTGATCTCGAAGAGTTCTCGTGTGGGCAAGCCACGCGGGTTGCCTTCATTGGCGCCGATGAGCTTCATGGTATCGGTTCGAATGGACCAGATAATGTTCCCCTCGTGGTCCTCTTCTGAATAGACCTCTCGCTGCTTTGCATTTCGGGTTTGGGCAGGGACACGAAGGTCAATGCCTTGCATGGCGCTCGGAGCTTCGACACCCGCTACCGCGATGAGGGTTGGAGCGACATCAATCAGACGAGCGACGGAATCTGTGGCTCCGGGCTCGGCGCCTGGATTTCCCTCGGCCCACTTGATGATCAGCGGAACATGAATTTGCTCTTCGTAAAGAGTGAGGCCGTGCCACCAGCCTCCGTGCTCGAAAAACTCTTCACCGTGGTCGGCGACAAGCGCGATAATGGTGTTGTCGTAGATGCCGTCTGCTTTAAGTTGATCGAGCAGTTTCCCAAAGTTGTTGTCGAGGAAGGCAATCTCGCCCTTATACAGTTCTTGCATTTCTTCTGCGAGCGCTTCATCGGGGTGCTGATTGGAAACCCGAGCGATCCCATAGCCATCATAGGGGTGGCGGAAGTAGGGGTCATGAGGGTCCATATAGTGCACAAAAAGAAAGAATCGATTTTGCCCGTTACGGTCGATCCAGTCAAAGGTCACTTCGTTGACTGTCACCGAATCTTGATAGAAGTCAGCCGGCCGAATGCCGCCTCCAGCCAAATTGAACCAGACGGCTCGTCCGATGCTGTAGAGAATCAATTTCGAAGAGGATTCTTCTGCACCCGCTAGATAATCGGGCCCGAGAAAGTAGTACTCGTCATAGCCCTGGTTGAATCCGAAACTGTCTGCCAGGTTGATATTCGACACGACGCCGCCTGTTGTGTAGCCCGCGTCCTGCAAGACTTCCGCAATCATATCGACATCGGGTGAAAGGGCCGAAGGCTTCGACATCGCTTTATGGGTTGAGGGCAAAAGAGAAGTCAACAAACTCGCGGTCGCAGGTTTAGTCCAAGAGGCATGGGAGAATCCTTGGTAAGCGGTGCCTCCGTCGGTGAGAAGTCGACATAGGTTTGGAGTCGGTGTGTCGCCTCCGTAACAAGAAAGGTGGTCGGCTCGCAATGTATCCACCATGACGAGGATCACGTTGGGACGATTTTTCAAGTCGTCGGCGATTTCGCCGCTTCCGGAGGGAGGAGCGGGCGCACCGATTCCAGAGGCAATGATGGCTCCGATGGCCATGACCGCTGCGAGAATCCCGAGTGCGGGGAGGGGGCGTGCGATGATTCCGGCCTTAGAGGCAAAAAAGTTTCGACCCAGTGTTAAAAACACGATGGCCAAGATCCCGGCACCGGCGAGAACACCGAGCAAAACGGGACCCGGAGGCATTTGCTCAAGGTATACATCTCGGCGGAGTCGGAAGATCAAAATTGCTAAGCCGAACGGGATCAAGGTGGCGGTGAGTCCCAGCGCCGGAACCCATGCTCGGACCTCTTCCCGGTTCATGGGAAGCACGCTGAGGAAGGCTCCCCCGAGCGCTCCCAGGCCACCGAGGACGACCGAGTAGGCCAGAGGTCCGTACCAAAGGACTTGCGCTTCGCCTCCAAAACCGCCTTGCGCGATCACATAGGCTTCGGCCAAGCCAATCAAAATACCGGCAATTACACCGATTCCCATGCCCACCCCGGTCGCTTCAAACAGTCGCTGGGGTTGGTCGAGAGGCGGAGGCGCATCGCCTTCGCTTTCGCGCCGAGCGATGTCTTCATCTGATTCAAGCTGGGTGGCCTGTCGGGCGGACTCTTCATAGTCCACCTGAACTCCGTCCACTCGGCAGTACGCTGGGCGGTAGTCCTTGCCGCGAATGAGCCAAAAGAGGAAGCCGAAGAGAGTGGGCACCTCACCGATCCAGAAACCCAATGTGGCGGATACGGCGGCCACGGACAGACCGAGAAGGCTGCCGAGAGTGAGCACTTGAGCGGCTTCGCGCACGCCAATGCCACCCACTGTGGGCCCAATCACCGTTGCGAAAATTTGAATCGAGGATCCAAAGACGACCGGCCAGAAGGCGACGTCAGAGCCTGCCCCGACGGCAATCGCCATGAAAAAGTACATCGCTGCGGTGAAGAAGTGAACGAAGAAGCTCATGAGGAGCATCATCAGAACGAGGCCCTTCTTATCCCGATAGGCCGCGGTGGCTTCGGAGATGCGCAGGACCACACCTTGAATTCGGGCCTTGGCCGGAAGGGGAACATTTTCAATGCCCCACTGAACGATCCCGGGAAACCAAAGCAAAGCAAGGAGAGAGACGAGGATTCCCATGGCCATGGGAACGGTGATCGCCGCCACCAGCATCGCGTTTTCTCCGAAGATCGACATGCCGAAGGGAAGCGCCACAAGGTAAGTAAGGAAGATGCCGGTGACTCCGAGGACTTTCTCAAGGACAGTGCCGGCGGTGACTTCGACGGTTCGACCACTTAATCGGGCCGCATCGTAAAGTTTGTACGCATCGAGGCCGGCCGTACTCGGCAGAAAGAAACCGATGGCTCGTCCGGTGAGAAAAGCACCGAGAATGTGCCAGAAAGGCAGTTCGATTTTTTGCCCTTTGAGCACCAGCTGCCATCGATACATGGAGGCGAGGACACCCAGGAACCGCACCGCCGCCCCGATGGCGGCGAAGGTCCAAAAAACGCGAGGGTCGATGGACTGGAGGAGGTCGACGATCAGGTTCCAAGCCGGCACGCGGAGACCGGAGCCGTCGTCCACGGGCCACAGTAAGAGAAGCCAGACCATGCGGACGGTGAGATAGGCCTTGAGCACATTGAACAAACGACCCCGCCAAGGGTCTTTGGCCACTCGTCCAATCACGAGGGCGACAAGGGCAACAAGAACGAGTTCAAGAATAATGGCCATGGACTGCTGTCTCCACCTTAGTAAGTTCAGACTTTGGGTTCGGTCGGCCTTGAGGCGTTCCGTCCTAGATCCTCATGTTAACGGCACGAATGCGCATGGAACTAAGAGAACTACGGTGTATTGCTTAAAAAATCAAAGCACTCTTTTGGATAGGAGGACTTCAAAAGGCACAATGGGGTAAAAAATCCACTGGCTTTTTCCCACATTCGGGGGGATTTTGGGGAAAACAAAGGTTTGAAGCCGTTCGACCGGTTTGCAGGGGGGAGACTGGGGCTCAATTTCCTCGGTTTAATATGCGGGCTCTCTCGCGTTGGTATTGCGCTTCGTCCATACGGCCCGCCGAGTAGGCATCTTCGAGGTTGGCGAGATCACGTAGGTCATCCGAGCTGATTCCCTTGAGGGGATCTGATGTGGACTTGGTCTGGCTTGAGTTCGCTTCCGCAGCGGCTCCGCCGGCCGCCGCTCCTGCGATGCCCCCGGCAGCGGGTTTTGTGGCCATTGAGGCTTTGGGTCCCTCACTCAAAGGGGCTCCTCGCTGGGGTTGAGTTGACGGAGGCGTTGGGATGGCCGCCGCCGCGGGAATTCCTTCAACCGCCGGAGTGACAAGCGAGTCTTGTGTCTTCAAAGCCGAAGGCTTCGGCTGGGATGGGGACACGGGAGGTCCGAAATTCGTGTTCTTCCATTTGACACGGACGCCTTGAGTGCCCACGAGTTCATAGATGTCTGTGCCAACGGTTTCGAAAGGCATCACGACTTCCCCGGGCCAGGGCTGAGGGATCACGGTCGTCTTTTTATTTTCGTCGATGGGCCACTCGATGCGGGAAAAGATGACGTAAAGGTCGTCTCCTTTGACATAGGTGGTGAAGGACGTCAGAAACTTTCGATTGAATACGCCTTTTTGCATTTGTTTGCGCTGAGCCATGACAATGACTTGTTGATTGCCAGAGGCCTCGGCAAAGGCTTTGGGAAGCACTTCGGTGATATTCAGCAGCATCTTGGCGGAGAGAGCGTTCCTTCGTTCGCGAACCGAGGAGGTCTTCTTCTTTCGAACATCGACCTCAATGCCGCCAAGGATAGACGCCAATCGTTCAGAGGTAATCTCGACGGGTTGGCTGTAACCCAAGGGCTCGTACCCTCCCAGCCATTCTTTTTGACCGCGGAGTTTGATATCCAGATCGTAGTACGCGACGACACTCTCTGTGACAGTGCGTGTCGCGCACCCGGGAAGCGATAAAAGAGAGGCGGCTAACAGGAGAACCATAAGCTTCATAATGGGGAACCTAGCAGCCTTCACCCTTTCAGATAATGGCTGCGGTGAGAGAGTGTGCGATCCAGCTGAATCCGTAGGCTAAGACCAGCATGTAAGCGAAGGCAAAGGCCGGCCATCGCCACGAGTTGGTTTCGCGAACCATGATGGCCACAGTAGAGGTGCACAGCAGGGCAAACACAAAGAACACGAGCAATGCGGCGACAGTGGGCGGTGTGAACACCTTTTCGCCGGTGATCGGGTTGACGTCTGAGCGGATGGCCTCTCGAAGCGGAACACCGGGGGCAGAGGCGGCGTAAATTTGGCCCAGGGTGGCCACAATCACCTCTCGGGCGGCCAGGCTCGCCACCAGTCCAACCCCAATTTTCCAATCGAAACCCAGAGGAGCGATAAGGGGCTCAATGGCATGCCCCATCTGGCCGGCTGCGCTGTGCTCAAGCGCAAAGGCGGCGACATGATCGGGGTCCATATCCGGGGGAGGCGTGATTCGTGGGAAAGTGAGGAGAACCCAGAGGAGAACGGAAACCAGAAGAATGATGCTGCCGGCCCTTCGCAGGAAGGCCCAAGTGCTTTCCCAAACCTGAGAAAACCAAAGCTTTGTGCCGGGCAAGCGGTAGGAGGGGAGTTCCAGGGAGAAGGGGAGCGAGGATCCCACCAGGAGAGTTTTGCGCAACAGGCCCGCGACCGACAGCGCGGCAATGGGGGCCGCTAGATACAGAGCAAAGAGGACTAGGCCTTGGAGTCCAATGGGCCCTAAAACCTCTTTTTGAGGGACAAATGCGGCAATCAGCAGGGCATATACGGGGAGTCGAGCCGAGCAGGTCATCAAGGGCGCGACCAGAATGGTGACCAATCGATCTCGGGGGGAAGGAATGGAACGGGTCGCCATAATTCCAGGCACCGCGCAGGCAAAGGAAGAGAGCATGGCCACGAAGGCGCGGCCTTCAAGGCCTACGCGGGCCATGGCCCGGTCTACGACAAAAGCGGCTCGCGCCATATAGCCTAGGTCCTCAAGGAGGTAGAGCATGGAAAACAGCAGCACGATCTGAGGAAGAAAGATCACCACTGCCCCTACGCCTGAGATTAGGCCGTCGGTGAGAAAGTCAGTCAGTAGGCCCGGTCCCAACCCGGTTCGAACGATGTCGCCAAGCAGCCCAATGCCCTTATCGATGGCGTCCATCGCCGGTTGAGCCCAGGCGAAAATCAGCTGGAAAAAGGTAAGCATGATCGTCAAAAAGAGCAGTGAACCCCAAAATGGGTGTAAAACAACACGATCAATGGCTTCGGTCATTTTATGATGGCCCGGCCGCGCGTGAAGACAGACGGAGAGGATGGATTCAGCCCAACGAGACCGTTCCAAGGCTTCTTCGGGAGGGCCGACAGGGGGTTCAGTCCAGTTTTCGGGGTGCGCGAGCTTTTGACGTAGGTTCGACATTCCGGTTCCGCGATGGCCCACGACGGGGATCACGGGAATCCCGAGAGCGGATTCAAGGCGTTTTATGTCGATTTCACCTCCCCGTACCTTGAGTTCGTCCATCATGGTGAGGGCCAAACAGGTGGGTTGGCGGAGGCGGAGAACCTGTCCCACAAGCAACAAGGAGCGTTCGAGTGAGCACGCATCGGCGACAATGAGGAGGGCGTTCGGGGGAAGCATCCCTTCGATTTTTCCTTCAAGGACCCGGCCCACCACCGCTTCGTCGGGGCTCATGGGGTTGAGCGAGTAGGTGCCCGGAAGGTCAATGATTTGGGCGTCTTGACCGTCGATTCGTGCGGGCCCCTCTCTTCGCTCCACGGTGACGCCGGGGTAGTTTCCAACACGCGCTTTGAGACCGGTCAGCGCATTGAAAAGAGTGGTCTTGCCCGAATTCGGACTTCCGATGAGTCCGATTCGAAGAGCTTGTTCTGGACTAGGAAGGGCCGCTTCGCTCACAAAAACTCTCGCAAAAAGAATGAAGAATAAAGGGGTTAGTTCGGTGTGGACTGAGTCGTCGGGTCACCACTTTATAGGTCAGTTTGCCCCGGGCTGTGCTCGATCCGGATCTGGGCTGCATCCGCTTTTCGGAGGCACAGTCGATAACCTCGAAATTCGAAAAGAGAGGGGTCCCCAAGCGGCGCTCTTCGGAGAGCCCGCACTGGCGTTTGAGGCAAAAGGCCCATGTCCTGCAGGCGTGCTGCGATGGGGCTCTCAGAGTTGACCTCAAGGACGATGCCGGTTTCCCCAGGCTTCAAATCGGAGAGGTGTTTTGAGGTTTCGTCTGGCTTTTTGAAATCCGTTTTCACGAAAACACAATAGCGACTCCGATCAGAAGAGACAAAAGGCTTCGCATTCAAATAGAGATCGTGTTCGCATAAATAACCGAGCTTTTTCAGGTAGTTTCTGGACCAAGTTGACGGGTCATCAGGGCGAGGCCGGCGTCTTTGGGGCTGAGTTCTCCGTCCAGAACCTGCCGGACGCACTCTGCAATTGGGAGTTCGACGCCCATGCGAGCCGCGAGTCGGCAGGCTGCTCGGGTCGTTCGAACCCCTTCGGCGACTTCGCCGATTTCTTCGACAATCGTTTCAAGAATGAGGCCTTGGCCCAGGCCCAGTCCCACCCGGCGATTGCGGGAGAGGTCGCCCGTGCAAGTCAGGACCAAGTCGCCCATTCCGGAGAGCCCTCCGAGGGTTTCGGGTCGTCCACCCAGAGCGATGGCCAGTCGTGAGATTTCGGCCAGGCCTCGGGTCATCAAGGCCGCCCGCGCATTGGTGCCCAGTTCCATTCCGTCGGACATCCCCACCGCGATGGCAATGACGTTCTTGAGGGCCCCGCCCACCTCCACGCCAATCAAGTCATCGGTGGAATAACAGCGAAACCAAGGGCAGGAAAGGGTGGTCTGAACGCTGATCGCGTAGGCGATTTCGCGACACGAGACCGTGACGACCGTGGGTTTTTTCTCCGCAATTTCTCGAGCGAAGGAGGGGCCTGACAAGCTCGCGATTCGCGGACGGTGTTGAGCGGGGAGCACCTCTTCAATAACTTCATGCATCAGCCGGCCGGTTTCGAATTCGATGCCTTTAACTGTAGAGAGAATGATGGCGGTGGGTTCAATGAAGGGTCGAGCGGACTCCAAGACTGACCTCAGGCTGTGGCTGGGGACGGAAAGAATCACGAGCTCGGCGCCCTGCAGGGCCTCTCGGAGGTCAGAAGTGGCGTGTACGTTTTGGGCCAACTTGAGATCAGAGAGGTGTCGAGGGTTGGTGCGTCCGCGTTCGATTGAATCGACCACCTCGGGGTTCCGAGCCCAAAGGCGGACCTCTCCGTTTCGGCTGCAGAGCATGGCCAAGCAGGTTCCGAAGCTGCCGGCCCCAAGGATGGCGACAGGAAGGCCCATGGGTCGAATCCTATCATTCGGCGGTCAGATTGAGGAGACAATTGACTCCCTCCGGGGCAGAGGCTAGGATCTCGGCGCGGGCCTAAGCAAGAAGATCTGATCGAGATCGGGCTTCGCCCAGAGTGGAACCATCCCGGGGAGCAGTTCGTATTGGTGGACCATGTGGGCGTCATTTTAGGGCTGGTGGCTGTGCTCGCAGGGTCGAGCTTGGTTTTCGACTTTAGGGCACGTCGCAGGGCGAGTTCGATTCCAGTGAAATCCCCTACGGATGGGGATAACGATCCTCCCCCAGAGTCCGCCGCAGGAAGGCCACACGTTTTAGTGGGGCTGTTTGTTTTTCTTCTCCTTCAGACCTTGGTGGTGTTGTTGGTGATCTGGGCTTTGGCCTTTCAAGAGGTCGGGCCCCTTCCCGCCTTGGCGCTCTTGATCCCAGCCGGCTTCATTTTTGTCCATGCTTGGCGATTGGGGGCCTTCAAATGGTGACGGGAACGGGTTCAGTCGGTCGCTGGATTGTGAGAGCCGGTCCCACTTGGTCGGTGGCCACCCTTTTGTTGGCCTTTGCGGTGGTGCCCTGGACGGATCGATACGTGTTCGGAGACTCTAATTTTCAGCTGCTGCCAGCCCGACTCGACTGGGGGCTTTTATTTGTGCTTGTGATGCTGACGCTCTCTGGTTTTTCACGATCCCTGGCCGAGGTGGCCAGCGAGGACTCTGCGGTGGCGCTGACGGGCATGCGGCGAGCCTTGCGAGATTCAGTTTCGGGTCTGGCTCTCTGGATTTCACTGTTGCCCATGCTCTTGCTTTACCAGACTCTGCGTCTCACCGAAATCGCGACTCAGCAAGATGCGGTTTTGGGGTTTTCTATTTGGGGTTTCGAGTTGGGGTTTCCGGCTTGGGGTTTGATCTTAAATCCAGTCGCGGCGCTTCTTTTTTGGGTGAGCGCGATG
>NZHD01000086.1 GCA_002691205.1 Deltaproteobacteria bacterium
CCAGCCGAGATTCCGGAAGCAGATCCCCCAGGGAGGGGACCTGCTTCCTTACTCTTGAAAAGTCCGCGAGGAGCGGGCCTGTCAGTACTAGGTGGACGATGCACGGCCTTTGTGTCAGAAAAGAGGAGGCCAAATGCAAAATCAGGTTCTTTTTTTAATGGGCTAAGTTGCTAAGTCATTGAAATAACTGAGATTCCGGAGAAGTCGATCAGTGATTGAGGAAGAGAAGAAGAAGGGCTCCTGCAACGTAGAGAAAGCCCTTATTTGGGGCGGGTGGCCGAAACGATTAGAAGGGCACCGCTTGGTTTTTCTTTGCGGAGTCGTTTTCATCCTGTGTGGTCTGGGATGCGCTGACTTTCGGAACGAGGGTCTTCTTCAATGGCTTGGCGTAGAGAATACGTGGAGTTCTTTTTCAGGCCAGCAGGTGCTTCTGAACCAAACTCAATTGGAAGAGCGTGAAGTGCAGGTTCCATGCGAGCCTGTTCAAGACTATCTAGAGGCTCGTTTGGCTTCCCTGGGCGCAAGCTTACCGTCTTCAGAAGCGGTGGCAGGTCATGCCGAAGGTCGTCACGCACACATTAAACGAGAACTCCAATCAACGGTGGCTGTTCTTGAGGGACGGTCGAAGGATCCGATTCTGCTCATCGCCCCCTACCGCGGCGCGTGTGAGAAGCGAATCGAGGAAAACCCTCAAAACGCGTGGGCCAACGCGAGTTTTCTGCTTGAACTTGGACGGGTTCTCTCTGCTCAGCCCCAGCCCTACACGATTTGGCTCGTCTTCATCCCTGAGAATTCTCCCGGGGCTCAAAGGTCTGCCTCCATCGTTGAATCCTTAAGCACTCCTTGGCTGGGCAGCGAGCGAGTCGCTGAAGCCCTCAAGGCGGAGGGCGTTCTGAATCAAGTTCGAGTGGCCATTTTTTTCGATGGCTTGGGAAGCACAGGCGAATCGGTCTCTCGAGATTCACACTCTCATCCGGTGTACCGCGAGGTTTTCTGGGAAAGCGCTCAAGCCCTCGATGCCACGGACGTGTTTTCCGATACATCGGATTTGAGTTCCTCGGCGCTCGGCCATCACGCCTTTCTAGGAAAGGGTTTGCGTAGGACAGTTCTGATCACCACCGGGACCTCGGAGATTTCTGAAAACAGGACGGACTCCGTGACACAAAGCTCTCAGGCGAATCGCTGGCAGACAGTTGGCCGTGTGAGCGTGGAGGCGCTGGGCAGGATTGGAAGACGTCTGCAGCGGATGGATAAGATATCGGGTGGTTGAGACTCGCCATTAGATTTTGATATATGAATGAGTCAGAGTGTGTCTAGGCAGTGGATCGACGATGATTTTGGCAAAAACGAGATGGTCACGAAGACCTGAAAATGAAATGGCGGGTCTTCCCGGGAGTTCCCGCTTAGTAATCCATTGGGCCTTCTTGAGAGTGTGCTTTAAGAGGAGTCTGTTTTTGATTCCGGCGCTCATGGGTCTGACTGGGTTTGAGGTGGCTGGAGCAGAGGAGGTGGAGCGAGGAAAGCCTGCGGAGGTCTATATTTCAATCGCCTCACCTAAGCGATCCGAAGTCGTTAAAAATCGCGTCAATATGGCGGAAATTCGCGGAACGGCGCAATCAGGGAGCAGCGGCGATACTGAATTCGATGTTTTTATTTTGATCGATGTTTCGCATTCAACTCGTTACCCCAGTGGACTTGATATTGATGAAGACGGGGAAGTGGGGATCAATCCCCAGCAAGAATTGATCGCCACCGGGACATACCCTGAAGACATGATTTGCAGTGACCCGGAAGACACGATTTTGTCCGCTGAAGTCAAGGCTGCGCGTCTCCTTTTAGACGTTCTCGATCCCGCTCACACTCAGCTGGGAATTATTGTCTTTTCGGGTGCGGTTGATCTTGAAACCGGTGGACGNGTGAGTCCGGATCAGAGAGATGCGTTGGTGAAGGTTCCTCTCACTCGGGACTTTTCTCAAGTCTCTCGGGCCCTGGATGAGATCCTTGAAGATGGGTCGTATGGCGCAACAAATTTTTCAGCCGCAATTCAGCTCTCTGTTGTGGAGTTGGCGGGTATCGGTCGTGCGTACAGTGAGCCCACGCCTGGAGCACGAAAGGTGGCTCTCTTTTTGACGGATGGAGTTCCGACCTTTCCTTTCGGTCAGGCGTCATCGTCCGACCCAGAGGATGTTGAGGCGGCCTTAGCCGCGGCTCGGCTCGCAAAAACAGCTGGAGTCATGGTGAATACGTTTGCTTTGGGTCAACAGGCTTTGGCTTCACCTATGGCGCCTTCTGAAGTGGCACGGATTACCCAAGGTCGCTTCATTCCTGTTCGAAACCCGGGCGATATTGTGAGCTTTCTTCAAGGGGTCTCATTTGCGGATATCGACGATGTCGTGATTACGAACGTCACAACCGGGGATATCTCGTATGACGTTCAGCTTTCACCGGATGGAACTTTCTACGGAATCGTTGCCGTTCGCGAAGGCGTAAATCAGATGAAAGTTTCGGCTTTGGCTTCGGACGGGGGGGAAGCCAGTAGCGTATTCGACTTGAATTTTGAGAAATCGGGGTTGACTGCACGCGAGCTTGAACGTGAGCTTGAGCGGATCAAGAAGCGCAACCAGGCGCTCATGAGGATGATTGAGAAGCAACGCATCGAAGAGTTTAGAAAACGTCAGCGTCGACGTGTCGAAATCGAAGCAGAAGATGAATGATTGAACAGACTATGAGACCGGTGTGAGGTTCGAGTCGCGGATTTGACGTCTCTGAAGTTTTCCGCCGACGAAAAAAGATACGAGGTCGACCTCGCCGTCTCCATTGAGATCTTGTTCTCGTCTGATGAGAACGGCTTTGCCCGCCTGGGTCTCAAAGAACTCAAACGTATCTGCAAAACCTTCACCTCGCGAGTCGCGCTCGATGCGGTCGACCTTCTCTAAGCCAGCTTCATTGATATATCGAGTCCATAGATCCATTCTCCCATCCCGATCGGTGTCTTCTTCGGATCGAATTCGGTGCTTTTCTTGGTAGAAAATGATGAGGTCCGTCTCCCCGTCATTGTCTGCATCGTGGCGTTCTTCGACTAGAGAATCCTCTCGATAGCGATAGAAAACATCTCGAACGCCATCATCGTCACGATCAAGTTCACGCAGACTGATGATTCCGTCTCGATAGGTCTCGAAAACCTCAGGGTTACCGTCATCATTCTCATCGAGAACCCGAGTCTTGAGAATGCCACGCTCGTATTGATTCCAGTTGTCGAGAGTTCCGTCGTAGTTCCTGTCCGCTTCTTGTCGAACGAGAGTACCGTCCTCTCGATCAATAAAACGAATGAGCTCGGGTTTTCCGTCTCCATCGGCATCCAGTGTCAATCGAATCACCCGCAAGGGAGTCTCATTTCCCCATGTGCCGCTCTTAATTTTTTCGTTTGAGCGATCAAAGATTTCCTCTGGAAGCACTCGGTCCTTGGGGGCTGGGTACGCGGTACGGGGTTTCGATGGAGAGGCATCGCGAGTTTCCGGAAGGGGAGCCGCGAGGCTTTGAGGCCCCTGTGATCGCCCCGTGGCCTTCTGAAGCAAGGTCTTTTGAAGATTCTTTTGAGCTTGCAAGGCTCGTTCGACGGGAGCTGCCTCTGCGGCCCGTTGTTTTTCTTCTCGGGCTCGAACTTGGTCCCGTTGGGACTCCCTTTGCAGGCGCTGGGATTCTTCGCGTTTCTGGGTCTCTTGCCGAAGCGCATGTTCTTTTTGAGAGGCTTCTTCAATCTCGCGGGTCAGTTCAGTGCTTTCGGTCTGCGGAGAGGGCTCTTGGCCGCGGGCGGTGCCCGCGGCACAGAAGCAAAGCCCGACTAGGACGAAGCGTAAAAAGCCGACCCTCAAGGGACTCTTCGTGAGCATGAATGAATTTCCTCCAAATCAAAACAACAGATAAGGGTTTAAGCCGAGGTTGTCACCGTTGGGGGCCTCCAAAAGCCCAACGNTTCAACGCGGCGCAGCATTTATTCGGCCTCAGCCTGCCAAAGGCACTTCGGATGCGTCTCGATGTGCTCGCCCACTGGGACACATTCAGCCTTAAGGAGCCCGTCTGGGCGCTTTTGCTTCGGCGGAGACTTCTTCTCGACTTGAGAGCGCTAAAAACCTATTATAACGCAGTGCATTGTATTCCGGTCATTCAAAAAAGATCTGTCGGCGCAAGTTCCTCTTTCGGGCGGACTTTGCCCCCGAATAGCGGCCTTGGACCCGAGGACGGGCGGTCTGGCCTCCGGGCGGTTCCGGCCAAGGGGTCCACGCGTCGCTGCGTTGAGAGGAGTCCGGAATGGGTCTAACCCTCATTCGAAAAAGCCGAGGGCCTGCCAAGGGCTCGCGCTCTCATGTGGCCTTGGTGCTGGCGGGGGGGGCTGTGACAGGTGGGGCTTTTAAAGTGGGTGGGATTAAAGCGTTAGAGGATTACCTAGTCGGGAGAGGTTTGTGCGACCTCGACACCTACGTTGGGTTATCGGCCGGTGCGGTTTTAGCGGTTCCGCTCGCGGGAGGGATTACTCCGAGCGAAATGATTCGCGTTCTCGACGGCAGCAGTGAAAAGTTAGATCAGCTCAAGCCGATTGATTTTTACAACCCAAACTTTTCAGAGTTTATCAGTAAGCCTGCTCGATTTGCNGTGGACGCTTTGAGTTATTTGCCGGGTGTCAGTCTCGATCTTATTCGGAGCCTGCCAGGCTTGCCTGAGTCGGCAGGATCCGCATTTCGTCGCTTCATAAGGAATCCTGGATACACAGAATTTGAATCGCTTGCACTGCGAGTCATTGAACATGTTTCGCCCACACGAGAGAGGCCTTCGATCACCGATCAGTTTCCGTCGGGCATTTTTGAAAACAGTTCCTTGGAGCGATGGTTGCGAAAGAGCTTGGATCTGCTGGGCCTGCCAAATGACTTTGGCGCTTTCGGACGGCAAAGGGGAAGCTCTCTCTATCTGAGTGCGTGCGAACTGGACACGGCGGAGCGAGTGATCTTCGGAGCGGATGAGAATTCGGAAGTGACGATTTCTCAGGCTGTTCAGGCCTCTACGGCGCTGCCCATATTTTATAAACCGGCTCGCCTGAATGGGATCGACTACGTGGACGGAGGAGTGCGAAACACAGCCAATATTGATGTGGCCATCGAGAAAGGAGCCGATCTGATCATCTGTTATAATCCGTTTCGGCCCTTCTTGAATCGCGCTAATCCGGAGGTCAGAGACCCGGAGAGTTTTGCGAAGGGGGCTCATCTCGCGGACCGAGGGTTAAAGCTCGTTCTGAATCAGACATTCCGAACTCTCCTTCATTCTCGGCTCCAGCTTGCTTTGCAACACTATGCTTCGGATCGCGGCTTTCAAGGCGATATTATTCTGTTGGAACCGGAAGAACACGACGCCGACTTTTTTGCCCTTAATCCCATGGCGTTCTGGCATAGGTCGGAGGCCATGCAGAATGGTTTCGAATCCGTCCGTTCAACGGTTGAGGAAAACTTCGATGCGTTGGATGAAGTGCTTAGCCACCATGGTCTGAAGATGAGTCGAAAAGTGGCCAGGGAGCAGGCTCGAATCCTGAGGGAAGAGCAGGGCTGGGCTTCACCGAGGCGCAGGCAGGTACGGAGGGAGGCCCCGTCGCTGCGTGCGGTGGGATCCTGAGCCGTTGGCGTCAGGCCAATCACTCTGACTCTTGTCTGCTGGCTTGCGAAGGGCCCGTTTTTGAAGTACTTTCAAGGGCTATCTTAGGCGCCTCTATAAGCGAATTAGTTGATTTTCAGGATAATCATCTTAATTCCAGCCCAGTGACTCGGTGAGATTTTTTCAAATTCCAAGTCGACGGCGGGCAAATCGGAAAGAGCGGGCAGCCGAGTGGAGCAAGGTGGGGACGACGCGGTTGGCCTCCTTCCTGTCGAGCTTCGGATAAGCAGATGGGAAGTAAATCAGAATCCGATAAGCCTAAGGGGCCTCTAGCCGCTTTCAGGCGAGGGAATCCGCGGGATCTCTGAAGAATAAGTCGGTGGGTCGAGGTCATGAGCCTCTAGAAGAACGGGATAGCGAGCCTCGAATGTGCACTCTGATCGCAATTTATAGGCAAGTTCCGGACCGTTGGCTTGTGGTCGCTGCGAACCGAGATGAGTATCTGGATCGTCCTGCGGAAGGGCCGGCCATTCGCTCGTCCGCTTCGGGCCGAGTTCTTTCGCCACTCGATGTGAAGGCTGGAGGAACTTGGATCGGAATGAATCAGTCGGGTGTTTTTTGTGCGCTGACGAATTTGTCCGGTTCTCAAAATGAGTCAGACCGCCTCTCGCGTGGGGAGGTCGTCACGAACTGTTTGAGTGCCCCTCATGCAGTCGATGCCGCTGAATGGCTTAAGGCTCTTCCTGCGGAGCAATACAACTCATTTAATTGTTTTGTGTGTGATCAAGATAATGCGTTTCTGGCGGTCTATTCAGACGAGTGCCACGTTCAGGAACTGGGGCCAGGTGTGCATGTTGTGGGCAACTCGGATGGATTGGCCGCTCCTGTTCAGAAGGTTGCCCGTCTACGCGATCGAGTTGAGGGCCTTACGGAAAGTCTTCCCGATGACCTACTGGGTCGACTGGGTGAGGTCTGTGGTGAGCACGGTGTCTCAAAAGTGGCGCTTGATGAAACATGTGTTCATGTAGCCGACACTTACGGAACGCGCAGCTCATGGCTTCTTGAGCTAGACGATGAGTTTGGGAAAAATCATTTGGGAGGCAGTGCGGAGAGCAAGTTGTTTTACGCAGATGGGCCTCCTTGCGTGGCTCCATACAAAAATCTTTCACCTCTGTTGAAGGAGTTCGAGCAGATGCCGAACAGCCAGACGACGGAGTTTCTTACGAGGAATGCCAGTTGAGACGTATAGGTAGCAATATCAGGAAGAAGAACTCTGAAGAGCGTTCACATCGAGTCACTCAGAATATCATTGAGTACTCGACTGAAGAGGCCCCCAAAAATGATTACCCTCGGCGAATCGTTTCGCCTCCGACGCCGTCCTCGTGCTGCACGGATAAAAACCGAGTGAGCGTAGGCAGTGTGCGAGAGGTCGAGGGTTTCAAGTTCTGTTACAAGGTTTGTCAAGAATGCGGACACGCTGTGAAATACTTCTTCCCGGCCATCGAGTCGACGAGCGTTGCGACGAAGAAGTACCGCGAAAGTCAGCGCTACCTTCAGCAATAGTCGAGCTGTGTTTAGAAGAACGGAAGGGCGGTCTTTTGAATGGGCCGCCCTTCTGTATTTTTAGGTTTACCGTCGGGTCAATCGGATAGCGGTGATGAAGAGGATTCAGACAGCGACCGAAGCGGGGGCGTGGCTAGAGGGTTTGATTAATTTCGAACGTGATCCGGCTTTGAGCAATGATCGGCTCAACTTGGAGCCCATTCGAGGACTTCTCGATCGGGTTGATCGGCCAGAACGAGGTCTCTCAATCATTCATATTGCAGGTTCCAAAGGCAAAGGCTCTACGAGTCTCTTTGCCGAGTCAATTTTGAGAGCCGGAGGCGAGCGTGTAGGTACTTTTACATCCCCTCATTTGGAGCGCTGGACGGAGAGGTTTCGCATCAATGGCGAAGAGGTGGAAGGGGGTGAACTTGCGAAAGCGGTGGAGACTCTTAGACCTCATGTAGAGGCCATGCGCCAAGACCTTCCTTCGCGCGCGCCCACTTTCTTTGATGTAACGACGGCTGCAGCTCTCCTTTTGTTTTCGCGATTAGGTATGGATCGCGTGATTTTGGAAGTGGGTCTTGGGGGCCGCTTGGACTCGACGAATGTCGTCCAACCTGCGAGTACATGTGTGACTCAGATTGAGCTTGAGCACACAGATCGTTTGGGAAATACACTCGCAGCCATCGCTGGCGAGAAAGCAGGGATTCTCAAGCCCGGCGTTCCGGTCGTCATGGGACGCTTGAAGCCATCGGCTGCGAAGGTGGTGGTCGCTCGTGCAGAAGAGGTGGGCGCGCCTCTTCGTCGTTTTGGAAAAGATTTTAAAGTGGAGTCCCTTGAAATAGGGACGGAGGCGGCAGTTGATTGCCCAAAAGAAGCTCTGCAGGGCTTCCGGTATCATGACGGGGCAGGGCTCAAAGCATCCATGGGACTGTCGGTTTTAGGTGCCCACCAAATAGACAACGCGGTCCTGGCGATGGAAGTGGTCGCGAACCTCCCGGGTTGGAGTCGGTTGGCAGTGATTGAGGCTGCTCGGAGCGGCCTGATGGAGGCTCGCTTGCCCGGGCGCTTGGAGATCCTTGAGACGAAGCCTTTCGTTCTAGTGGATTCGGCGCATACGGAAGAATCCGCTCGGGCGTTGAGGCGAGTGCTTGATCAAGTCCGAGTTGGGCAAGAGCGTTTTGTCCTTTCCATGTCTCGGGATAAAGACGTAGAGGCCGTGCTGGCTCAGTTGATCTCGGGGAGCTCCGAAATCTGGTTAACCCGGGCGGACGCCCATCGTTCTCTCGACCCTCAATCCCTATCCCTCATCTGCGAACGCGTCGCGCCGGGGTGCCGAGTGACATGTGAGGAGAATCCCCGAGCGGCCTTAGCGGCGGCTCGTAATACATTGGGCCAGGAGGGGCTTCTTTGTTGTACGGGTTCGGTTTATCTGGCGGGTCTCGCACGAGGGATACTGGGCCGTGGATAGTCATCATTGAGCCCTCAGGCCGCCTTTTTGAGAAAGGTTCGGTCTGCCGCTTCATGCTCTTCGCGTGAATCGAACATGACGCGGAGCAACAAGTGAGAGGCCGATCGTCGATGACAGTGAAAAACGCGCTCGAACCAGCTCCTCGCACACTAGGGCGAGGGGAGGGATGGCTGGCTCGAGCGCAGAACAGGGAGGCGAACCCGCTCCTCGATGGAATCGCCCCATTCCTGAGCTTTAAAACCTTCAGACTCTCAGAACGGTCGATTTAGCAGGCGACTGAAGTTTTAAATTGAGTTTTATGTATTTTGAACTTGAATTGGACCCGAGTGCCCCGGGAAGGTCTCAAGTGCAGCATGTGTGAGGCATATTCACTGTGAGAGGCCCCACAAGGCTGGCTGAGAAAAGGCACTTGTCTATTTAGTGTGGAGGTAACCCTGGGTGCTATCTCTTGGATCCGGTTATGGAGAGATTTACCTTCTCGAGGCAGAAGACAAAGGATTTTTGTATGGATTCGGATTCAAGACGGCCAGGTCGGCCAGGGGGAACGGGGAGATCCGAATCGCCTATGGGCGAACTATTGCTCAAATCAGAAGCCTCAGGCTTGGCCGTATTTTGTGACTTTGACGGCACCTTGAGCGTGCAGGATGTGGGCAGTCAAATTGCTCAGATGTATCTCTCTAAACCTCGAGCGGAGCTCGGTGTTCTTTTTAAAGAAGGCCAAATAGATGCATGGGAGTATGCGGTGAAGCTTTTTGACGGGTTTCACTTTTCTTCTCAAGCGATTCATAATTTTCTTCAGAGCATTGATCTAGATCCAGGCGCTCGAGATTTGCTGGACTGGTGCGACAGCAGAGCGATCCCCTTCCAAATTCTTTCCGATGGCTTCGATTACAATTTGAACGAACTGCAAGTGATCCATGACATTCAATTTTCGTATCGAGCGAATCATTTACGGTTAGAAGGAGATATTTGGCGTCTCTCGCCAGGGGGAAGAAATTCAGCGTGTTCATGTGGGACTGGGCTCTGTAAACGCACGCAGATCGAGACATATCGTCAAACAGCGCCCGAGGTGCTGTGTGTTCATATCGGCAACGGCCGAGTCTCCGACCTTTGCGGAGCCGAAGCGGCAGACGTGGCCTTTGCTAAGGAGACTCTGGCTGAGGCCCTTGCAGAACGAGAAATCGAATATTACACCTTTGAGACGCTTCACGATGTCATTTTGCATCTGCAGGCTTGGTACGACTCGCGAGTGCAATGACGGGCCGAGGTCGAAGATCGGCGCTAGTTTGAGGCTCTTCGGAGAATAAGGTGAAAGTCAATAAACCCATGAATATTATCGTGGTCGGTTCGGGTCTGTCGGGACTTGTTGCGTCCATGCGTTTACAATCCGCCGGCCACGAAGTCAGCCTGCTCGAAAAGAAAGATCGCGTGGGGGGGCAGCTCGTTTCTGATCGCGAAGAAGGTTTCTGTTTCAGCCACTCTCTACAAACCTTACATACGGGCAATCGATATATGCTCGGTTGGATTAAAGAACTGGGGTTGGCGGATTCTCTTTTGCCACTGAGGCCGCTTCAATTAGCTCAGATTCATAATGGTCACCCAGTTGAGATTGAACCGCATCGTTTGCTGGGTGTAGCGAGCATTCCGGGCCTTCGTAAAACGGATGCGGGTCGCTTGGTGCGTTGGTCCAGATTAATGGCTCGCTACGGACCTCTTCTTGACCCCACGCAGCCCGAATTGGCAGAATCTCTCGATTACCGAAGTGTTGCAGATTTTATTCGTCTCTATTTCGGAAAAACTTCTTTGTCGCGCTGGGTCGCTCCAGAAGTTCAGTCCGCCTACTCAGGAAGTGCGGAATCCCTCTCGAGGGTAGCCGCTCTTTTGAATTGGGTCTCAAGAGGAGTAGGCAGAGCAAGAGCCTGCGTTCACGGTGTGCCCCGTGCCGGTATCGATCCGGCCCTTCATACGGCTGCGGAGAGGCTTTCGGTCCGTTACGGAGTAGAGGTGTCTCGTTTGGACGAGCTGCCAGGAGGTGGCTTTCGCGTGGAGTGCGAGGCACTTCAAGGCGGAAAGGGCTCTTTGGAGGCGGATGCGGTTGTCTTGGCAACATCAGCCGGGGAAGCCGCGGCACTGAGTTCATCCTGCATATCGCTGGCGGAAAGGGACTTTTTGACAGGCGTCAGAGAACGCCCATCAACAACAGTGGCGATTGCATTGAATGAAGTCCCTTCGCGATTGGCCCGACTTATTCGAGTCCCGCGAGAGGCCTCTCTTTGTATTGAAGAGGTTCTCTTGGAGCCCGGGATGGAGGGCGGTCGAGCACCACAGGGCTGTGGCTTGGTGACTCTGAAAACGACTGAAGTCTTTGCAGAGGAGAACCGGAGGACCGATTTAGATGTTCTTCAGAAGTCCATTTTGGCCGACTTTAATCGACTTTTCCCGGACCTAAGCAAAACCCTACGTCACACTTCGATCCAACGGCGCGACGCTGCAGTCCCAGCTTTTGATGTTGGCGCATATCGCTCCCTTGCGCGATTTCGGCGGGTGCAGGCTGATCAAAGAGCACTCGGGCGTCCGCTTTTTTTCGCAGGCGATTATTTGATCTCGCCGGATGCGGAGGGTCGAGCTGTTGCAGGCTTTCGCGCGGCAGCGGATTTGCTGGATGATGCTGAAGCCTGACCTGTGTTCATAGGCCTTTTCGGATTCTCCTCTTATGGTTCTTCTTCTTGACGGGCGGTTGAATGAGATGGCCCTATCCAGCCCGTGGCACGGGCTAGGCAGTAGAGGGTGATTCCTGCGGTCCCCCATTGAACCGAGTAAAGCAAACCGGCTTCCTCGGGTTTAGGAGCGACACCAAGGGCGAGGTACCCGAACAAAGAGCCGCTGGCCACGGTTGCCATCAACCAGGATTTGGGGCCGTGACACATGCGCTGAGCGAGGCCGGCTCCCAAAAAAAGGAGCGCCATAGAGATGGCTGCTCGCAATAGATAGCCTAGCCAGGTCGTCTCACTCATGATTCTCCGTTTCAGTTGGGAGTATGATTATCCGGATGCTTTGGTCTTGCTTAGATCGACAAGGGTAACACCCTGGCCACCTTCTGAATTCGGAGGTGAGCTGATCTGTTCCGCATAATCCAATCCTGCGAGTTCTTCGCGAATAGCATTTCGTAGGGCTCCGGTACCTATGCCGTGAATGATTCGAACGCCATCACGACGATCGGTGACTGCTCGGTCTATGACTTCTCTCAATCTGGATAAGGCGGAGAGCACTCGCTCACCACGAAGGTCGCATTCCTCGACGCCTCCACCGAGCGTCCCAGCGGTTTCGCTTGGAACCGCTCTTTCGATGGAAACGTGAATTTCTTGACTTGCCGAGGCTTTCTTGGTTTTTGAGGCTCGAATGAGTCCGACGTTCGCTGCGTCCATCATCAATTTTTTGCCCTGAGAGCGGATGCCAACTCTACCTTTTCGGTCAGGAAGGCTCTCCAGGGTTCCGCTTCCGCCCAGAGCGAGTTCGACGGAGTCTCCCACCGAAATCTGAAGCCAGTCGATGGGAATGAGCTGGGAATCGCCTTTTGATTCTTTAGAGATGCCCAAGTCGTTGCGTGTGTTTTCGGCGGCCTTCTCCAACGCCAAGAGCTGCCCTCGAGCCTCAGCTGCTTGTTGAGAGCTCGGACCCCGCTGCAATTCACGAATGACATCTGCGACTTCGTGATGTGCATTTGCGAAGGCTTGATCTAAGTCATCTCGCATACTGTGGAAGAGTTTTTCCCGACGCTCTTGGAGCCCTTCGAGTTTAATTCGATATTCATTTCGAGCGGCTTCGCCTTCAGCACGTACTCGGGCTGCAGAAGCTTGTTCTGCTTCGAGTTGTGCGCGCCGTGTCGAAAGTTCGCTGAGCATCTGATCCAGTCGCCGATCGTCGCGATCGAGAAGGCTCTTGGCTCGTTCGAGGACATCGTCCGGCATTCCCATTCGGGCAGCGACGGCAGAGGCTGAGCTGCTTCCTGGAGTGCCGATTTTTACCCGGTAGGTGGGCGCCAAGGTTTTAGCATCGAACTCCACGCTGGCGTTTTGAAATCGGGGGTCGACATCCGCCATTTCTTTGAGGAGGTTATAGTGTGTTGTAGTGACCACGCGAGCGCCCGTCTCGGCCAGGCGTTCCAAGATAGATTGAGCAAGGGCGGATCCCTCCGACGGATCCGTACCGACTCCAATTTCGTCTAATGCAATGAACGCATTTTTTTCAGCCCTCTGGACCGTCTTCGCGAGGTTGGCCATATGGGCCGAAAAAGTAGAAAGGTTTTCGCCGATATCCTGATGGTCACCAATTTCTGCAAAGACAGAGCCTACGAGATCGACCCTTGCGCCGGCTTCGCAAGCCACATGAAGACCTGCTCTGACAAAAAGACAAGCGAGTGCAATTGATTTCATGCAAACCGTCTTCCCCCCCGCATTGGGCCCGGAAAGGACGAGAACGACAAAGTCATCTCCAATTCGGATGTCATTGGAAATGCATTCGTCTGGGTCAATCAACGGGTGGCGAAGAGCAGGAAGTTCAAAAATGCCCTGATCTTCGACCTTAGGCGAATGGGCTTGCAAGTTTTGAGACATTCGTCCTCGCGCGAAAGCGAGATCGATCCAGGACAAGGCTTCAAGGCTGCTTCGAATACGTCCACTGGCTTCACCGACACTTTGTGACAGTTCGCGGAGAATTCGTTGGATCTCTCGCGAGATCGTGAGCTCGCTCTGCTTAAGGCGGTTGTTTAGATCGATGACGGCTTCAGGCTCTATAAATAATGTAGTCCCGGAGCGAGAGGCATCATGAACGATGCCTTTGACTTTACTTTTAGAATCAGAGCGAACGGGCAGGACGTATCTCTCGTTACGGAGCGTGAAGTAATTATCAGAGAGATGTTCCGTAACACTGCTATCGCTTAAATAACCTTGAAGCCGTTTTTGCAGATTGCCCGAGAGCGTGAGCGATGTTTTCCGCATTTTAACAAGAAGCTGTGATGCGTCGTTCCGAACCTCACCGTCCGGGCCAATGACGGATTCGATTCTCGATTCCAGGCTTTCCTCGGGTTGAATTTGATCTGCCCACCGCCCTAAGTGGGGACATTCGTCGGCCTTTTGGTCGAGAAAGCGAGACATTTCACGAAACGTTCGGAGTACGTTTTTGAGATCCCGGAGAGATTCGAGTTCGATGACTCCCCCTCTTCCAGTTTGACCGAGGGCTTCAGTTAAATCTGGGGTAGACCCGAGCGGGGGCTGATGGCCGGCGTCCAGAAGAACGCGGGTTTCGTCGGTCTCGGCAAGGCGTTGATGGACTCCATCGAGCGTTTGCTCAAAGAAGTCTGCCCATGGGTGAGGCGCTTTTTGAATGGATGTGGAATTTTGCGTATTCGCTGTAATAGGGAGGCCTAGCAGACGCTCTCGTGCTTGATGGGTACGGCACAGATCAGCCAACCCTCGGACCACCCGAGGCCATTCCAATGATTCCAGCGTTTCAGTCTCGACTCGAAAAGCCACAGGAATAGTGTAGCGAGACCATTCTGATTGTAAGGCTCAGTTCTAAAGTCGATTGGCCCGAATAAGAAAGAATGCAGAAGCTTTCAGACTACGCTCGGCCCACAGAGGCCAATCTAGAAATGGCCCAGGAACTCGATCAAAGTCCCATTGAGGACATTTTAGGTTTGATTCATCGCCAGGATGGAGTGGCTCATGAAGCCGTGGGCGAATGCTTGTCGAGCATGGCTGAAGCTGTGGAGGTGTTGGTGACGTCGCTCTCCGGAGGAGGCAATTGGTTCAACGTGGGTGCAGGCACGAGCGGACGTCTTGGCGTGTTAGACGCCTCAGAGGTTCCGCCGACTTATGGGATGAGTCCACGCCGTGTTCAAGCCCTTATGGCCGGCGGGGAACGAGCGCTCAGAAATGCGGTGGAGGGAGCGGAAGATGATTTTGAGGCGGCGGGATTCGAACTGCAGCAGAGAGGGCTCGGGTTGGGAGATGTGGTCGTGGGAATTTCTGCAAGCGGTGGAACGCCTTACGTTCTGGGTGGGCTTGAGTTTGCCCATAAAAATGGGGCCCGAACTATCGGGATCACATCCGATTCGAACTCTGAGTTAGCGACTTCTGCGGAGATCTCAATCGTTCCTAATGTGGGACCGGAGGTAGTAAGCGGTTCTACGCGTATGAAGTGTGGGTTAGCTCAAAAGATGATACTCACTGCGATCTCGACGACAGTGATGGTTAAGCTGGGTCGAGTCCGCGGAAATAAGATGACCCATCTCTCTGCGGTTTCAGATAAGCTTCGAGGTCGCGCCGTTCGAATTGTTATGGACTTAACGGGAGTGGATTTTGGTTCGGCGCGAAAACTTCTTCGGGAAACCGATGGCTGTGTTCACACAGCCGTTGACCGTGCGCTCAACGTAAAACGACCTTAGATCGCTTTGCGTTGATTGGCCGCACTGGCTCTCCGCGCTTTTACTTTCGTCTTGTCATTCGTTGACTGACTTGAAGGCTAACCAGCCGCGCAATAAAGATGGCTACATAGAGTTGTCCGATGACGGCTTCTGCGCTGGTGAGTAATCTGGCCCAGGACGTTTTGGGGACAATGTCGCCGTATCCGAGGGTGGTGAGTGTCGTAAAACTAAAATAAAGCATCGTTGAAAAGCCATGAAATTCGCGGCCGGAGATAAGGAACTCTTTCATAGGTTGGCCGCCTAAGTCGTAGGCATCGGGGTTGCCGATCAAGACGGCCATGTGGAGCAGCATGAAGGTGAGCCCAATGAGTAGGTACGCGTCAATTCCTCCGATGATGGTCTCAGCCGTGACATTTTCGTGTTTGACTACGGCTGTGCTTACGACTACAGCCGTGAACGTGAAACACGCAGCCGCAGAGAGAAGCCGCGAAACTTCCGCAATGTTCGGAGAGAGAAGATCTGGGCCAAGCCATGCAAACAGAGCGGGAAGCATTAGAAAAAGAGCAACGACTAGGAATCCTTTTCGAACAGACGCCGCATAGACACCCGAAATTAGAATCGCAAAAAGGGCGAATAATCGAACCCATCGGCCAAACGAACTGCCGTTTATGATGGGTGTTAAGGCGACGAAGACAATTTGAGTAATAAGAAGTAAGACAAAAGCCCACCTCTCGGGACGGACTGAGATGATTTGGTTCTGATTCATCGGATCGACTCTCAAAGGTTGTAGTGGCGTCGTATTAACGCGAGCGAAATGCGATCTGGAAGAATGCGGCGTGCAATGGGCACGAGTCGTGAACTTGCGCCCACCGTATAGCGGCTGCGTGGACGCTTTGCTCTGAGTGCGCGAGCGATGCAATGCGCTGCGACCTCCGGTCTTGGGGCCTTTAAGAGGAGTTGCCGGTTTTTTGTTTCGCAGCGCTCGATTGCTTCACCGTAAGCAGACTGTTCATGACCGGCTTTCCAATTGACGGCGTCGTTAAATGGAGTCGAAATGTCCCCGGGTTCGATGAGCGATACATGGACCCCAAAAGGGGCGAGCTCGGTGTAGAGCGCCGCCGAAAGCGCATCAATAGCCGCTTTGCTGCTTGAATAGTGGGACTGAAAGGGAAGGGGAGCGCGTCCTGCGAGAGAGCCTACGAGAAGGATTCGCCCTCCCTTGGCTTGGCGCATTCGAGGGATGACCTCACGCAAGACTCTGAGGGTGCCGAAATAATTTGTGTCGAATTGGGATTGCGCATTCTCGATTGAAACTTCTTCTGTCGCTCCGAAGATGCCGACTCCTGCGTTGCAGATGAGAGCGTCCATATGGCCGCATTCATCAAAGAATTGAGCTACCGCGTTACGAACGGAGTCGGAGTCACGGACGTCCATAGTTAGAGATCGAGCTGAGAGCTGCTCTCCGAGAGGGCGCCGACTCGCTCCAAAGACGTGCCATCCAAGCTTTGAAAGATGCTTGGCCGTAGCCTCACCTATTCCTGACGAGGCACCGGTAATCAAAACATTTTTGGCCATGAATGCCCTCAGCCTGCACCACTGCCAATGAGCATGCCACCTTCGACGGGTAAGACATGCCCTGTGACTAGGTCTGATCCTTGGATCAATGAGAGAATGGCCTCAGCGACATCTTCAGGAGTACTGACGCGGCCGAGCGCTGCTCGCGCGCTTTGATGTTGCTTTATGGCCTCGTAGCCATCGCCTAAAACCTGTTTCAACCAGCTGCCATCAATAAATCCAGGAGCGACGGCGTTCACTCGAACATTGGGTCCGAGAACTCGGGCGAGAGTGACCGTGAGATTGTTAAGCCCTGCTTTCGATGCCGCGTAAGGGATTGAAGAACCTACTCCTCGAAGCCCGGCGATACTTGAGGTCATGATGACTTCTCCTCCTCCGTTTGCTTCCAGTAGGCTTCTTGCTGCACGCGTACACTGAAAAGGGCCACGTAAATTTACGCCTAGGATTTGGTCCCAATCTTCTAGCTTAACTTCCTCAAGTTGATCGTGGGGAATTCCCCGAGTGGTGCCTGCATTATTAATCAGGATGTCGAGTCGACTAAACACTCTCTCAGCCTCGGCGACCAGGGCTCGGCATTCTAGGTCCTCGGCGACGTTGGCCTTAAAAGCGATAGCTTCGACTCCTTTTTGTCGAGCTTCTTCGGCGACTTCTTCTGCGGCGTCCTGTGAACGGCTATAATTGACGATGACCGAACAGCCTTCTCCGGCAAGTTGCAGCGCGGTTGCGCGACCTACGCCCGTTCCAGCCCCTGTGACGATGGCGGCTTTTCCTTCAATCTTCATTTTAAAGTCCTTTTGAATCAATTGGCTGAAAGTCGCACTACTCTTCAAACCTGGGTTTGAGCACAGACCTAAGAGAGTGTACCTCGGAGAGTAGAGCATCTAGATCGCCGAACGTTAACTGGCAGGGTCCATCTACGGGCGCATCCTCAGGGTTTTCATGCACTTCGAGGAATAGGGCATCGACGCCAAAGGCTACCGCGGCCCTGGCCAGGGGAGCAACGAATTTCCTTTCGCCGCCCGAGGCGCCATCGCGCTGGCCCGGTCGTTGGACCGAATGAGTAGCGTCAAAGCAGACGGCAGAGAATTCTTGCATTCTGAGCAAGGAGCGCATGTCAACGACGAGATCGCCATACCCGAAGCTTGTTCCTCGCTCCGTGACGAGAACCTGATGACCGCCGAAGTGTTTTATCTTTTTCACAGCATGTTCAAGATCTGCGGGAGCGATGAACTGCCCCTTCTTAATGTTGATGGGTTTCCCCGTGGCTGCACACGCTTGAAGTAAATCGGTCTGGCGGCAGAGCATGGCGGGGATTTGCAGAGCATCAACAACCCTGGCGGCGTGCGCTGCTTGCTCGTTCGTGTGTATGTCTGTGATGATAGGCAAGCCTGTATGCTTCTTGATCGCAGTGAGGATTTCTAATCCCTGTTTAAGGCCTGGGCCGCGGAAGGCATCAACGCGAGTTCGATTGGCTTTATCGAAAGAGGCTTTAAAAATGAGAGGCAGGTCATTTTTTTGAGCAATTTCTTGGACTCGTTCTGCGCAAGCGATGGCGGGGGCTAGATCTTGCAAGACGTTGAGCCCTGCAATGATAGCCAGTGGATTTCCTTGTCCGATTTGAATGTTTGCGATTTGCATCGTGTTTGTTTTCATTTTCGGACCCGTTCGACCGCGAGTTTTACGTTGACCCAGAGAGTGGCTATTCTCTTCATTGAGTAGGGGGCTGTCTGAGCGGGAATTTGCCCGTGAGCCTTACCCGAGTTTGATCCCAACTTCGGAGAATGTACATGCGCCGAGAAATTTTTAGTGATGAGCATGATCATTTTCGCTCAGAGTTCCGCCGCTTTGCTGAGGCTGAGATCGTGCCTCATCTTGAGGATTGGAACCAGCGGGGCTTCAGTAGTAAAGACGCATGGAGGAAAATGGGTGCGTCCGGGTACCTGGGAGCAAACGCCCCGGAGGAATACGGGGGTGCTGGTGCAGGCTTCCTTTTTGAAGTGATCGTGATGGAAGAGCTCGCTGATTTGCGGGCTCATGCATTGCAGACTTCTGTGCACAGCGGCATCTGCATGCCCTACCTCATCCACTATGGAAACCCGGATCAGAAAAAGAAATATTTGTCGGATGCCATAGAGGGTTCGCGGGTTCTGGCCATCGCCATGACTGAGCCGGGTACGGGTTCCGATTTGGCGAATGTCCAGACACGCGCGATTCGTGAAGGCGATGAGTATGTCATCAACGGAGCGAAAACTTTTATTTCAAACGGGCAGAACTGCGGTCTCGTTTTTGTCGTAGCGAGAACCGATCCGGAAGCAGATCCTCCGCACAGCGGAATTAGCTTGATTATGGTGGAGGCTGAGACGGCTGGGTTTGAGAAGGGCCGCAACCTGAAGAAGCTTGGACTGAAGGGACAGGACACGAGCGAACTTTTTTTTAATGATTGTCGAGTTCCTGTGGAAAACAGATTGGGTGAAGAGGGACAAGGGTTTAAAATGTTGATGGCTCAGCTTCAACAGGAACGCCTTTGCATCGCTGTGGGTTCTATTGCTTCTTGCCAGAGATCGTTAAAGGACACACTTAAATACGTCCAAGAACGAAAAGCATTCGGCCAGCCGATAGGTCAATTTCAGAACACGCAATTCAAGTTAGCGGAATTGGCGACGGAGGTTGAGATCGGGCAATGTTTTGTAGATCGACTGGTTATGGCTCATCTTAAGGGAGACGATCTTGTTTCAGAAGTGAGCATGGCAAAATATTGGATCTCAGACCTGCAGAAAAAAGTGGCTTCCGAGTGCCTCCAGTTGTTCGGTGGATATGGATTTATGGATGAATATCCTATTTCTCGAGACTATGCGGATGCAGCGGTTCAGTCTATTTATGCCGGGACAAATGAAATTATGAAGGTGATCATTGCCCGCCGACTAGGCATTGGCTGAAGGAGTCTCGCTCGTGCGTAAGTCGGTTTCGCATTGAAACCATCAGCTGCTAAGTTTGGCCACCGAGCTTAAAAGGCTTGAGTGAAAATATGCAATAGGAGAACGCTGACAGATGGCAAATGTTCCTGGCCTGGCTCTTTATCATTTCGTGGGTTGTGGGTACTGCGCCCGTGTTCGTGCAGCTATGCAGGGACTCAATGTAGAGATCGAATTGAGAGATACGCTTGAGAATCCAGACTTCTCCGCGGATGTGCGGGCGGCCACAGGTCGATCAACGGTTCCCGTATTGAGAATTGAAGGGGAGGATGGCGACGTGCGTTGGCTGCCTGAATCTCTTGATATTATTCGGTATCTACAAGAGCGGTTTCAATAATCGCCTTCTCGATGGTTCGGACTCCCTCGTCAACTTCCTCTCGAGAGAGAGTGAGAGGAGGGGTGAGGCGAAGTATCTTTTCACCTGCAGAGATGACGAGGACACCTGAATTTCGGCAGGCCTCGATAACGGGGCCCACCGGTCGAGTGAGTTCAATGGCTCGGAGGTGCCCCTTACCGCGGGACTCGACGATTTTTTCAGGTCCGAGCCGATTGGCCAAGTCTTCGAGTTCTTGTCCGAGATAGGCTCCAACTTTTTGGGCATGATCGAGAACGCCTTCTTGAGTGAGTTCGTCGATCACCGCACAGGCGGCTGCGGCTGCGATGGGGTTGCCGCCGAAAGTTGATCCGTGAGTCCCGGGCACTAAAGAGTGAGCGACACGTTCAGTTGAGCAGAGTGCGCCTATGGGCAATCCGTTGCCCAGTGCTTTGGCCAGAGTCATCAGGTCTGGCTCAACTTCAGAGATTTGATGTGCGAAGAGCTCTCCAGTGCGGCCTATGCCCGTTTGCACTTCGTCCATAATGAGCAAACAGCCATTATGGTCGGCGAGTTCTCGAAGGCCGGTGAGGAATCCTGCTGGCGCCGGGTGGACACCGCCTTCGCCTTGGACCGGCTCAACGATAATGGCGGCTGTTTTTTCGGAAAGTCGACTTTGGGTGGCCTCTAAGTCTCCGTACGGGACGTGATGAAAGCCTGGCACGAGGGGTTCAAAGCCTTGCCAGTAGGCGGGGGTTCCAGTTGCGCTCAGCGTGAATAGGGTTCGGCCGTGGAAGCCACCTTCGAAGGCAATGAATTCGAATCGGTCTTCTCCTTGGTCCCGAGCGTACCGCCGAGAGAGTTTTAAGGCCGCCTCGTTGGCTTCTGCGCCTGAATTGCAGAAAAAGAACCGGTCTGCAAAACAGAACTGGGCGAGCCGTTCAGCGAGTTCGACTTGGGGGCCTGTTCCGTAGAGATTTGAGACATGCCAGAGTTTGTGAGCTTGTCGTTCCATTGCAGCGGTCACCTTCGGGTGACAGTGTCCAAGGACTGCGGTGGCAATGCCGCCCATCAAGTCGAGATAGGCCGTGCCATCGGCATCCCAGACGCGACAGCCAACGCCTTTTTCGATTTGAATCGGCTGAGTGGCATAGTTGGGCGTCAGAACTGCCTTCCGTCTTTGGTCCATCTGCTCGTTGTTGCTCCTCATTTTCTCGCTCCGACCCCATACGGCTTATGATGTATCCTCTAAACAGCATACGACGTATGAACGGTCGCGGCACATGGTGTGCGAGTGAGAAGCAGCGAAATAGAAAAAGACCGCCATAGACGGTTCCATCGGACCGCGATTCACGAGAGGGTTGATATTTTGCTCACGCTATTGGACAAAGACATCTGGGTCGCGGACCACGATTTTTCACTCTTAGGGGTCAATATCGGCACGCGTACCACTGTTGTTCGATTGAAAGGGGGAGGGCTCTTCTTGCACTCTCCCGGACCTCTCGATTCAGGTTTGAGCCATGAGATCGATGAATTGGGTGAGGTGGAATACCTTGTCGCTCCGAATAAATTCCATCACCTCTATTTAGGCGATTATATGGCTCGCTGGCCTGCCGCTAAGGTCTATGGTGCACCCGGCTTGGCTCAGAAGCGTATGGATCTGCACTTTGACGGGGATCTTCAAGACCATCCTGATTCGGGATGGAAAGACGATCTAGATCAAATTTGGATAGAAGGGGCGCCAAAAGTAAATGAGATTGTATTCCTACATCGACCTACGCAGACCCTGCTTTTGGTTGATCTGGTTTTTAGTCTAAAACCTTCGACGTTTGGGATGCGAATTTTCTCGTGGCTGAATGGGTCTCAATCACTGGGGACCTCTCGTTTGATGCGCCTTCTTTTGAAGGACAGGGAGGCCACAAAGGCTTCTGTTCAAAAGATTTTCGAATGGGATTTCGACCGAGTTATTATGTCTCATGGAGAAATCATCGAAGCAGACGGTAAATCAAAGTTGAGTTCAAGCTTTCGCTGGCTGCTCGATGGTTGAGTTTTGAATCAGTTCTGACTGAGTCGAATGACTCGGAAGGGACTGACTTTTTTCTGTTTGCCCTTGAGTTGCAGTTCGCCTAGGGGCTCGCAGTCAAAGGTCGATCGAACTCGCTCCCATGTGCTTTCTCCGACGATGATTTGACCCGAGCGGGCTACTTCAGACTCTAAACGACTGGCTGTGTTCACGACGTCGCCGATGACGGTATAGTCTTTTCGCTGGGGGGAGCCGATATCTCCCACGACAGCGCTGCCTGAGTTGATGCCGATTCGCATTCGTATAGAGTTCTCTTCAGTTCCTTCAGGGTTGAGTTCATCGAGGGCTTTCTGCATTTGAAGCGCAGCTTTGACAGCGCGCTCGGCATGGTCAGGCATGGCGAGAGGAGCGCCGAAGAAGGCCATCATGCCGTCTCCTTGGAATTTATCGAGTGTTCCCTCAAGCGAGAAAACCACTTGGGTGAGCCTTTCGAAAACACGATTTAGCATTCGAATCACATCTGGAGGTGGAAGGTTTTCGGCTAAGGCCGTAAAGCCTTCTAGATCCGCGAAAAGTACGGTGATTTCGCGCTCATCGGTGACCATGTCCAGAGCGCCGCTATTGGGCCCTTTGAGAATCTGATCAACGACCGTGGGCGAACTGTATCGAGCGAGGCGGCTTCGAAGTTCTTGTTCGTGCCGGATGCTGTCTCGAAGAACGGCCGTCTCTACGGCTACGGCTGAAATGACCGCGAGCGCCGAGAGGGCGAGGAGATGCTCTGTCTCGAAGGGCTCATTGCCACTCTGCCTGTCTACGTAGATGAATCCGGCCACGCGGTCTTCTCGGTAGAGAGGTGCACACATGGCAGAGTGAATGTCCATCATGATGACACTCTGAGCCGCTCCAAACCGATCGTCCGTAAGGGTGTTGCGGACCAGCAAGGCCTGCTTTTTTTCTAGAACGTGGCTGACGATATTGCTGCTGACCTGGATCGGTTCATCGGGGATCCCCGATTTAGTTCTCATGACGTTGGGTTGACGACTTGGGTTCTCCTCGTCGTGGAGGCAGATAAGGCCTCGTTCGGCGGGGAGGTTGTTAAAGACCAAGGCGAGAATACGTTCTAGCGTTTGGTCGAGCGATTCACAGGAGATCAAGGCCTCTGCGGCTTCACTCACGAGACGAATCATGGCGTCGCCCTCGTACTGGGCCAGAGAGCCTCTTTCTTTGGTGCCGTCTTCAGAGGCTTGACCGAGTCCAGAGAGCGCACTCGGTTTCTGTCCCGAGGCGACGAGGAGGGAAGAGAGTCCGGACATTTCAAAAATTTCTGTATGTTGATTTGGCAGTTCATTTTCGATGAATTGAACTTGGCCGGATCCAGTCGGAGAGTCGACGGGCTTGATCTCCACTATGAGCTGAGCGGTTCCAAGGTCGATCCGATCACCGTCTCGGATGGCTTCCTCTTGGACACGGAAGGTGTTGATTCGAACCCCATTTTTGCTCTCAAGGTCTGTGATGAACCAGCGTTCTTCTCGACGGCTCAATTGAGCATGAGCCCGAGAGACGCTTTCGTGATTGAGCACCCAATCGCAATCGGAAGATCGGCCGATGATGCCGTCTTTGTTTTCGACCACGAAGGTCAGCTCATCGCCTGACTTTGTGTCGGTGTAATGGAGGTGACAGATTTCTTGTTTCGGATCAATCAATCTGTTTTTCCCTTTGCCTATTTTCTTGTCATCCCACTCTTCGGGAGTTTACCTTGACTCTGTTTCGACCCGACAGCGAAGAGCTGTAGCCCGAATAAGGTTTGTCCGAGTCATCGAGAGAGATTCTCCGAGAACAGCTCGCCCCAGGGGATGAAGGTCTGGTCTCTTTGGGATTTGGGGGCCTTTGTGCGAACCCGTGTTGAGTCCCCATGGTACCTTAAAAGCGTGAGCATTCAGCAGCTTCAAGAGGGTGAAGAAAATGCCTTGGCTGAGGCTTTAGCGGAAGCTTTTCGTGACAACCCACTGAATCGAGCCGTTGTAGCCCGTGACGTGAGGACTCGGGTTCGAGTCAATCGCGTGGGCATGTGGTTGACGCTGGAGTCTGGGAAAAATATCGCAGAGGTTTGGACGGCTACGGGCGACCTGCATAAGGTCGTTGGGGGCTTGATTGCGGTGCCTCCGGGCGGTTGGCCCCTTCCTGGACCTGCAGTCGGCCATCAAATCTGGGGTCTTTTTCGTCAGGGCCTGAGGGCGACTCATCGCTGGGGCCATGTTTACAGCGAGTTGGAGAGGGTTCATCCGTCTGAGCCGCATTGGTATCTGTCCACCCTCGGTATTCATCCGGATTACCAGCGCCAGGGCCTAGCCTCGGCTTTGATGAAGCGCTGGTTAGAGACGGTTGATGAAACTCGGTTTGGATCGTACTTAGAGACGGATCACCCCGAGAGTTTGTCCTTTTACCTAAGGTACAATTTTGAAATTCGCGAAGAGCTTACGCTTTGGGGCGTTCCCATTTGGCGTTTGTGGCGCCCTGGCGCGTAAGGGTCAAGTTCAGACAGGGAGGAGAAATCTATGTTCAGTCGTCGAAGTGATGGTCGGTTGGTTCAGAATTTATCCGCGACTCGTCGCTTTATGCCCTATCTCTCTGGGCGACGTAATTCGTCGCTCGTATATTACACCGCCGAAGTGGACGTGGGCCCAGCTCTTGCGTTTCTTGAGGAACAGAATCGATCTCGAAGTTCGGATCGTCAGATCACTCTTTTCCATATTTATCTCCACTGTCTTGCTCTTGCTCTGCATGAGAGGCCTGGGGTGAATCGATTCGTTGTGGGTGGGCGGCTATGGCAAAGGGAGGGCATCTGGATCACCTTCAGTGCCAAGCAGGCTTTGTTAGATGGCGCGCCGGTTCTCACGATCAAACGAAAGTTCGATCCCAATGAGCCCTTCATGAGTCTTGCGGAAGCCATGATTGATGAAATTCATCTTCGTCGGTCCGGGCGGCGTACAACTTCCGATCGAGAAATCGACTGGGCACTGCGTCTTCCGGGTGGCTTGATCAGCCTTGGCATGGGACTGCTTCGGCTTGCAAATCGACTCGGATGGCTTCCCCGCGCGATGATCGAAAGCGATCCTATGTTCAGCTCAATTTTTGTTGCGAATTTGGGTTCAGTGGGTCTCGATGCGGGCTATCACCATCTCTGGGAGTATGGGACGTGCTCTATTTTTGCTGTTCTCGGACAGATTCACGCCCGACCCGACGGCGCCCAAGTGATGAATGTGAAATACAGCTACGACGAGCGGATCGAGGACGGTCTTTACGCGGCGATTGCCATTGAAGGAATCAAGGCGAGGCTCGAGGACCCGTCCTCTCTGATTTAAAAATCCTAATGGAATCAAGTACTTACAATAAAGCCCCAGGGGGCATTATTCAATGAGGTCAAAAAATTCCATTCCGACATCATTTTGTTTCCTATCTCATCTGGGTTTCGCGTAGTATGAAAAATCAGTCATTTTACTCCGGTGAAATGGCCAAACCACCGACGATGAGTGCGTTCGGCTCTTCTGGGAAGGGGTATGCCGGACGCTGGAGGCCGTGTCTGAGGACTCGGCCTCCACTCTTCTGCGTTCAGAAGAAGCCAGTCTTTCGGCCTCTCTGAGCATGCTCTGTCTGAGTCTGGCGGAGCGCGGTCTTCTCCTATTTTTCGCATGGATCTGGCTGATCGAAGTTCACTATGCGAAGATGTTCGCTTATATGGCAGAAAAGCGAAAAAACACTCGTCTTGCCAAAACCAAGGGAGAGGCGAAAGGGTCCGCCGGGCTTCGGGCGGATGACGGTCGACTGCTTCGGGGGCAGAAAAGTCGAGCTCGTATCCTTAAGGCGGCCCGCGCGCTCTTTGCGGAGCGAGGCTTTGACGACTCTACTTTGCGTGCCATAGCAAAGCGTGCAGGGATGGGAGCCAGCTCGATTTACCGGCATGTTCAGAGCAAAGAAGAGCTCTTGATCGATCAGTTGTCGGATCTTCAAGAAGAGGCCTGGAAACGGTTTCGAGCTTCCGATCGCCGTGACGCGCCCACGCGAGATCGAATCCGAGCGTTTTTGGATGCTCAGCATGAACTTCTCGCTGCGGATGAAGATCTAACACTTATCGCGCTTCGGTCGACGACCCGTCCAGGGGCTCGAGTCGCACAGGAAGTTCTGTCTTTGAATGATCGCACGGTGGGTCTTTTGATGGAAGTTCTTCAAATGGGACGAATGCAGGGACGACTGTCGAAGAAAGTCGATGTCCTTGAGGCGGCTCGCGTTATTTTTCACATTACGCAGGGCGCTCGAATTTCATGGGCCAACGGCTTGATGGACCCGGACGCTTGTCGTGAGGCGATTGGGTCAGGGGTTCGTATGCTTTTTGATGGTCTCGATGCTCGCGGGACTTAGCTGGAAGGGCTCCGGTTTTTTTAATCTATAGGTCCTAGAATGGCGAGGTCGAGGTCTTCAGCGATTTCGGATTCCTTTTGTTTTCGCCATTCGACGTATTCAGGACCCGTCCACGCGCGATGATTTCCTTTCAAGTAGGCTTGGGCATTGTAATGATAGTGCCAGGCATTCAGCCTATTTGAGTGTCGGTTCTCTCGTTCGCCAATTTGTTTCGCAGGCGTCCCTGCGATGATCGAGTTTGGTGGAAATACACTGCCTTCCTTGACAACAGCCCCTCCGGCTATGATTGACCCCTTGCCGATGACCGCACCATCCATGACGACAGCCTGAATGCCGATGAGACATTCATCTTCGATTCGGCATCCGTGTAGGGTGGCATGGTGTGTGATGGAGCAAAAATCACCGACGAAGACTTCGTGGTCGTATCCAATATGGACCATGACGAAGTCTTGAAGGTTGGTATACCGGCCCACATATACGCGGTTGGCTTCAGCCCGAATGACGCAGTTGGGCCAAATGGAGGAGCCTTCACCAATCTCAACTTCGCCGTAGAGTCGGGTTTCCGGAGCTTTGAACACTGTTTTATGGATGTATGCCAAGGGGACTCTCCTTTACCGGGGCGGCCGCGGCCAAGAAACTTGGCCATTCGTCCCCATGTATTTGAGTCACTTGGTAGCCCTTCTTTCTGAGGCCTTGGCAAATCCCTCTCTTTCCGATGAGGTGGGCTACATCGATGGAAACGAAAACACTCTCTCCTGAATGCTGTTTCGCATTGAGAAGGACTTCAAGTTGGGCCTGCATTCGATTGTTTCGTTGGAAGACCATAGTCTCAAAGAAAGGTACGAAGGCTTCGTCGTGATCTAGAGTTTGGAAGGTGAGTTGTTCAAGTCCCTTCTCGTCGCCAGCCCTCCAAGCGTTGACAAGTTCTTGCATCTCGCTCGGGACTTTTTGAGATCGCCTCAACGTATCGAGAAGCGCAAGTTGTTGGGTGTGTAAGGGAAGGTTCGCAAGGCTGGCCATCTGCATCTGAATGCTCTCAAGGGGCACAATGCTTCTTTGTCCCGCTCGGGCGATGAAATAGGATTCGGCACCGCCCTGAGCGAGGTAGCCTGATTTTCGAATTTGTTCGAGCACAAGGAGTTCGCTCAGTAGCCATGGTCTCATTCGGTTGACGGCTGAAACACGGAGGCGCGACTCTTTGAGTTCACTCGCGAGGAGCGACCAGGTCTGAGGCTCCAATAGATTTCGTAAATATTGCCCGGGAGGCAATTGGCCATAGACTTGAATCATCTGGGCAAGCAGGGGCTGAGAGAGTTCATTTGGATCCACTTCAACGACTAAGGCTTGAGCTTGTTTGAAGGCGGCCTCGACCTGCGCGGGATATTCCCAACCTTTTCGAGGGGCCAAAGGAATCGAACCTATGATGTAAAGGTCCGTTCCCTCATGACCCTCTACATGCCAGAACAAGGGTCGGGTTTCGCGCGGGCCAAGGTCGTTGAGAATATTCTGTGGATTACGCAGGCTGGCGCAATGGCAGAGCGTGACCACACAAAGAATAAGAAGGCTCCATCGCCCGCTTAGCTGGACCGTTTTGATCCAGTTCCATCGATGTTTTAGCTGCCGAGTTGCTTGAAAACTCACTGATCTGCCTAGAGTCTGCTCTAAAGGGTGGGGAAGGGCGTTCGTCGTAGACTGTAGCGAGGAGTCGGGAGGCGGGCGCAAGATTGGTGGGAATCGAAGATATTCTCTACGACTGCTCATATTTTACGTTCGGAGCCAGATTGGCCGCGGACTTGGACTGTAAATTGGCCCTGCTGCCAAAAAAAGACGGACCGCTCAAAATGAACGGTCCGTCTATTTAGATTCTTATTCTAGGTTTGAGCTGGATTCAGGCAGGCTGAATGGCGGCGTCTCCTCTCTCTCCCGTTCGAATTCTGAGAGCATCAGATACCGGCAGTACAAAGATTTTCCCATCGCCAATTCGGTCGGTCTGACAGGCCTCTTGCAGCTTGACGACCACTGTCTCGGCCAGTTCATCGTCAACGACGATTTCCAACTTCATCTTGGGTAGAAAATCTACGACGTACTCGGCGCCTCTGTAGAGTTCGGTGTGTCCTTTTTGTCGACCGAATCCCTTTACTTCACTTACGGTCAATCCTTGTATACCGATTTGGCTCAGTGCCTCTTTGGCATCGTCGAGCTTGAACGGTTTGATAATGGCTTCAATTTTTTTCATCGTTTGTCTCCATGGTCGAGGTGGCACTTGGACGGATAGGGCCCGCCGAGTCTTTTTGAGGGTGAAGACCCGGCGGGCAATGATAGGGTCAGCTTTCGCTTGTGACGGCCACTGTGGCTGCCACGGTGCTGGCGGCTCCTGCGCCTACGATTGAGCTAGCTCCATCGAATGGCCCAGAGCTATGAGCGATGTCATAGGCATGCATTCCATGTTCGCCCTGGTCGAGACCTTCGACTTCATCTTGTTCCGAGACACGGAGGCCCATTGTGGCCTTGATGACTCCAAAGAGAATCGAAGCACATACAATCGTGAAGAGGCCGTAAGCGAAAACCCCGACTAACTGGGTGAAGAAGCTGTGATCTGGGTTCGTCGAGAAGAGCCCGACCGCGAGAGTTCCCCAAATTCCACACGTCAAGTGAACCGAAGTTGCACCAACTGGGTCATCGATCTTGATACGGTCAAAGAAGAGGACAGAGAAGACCACAAGTGCTCCCGCTATAGCCCCGACGAGGATGGCCATCACCGGATTGATGACATCAGCGCCGGCTGTGATGCCCACCAGTCCGGCCAGGATCCCGTTCAGGGCCATGGACACATCGGGTTTAGAGGAGACAAACGAGTAAGTGAGCATGGCTGCAAGACCACCCGCGGAGGCCGCGAGACATGTGGTCACCAAGACAAATGATGTCAATTCGGGATCCCCCGAGAGGACCGATCCGCCATTGAACCCGAACCATCCGAGCCAGAGAAGAAAGACGCCGATGGTGGCTGCGGGCATGTTGCTTCCCGGTATGGGAGTCATTGACCCATCGCTGTTGTATTTCCCGAGGCGTGGCCCTAGGAAGAGGATGCCGATAAGGGCAGCCCATCCGCCCACCGAGTGAACAATCGTCGATCCAGCGAAGTCGTAGAAACCCATGGCGTCGAGCCAGCCACCGCCCCACTTCCAAGATCCAGCAATGGGATAGACAAGAGCCACAAAGATCGCCGCAAAGAGCATGAATGAGTTTAGCTTAATACGTTCTGCAACGGCTCCTGAGACGATGGTCGCAGCAGTTGCGGCGAACATGGCCTGGAAGAGGAAGTCGGTCCAGTACGTGTAGCCCCCGTCCGCATAGGCGGGGGTATTGGCCCCTGCCTCGAAGCCGGCACTGAGGCCAAATCCTGCGAATCCGAGGATGCCTGCGCTGCCTTCGGCAAAGCCCGGGTACATGAGGTTAAATCCGCACAAGTAGTAGGTCAGGATTCCAGCACAGATAATGAACGTGTTCTTAAAAAGAATGTTGACCGAGTTTTTGGCCCGTGTCAGGCCAGTTTCGAGCATGGCGAAACCAAGGTGCATGATAAAGACGAGGCCGGCAGCCAGCATCATCCAAACATTATTGGCAGTAAATAAGGCCGGGCTGATCGCATCGTCTGCCCATGCGACGCTCGGTAGGGTCATCGCTATGGCAAGGGCTGCCAAAGTGAACTTGCGTTTCATAACTTTCTCCAGAGTTGATTAAAACGTTCGGTTAAATAAATTTTGGGTCAAATGGGGCTTCGTTCTGACTACACCGTTGGGCTCTTCTTTAATAAGTGTCGAGAGGTGACCCTTGGCCTGTCATGATTTGATGGACTCTGTATAAGCAACAGGCGTGCCAACATTTTGAGGAACCACCCTCTAGAAAGGCGTCGCTATGGCGAGTTTGAATCGAATTTGTGGGGGAAGAGGTGAGAAAATCGAATTGGAGCGCCTAGCCATTGGGCAACCATTGACTCTCTTGCAGGCATTCGATGAAGAAAGCGGGTCCGGATGCCCTGTTTTGAGAACTTTCGCTCAGTGAAGCAGGCCCCTGGAGCCTGCCCAGCGATTTTGAGCCAAAGGGCCTAGGCTGCCCCATAGAGACCACCAAGAAGGAGAAGTCAAATGAGTGAATTTCGCCTCCCTGCGGTGGCGTTGGCTGCGGTTCCAAAACGTCGTCTCGCATGCCTGGAATTGGCAAAAAACATTGAAAGACGAGGCTTTTCAGGGATTTACTGTGCCAGCGTGGGAGATGGGCTGGGCTTATGCTTAGCCATGGCCGGGGAGACTCATGAAATTCCTTTCGGAACGGCGATCTCGAATATCTATACAAGGATGGCGTCCGATTACGCTTCTACGACGGCGCTGATTCACGAACTTTCAAATGGCCGGTTTCGTTTTGGAATTGGGGTGAGTCACGAGCCCATGCTGAGGCGGATGGGAATTGAGGGTGGTCGCCCTCTCTCCGAGATGCGCTCATTTGTGGAAGCTTGGCGGGCCACGCAAAAAACGGGTGAGCAGCCTCCGCTAGTTCTGGCAGCCATGAGGAAAAAAATGGTGGCTCTCGCAGGAGAGATCGCCGAGGGCGTTGTTTTTGCGAACGGAGCCCTCTCTCATATGGCCGATTCTTTGACGGCTCTGTCAGGACCTGCCTGCAAACGTGAAGACTTTTTTGTTGGATGCATGATTCCAACCTGCATTAGCGAAGATCGCGATGCTGCGGCGGCGGTTCATCGTCGAACTCTAAGTTTCTATGTGACCTTACCCAACTACCGAAATTATTGGAAAGAAGCAGGATACGTCGAGGAAATGGAAGCCATCGAAAAGGCACTTTTGGAGGGGAAGCAAGATCGAGTGCCTTCTTTGATGACTGACGCTTGGCTCTCGGATTGCACGCTTTATGGTTCGCGCCATGAAGTTCGCGAGACCCTTGAAGCCTGGTTTGAGGCCGGAGTGAGCACGCCGATTATTGTGCCGTCGTCGGTTGAAGGAAATCAAATGACTGCATTTGAGGAGATCTTCGCGCTCTACTCCTAGACGCTCTTCCATGAAGAGTGTCTAGGACACACACTCTCCTTCTTGCTTGTGATAGAGGGCCACAAGAGCAACATAGATTGTTATCTTTTGGCCGTGCCCTTTTGGGTGGCTTAAAAATATTCGAGGGAGAGAATTAGATGGTTCATTCTACGCATCGTTTACGAGAACTGCTCGCCGAAGAGCGTCTCCACGTCATGCCATGCTGCTTTGATGCGCTGTCCGCACGCCTTATTGAACGGGCTGATTTCCCCCTGACATTCATGAGCGGCTTTGCTGTAAGCGCGACTCGTTTGGGTCTGCCCGATACAGGATTGATCTCGTATGGCGAGATGGTCGATCAGGGAAGAAATATTTGTGAGGCCGTATCGATTCCGGTGATAGGAGATGCGGATACAGGTTACGGAAACGCGGTGAACGCGAAGCGCACTGTCCGGGGTTATGCGGCCGCAGGCTTTGCATGCGTGACCATCGAAGATCAACTGGCACCGAAGCGATGCGGGCACACTTTGGGTAAAGAAGTGGTTTCGAGAGATGAAGCGGTAGCGCGTGTGCGAGCAGCTGTAGATGCCAGAGACGAGGGCGCGGACACTTTGATCATGGCAAGAACGGATGCTCGCAAAGAATATGGTTTTGATGAGGCGATTTGGCGCTGTCAGGCTTTTGCGGATCTCGGTGCGGATATTATTTTCTTCGAAGCGCCTCAGAGCGAGGCTGAGATGGAGCGTCTGTGTCGCGAAATTCCAGGCATTAAAATGGTGAATATGGTGGAGCAAGGAACGACGCCCGTTCTCGCCCCTGAGCAATTGGAGTCCCTTGGATTTAGGATTGCCGCTTATCCACTCACGCTTCTTTCAAGTGCGATTCGCGCCATGAATGAGGCCTTGGCCGATTTGGCCCAAGGCCGCTCGCCCACAGGTCTATTGGACTTCGAAAATCTGAGAGAGGTGGTGGGTTTCCCCGAGTATGATCTTGAGCAGGACAGATATCGTTTAAAGTAAATCGCTTCACTCGGAGATTGAGCGTAATCGCAGAAGTGGATCTGCTGGGTTTCCGTCGCTTTGGAGGTCCACGTTGCCTTCGATCGCCCAGAAGTTATCGCCTCGATGATCTACGATCACCTGCCGTACACGAAACTGTCGAGGGCTAACTTCATCAATCACGCAGAAATGCGCCTGACGGGATCGCGTGTCTCGGATGATGGCTTCATACTCTTCGAAATAAGGGGCGAGTGCTTCCTCAAATCGGTGTGGAGGCCAATTCTTTTGGCTTTCTGGGTTGAGAAGGTGGCTGGCATCTTCGAAGCGCTTCGAGGCCAGGGCACCAACGAGTTGTTGAAGCTCACCTCGGATCCGTGCCCTTAGCGCTTTTGGATCCGCCACAAGGTCGTATTCTCGAGGCACGGCGCTGGAGGGTGCTTTGGGATCAGCGTTCGCTCCCGGCTGTACGAGATTCTCCCAGGCTTCAAGCAGGCTTGAGTCGACTCTTCCGATCATCGCTCGGAAGAAGCCCACCATGTCTTCAACTTCATCTGTCTTTAACGCTTCGGGGACAGATTGTTCAAGTGTGTTGTGGACTTGGCCCAGGTAACGCAAAAGCACACCCTCGACCCGCGTAATTTCCATCCTTTTGACCCAGTCGTCAAAGGTTGAGCTTGATTCGTAGATGTCCCGAGCAATGCCTTTGGGCCGAATCGCATCGGTCCCAACCCAAGGGTGTTTTGCTGAAAAAAGATCGAAGGTGGCGTGAAGAAAGTCCTCCGACGGTTTAGGCCAGGTTACTTTCTCGACCTTCTCCATTCGTTCTTCGTAGGGGACTCGGTCGGCTTTTAGCTGAGCGATTAATTCTCCGCGTGCTTTTCTTTGTTGTTGGATCAGGATGGGCATTGGGTTTTGAAGAATTCCCTCTGTGATGGCGAGGATATCCAACGCGTAATCCGGAGCTTCTCGATCTAGGGCGCTGGCCGCGTCCACAAGGTAGAGTGAAAGGGTTTGATGCAAGGAGAAGTCACGTTGCAGTTCACGGCTGACCCGGACTCGCTGGCCTCCCTCGGTGGCTGACTCAACTTCCACGAGACCTGCTTCTCTGAGGGAGCGAAAAAATCGAGCGGCTTCTCGTCGGTGTGTCCTGAGATTGGCGGCTGGCTCATGGCTTTGTGTGATCAAATCACCGAGACCATGGTAGCCGGGTGCCTCGGAGTCGGTGCCGTCTGCTGATTTGAGGAAGCTAATAATCAGTCCGTGAGAGATTCTGAATCGCGATTCAAGTTTTTCGGGAGGACTCCATATTAATTTATCAAAGGTTTCCTTAGTCCAATTGACAAAACCCCGCTCGGGCGGCTTTTTCCGGACAATTTTTTTCCGCGAAGAACCTTTTTTCATTTTCTCGTCAATGCGTTGATTTGCAATGACGTGCTCAGGTGCTTGTGCGACGACGCTTCCCTCTTCATCGAATCCCTTCCGACCGGCTCGACCCGAGATTTGTTTAAAATCCCGTATCGAGAGCAAGGAAACTTTTTCGCCGTTGAATTTGCAGAGTTGGGTAAAAAGCACCGTGCGGATTGGGATATTGACCCCCATGCCGAGTGTGTCCGTGCCGCAAATGACGCGCAGCAGTCCATCTGCGGCGAGTCGTTCCACGAGCAAGCGATATTTTGGCAGGAGGCCCGCATGATGGAGCCCGATGCCATGTCGGAGAACTCGCTTTATTTCTGGGCCATAGGGAGTATCGAAGCGAAATCCGCCGATGGCCTCGCCGATGGCTTTTCGTTGTTCCCGATTGGTGATTTTTGCGCTCGTGAGTCCTTGGGCTTGTTCAGAGGCGGCTCGTTGAGTGAAGTGAACGATATAGATGGGCGCTTTTTTTCCTTGTAGGAGAGCTTCGACGGATTCAAGGATAGGTGTCTTGGCGTAAAGAAAGTCTAGCGGGACCGGTCTCTCTTCTGAATGGATACGGCAGACACGCTGGCCTGTGCGGGATTCGATTTTGCGTTCAATCTCGGATGTGTCGCCCAGCGTGGCAGACATCAACAAGAAGTGAGTTCGAGGCAGTTGGATAAGTGGAATTTGCCAAGCGACACCTCGGTCACGATCTCCGTAGTAATGAAACTCATCCATGACGACGTACGGTGCGTCGGCCTCTTCACCTTGCGCAATGGCCATGTTGGCCAAGACTTCGGCTGTACAGCAGATGATGGACGCCCCCCAGTTCAGGCTGGCATCTCCGGTAAGCATGCCGACGTTTTCGGGGCCGAATTGTTCGCAAAGATCAAAAAACTTCTCGCTTACTAAAGCTTTGATCGGTGCCGTGTAGAACGATCGTTTGCCCTCGCACATAGCTTTGAAGTGAAGGCCTTGGGCAACCAAGCTCTTTCCCGAACCGGTTGGTGTGCTGAGAATGACGTGTCGCCCGGTCATGAGTTCGAGAAGGGCTTCTTCTTGAGCGGGGTAGGGGGTAATTTTCTGTTCGCTGACCCATTCAAGGAAGCGGTCGAGGATGGCCTCTCCATCAAGGGCGCCGTGATGGGGCAAGTAGGCTTTAAGAGGTTTTTGGACCCGACTTGATTCTTGGGAGGTATCCGTTGTGTCGAGGATCATCTTTTAGGGTGAATTGGCTGGGTCTTCGAGGCCCAGAAGGAGCAGTGCGAGGATGCCAGCCAGGAGAATCAGAGTAATAGCCCATCGCAGCCACGGTCCTGCGGCGGCGGCTCCTGGATTTTTGCCATCTGAGGGCGCGCGTGTGATTCCGTCTTCGGATTTCGGTCGGGGCAGGACGACCACCTGAACGGTAACGTTGTCCATTCCGCCAGCTTGATTGGCCTCTTCGATCAGCTTTTCTGCGATCTCTTGCGGATGGCCCTCACTCAGAATTTCAGAGATTTGAGGTTCGGAGAGCATGCCAGAGAGGCCATCAGAACAGAGCAGGAAACGATCTCCGCGCATGATGTCGATGGGGGTGAGTTCGATTTGCACTTCATTGCGTGTCCCAAGCGCCCGCAGGATTTCGTTGCTTTGTGGATGATGTCGAGCCTCTTCCAGAGAAAGTTGACCTCTTTTGACCAGTTCCCCCACGACGGAGTGATCGGCCGTTAGTTGCTCGAGTTGGCCCTCTCGCATTCGATAGGCTCGACTATCTCCAACATGAGCGAGTGTCGCGGCGGGGCTTCCGTCGAGGAGCAGAGCCACGGCGGTGGTTCCCATACCGGCCAGTTCACTCTCGTTGCTGGAGCGCTCAAAAATGACCTGATTGGCTTCATTGAAAGCATGCTCGAGAAGGCGAGACGGTTCGACGGTCGAGTCCTCTTGGAAAACCTCGCCCATGCGTCGCACGGCCATTTGGCTGGCGACTTCACCTCCCCGGTGGCCTCCCATACCATCGGCGACCAGCAGCAGACGCACCCCGCTCTCGGGATGTTGAAAGTCTCCGCACTCGTCTTGGTTGATCGTCCGGACTCGGCCAATATCCGATGCCGAGGCAATCAGTGCGATGGTCGGGTCGTAGCCCGAATGCGTGAGAAGGCTGTCCTTCTTTTTTTCTGAGCTCAAGTTGAGAGTGTACCGCCGTTTCTGAGGAATCGTAGGCTCCTCGCTGGGTTCGCGACCCGCTTGACGTGAGCTTGACCCCATTCTAGACCCATGTGACCTTTCAGTGCAAAGAGGACTTCAGAATTTGCCCCAGGGCGGTTATTCTTCTGCCCATGACTCGCGCCGACAAGGCGAAAAAAATTTTAAAAATCCTGAAGGACCTCTACCCCTCTCCTCCGGTGCCTCTTCAGCACGAAGATCCCTTTTCGTTGTTGGTGGCCGTTCTTTTGTCGGCTCAATGCACAGATGAAAGGGTGAATCAGGTCACACCGGGGCTCTTTCGTCAGGCAAGCACGCCTGAAGAGATGTCCAAATTGCCCGTCAGTCAAATTTTGGCTGAAATTCGTTCCTGCGGACTTGCGCCTTCCAAGGCAAAAAACATTAAGGCTTTATCGGAACTTCTTGTTGAGCGTCACGAGGGAAGGACACCGGAAAACCTAGAGGCGCTTGAGGCCTTACCCGGGGTCGGGCATAAGACGGCGAGCGTGGTTATGGCGCAGGCATTCGGTCACGCGGCTTTCCCCGTGGACACGCATATTCACCGTTTGGCCGCACGCTGGGGGTTGTCCCGGGGGACAACTGTCGAGCATACAGAAAGAGACTTGAAGAAAGTTTTTGATGAAGAGGAATGGTCGTGGCTTCATCTGGCCATCATTTATTTTGGTCGGGAGCATTGTCCGGCGCGCGGCCACGCTCTCGCTGATTGTCCCATCTGTGGTTGGGCGGCCACTCGGAAACGGATGCGCGAAGAGGCCATGGCAGGCGGGGGCGGCCCGAGATCTCGGCCAAGCGAGTCGTCAAAGGCCAAACGTTGAAAATCAAGTTCCTCGAAGGATCGAAAGAGTTTTTTGGGGATGGTTCGGGCTTTGAGTGGTTCTAGGAACGGCGGATGAGGACGATTCTGTTAGCGAGACTGGCTTCAGGCAAGTCTTCCACCTTTTCAAGTTCGATGCGGTGACCGACCACTTGAACCAGATGTGTGCCTGCATCGGTCTCGACAAATCCCTTCGCTCTCAAAAGCCCCGGTTGAGAAAGTCTTGCTTCTAGCTTGCTTATGGAAATTCCGGCTTCAACAGACCAGATTTCAGTTTCGAAATGTTCGTGGCTGTGTGCGGGAGCGGAGGGTGCGGGGCCATTCCGGTCTAATTCTCCTAAGTCGGGTGGGAAGAGTAGATCGGGTGCCACTTGGCCCATCCGAGAGTTGACGATGGGCGCGTCGGGTTCGATGGCGCGTAGTCGAGTAAGAACTCCTTCGAGTTGGTCTGCGTTGACGAGGTCAACTTTGTTTAGGATGAGAAGGTCAGCGCTTGTGGCTTGGTCAGTGAAAGTGCCTTCAAGGTCACGCCCTTCGAGAAGTTGTTCGGCATTAACGACGACTACGGCCATATCATCGCCGACCCAATCACGGACCGGGTCACGCCAGAAGTTGAGTTGCGTATCAAAGGGCAGGGCGGCCCCCGATGTCTCGACAATAATACGGTCGGGATTAATCTCGTCCTTGAGAGTCTGGAGGGTCTCTATGAGGTCATCTGCGAGTTCGCAGCACACGCAGCCTCCCTCGAGTTCGACGTAGGCTTTGCCGCCTTGGCCCAAAAGGGCACGGTCAATTCCTAATTCTCCCAGCTCATTGGAAATCAGAGCCACACGGATGCCGGTTCTGACGGCCTCATCCAGAAGGTTTCGAATAAGGGTGGTTTTGCCGCTGCCGAGAAATCCGGAAACGACGAGGGCTGGAACCTTCGCGTTTGTCTTTACTTGGGTATCCTCAGTCATCGTGCTTGGTTAGATAGAACATTCGGGGCGGCAGATCGAATTTAAAGTGAGGAAAACATGTCAGAATACGATTATGACCTTTTCGTGATTGGCGCGGGTTCGGGAGGAGTCCGGGCAAGTCGACTCGCGGCTTCCTTCGGGGCGAAAGTCGCTGTGGCTGAGGAGCGTTTTCTGGGTGGAACATGCGTCAATGTCGGTTGTATTCCCAAGAAGTTGCTCGTTTACGCTTCCGCTTTTCGCGAGGAATTGAAAGAAGCTACGGAAGGGTACGGATGGTCGGTGGGGGAAGCTCAGTTTGATTGGGCGACCTTGATTGAGAATAAAAATCGAGAGATCGAGCGTTTGAATGGAGTCTATGCCCATCTACTTGACTCTTCCGGGGTAGAGACCATTGAAGGCCGAGCGGTGATCGAAGGACCAAACAGCGTGTCTGTTGCAGGCCGTCATTTCTCCGCTCGGCACATCCTCGTGGCGACGGGGGGCCGTGCTTTCCGACCTCCTGAGATTGAGGGGATTGAGCACGCGATCACCTCGGACGAGGCTTTTTATCTAGAGGATCTGCCGAAAAGTATTTTGGTGATGGGCGGGGGCTATATCGCCGTCGAATTTGCCGGTATTTTTTCGGGTCTTGGAGTCGAGGTCTGCCAGCTGTATCGAGGCCCCCTCTTTTTACGCGGCTTTGATGATGACTTGCGGGCGCATCTGGCCGATGAAATTCGCGAGGCCGGTGTGAATTTGGTCTTTGATCGTGTGCCCACACAAATTGAGCGCTGCTCAAACGGTGTGCGGGTCACACTTGATGATGGCCAGATTTTAGAAGCGGATTACCTATTGGCGGCGACGGGTCGCATTCCGTACAGCGCCGACCTCGGATTAGAAAAAGCCGGAGTGAAGGTGGCCTCCAACGGGGCGATCGAGGTGGACGAATATTCTCAGACCAATATTCCGAGCATCCACGCAATTGGCGACGTGACAGATCGGATGAATCTGACTCCCGTGGCGATTCATGAAGCCATTTGTTTAGCGAATACGCTCTTTGCCGATCGGCCTATGGCACCAAGCCATGCGTGTGTGCCCGCGGCCGTGTTTAGCCAACCTCCTCTCGGTACGGTGGGATTGACGGAGGCAGAAGCTCGCGAGCAGGGCTTCAAGGTCGACATCTATCGCTCGAGTTTTCGAGGGCTTAAGCAGACGCTGACATCTTCTCGTTCACGTACGTTGATGAAGTTGGTGGTGGATCAGGAGACCGACCGCGTGCTAGGGGCCCATATGGCTGGCCACGAAGCTGCAGAAATTATTCAGGGTTTGGCGGTGGCGGTGAAGGCTGGACTGACCAAGGGTCAATGGGATGCCACGTTGCCTATCCATCCCACTTTGGCAGAGGAGTTCGTGACTTTACGCGAGCCGGTGGGACTGATTGATTGAGTCGACTCGGACCAAGGGTATGAACGCAAAAAAGGCAGGGCTCGCTGGAATCATTTTTGCCTGTTTGGCAATGGGGCTTGTAGCCGGAATCAGTAGCCCTTCCTATGCACAGCCGAGCGAATTGGACCCAAGCGCCGGAGAGCAAGAGACCGGCGGAGAGCTAGATCCACCGCCCGCTGAAGAAGATTACGACCCATGGGAGGGAATTGACCGAAGCGGCCGAATCCCTAAAGTGGAACTCCCTTCAGACATCAAGCACCCTGAGCGCTGGAGGTATATTCCAGAAGGACGGATCAAGCCGGGGAACCCCTTTCAACGTTTTCTCGTGAGTAGCTTTATTGCCCCGTATGCCTTTAGTAACGGGGATGTGGGTACGGGGTTTGGTATCGCCTTTACAGATATTGATTTCCGGCTGAAACGTCGTAGGGAGTTTGCCGGGATCTCCGCTTCTTACACAACCAAGGGGCAACAGCGCTACAGCTTTAGCTGGCGGCGCATGCTCAAAACGAGAGATTTGCCGGACGGCGGCGTGATTCAGCAGGAGCGGAGCTGGGTCTTTTTAAAGGCTCAGTACAGCAAGACATTGACGCGTCGCTTTTTTGGTTATGGGCCAGACACTCTGGAGTCAAAAGAGAGCAGCTACCTCGATGAGGCGATTACAGTGTCTTTCGGTTTTTCTTCATCACTCCCCGAACCCTTTGATGACTTCGTTCTTGAGTTGGGCCTCAATATTGAATCTCATGAACTCGGGGCAGGGACCGTTGAAAACGTACCCACGACTCAGCAGGCCTTCCCAACGGTCTTTGACCCGGACCAAGATCGAGTTTTTGGATTGGTTCGGACAGAGTTGCGATGGGATACGCGAGATAGTCAGAGGAATCCCTATTCCGGTCAGTCTCTGGGTTTCAGCATCGACGCGCCTTTGGCTCAGGACGGAGGTGCGGTGGGTGCGGTCTTCAAAGTTTTCGGAAGTCAAATCTTTAAAGTGCCCGGTCTCTTTCATGACGATGGGGATGCGGATGAGGCTCACCCCCCCACGGACACACTGGCCTTCGGCGCATTTGCTCAGGGGAGTGCAGGCTCGATGCCTTTTTATCTTCTTCCCACGCTTGGTGGAACGCGTACGCTTCGGGGCTTTGTGGACGGTCGCTGGAGAGACCGAGCTGCGTGGCAGGCTGCGGCGGAGTATCGCTTCTGGGTGATTCCTCGCGGGATTCCAATTACTCGAAACATTCGAATCGAAAGGCTCGGCCTCGCGCTTTTTTACGAAGTCGGTGCTGTTGCTTCAGATGTAGGCGCTATTTTTCATTCACGCGTGGCACAAAGTTATGGTTTTGGATTTCGAGTTGGGCTCGAGCGCGCAGCAATTTTTCGTCTCGACCTCGGGTTCTCTGACGATGGTTTAAATTTTGCTGCGGGTTTTGGTCTGAGTTTTTAGCTGGGCTTGGGTCTCATTTTTCCACGTTCGCATAGGTCTGGTTTTTTGCTTTTTTGATTGGATAAGTGATTTGGCTTTTTTCGGAAGGCGGTAGACTCCGAGAGATAGAGGTGAAAATCAATGCATCGGCGAGCGCTTCTCTCTTTACTTGATCGCTACGAAATCCTTCACTCAGATGAGTCCGAGTGCGTTTGTCGAATCCGAGCCTTAGTTGAACAGCAGACAGATTGCTTCGAGCGTGATTGTCTGCCTGGGCACATTACGGCGTCCGTTTGTATCGTCTCATCAGATCGAAGTCGTTGCCTGTTGACTCATCATCGGAAGCTGGATCGATGGCTGCAGTTGGGAGGTCACGCGGACGGAGATTCAAACGTGATGCGGGTAGCCGAGCGAGAGGCCCGAGAGGAGTCGGGACTGCATGACTTCACTTGGATTTGCGGAAGTGGCTCTTGGCTCGAGGGAGATGAGCCTCTTCCCTTGGATATAGATGTACATCAGATTCCCGCTCGTAAAGGCGAGGTGGAGCATGAGCATCATGACATTCGGTTCCTGCTCATTGCCGAGCCAGGCCAAGAGATTCAGATCAGCGATGAGTCGAACGATTTGGCTTGGTTTTTGTTTGATGAACTTCCTGGGCTCGGCGCCGACGAGAGTTTGCTTCGCCTGGCGAGAAAGGCTCAAGCCTTAATGCATCCGAAGGCTTGAGGGAGAAGTGACCGATCTAGGGCGAGGGGCAGAGGGAGAGGGTTCAGCTATTCGGAAAAAAATTACCCTCTGCCCAGAACCATCGGTCTCACACGTCCAGAGACTGCTTTAGGCGCCCGCTGCGTTACTCATTGGACCTTTAAAAGAGGTATGTATTTTGCATTCTTCTGAAGGGACGACTCAGATGGGGTCGTTTATTGACCGCAGAGGAGGAGGTGGGAGGAATGGCCATCCCGCCCAAAAGGGCCGCGAAAGGCAAAGTGGGTTGGGCAGGTTTTGTCCTGCTCGGGGTGGTCTGGTTGGGCTTGGCTGGCTTAGCTCAGGCGAATGAGTTGATTCGACCGCACACGACTCTTGAGGAGGCCCCCTCTTGGTATGAGGGGAACGATTTCGATTTGATCGATGACTCGCTTTGGCGTGTTCTTGCCGAAGGTCAGGATTCAAGCATGGCCTCATCCAGAAGCTTTTCCCCAGCAGTTTTTGAGTTTCCTCAGCAAGAGTTTTCGTTCACGCTGGTGGAATACAGCTCTCCGATTCGAGTGGTGGAGAATGAAATGCTTTTCCGCTTTGAAGCGCCAGGAGTAGGGCGCGCACTCGTATCTTGTGAATTTATTTTTTAGAGCCCTTTTCTTTGGACGGCCAATTCAGATCGACTCGGATTCCCCCGAGGGTCTGACTTGGTTTCGAGGGAGCGAGGCGCGCTTTAAATCATGGAAGCATCTTGCAAGCGGTCTTAGATCGCTATGGTTCGGAGATGGCCGAGATGGTACCTGACCTCCTCACTTTTATTGATCGTTCGCCGACTCCCTACCACGCGGTGGCCGAGGGCGTAGCTCGTCTTTCGGCAGCCGGTTTCGAGCCTGTCTCCGAGAGTGAATTGTGGGACTTTGGACCAGGCAAGTGCGGGTATGTGGTTCGGGGAGACGGAAGCCTGGCCGCTTTTCAAGTGGGCATGAATTCACCCGCGAGGGCTGGGTTCCGTATCCTGGGTGCCCATACCGATTCTCCTAACTTGCGTCTCAAGCCAGATCCGGATGTCTCTGCCCATGGATATCGACAAATGGCGGTGGAGCCCTACGGCGGTGTTCTTCTTCATACTTGGCTTGATCGAGATCTCTCTTTGGCGGGCCGGGTGGTGGCTCAGACTGCAGATGGAATCCAGACTTTTTTAATCGATTTTGCTCGGCCCCTGTTGCGGATACCGAATCTGGCCATTCATCTTTTCCGAGAGATTCGTGAGAAGGGCGTCAAACTGGATCCTCAAAAGCACATGGTGCCCGTTGTGGGTCTTGAGGAAACGCCTCCGATTCGTGATCTATTAGCGACTGAGCTCAGAGCGCAGGGCATCGCCAAAGTGAGCCCCAAGCAACTGCTCTCTTTTGACCTCATGTTGTACGACACCCAACCGAGTGGTGTCATCGGATCTCGCGGCGAGTTCATTTCGGCACCCCGCCTTGATAATTTAGCTTCCAGTCACGCGGTCTTGGCCTCTTTGATTCGCGCCCAGACACAAGCCCCGGCTCCGTTTACTCGGGTGGTGGTTTTATACGATCACGAGGAGGTGGGGAGTCGCAGCGCTCAAGGCGCGGCCGGGACTTTCTTGATCGATATGTTGGAACGCATTGCCTCTGGATATAAGGGGGGTGAGCCTCAGGCGATGGCAAGAGCAGCTTCTCAGTCCGAGATGATCTCGGTGGATATGGCGCACGCCGTTCATCCAAATTACGCGGATCGGCATGAGTCGGGTCATCATCCCATCGTGGGCCGGGGGCCCGTCATCAAGGTCAATGCAAATCAAAGCTATGCCACCGATGCGGAGACAGCCGGCGCCTTTAGTGCCCTTTGTCGAAGCCAGAATGTAGAACCCCAGCATTTTGTGACGCGGAGCGACTTGGCCTGCGGTTCCACTATCGGACCGATTACCGCGGCCCAGACCGGAATCCGAACCGTTGATGTGGGGAATCCCATGCTGGCTATGCACTCGTGCCGGGAGATGGCTGGCTCGGAGGACGTTGCCCCAATGATCGATGTTCTGACGGCTTTCTTCGCCGGCCCCTAGTCTTGGCGGCCTCTCGGCAGAGAGGCCCCCGGCTCTGTTCCTGACGCTCTTGGCTCGGCCTAAAGGACTCGTGGACCTTAAGCGGTGAGGATGGCTCGGCCGATGACTTTGAGTTCAAGAATCGGCTTCACGCCTTCAAAAATCGGCAGAACCGTTGCGTCCACGACGTACCGGCTGATGGGGTACTCCTCCGCGTAGCCCCAGCCACCGTGCATCAGTTGACCTTGTTGAGTTACATCGACCGCCACATCGCAGGCGAGGAGTTTGGACTGCGCTGCGATGGTTGAAGCGGATCGTTCATCCTCATCAAACGCTTTTGCGGCCGCGTAGGTAATCGCTCGAGCTCCGGCCAGTTTGGCCTCCATCTTTCCAAGTGTGTACTGGGTCAGTTGGAATTCAGAAATGGGTCGATCGAATTGCTCACGGTCCACCACGTACTTGGCGGTCTCCTCGAGGGCGGCTTGAGCCAAACCACAGGCTCGGCCTCCTGTCTGGAGTCGCCCGGCTGCGAATCCGGCCATCTGAAGATAGAAACCTCGCCCCTCGCCCTCGGGACCTCCAACCAGGTTTTCCGCCGGAACGAAAAAGTTCTCAAATTGGAGAGTGTAAGAGTGCATCCCCCGATATCCCGGCGTGGCATCCGCTTTGCCTGAAAGCTTGCCCCCGCCTGGCTGAATTTCTTCAAAGGCATGTTCAGTGGAAGAGGCTTTAGGCACGATGAAGAGAGAGAGCCCTCGGGCACCGCTGGCCGGATCGGAGTCCGTGCGGGCGAGGAGGGCCAAAACGTTTGCTCTTCCTGCGAAGGTACACCAAGCTTTCGGGCCGTTGATGACCCAGCCCTCTTGGCCATCGACCACTGCCTTCTCAGCCTTGCATTTCGCACCCGCCACATTGCTGCCAATGCCGGGTTCAGTGACCGAGATGCCCACCATCACTTCACCGGACGCCAACTTGGGAAGCCACTCTTGTTTCTGCTCTTCCGTCCCTCCTCCCATCAGTGCCTTGGTCAGAATTTCGGGGCGCGTAATTAAGGAGCCCGCGGCGGCCAAAGAGGCTCTGGAAAGTTCCTCGGTCGTGAGGATCATCGCGAGATTTCCCATCTCAACGCCCCCGTATTCCTCGGGGACGGACAATCCGAAAAAGCCTAGGTCGGCCATACTGGTAATGAAGCTCTCTGGAACGAGCTCGTCGTTGCGATGGATGTGCTCGGCGTGAGGAGCGACTTCGTTGAGTGCAAACTCCCGAACCTGCCCGCGAACCTGCTCATGCATTTCATCCAGAGGGAATTCGTTGCTCCCCTGACGTTCAGCCACTTGGATGCCCACGTCTCGAAAAAGTGATTCGCTCGTCGTGCGGCGCAGGAGGCCGCGAATTTCGGCCGGAAAAGCGCTTTCCATGGCTTCGTCCCCGAGCCCAAGGTCGTCGATCACCTCAAAGAGCCGCCCGCGTAGGTCGGAGACCAGTTGTCCCATGGCGCCCACCGAGGTTAACTCCAAAGTGGCGTCGCTTCGCCCTTCGGCTCTGAGTTCGAGTACGGAGTTCAAAACTTCTCTGGCCGCGATCGCTTCGGTAGCCGCATACGCCAGTCTCTCGGTCACCACTTGATGATCGTCGATGAGTTTTCCGCCACCGGTCAGGGTTTGGCCCGCGGCGAGGGAGCGTTCGAGAAGGCCCTCGGCGGCTTCAAGCAGTGAAGTGGCATCATCAAGACTGGGGTGGGCGTTCATTGGACTATTTCCTTCATTTCAGTTGATCGTGCTGGTTTCTCTGATGGATAGACTGCCCTGCTTTTCACATGAAGCGTCACGAGGCCCTTTAAAAATAGGGCTCCGGTCCCATTAGACCAGATCATTTTGTGAGGCCATCAAATCAAAATGAGAGCAGGCGGGCTTAAAATGGTCTCTAAGAGTAGCGCAAGGAAGTAAAATGCCCGTTTTCAGGAAGCATTTCCACTATTTTGAAGCATCGAAGAGCTCTGCGATCTGCTCCACAAGTGCCGGGCTTCCGAAAATCAGATCCAGTTTCCCTCGAGCGCCCTTGCGGGTCACACAGGCGCCTCCGGCTTCGACGGCCAGGAGCTGGGTGGCGGCGGCATCCCAGGGGCTTAGGTCGCAGTCCACCATGGCATCGAGGGCTCCGTTTAAGACCATGGCATGTCCGAAAGCGTCGGTGTAGCCGCGAACGAGGGGAACGGTGTTGAGGAGTTGGTTCAGGACTGGGCGCCGGCCAGCCCATTCAAAACAGATGGGGTCGCCCACGGAGATCAGGGCGCGGTCCAGGCGTTCCGCTTGGGAGGTTTGGACAGGCTGCCCGTTGCGCGTGCAGCCCCCCCCTTGCCATCCCACGTAGCGTTCGTCGAGCGCGGGGAGATCAATCACCCCAACGCTTGGGGCGGACTGTTCCATGAGGGCGATGAGTGTTCCAAAGAGCGGCAGGCCCCGCGAGAATGAAATAGTGCCGTCAATGGGGTCGATGATCCATTGGGGCAGCCCATCTCTTGCTCCTTCTTCTTCACCATACTCTTCCCCGAGCACGCCGAAATCTGGATATGCCTGCCCGAGTACTTCGCGAATGGCGCGTTCGGCTGCGCGGTCAGCCTCGGTGACAGGAGTTCCATCGGCTTTAAACTCTACAGCCACGTCTCTAAAACGGGGCAGAATCTCAGCACGGGCTCGATCACAGGCGCGTATTGCGGCCTGCGCTGCCTTTTCTCGCTCTTCGATATTCATGTCGGCAAGGTATCATCCCCGGTGCAAGACGCTTGCAGGGTGGACCGGTGTTTTTGGAGATCTTGTTTTTTTTTGATGGTTTTTCGCGGCGTCTATGGAGTTTTGCCTATGAATGTTTTTAGCCAGCTCGCAGGTTCGGGCCCAGAGGTTGTGCTCGCGCATGGATTTGCCGGAAGCGCGCGCAACTTTAGGGGGCTGATTCGAGCTCTGAGCCCCGATTTTCGAGTCTTGACGTACGATGCGCGAGGTCACGCGCGAAGTCCTGCACCCCACGACCCTCAGGCCTATTCGATGGACCTTTTGGTGTCAGACCTTTTGGGCTTACTCGACGGGGAAGGGATGACCTCGCCTGTCGTCCTAGGAGGCCTTTCGATGGGGGCAGCGACCGCCCTTCAGTTTGCTCGTATGTATCCCAGCAGGGTGAGAGCTCTCGTTTTGATCTCTTACCCCCTGGGTACTGGAGGCTCCACAGGGCTCTCTGGTCAAGCCTTGGAGTTTGCTCAGGCGATTGAGGACGTGGGTGTTGAGGCCGCCGGTGAAAAATTTGTTTGGGGGCCGGGTTCAGGCACGTCGCGTGAAATGGGAAAGCAGGTTCGAGCGGGTTTCCTTGAACACTCCGCTCAGGGCCTGGCGGGTATTCTGAGGGGGGTCATTTCGAAATGGCCCGCTCCCATGGAATTGGGGAGCGAATTAGAGGAGATTCCCGTTTTTGTGATCTCTGGGGAGATGGATCCTGACTCTCGTCGAGCCAGCGAATTGCTAGTGGGTCAGAATCATCACATCCAGACCAAAGTGATCCCTGGGGCCGGTCATGTCGTGAATTTGTCTCAGCCGGTCTCCTTTAACTCCGCTTTTATCGATTTCTTGCATCGCCTGCCCGATGCGGGAGAAGTACTGTCTGGTCTATGACAGATGATGATCGAACTCGCCCCGTCGATATTACTCAAGCGGGACCTCTGGAACTTAAAATTGCCTGGGGAGACGGAGAGCAGACGACCTTTGCGGTTCGAAACCTCCGGCTCGCGTGTAGCTGCGCTGTCTGTGTTGATGAGTGGACGGGCGAGTACAAACTAGATCCTTCGAAGGTGCCCGAGGACGTTCGCCCGGTTCGCGTCCGCACGGTGGGGCGGTATGCGCTGAACGTCGTTTGGAGCGATGGCCATGAGAGTGGCATCTACCCTTTTGAACGGCTGCGGAAGTTAGGCGACAGCATGTCGGGCGGAGTGAGCTAAGGTCACAGCCATGACTGATCAAAACAGCGACGCCATCGCGATTCTCGGTGGCACAGGAGACCAAGGATTAGGGCTGGCGCTTCGTTTCGCGCAAGCGGGGCGTTCGGTGGTCATTGGTTCACGTAAAGAGGAACGGGCTCTGGCAGCGGCCGAGGAGGTCCGAAACGCGGTCCCAAATGCTCAGGTCACCGGTCACGGTAATGAGGAGGCGACGCGCCTTGCTCCGATCGTGATTATATCGGTGCCTTTTGAACACACTGCAGGGACCGTTAAAGCGATTCGAGACTCTCTGTCTGAAGGTCAAATTCTGGTTTCCATGGCTGTTCCTCTCGCTACAGCGGTGGGGGACGGTGCCGCCCGAACTGTGGGGATTTGGCAAGGGTCGGCCGCCGAGATGGTCGACTCGTTGGCCCCTAAAGGGGTTCACGTTGTGTCCGCTTTTCAGAATGTGTCGGCTCACAGGCTTCGTGCCCTTGGCGAATCGGTTGAATGTGACGTCGTCGTCTCTGGCCCCAAAGCGGCCCGAGAAAAGGTGATGGAGCTATGTCCCCTAGTGGATGGCCTGCGGGCTGTGAACGGTGGGCCTTTGTCGAACGCTCGAACGGTCGAGATGATCACGGCGCTTCTCATCGGAATGAACATTCGGTACAAGCAACCAGACGGTATGGGGATCCGGTTTACCGGCTTGCCCGACTAGCTCCTCACGAACCTCTGTCGCACTCGAGTTTGGCCCGAAGCTCAGCTGAGCTCCATGGGACACGCTTGTCGCCCCGCGGGCCTTAGGGTTTGGTTCTTCTCTGTCTTGAAAACCGGTCTGGCCACAATAGGTTGTGGTTGTCTTTCCATGAAACCCCAATATTTTGTGTTTTTCGGGTTGACTTGCGAGGCCTCCCAAAGCATCTTGCTTGAACGGGGATGTGATGTTCCTCCTGTAGCCTGGGGGGGTCGCAACTTGGCGGTTGCGGGGAGGGACAAGAGCCTTAGACCGGGGTCATGCTCGTCGTTTGTCATCTCCTGAAGGGCAAACGAGGAGTCAGCCTGGCTCGGGTTCGGGGGCGTCGGGGGTACCGGCGCTCCCCTCATCTGCTCGCAGGGGGAACCAACAAAACAAAAAGGCCGCAGTCAAAAATGAGCTTCTGTGGTCTTAAAGGCACAAGTGGTTTCTCAAATTTCTAGATAGATGCACGTCTCGGTACGCGCCCACGTCCCGAAGTTGGAAGACAGCACTGTGAACAACGAACACTCGACACCAAAGTAAAAGAATAAGTTGATCAAGATCGAAACAGAGAAACAACGGCAGAGAAAAAATAAATCAAATTCAAATGCGGCATGTCGCCGGAAGGCAGCGAGCAGCACCTAACTCAAAAGACGAGGTTGAACGCGCAGCGAAAAGGGAAGTTTTGGGAAGTTTGATCAAAGTCCCGCTTTCCATCGAAAGTCCAAGAAGAGCCAGAAACGAACTCTGTTTGATTTTAGTGGCGCTTCATCGTGGTACTTGAAGGTGGCAAGGTTGGCTTGAAGAGCTTTGTATCCTGGATCGTTGACGCATCGTCCTTAGACATTGAAAGATAAGAAAGATTTGAATCAGAAAGATTGATTAGCTGGGAATTGGGCCGGGAGATCCCGCCGAGGGTCTGGACCCGAAACCCACTGAGAGGGCCCGAAAGCCTAAAAAAGAACACCTTTTGATTTAAGGCACTGAGAGAGTGAGTGGCTAAATTCAAAATTTTTTTTGGGAGCGGTGCCGAAAAAGTCTAAGGCGGGTGAAGAGAATCCAAAGAGGTTCGATAAGCTTGCAGATTCAAATCAAAATGCTCAAAGCTAAGCGGACTGCATGACAGCAATGGGGGGCGAACCGTGAACGATTCAAGAGAAATGATGGCCAAAGCAGCGGACTCTAAGGGCTCAGGACCAGCAAGCAGCAAAAGCGCCAAGCGAACTAAAAAAACAAAGGGCGAAGGGCGCGGCCTAAAGATTGATCGGCACTTCACGCAGCGCGGCGAAAACCCCTTTGACCTTGTCGAATGGGAATTGCGAACCGCAGGAATCAACAACGAGTCAGGCGAAACGGTTTTCGAGCAAACGGACGTCGAAATTCCAGCGAGTTGGTCTCAGCTGGCGACGAACGTTGTCGTGTCGAAATACTTCCGTGGCCACGTGGGTCAGCCCGGTCGCGAGCGCAGTATCAAGGAGTTGATCGGTCGTGTCGTGGGTCGGATCACTGAGTGGGGGCACGAAGGCGGGTACTTCGCCAGCGATGAGGATGCCGAAGCTTTTTCAGATGAGCTCACACATTTGCTGCTTCATCAGAAAATGGCCTTCAACAGTCCCGTTTGGTTCAACCTGGGTGTGCCGGATACACCGCAGCAAGCGAGCGCATGCTTCATCAACTCCGTTGAGGACAAGATGGAGTCGATCATGGATCTCGCAAAGACTGAAGCGATGTTGTTTAAGGGAGGTTCGGGCGCAGGAACAAATATCTCAGCGATTCGCTCTTCTCGAGAGCAGTTGGCGGGTGGAGGCATGGCGTCGGGCCCGGTCTCGTTCATGCGGGGCTTTGATGCTTTCGCGGGCGTGATTAAGTCGGGTGGAAAGACGCGTCGAGCCGCGAAGATGGTCATTTTGAATGTCGAGCATCCAGACATTTTGGATTTCATTCGCTCCAAGCAGAGCGAAGAGGAAAAAGCTTGGGCATTGATCGACGCTGGCTATGACGGAGGCTTCAATGTCCCGGGTGGTGCCTACGATTCGATTTTCTTTCAGAATGCGAATCATTCGGTTCGAGTGACAGACTCCTTTATGGAAAGTGCCGAGAACGGCGACACTTGGGACACTCGTTCGATCACAACAGGCAAGCGTGTAGACACTCATGAGGCGAAAGACCTTTTGCGAGAGATGGCGGAAGCCGCTCATGTTTGTGGTGATCCTGGGATCCAGTATGACACGACGATTAACCGCTGGAATCCGGTGAAGTCCTCGGGTCGTATTAACTCAAGTAATCCTTGCTCCGAGTACATGTTCCTAGATGATACGGCGTGTAATCTGGCGAGTTTGAACCTGATGACCTTTGCCGATGAGCAAGGTGCATTTGAAGTCGAGGATTTCAAGCGGTCGGTGGCCATCACGATTCTGGCCCAGGAAATACTGGTTGATTTTGCCAGCTATCCAACCAAGGCCATTGAGAAAAATAGCCACTTGTATCGGCCGTTGGGGCTCGGGTACGCGAACCTAGGTGCTCTTTTGATGTCGAGTGGGAAGCCGTACGACAGTCAAGAAGGCCGAGACCTGTCCGCTTCAATTACTTCATTGATGTGTGGCCAGGCTTATTTGACGAGTGCTCAAATTGCAGAAGCCATGGGGCCTTTCTCTCGGTACAAGACCAACCGAAAGCCGTTTATCGAGGTGATCGGGATGCATCGCGACGCGGCGCAAGAGCTTGAGGGCGAGACGGTTCAGGCCGACTTGCTCGAGCAGTCTAAGACGGTGTGGGACCAAGCTTTGGAGTTAGGCAAAGAGCACGGGTATAAAAATGCGCAGGTGACAGTTCTGGCTCCAACAGGAACCATCGCTTTTATGATGGACTGCGACACGACAGGGGTCGAGCCCGACATCGCTTTGGTCAAGTACAAGAAATTGGTGGGGGGTGGCTTTCTTAAGATTGTCAACAACACGGTTCCTATGGCTCTGGATCGACTGGGCTACAGCGAGGAAGATCGGAACTCAATCTTGGCCTACGTCGATGAGCACGAGACAATCGAAGGGGCCCCGGGCTTGTTGGAAGAGCACTTGCCGGTCTTTGACTGCGCTTTTAGGGCTCAGAACGGACAGCGTTCGATCCATTGGATGGGGCATGTTCGGATGATGGGCGCCGTTCAACCGTTCCTCTCGGGAGCCATCAGCAAGACTGTGAACCTGCCAGCCGATGCCTCCGTGGACGATGTGATGGAAGCGTACACGCAGGGGTGGCATCTAGGTCTTAAGGCGCTCGCCATTTACAGGGACGGAAGTAAGCGAACGCAGCCTTTGAATTCGGGTCGCGATGAAAAGGACAATGTCACTCGGCTAGAAGATTACCGGCCGATGAGGAGGAAGCTTGACGATGAGCGTCAAGCATTCACTCATAAGTTCTCGATTGCCGGTCACGAGGGTTACCTGACTATCGGAATGTACCAAGAGGGCGATCCGGGTGAAATCTTCCTTAAGATGGCGAAAGAAGGAAGCACCATTTCGGGATTAATGGATACGATTGCGACGATGACGTCCATTGCACTTCAATACGGAGTGCCTCTCAAAGCGTTGGTCGATAAATTCAGCCACACTCGCTTTGAGCCTTCCGGATTCACGAATAACAAGGAAATCCCGATCGCGAAGTCCGTCATGGATTACGTGTTCCGTTATCTCGGCAATCGCTTTATTGAGGTTGATGGCCAAGTGATTGAAGCCGAGTCAGGCACGAGTTCTTCAGAGCCGGTGGCTGTGATCGGTGCGGTGGCGGGAGGCTCTGGGGCGGGAATTGAGCGAGAGGCGACCTCCAGCTTCATAAACCAAGCCGACGCGCCTTCCTGCATGGATTGTGGATCAATTATGATTCGCAACGGCGCTTGTTACAAATGCGCCAACTGCGGCAGCACAAGCGGTTGCAGCTGAGCCAGTGCATTCTCTTTCAGCCCTGTGAGCCTGGTCCGAGTGTCTCGGATTCAGGCTCACAAGGCCGGCTGAGCCATTCATAAGCCTGGCGGGTCGACCCTCAGCAGGAGCCTTGAGGGGTTGGCTGATCTCAATGTTTCCCAACTAGCCCCCACTACGACCTAATTCTATACCCCGTCCTGCTGGGCAAGAATTATGGAGGTCGCAGGTGGACGAGAAGATCTCTTCCCACTACATCTGGGAGTAGTCGGGTCCTTCTCCGCCTTCGGGCGGCGTCCATGTGATGATTTGATACGGATCGGCAATATCACACGTTTTGCAGTGAACGCAGTTTTCGTGATGAACGAAAAGCTTTTTGAGACCTGGGTTGTCCGTGTCCGGAACCATTTCATACACCGCGGCTGGGCAGAAGTTTTCGCAGGGGTTCCCGTAGTCTCGAGCGCAGTCGGTCGCGCAAACGTTTCGGTCAGCGACTTTAAGATGGGCGGGCTGGTCGACTTCATGCTGCGTGCCACTGAATCCAACAAGATGCTCCTTGCTAAACGTGAGCACGCCATCGAATTCAAACTCTTCCTTCTTTCGTTCAGAGACCGGAAGCTCCCATATTTTCTTCATGGCGGTATAAGGGGCATGGAGGTCGAGGTTCTCCACGAGGCCTCGGCCCCCGGTGAGCATCATGAAAGGGATATTGGCGAAAGCAAAGTATGGGGACAAATCAGCAGAGGCCTCGAAGTTTCGAGCCTCTCGATGCTCTTGATAGGCCCAGCTCTGCTTGTATTTCTCCGCGTAAGTTCCAAGCTGAGCGGCTGTGAAGTCATCTTTGCCCAATGCTTCTAGGATGGCTTCGGCGGCCAGCATGCCGGTCTTGACCGCCATATGGACTCCGGCCAGTCGCATGGGGTTGAGCATGCCAGCGGAGTCTCCGACCAGAAGCAGGCCGTCGGCGTAGAGCTTGGGTTGCGAATAGAGACCACCCATAGGAACGCATTTGGCTCCGTACCGTACGAGTTCCCCGCCTTCAAGCAGATCCCGCATGAAAGGTACGGTCTTGAAACGCTGAGCGTTGAGATGGGGGTCGTTGTTTGGGTTCTTGGCACTCAAAGAGGTGACGTAGCCAAAGGACACCAAGTTGTCTTTCATGTCGTAAAGCCACATGCCGTCAAGAGATTTGAAGGCATCTGGAAAGAGACTTCCGTGGACGACTCGGCCGGGCTTGTGTTTTTCGGGCTTCACTCTCCAAATTTCTTTGATTCCGGTTTTGAAAGCTTGGGGATGTTCACCTTGAAGTTCAAATCGCTCAATAATGTCTTCCGTGAGAGTTCCACGGACGCCTTCGCCCAAGATGGTAACTTTGGCCAGGATATCCATGCCGGGCTGGAAGGTGGGCTTCTCCTTGCCGTTCTTGTCGATTCCCATATCGCCGGTTCGAACACCGGTCACGCGGCTGCCATCCGTGAGGATTTCGGCGGCTGCAAAGCCGGGGTAAATCTCCACTCCAAGCTCTTCGCATTTTTCAGCCATCCACTTCGCAATATTGGACAGGGAGGCGATGTGATACCCCCGCTTGTCGAACATGGGCGGACATATGGGAGATTTGAAGGTGTGCTTGCGCGTAAAGGCGATGAATTGAGCGTCATCGCAGATGTACTCCGTGGGGAAACCCTGCTCGACGAAGTCGGGCATGAGTTCTCCGAAAGCTTTCATGTTGATGACTGCGCCTGAGAGTTGGTGGTCTCCTACTTCGGCGGCTTTTTCGATAATGAGCACTACGGGCGGCTCTACGGGTTCGACTCCGTTTGCTTCCGCCTCGTTGTTATGGAGTTCAACTTGCTTCATTAGGTGGTAGGCTGAGGCCAGGTTGGCTGGTCCAGCTCCTACATAAAGCACATCCACTTCCATGCTCTCACGTTCACTCATTTCAGCCCCTTATTTCTTTTGACGCCGACTTTCCTCGAAAAGTAGTCATTTTCGAATATTTTCTGGGTTGCTCGGCTTTTCTAGACTCTAGAGGAACGACTTGATCTGTACAACAGAGGTGTTTCGGCATGAGGCGGTATAATGTCGTTATGACGAGGATACGTTCTGAAATGGTCGATATCGTTCGGGACTTTATCGAAGCCCACGGCTTGATGACGTCGATGACTCATCGGCATGCAGAGGGTGTGCTCGGATTTGGTGACGTTGAGCAATTTGTAGGCGACGACGCTTCGAGCATCTTATTCCGGTTGAAAGAATCATGTCATTCGATTTTTCGTTCCTCAGGGAGCGAGGGGTCAGCCGATGTGGGGGCAGGGGCTTTGTTGGATCTCGTGGTGGGTTCACTTTTCCATGAAGCCATGGCTTTGCGAGAGAATTTGTACCAGCTCGAAAGTTATGGGGCTCGAGTGGAAGCACTTCGTGGCGTGGGGACGTCTGCGACTCTCGGACTTCTGCAGGAATTTAAAAAGATTCATAGGGCGTCTTCGCAGCGACTCGATGATTCTGTGATTCAGATCGATGCTCTTCTTGTTCAGGCGCGCCGTCAATTTCTACTTCTACTCATCGAGCATAAAAGCCAAGGTTTATTGGCTCGCTGCGTTTGGGAAAATGCGGAAAAATTCTCTTCAGCGTTTGGTCAGAGTTTTATCGAGATTTTAAATGAAATCTACGGAGACCCTGGGGTGGCTCTTCTGCTTGCTGCTGATTCTTACTTGGATAGTGCTTATTATTCAGATGGACTCCGAGTTCTCGCTGATGCGAGGGAGCGAGTGACTCTCGGAGATGGGGTGCAAGAAAGAATTGATTATGCGCGCGGAATGCGTTCGTTTATGGATCGTGACTATCGCGCCTGCATCGATGAGCTCAGTCAATGGTGGACAGTCAACTCTTCCGAGCATGATCCAGGTCGAGTCCAGTTTGCCCTTGATGCTGTCGCTCACATTAAGAGCGTGTTGGCCGATGAAGCATCGATCAGCATAGATCCAAGTGAGGTTGAGGATCTATGGGCTCGCTTGAACGCATATATGGACGGGCTTTCCTAGCTGTGGCGCTTAGTTTTCCTAGGCGGCCGCCGAGGCTGCATTTTTTTGCCGGTAGTGAAACCAGAGCCCTAGGCCTGTGACGATCAGGCCTAGTCCGATCCATTGAGGCTCGGTGAGTCCGAGGGCGACTTCCTGATTGACTCGCCAATTTTCGATGACGATTCGGCCGGCACCATTCAGCGCAAGATATTCTCCGAGAAGAAATGGACTTTTCTTCCTTCGCCACCATAGAAAAGCGGCGACAGGAAGAAGCCAGGCGACTTCGTACAACTGCGTCGGGTGAACCAGTTCGAGCGTGGGCGGCGCTCCTTCAGGAAAGGACACAGCCCAGGGAACATCGGTGACGCGTCCGTAGTCATCGCCGACTAAAAAGCAACCGACGCGACCCAGGGCCTGGCCCACCGCGAGTCCGGGGGCCACCGAATTTGCAAAACCTCGAATATTGACGCCGTAGTAATAACAGGCGAGAACGCCTGCAAGCGCTCCGCCCATGAGTCCGCCATACCAAGTGATTCCGGCGCGTGCGAAAAGAAGGTCGAAGAAGGGGTATCCCTCACGGAGTGACACGTCGATGGCGAAGTAGAGCTTAGAGCCGAAGACCCCGCCCAGCATGATCCAGATCAGGATATTAGGGGCCGTCTCGGGGTCGAGGTTCTCCTCAACCATGCGCATTCTCGTGATCCAGTAGCCTACTAGAAACCCGGAGGCCATCATGACACCGAACGTGCTGATTGTGTATCCGGTGCCGGGGATCGTGAAAAGTTCAGGATACATGAGATTCCTCACCGCAAAGGGGTCAACGAACTAAGGGCTGATTAGGCGGGGAAACCTAAGGGATGGCATGAGTCGGGGCAAGCGTTCACAGACAAAGGCCTTGTCCGCTATTCGGAAGGAAGCTTTACATAGAACTGAGCGCCCATCCCCGGGGCGCTCTCGGCCCAAGCTTCTCCGCCATAGACAGAAGCGATTCTTCGAACGATGGCAAGACCCATACCGCTTTGAGGTGTTTTCTGATCCGGGGGTAGTCCTGAGTGAAAAATGTTAAACACCGTTTTTAAGTCCTGGGTCTGGATGCCTTTCCCGTGGTCTCGGACCTGAATGAGACTGCTCTGTCCAAGTTCTTTGACTTCGATCTCAATTTTTCGATTCTCGCAATCGCCCCTGTGTTGGATTGCATTTTCGATGAGGCGAAAAAAAACTTGATGGAGATGCTGAGGATCGCAAAACAGCGTTGGCATCTCTTGTCCGATCACTAGGCTCGTGTCAGTCTGCTCAAGTTGAAGCTTTATTTCAGATTCAATTTGCATCAAGGTTTCGCGCGGATTGATCAGCTTGCGGTTAGCTTGCTGGACGCTGATTCTGGAAAAATTGAGCGTTTGGTCAAGTTTTTCGTTCAGAGCATGGGCGGCTTGCTCGATTCGGTTGATAAAACGACGACCTTCGTCTCCGATGATTTCCGCATAGTCATCTCGCAACAGGCGAGAGAAGCCAAGGAGCGAGACAAGGGGAGATCGAAGGTCATGAGAAAGGATCTGTAGGCAGCTTTCAAGATCTTCGTTCGTACGTTTGAGGGCAGAGGCTTGATCTCTCTCCACGTCGATTGAAACGGGGTCGGTGACCGAGATGAGAAAGCATTGCCCGGAGTCGATTCGAGTCGAAAAGGTTTTGAGTTGGACTCGCTGGTCTGTGCCGGAGGTGTCTTCGAATACAATCGAAAAGGCATCAGGTTGAATTTCAGAAAGCAGAGATTGGTGGATGCGGGTCAGTTGGTTTTGGATTTCGCGGCCGTCAGGATGGGTTTCTGAAACCGGCAATAGAGTGACCAGCGGAGGCCCAGCCTCAAGTCCGGCCAGAACGGCGTTTGGCAACCGTTTATCACTTGACCAGATTGCTCGACCATTCGGGTCACTGAGGCCGACCCAGGCATGGATTTGGGCCAAGCCTTCAAGAAAGGGCAGGAGAGAGAGCAGATCAGTCGCCGCAGCGGGTTGGGGGGTGTCCATAGAGGCCCTCTGTGTTGTCAGACGCACGAGGCGAGGGTATCAGATGGGACGATTTGGGAGAAGTGCGCTCACGTGGTTAAGCCTCATGGGTCACAAAGCATTCCCCGGAAGGCGAAAAGAGCCGCGACTTAAAAGGGAGATGGACCTCGGCCCGGAGCGGGAGTACAATGCAAGGGTTCCTTCAGGCGGATGGAGGCGCCCTTTCCCTAGGGGAAAAGGGGGGCTTCGGGTCAGACTCGATTCCAAGATCCGACTTGAAGTGTTCAGAAGACCATCGTCCCCCCATGCTTTTATTTTGACCGACCTGCCCTTGGGTGTGTCGGCTCACGGTTGAGTGCGCGGGGCCTGTTGGTCGGAGGCTCGAAGTGCAGCGCATCCACCCCCCGAACGTTTTCGAGACACAGCGCAATCGCGTCATGGCTTTACTGTGCGTGTCCGTGCTGATGTTGAGCGGAAGCATTGAGGAAGCGAGTAGAGTGGGGATACGCTCGGCGACTTTGTTGCCCCAGCGAAGCGCTGTGGTGGACACAGCTGACCCGCTTGAAATTAGCCTTGCGCGTGCGAACCCTTCACTTGGCTCTGAAGAACGAGATCGTATTTTGGCGGCCATCGACCGATACAGTGATGAGTATGGGCTTGATTCAGATTTGGTGATGGCCGTGATGCTTGTGGAGAGTGGGGCGAGGCCCTGGGCTCATAGCCCGAAGGGCGCCGTTGGACTGATGCAGGTCATGCCGCACATGATGAGGCCGATGGATTTGGCTGGAAACTTGGCCACAGTTGAGAGCAACATTGAAGCGGGATGTTTTATCTTGTCCAACAACATCAGACGTCTGGGACTTGAGCGAGGAATTTCGGCCTACTTTTGGGGTTCGCGGATTCGTGGAGTGGCCTATCTAAACAAGGTCCTTGAGGTGCGCGAACAAGTTCGAGAACAGCGGGCCTCCTAACGCTTTTTGCGTGAACGGGCCCTGAGCAACTCAACTCTTCTCGCTTTCGACCTCAGCGGACGTTGGACTTTGATTTTTTGCTGTTGGGAGAGTCCGTGATGTCGGGTGTTCTTCGTACGATCGAGCGGCACGTCCAGGCGCCTTCGGGCCGGCACCTTTTCTGCCGTTCTTGGTGCCCAGAGGCTCCGGTGTCGCCTCCCATGCTCTTCGTGCATGGGTTTGGGGAGCATGGTGGGCGCTATGAAGAGATGGGCCGTTGGTTCGCTCGTCAAGGGCGAAACGTACATGTCTATGATCAAGTGGGTCATGGATTATCGTCAGGAAAGCGCGGTCACGTTGAGCGATTTGACGACTATTTAGAAGATCTTGAGTTTGTGCTTGGTCATATCGCGAAAGAAGGCGATGCCCAAAGCCCGGTGGTCGTTGGGCACAGCTTAGGGGGCTTAATTTCAGCGACTTTGGCCTGCGAACGAGAACCTCAAATTTCGTTGCTTGTGCTTTCAGGTCCGGCTTTAGCTCTGGGGCAGGACTTTTCTAGCTTCCGAATTTGGTTGGCCCGGGTGCTGCGAGGGGTATGGCCTCGAATGTCCATGGAGGCGGGCCTCGAACTTGAGGCGCTTTCGCGAGACCCCAAGGTGATTGCCGACTACGTGAACGACCCTCTCGTTCACGGTCGGATTTCGGCCTCTATGGCCGCGGGAATGACTGAGCGAATTGTCAAAACGGCCGCATCGGCTCGTTTGCTCGGAGTGCCTGTTCTGATCCTACATGGGGAGGATGATGCTCTTTGTCCAGTGGAAAGCAGTCGAAACTTCTACGCTGAGCTTCCGAAAGGGGTGATGGGGTTAAGCCGTCTGAAGACTTATCCGGGGCTTCGTCATGAAATTTTCAATGAACCGGAGCGCGAAGAGGTCTACGATGACCTGCGATTGTGGTTAAAAGAAATGGAAGTCCGGAAATGACCCAAAAGAATTCGAATTCGAGCGGACTCACGCATCTCGATGCGGAGGGTCGGGCTCGCATGGTCAACGTCGGAGAAAAGGCCATGACCCACCGTATTTGTGTGGCCCGGTGTGAAGTGGTGATGAAGCCTGAAACCCTCGACTTGATTACTTCTGGACGGATCTCCAAGGGGGACGTGATGGCGACAGCCCGAGTGGCCGGCATTCAGGCCGCGAAACGGGCCGGTGAATGGATTCCGTTGGCTCATCCCATGCCTCTCGACGCAGTGGAAATTCGCCTGGACCCTTACCCCGAAGGGAGCTTGATCCGCGTGGAAGCCCGGGTGGAAGCGCATTGGAAAACCGGGGTTGAAATGGAATCGATGGTTGCAGCCTCGGCTTCCGCGCTCACTATCTATGATATGTGTAAAGCAGTGGACCGCGGCATGTCAGTTCAGAATTTAAGGCTCAGTGAGAAGATGGGCGGTAAAAGCGGCCATTTCGTTCGAGAAGGTGAAGGATCGGCCTCACTTTCCCCAGGGGAATAAGATTGACGAGTCTGGAAACGGAAAAAAAAGAGGAACTATCCCACTCGACACGGGGTCCTTCTCCCCGGAGGCACACTATGAATTTCGAGATGGTAGAGCGAAGGCCGGGAGAGACCGCGGTGGCTGCGCGGAACGCACGGGGCATCGTAATCGAGGATCCGGATGCGGACTTGGTGGCCCGTTGGAAGGCGGGTGATGACGATGCCTTCGAAACGTTGATCGGCCGGCATGAACAACGTGTGTTCCGACTTCTGATGCGGATGATGGGAACCCGCGAGGAAGCCGAAGACGTGGCCCAAGAGACTTTTTTGAGTCTGCACCGGCATGGTCGGCGTTTTCGTGGCGATTCTCGCTTTTCCACATTTGTTTATCGTGTGGCCGCTAATGCGGCTTTGAATCGTCGCCGATCTCTGGGTCGGAGTCGGGCTCGCGTTGACAAGCTCGCCGTAAGACAGGCCGCAGGAGACGATCTTCCCTATTCCCCCAGAGACCCTGAGGATGCCACTCTCGGTTTGGAAATGACTGAGCACGTGAGGGCCGCTCTTCAGAAGTTGTCCCCCACGCTTCGTATGCCCGTGGTTCTGTACGATATCGAAGGGCTGGCGTATTCAGAGATTGCCAAGGTTTTGAGCATTGCGGAAGGGACCGTGAAGTCCAGGATCCATCGTGCGCGGCAAGCTCTGCGAGAGGATTTAAGTGGAGTTGTGAACCAGCAGACTGAGAGAGAAATACTTTGAAGCATTCTGACATTCGCAACCTCATGGCCGATTATCTCGAGGGCGATCTAGAACTCGACCAACGCGCTCTTTTCGATGCTCACTTAGACGATTGTTTGGTGTGCGCAGAAGAGATTGCGGGTATGCGAGGGACCATCGCTCTGCTTCACAATTTACCGGACCCCCAAGTGCCGGCGGCCATGAGCCAGCAGGTGATGCGCCGAATACGATCGGGCGAAACGCGTTCAGCCTGGCGCGAGACGCTCAATTCGATTTTTGCCCCCGTGCTTGAGCCTCGCATTTTGGCCCCCATCTCAGCCGGGCTTTTAGTACTGGGCCTGGTGATTGGCACGGGAGAATTTAGTTTTCAGTCCGGTAGGCCAGAGGCTCAGGGCAGCTTGGCCCGAGGGAACGTGTTGACTCAGAGTGCCACCGCACAGTTCCGGAATATTCCAACGGATCGAGGCCAAGCTCGGTTTATCATGGTGCCCTCAGATGTGAGTTTTTCTCAAGGTGAGCCGATTCAGCTGACGCCTAGGCAAAGTATGATTGCGCTCTCTAAATTCATGGCGAGTCCCTCGCCCCTGGGCCAAATGCGATTCAACGCTTGGCCCCAGCCGCCCCTGGGCCAGGGTTCAAACTATGGCGGAAGCGCTCCTTTTTCTCCGTATGAAACGGTGGCGGTTCAGGGGGGAGCCAGTTCCTCCTCGCAAATGAATTTCGGCAGTCAGAACTTGTCTTTTGGACTTGATCGTGCGCGCCAGCCCAGTGCGGATGAATGGTTGGTTCGGCTTCAGGATGACCCGTCTGGTTTTGCGGGACGCCTAGCTGCTGCGAGTTTGGCCGAACAGGAGCTGTGGGTCGAGTATCTCGCCAAGAGAGCTCTTGAAGAAGAACAGCTCGATGACGTCGTCGCCTCGCTGCGTTCAAGTCCGAGTCGGAGCGCCCGACTGCTGGCCGATGATTTTGAAGCGACTCGTCCGACGCCTCCAGCTCGCTAAATAGGCAGAGCGTACTCCTCTCCTGATCGGTACTCTTCGTGCGTCGGTGGTCGGCTAGAGGCCTCCGTAGGAAGAGGAGCGGTTTCGAATGAGGCGCGTCTTGATGAGCTGGCTGCTGTCCCCATTGGGGTTTGTGGGTCTGTTCCTGCTGCTTTTTTCGTTTCAGTCCATGGCTGAGTCCGAGACGCTGGCTTTTGAGACCTTAGATATGCGTCCCGATCAGCCTCCGAGTTGGAGCGGTCGTCATCTGTCGGCGCCCATCGTTTCGTTGTTCCGCGGGACAGACTACATGTACGCGGAGCGTACTTTTAGAATCGAGACGACGCCCGCTCATGGATATCTCGATATTTTTTATGTTCGATCTGGCTTTCAGAAAAAATTTGAGCAAGCCGAGTCGCCCGTCGAAATCATCATCCCAGCGCGTATTGAATCGAGTCCAAGAGATTCTCTCACGATTCGTGCTTTTGCAGAGGGCTATGAACAGTCGAGCGTTCGGGTCGAGATCGATGGAAAGGTGAAGGATCTGGTGATTGATCTCGAGCCTCTTCCCAATAAACTTGAGGCCATCGAGTATCGTTACTTTGCAGGCCGGGCCACGCTGACTTTTGTCACCAAGGAATCTCTCATGTTTCGAGTTCAGGATTCTGAATCGGGGTATGCCGTGATTCTGAATCAGACGGCCATCAGTCCGGCGGCTGCGGAGGTCGTTGAGCGTATCCAGGGCCCGAACATCATCGAAGCCTACCATCAGCAATTGGGGGACGACTTGATGGTTGGCTTGGTTCTTAGAAATCAGGAGTCGGAAGAAACAGTGGATTTACGGTCTCGCCAGGCCTATGACGCCCCTCGCGATGTACATCTTTTTGAGGTGGATCTTGTTTCGACGGGTTCATCAGCCGCCTCCGTAGAGAATGCCTTAGCGGCTCTTGCTCGAGTTCAATCCGCAGATGTGAGTGGGTGCGCGGCCGTATTTGATGACAAGCTTCGCCGTGAACTGGATTCTGCGGAACTTGCCCGAGCTCTTCGTCCGCGAGGTGCATTCTCAGACCGGTATCTACGCGCTGCGATGCGTCGACTAGGGGAGGTGTCGGTGGACCAAACCGTCGACTTCGAAGACGGCAGTCGATTGCGTTTAGAGAGTCCTTTGGAGCTTGAGATGGCGATTACGAATTCAAGCACGGCCCGCGGTTATCTTTCGTTATTGCGTCGATTCGTCAGTGAGAATGAGGTCGATTCCTTGGCTGAGAGACAAGGTTTTCGAAGTCTGTTGGCCCCGAGTTTGACGATGCAAGAGTTCGAGCAGAAGGTGGGCGTCGCTCGGGCCGCAGAGGCGAAGTGCCGAAATAACCCTTAGCGACGGTTTTGAATGCCGGGTCAGTCTTTAGGTTCACGGTGGCGTCGGCTTGAGAAGGTCTTTACTTTGGGCTTCGATCTCGGTCCCGAGAAGATTCGAAGAGATGAGCAAAAGCACTGTAGGCATGGATTCCTCCTCTCTGGTGGGTGTTCGGAGGGAAGCGCGAAAGGTCAGCCGGCGAGTAAATCGAGAGGCGCCGCGCGAGCGGCTCGAACGACTTGGGGTGAGTTCTTTATCCGACGCAGAACTTACTTCGCTCGTGCTTCGAACAGGTGTTAGGCACCTCGATGTGCTTTCTCTTGCTCAGGTGCTTTTATCCGACGTGGGTGGCATTCAGGGGCTTGCGGCTCTTTCTTTGAGACAACTGACCATGCACTTTGGGCTAGGTCGAGCTAAATCGGCTTCTCTTTTGGCGGCATGGGAACTCGGTAACCGATTGGCGAGCAGTCCTCAGTTGGATCCCGGGGTGCCGATCCTTCATCCGCAAGATGTTCATCGCCATTTTTTTCAACGATTGCGTCGCCTCCGCGAGGAGCATTGTTTTGTTCTGATCTTAGATGGCCGGAACCGTGTGATTCGAGAGTCGCAGGTTTCGGTAGGAACCTTGACTTCCAGTTTGGTTCATCCACGAGAGGTTTTTCGTGTGGCTGTGAGGGACGCTGCAGCATCTTTGATCCTTGTTCACAATCACCCCAGTGGAGACCCCGCTCCAAGTCGTCAGGACCTCGACATGACTCGCCGTCTCGTCGAGGTTGGGCACCTTTTAGGAATTCGCTTAGTGGACCATATCATCGTGGCCGAGTCGGGCTTCTACAGCTTTCGAGAACACGATTGCCTGGAGGGGGATTCCTAAGTACCTGATTTTAATAAGATTTAAAGTATTTTGATGAATATCAAAAAGGGGCTCAGGCAGACACCGAGTTTGGCCGATGAAGGAAAAGGGCGGGAAGTGGAAGAAGGAGGATTTGCGGATGGCGAGTGTGACCGTCGAAAGCCAACACGAAGATCCATGCCAGGTCGAACTCGATCTCGATCGGCGCCAGGCACAAAGAACTCGGTTGATTGTTCGAGTCGAGTATTCGACGGTGGACGAGTTTTTTTCGGATTTCACGCGCGACATTAATCGGGGAGGCTTATTTATCGAGACCTCTCGACCCCTGTCCTTGGGCTCAGAAGTGATGATGCGTTTCAACCTGCCTGAACAAAGGGAGGTGATCGAGACAGTTGGGCATGTGGTTCGGGTCACTCCTGGAAGTCGCCTGGAACCTTCAGGGATGGGGCTTGAATTTGAGCAACTTCGTGGCATCGATCGCGTCCGAATCGACGCGCTGGTCCGAACGTTGAAAGCCTAATTTCTTTTACGCGGCCCTTCTTCGATGGTCCCAAAGGGCCTTCCTGCTTAGAATGGAATGTCGTCGCCTGGCTCTGGCGGTCCGTCGTTCATGGGGCCTCGAGGTTCCTCGCCTTGTGGGCCTGTTGGAGTGCCCATTGAGGCTGGATTTCCGCCTCCAGCCGTTTCCCCGGTGTCGTTGCGTCCCGAGCCAAGGAATTGCACGGTTTGAGCGGTGACCTCGGTCGTATATCGTTTTTGCTTTTCCTTGTCCTCCCACTCCCGTGTTTGAATTCGGCCTTCGAGGTAGACAGAGCGTCCCTTGGAGAGATATTTCGAACAAAGCTCGGCCGTTTTGCCCCAGACGACGACGCGATGCCATTCTGTGCGCTCGCTTTTCTCGCCGTTTTTGTCGTTCCACGTCTCACTTGTAGCGACGGTGAAATTGGCCACAGCTTGACCGCTTTGGGTGTATCGAAGCTCAGGATCACGACCCAAGTTTCCGAGAAGAATTACTTTGTTGACGCCTGCCATAGGGGGTTTCTCCAAGATCGGGGGGGTAGCGAGAGGATTCCTGGGGCGAGGCGGACCGTCAAGGGTGTCCATGAAGTCTCTATATGGCGAGGATCGGATGGCGCCGCATGCAAGGGGAAGGTATCTTATGAATGTCGTCCCTTTCCGGGGGGGTAGGGGGCGAGAGTGGCGCATAATGCGTATTGTGGGATTTTGTTGAGCTCCCAGGGTGTTTTTTCCCATGGCTAGAGCGGTCGCCAAGAAAAGGGCAGCCCGGAAGTCGGTTGAGCCCGAGGCTTCGGGCTGGATGGTCTTGGCTGTATCCGAAATTTCGGGTCTGGTGCTGTTGAGCCTCGCAGCCTTACTGACCCTTGCCCTGGCCACGTATTCGGACTCGGATCCTCTTCTAAGTCTTTCACCCGTAGCGAATGCGGCGGGGTTAGTGGGGGCCAATTTGAGCGGCGGACTCATTTGGCTCTTGGGTTGGGGCTCCCTGGTTAGCGTGGTGGCTCTGACACTTCTCGGCGGTAGTTTGGTGATCGGGCGTGGAGCGAACGCACTGGGGACCCGCGCCTGGACGGGCCTTTTCTTGCTCACCGTGGCGGCTGCGACATTGCCTCCTTTGCTCGACAGTTTGGCCCCCGGTCGGCTCGGGTCGGAGCTCGGAGGGCAATTGGGAGATCGCCTTTCGAGCCTCGAAGAATTGTTACTCAGCCATTGGGGAGCGCTCCTTCTAAATGTTGTTCTCGTCTTGGTTGGCTTCCTAAGCGTTACGGGAATTTCAACGGGGGCTGCATTGCTGGCTCTTGGTTCCGGGGCGAATTGGATTGGCGAGGTCACCGTGGCCGGAGGGGGGCGTTTGGTGACCGCGGTCGTCGCGCTGGGTCAGCGGATCGCGGCTTCGGCCGAAAGCACTTTGACTCGTCTAGGAGAGACTTGGGTCGCCTTCGGAGTTTGGCGCGAACGTCGTGCTCGACGAGGTCGCGTTGAAGAGTTGCGGACCCCCGAATTGCCTCCAGAGCCCAAGCCAGCCAAGCTAAAAGATTCTCAAGCGACGCCGTCAGAGCCTGCGCCCGAGGGAGTTGAAGCGAGCCAGCGGCGTGGTGGACCGCGTCACGACCCTCAGATCGTTGATCATATTGAAGAACGCGAGAGCGTCAGGAAGCCCGAGCAGGAGGCTTTTCAATTTAAAGACGAAGGTCCATCGGGGCCTTTCCAGTTGCCAGACGTCGCCCTTTTTGAGTCTCCTCCCGAGGGCGTGAGGAACTTCGATCGTGAAAGTTTGTTGATGAACTCACGCATTCTTGAGAAGAAACTCTCGGACTTCGGCGTGAAGGGCAAGGTGGTGCGTGTTCATCCAGGCCCTGTGATTACGATGTATGAGTATGAGCCTGCCCCGGGCGTCAAAGTGAATAAAATTGTAGGCCTGACCGATGACCTGGCGATGGCGCTTCGGGCCATTTCCATTCGAATCATCGCACCGCTCCCCGGCAAAAGTGTTGTTGGAATTGAAATCCCGAATGCATCTCGTGAAATGGTTTATCTTCGAAGCATTCTCGAGAGCGATGGCTTTAGGAAGAGCAAGTCAGCGATCAGCGTTGCCATGGGCAAGGATATTTTTGGAAACCCGGTCAGCTCGGACCTTGCAAAGATGCCGCACCTTTTGGTGGCGGGGTCTACAGGAACGGGAAAAAGTGTTTTCTTGAATTCGTTTCTTTGTTCGCTGTTATGTCGAGCGACCCCAGATGAATTAAAGCTCTTGTTAGTCGATCCGAAATTGCTTGAGCTTTCGATCTATCAAGGCATTCCGCATCTCATTGCCGATGTGGTGACGAATCCGAAGAAAGCAGCGGCCGCGCTCCAGGGGATCGTTCGAAAGATGGAAGAGCGCTACGTCATGATGAGTTCGGTGAAGGTTCGTAATGTGGCTCAGTTTAACGAGAAGGCGCTGGAGCAAATCGAAGCGGGAAATCCGACCTTCGAGATCAAGACTCGGTCTGATAGTGGAGAAGAGACCTCCGAAGAGGTGGCCTGGGCCACCATGCCTTACATCGTGGTGGTTATCGACGAGTTGGCTGATCTCATGGTGATGGCGGCTAAGACGGTGGAAGAGTCTTTGCAGCGTTTGGCTCAGATGGCTCGAGCCGCGGGAATTCATCTTGTTTTGGCGACCCAGCGTCCAAGCGTGGATGTGTTGACGGGTGTGATTAAGGCGAATTTTCCGTCACGGGTTTCTTTTCAAGTTTCGTCAGCCACGGACTCAAGGACAATTTTGGACCAGAAGGGTGCTGAGAACCTTTTGGGTCTGGGTGACCTGCTCTTTTTGCCCCCAAGTACGGCGCTGGTGGAACGCTTGCATGGCTGTTTTGTGAGTGAGAAGGAAGTCGTGGAGTTAGTGGATTTCTTGAAGGAGCAAGGGAACCCGGTTTTCGATGAGGAGCTTGTTCGCTTTACGGCCGAAACCAACGAGGGTTCCGATTCAGATTCGGATGAGGACGTGGATGAGATGTTTGATCAAGCTGTGGCCGTCGTGGCCGAGAGCCGCAATGCTTCCATTTCCTATGTCCAGCGCCGCTTGAAAGTGGGATATAACCGTGCTGCTCGTATGGTCGAGAAGATGGAGAACGACGGGATGGTGGGCCCTCAGGTCGGTACCCGCTCTCGTGAAGTCTTTTTGAGGAATCCGGACGAAGAGTGAGGGGCGGAGTGATCATCAGGAGCATGTTCACTTTGATTCAGGAGTTCTCTCGGGCGACTTCGCTATGGACTCTAAGCCTCGGGTTGATCTGTCTCTTGGGGCCTTTGTTTTCTCCGAAGGCATCGGTTGCTTCCGAAAATGAAACGGACCAGAAGTCGACAGAGACGGTCTGTGGCGACATTGACGCGATCGTGGCTCTCGTTCAGCGACGCTACGACGGGATCGAAGATTTGTCTGCGCAGTTTGAACAAACGAGTCGCTCCGTTGTTCTGGCTGGTTCGCCTAACTTGGGCCCTGCGAAGAGTCTCGGCGAAGTGGTGCTCGCTAAGCCTGGTCGAATGCGATGGAGCTATTCAGAGCCCGATCCAAGTGTAGTCGTAAGCAATGGGGAAGTGCTCTGGGTTTACGACGTGACGGGGCACCAAGTCACTCGGGTGCCGGTGGATCAAGGGTATCTTTCAGGGGCGGCGCTCCACTTCCTTTTGGGCGGGGGCGAACTGAGCGAATCCTTTGAAATCAGCTCACTTGGATGCGAGGCCGACGGCGTTCAGTTGGAGTTGAAGCCTCTGTCGCCCAGTAGTTATGAGCGTTTGTCGATGACTGTGGACACGGCTTCTGGGCTCGTCACGGCCACTGCCATCGATGATCTCTTTGGCAACCGGACTTGGGTACGGTTCAAGGCCTTAAAGGTGAATCAGTCGCCGAAGTCAGAGGTTTTTGAATTCACGGTCCCTAAAGGGGTCGAAGTGATCGATCTCAGCGGGCCCTCGTAAAGTGTCTGAATTTTCAAGAGAGCGTGAGAGATACAACGGGCTGCCGAGAGAGGCAGAAAATGTTCCTAAAATCGGAATATGCGTTCCTAAAAAAAGAACTCCGCAAATCATTTCTCAGTGGAATGCTTGAGCCCTTTGAAAAGTTTAAACAGTTTGAAAACCTCGCTGTTTTGAATGAAGTCACAGAGGGGAAAAACCTTCATCGGTGGCCCTTCGGTTTCGGTGCGGAGCATTCCTTAGAAATATCGTCTGATTCATCTTTCGGCTCTTAAAGCCTTGAGCGAAGCCTTGTGCAGATCACTGTTTTGAAAATGCCGATTTTTTTTTCCAAACACAAAGTCGAGAGTTGGGTTGGGCTAAAAGCGGCGATCTGGCCGTTCTGAAGGCCTTCTGCGCTTGACACTCGATAGCCAAGGGTTAGACTTTTTTGAGGAAAACATGCGTAATTTCGGGAACTTTGACGCTTTCAGCCTGATTTGCACGCCCTTTTTCGGACGTGTCAAATACACCCGCCGGGTCCACCTTAATCCGGAAGAGACGACTGTTGCTCTGGAGCGAGAGCCCCTGCCCTCGGGTAATCCATCGGCCCAGCGCGGGTTCGGCAAGAATCGGGAACCTGGCTTAAGGCGAATGCATCCTAAACCTGAGAGTCCAACGGGACGATTGTGGAAGAGGAGAAAGAGTTGCAACTCTGAGGCAGCTCAGGGCAGTCACTTTTTGTCTGTTTCTAACGGGCGGCACAGTCTTTGCTTTCTTTAAAGGGCGAGAAGAGGGAGTTCAGGCAGTGTCCAGTGAGTTGAACGAGGAGAGAGCAGGATGAGTGAACGTGATTCTGATTCGGGCAGTGGTCGATCTGGTTTTGTAAGAGACGTTATGAGAAGGGTCACACCGGCAGGTGAAGGGATTGAGGGCGACTCGGAACTCGATGATATCCGTTCGGGTGCGGGAGCCGATGATTTGCAGGATGCCATGCGTTTCTTTGGAAGCGATTCGGGAGAGTTTAGGAATCGACTGGATCGTCTCCTGGGTGACTTCGAAACTCTTCGTCGCCGTTATGACCAGGTTCGCGTTCAGCATCGAGATGCCGAGCGCCAGAACGAGAAGCTCGTGGGCATGCTTCAAGAATCGAAGCAGCAGATTGAGTTGCTAAAGGAAGAGGTAGACAAGCTTTGTGCCCCGCCCAATTCCTACGGCGTTTTCTTGCGTTCAAATAAAGATGAGACCGCCGAGATTTTAGTTGATGGGCGCCCTATGCGAGTCAACGTACATCCGGACTTGGATGCGTTTCAACTGGAAGAGGGCCAGATGGTGGTCCTCAATGAAGCTTTTAATGTCGTGGAACCGGCAGGGTATACACAGCGAGGCGAGGTCGTCACTGTGGCTGATTTTGTCTCGGAAAGCCGCATTATGGTCTTGGGTCACACCGATGATGAGCGTGTGGTTACCCTAGCGGAGCCTCTGCGGGGAGAGAAGATTCGTGTTGGAGATCGACTGATGGTTGATTCTCGAACTCAGTACGCGTTTGAGAAAATGCCCAAGTCGGCTGTTGAAGAGGTCATGCTGGAAGAGGTTCCAGATGTTACTTACGACGATATCGGTGGGCTGGGAGATCAAATCGAAATCTTGAGGGATTCGGTGGAACTGCCCTACTTGCATCCAGAAGTGTTTCAAGAGTATGAGCTTCACCCTCCTAAGGGCATTCTTCTTTACGGCCCTCCCGGTTGCGGTAAAACCCTTATCGCAAAGGCTGTGGCGAATGCCTTAGCCAAGAGAATCGAATCCAGAACCGGTCGGGAGACCGCCGCGTTTTTCTTGAATGTGAAGGGGCCGGAACTCTTAAATAAATATGTGGGCGAGACGGAGAGCAAGCTCAGGGAAGTGTTTAAAAAGGCAAGAGAGAAGGCATCTGAGGAGAGTCCGGTTGTAGTCTTTTTTGATGAGATGGACTCTCTCTTCAGGATGCGGGGTTCGGGCGTTTCTTCCGATATGGAGGCTACGGTCGTAGCGCAATTTTTGTCTGAAATAGACGGTGTAGAGTCTCTGCAAAACGTCATTGTGATCGGGGCGAGTAACCGTCAAGACTTGATCGATCCAGCGGTATTGAGGCCGGGGAGGCTCGACCTGAAGGTCAAGGTGTCTCGTCCAGATGCAACGGCCGCCAAGGAGATCTTTCGGAAGTATCTGACTTCGAGTCTACCGATTCACTCCAGTGTCTTTGAGAAATACAATACAGATACAGAGGGTGCTTGTAGCCAATTGATTGATGATGTGATCGCGAGCATGTATTCGGTCGGAGATGAGAATAAATTTCTAGAAGTCACCTACGCTAAGGGTGAAAGAGAGATTTTCTACTTCAAGGACTTCGCCAGCGGCGCGATGATCGAGAACATTGTGGCTCGTGCCAAGCGTAAGGCAGTGAAGCGGATGATTGGCGAGGGTGAGGGCGGGATTAAGTATCAAGATATGATCGAGTCTGTTCGTGAGGAATTCAAAGAAAACGAGGACCTCCCGAATACGACGAACCCGGATGATTGGGCCCGCATATCTGGCCGTAAGGGCGAGCGGATCATCAATGTTCGAACTCTGATCACAGGTATGGAACGCAAGGAGCAGACGATCGAAACAGTCACTGCGGGTGGGCAGGGGCAATATCTCTAGGGATTATGAGGCAATGGGCTTGCGAGACTTCAAGGAGAGCCCTTGAAGTAGGCCTTTTTGTTTAGACGACTTGTATTTGGCTTTTAGCTGAATTCATGAATGTGTTCCGAAGTGTTCAGGAGTTGAGATGGCTATACCCGCGATCATGGGGACCGAAATTGAATATGGGATCATTGTGAAAAATGATCCTACCTTCGACCCCATATCGAGCTGCGTCCTTCTGGTGAACGCGTATCGTGAAGATCCTGAGGGGCTCATTCTCTGGGATTACGATCAAGAGAACCCGTTGGCGGATGCGCGTGGGTTCCAAGTGGACGGCGAAAAGTATACGCCCAACCAACAAGAGAATATTGCTCGAAATAAAACGTTGATTAACGGGGCACGTTACTACGTGGATCATGCGCACCCTGAGTACTCTTGTCCCGAGGTGACGAACGCGCGAGACCTTGTTCTTCACGAAAAAGCCGGCGAACGAGTGATGGAAATTAGCCGACGAGAGGCGACCGCACTCCTGCCTGAAGGTGCATTGATGCTCCTTCATAAGAACAACAGTGACCGAAAAGGCAACAGCTACGGCTCACACGAAAATCACCTGATGGATCGCCGAACATCGTTCAAGCGCATCGTGGAACATCTTTTGCCTTTCTTTGTGACCCGCCAAGTCTTCTGTGGCGCGGGGAAAGTAGGCAGCGAAAATCGCGGGAGTCGCTGCGATTATCAGATCAGTCAGAGAGCCGACTTTTTTGAAACGGAAGTAGCGCTGGACACGATGGTGAAGAGGCCGATTATTAACACTCGAGATGAGCCTCATGCGGATCGTGAAAAATATCGACGCCTTCATATGATCGTGGGTGACTCGAATATGAGTGAGTACACGATTTATTTGCGGAGTGGAGTAACGGCTCTCGTACTCGCGATGATAGAGGATGGCGCCATCGATCAGGATTTAGTTCTTCGGGACCCGGTTCGGTCGATTAAGGAGGTCTCTCACGACCCGTCCCTGAAGCATGAGCTTCAATTAGACAACGGGAAGCGAATGACTGCAGTGGAAATGCAGACCGCGTTTCTTGAAATGGCGCTCACGTATGCTGCTCGAAATTCTCTTGATGAGGTCACTCGGGACGTTCTTGAAAAATGGCAAGAGGTCATGGCTCTTTTGTCGACAGACCCGATGAAGCTCAGTGACAGGATTGACTGGGTTGCCAAAAAGGCACTGATTGAAGGCTTTATGGAGCGGCGAAGCCTCGACTGGCAGGACCCCAAAGTGCATATGCTCGATCTGCAATATCACGATACTCGACCAGACAAAGGGTTGTATTACACGCTTGAGCGTCAAGGGCGCGTAGAAAGAATTTGTACCGATGAAGAGATCAATCAGGCCATCTACACTCCGCCCTCTGATACCCGAGCTTTTTTTCGGGGAGAATGCCTCCGCCGTTATCCGGGTGAAGTCTTTGGGGTGAATTGGGATTCGATTTCTTTTGGAATCGGAGATGATCCGGTGAAGCGAATTATGATGAATGAGCCGCTCAAGGGAACTGAAGTTCACGTGGCAGACTTGTTGAACAAGTCAAAGAGTGCCAAAGAGCTACTTGCTAACATGGGGTAGTGGTAGGCGAGTGATATGCCTTGCGTGAGTGAGGCGAGGAGGCGAAATCCAATGTCAAAAAACACACAGATGTCGAATAGGCAGCCGATACACGGCGATGCTGATCCGGTGAGGGTCTTTCTGGCCGCAGGGTCTGAGCAAAAGCAAAAGCAGAAGGGTGGCGGCGGAGCCGACTCGGGTGAGTCTTCTCAGGGCGGTGAAAAAATCGCAAAGAAGGGCGAGACGATCAAAGAAGATATGGACTCTCTCCTGGATGAGATTGATTCTGTTCTTGAAGAGAATGCCGAAGAGTTTGTTAAGAATTACGTTCAAAGAGGCGGCGAGTAGGCTCTTATTGGCTTGTAACCGTTTGCGTTTTTTGGGTCTAGAGGTGACGTTTTGCGCTTAAGATCAGAATATGAGGGTTCGAGCTTCTTTGATTTGTTGAAGCACGAGCATCCGCAGCTCCTTCCTGAAATTTCCACGTGGAACCAGGCGGACGGCGGTAGGACTTCGATTCCGCATGGGACGACGGTTTTGTCCTTGAAATGTGTCGACGGCGTATTGGTGGCAGGAGACCGGCTCGCGACGGCGGGGCACTCGGTTGCGTCACGAGATGTGGTGAAGGTTTTTGCCACGGACAACCATTCGTGCATGGCCATTTCAGGAGCGGCCGGCCCCTCGATCGAGATGGCTCGAATGCTCTCTGTGGAGCTTGAGCATTACGAGAAGATTGAAGGTCAAGCTTTGGAGCTTGAGGGAAAGGCCAACAAGCTCTCGCAGATGGTTCGTCAGAATCTGCCCGCAGCCATGCAAGGCCTGGCGGTGGTTCCTTTGTTTGCGGGGTTCGACCAGCGTCGGAAGGTGGGTCGTCTCTGGAAATTTGATATTACGGGCGGTCGATATGAGGAAGCCGAATTTGATGCAACTGGATCTGGGGGTCTCTACGCACGTGAAACGCTCAAGCAGTTTTGGCATCCGGGTCTTTCGCGATCAGAAGCTCTCGCTCTAGCCGTAAGAGCTTTAACTGCGGCGGCGGACGAGGATAGGGCTACCGGAGGGGTTGATTTGGAACGAGGAATCTACCCTGTGATTAAAATCTGCACCTTGAATGGAATTGAAGAGGGAGCCGAATCTGAGATTGAAGAAGTCTATCGTTCGGTCATCTCCGAACGCAGAAGTGGAGAACCGCGCGCATGAGTGCCCCTTTTTACGTCTCGCCTGAACAGATCATGGCCGATAAGGCCGAATTTTCTCGCAAAGGAATCGCTCGCGGCAAATCTATTATCGCAGCCGAGTATGTTGATGGCATCCTCCTTGTGGCTGAGAACGCGACGAGCTTATCTAAAATCGGGGAGATTTATGACCGCATCGCTTTTGCAGGGGTCGGCAAATTCAGTGAGTTTGACCAACTTCGCAAAGGAGGCGTGCGTTACGCGGACACGAAGGGGTTTGCGTATAGTCGAGAAGATGTTGGAGGGAAGGCCCTCGCAAATGAGTATTCTCGTGTGATTGGAGAAGCTTTCACACGTGAGCCGAAGCCTTTAGAAATAGAAATCATTGTGGCAGAGGTGGGTGATGATCGTTGGGATGACCATCGTCAAAGTCATCTTTATCGAGTCACCTTTGATGGATTTATCAGCGAACAGAGTCGATTCTGCGTGATTGGCGGGAATGTCGATGAAGTTGAGACAGTCCTGTCTGCGGACTATCGCGAGAGCATGTCGGCCGAGGAAATTCTTCGCTTGGGCGTGAGGGCTCTTGAGGGAGGCGCAGACAGAGGTTCAAGTTTGAACGAGTCGAGCCTTGAGGTTTCGACTTTACAGCGAGCGAAGCTAGGGCGGAAGTTTGAACGTCTTTCGTCGGAACAAGTCAAAAGTATGTTGGAGGCCTGATCAGAGGACTCCATCAGACGACTCGGTTGCGAGTCCGTTGTTGGATCGAGGCAAATGCAAAAAAGAATTTACGGAATCGAGACTGAATACGGAATTATTTTTACGCCGGAAGGGAGAAAAACTCTTCCGGTCGAGAAAGCCATTCGTTTTCTATTCGAGAAATTGATTACGACTGAGCATTTCCTCAATGTTTTTCTCGAAAACGGGGCTCGCTTTTATCAGGATACGGGTTGTCATCCAGAATACGCGACACCCGAATGTGCTTCACCTAAACAATTGATTATTTATGATCAAGCGGGTGAGCGAATTCTGGAAGATCTTCAGCAGTATGCTGAGGAAAAAATTCGCGAAGAGCGGATTCCTGGAAAACTTTCAATATTTAAAAACAACACCGACTTTGTTGGTAACAGCTATGGCTGTCATGAAAACTATCTCGTCGACCGAGATGTCGACTTTTATTACCTCGCGGAGCAGTTGATTCCCTTTCTTGTGACCCGGCAGATCTATACGGGTGCAGGCAAGGTCTTCCAGACTCAAGACGGGGTGCACTACTGCATCAGCCAGAGAGCACAGCATATTTACCAAAAGATATCTGGAACGACGACGAACGATCGTTCAATTATCAATACTCGAGATGAGCCTCACGCCGATCGAGAGAAATATCGTCGCTTGCATGTCATCGTGGGCGATTCAAACATGAGCGAGTACACAAACTTTATAAAAGTAGGCACCTGTTCGGTCGTCTTGCAGATGATCGAAGACAACTATATCAATAAAGACTTTACGCTTAGGAACCCGGTTAAGGCCATTAAAGACATCACGTATGATGTGACGTGCAAACGTAAAATCAGACTCGATAATGGCCGAGAGTACTCTCCCATTGAGATTCAGATGGAATACTGCGAGATGGCTCAGAAGTACATTGAGCAATACCCTGTCGATGATGAACATAAACAGGCGGTGGGGATGTGGCAGTACGTATTGGATTGCCTGAGGGACGACCCCAACAAATTGGACCGTCAAGTCGATTGGGTCATTAAACGGAAGCTCATCGAGTCGTATATCGATCGTCACGGAACCTCGTGGAATGACCCCAAAGTCTTTATGATGGACCTTCAGTACCACGACATTCAGCGAAAACGAAGTCTTTATCATTTGCTTGAGCGCAATGGAGCCGTTGAGCGACTTTTTGATGACGCTGATGTGGAGATCGCGAAGACGGAGCCGCCGCCTGACACGCGTGCTCGTATGAGGGGTGAGTTCATCAAGTTGGCCCGAGAGAATTCGATTCAGTACGACTTGGACTGGTCGAATATTCGGCTCGGCAATCTCTTGAATGTGCGCGTCATCTGCAATAATCCATTCGAGACAGACACTGAGAAGGTGGCCGAGTTGGTGCGGACCATCCAGAAGACGAACTTGCGCAAAACAAGTCTTTCGAAACTCGTGATTCAGTCGTGATTCAGTTTGGATAGCAGCCGAAGTTGAGATCAAGTGACTTTGGCGAGAGGGCTTCTCAAGAGGGAGAAGATTTGCGACACTCCTCAGGCATCTCCGAATCGCTGATAGGGAGTACTTCATGTCGCCCGTCGATCCGAGTCCGAATTTGAGTTTGGTTTCTGAGCCTTTGTCATCGTCCGAAGAGGCGACTGCTCCGATATCTGATTCAGAAAAGGCTAGGTCTCCTGAGCCGAAAAGAAGGCCATTGGCCCGAACGGTCCCCTGGGTGCTGCTCTTGGTCTTTTTGGGCTTGAGTGTCTTGCTGTGGCAGCAGTTCCAGCGGGCCGAAGGCTTGGTCACTCAGGTGGATTCATTGAAGACGTCTCTTCTCGAATCGGAGAGAAGGTTGGAGATCTATGTGCGTCGATTGGATACGGTGAGGATGAGTGTCGGCGACCTAGCCGAGCGGGTCGGTGACCTGAAAGTTTTAGTGGAAGCTGACCCTCTTCAGTCGGCGTCCATCCCTTCTGCAGAGCCCCTCGAGGCTGCTCCGAGGGGTGAAGACTAGGCCGCACTCAACGCTCTTCGCCTCTTTTCGTTTCTTTTACGAAACGTGAGGAAGAGTGTGAGGTCGTTCCTATGATTCTTCGTATTCCATCGGCAACTTGTGTGCGTTTCAAGGCTTTCCCTTTAGGACGGTCTACGGGATGCCGAAGAAGACCTCTGTGGGGAGTGGTTTTGTTGACCTCTCTGACTCCCGCGGAAGGGTGGACTGTATGTTTTTAAAATCGGTGGCTGGTTGGCTTTCTCACGATTTAGCGATTGACCTCGGAACGGCGAATACCTTGGTGTATCGAAGAGGAGATGGATTGGTCTGCTCTGAACCCAGTGTTGTTGCGGTATCGGATCATGGCGATGGTCGCGGTCAGCGCGTTCTCGCTGTGGGGCATGAAGCCAAAGAGATGCTCGGTCGTACTCCAGCTTCGATTCGTGCGATTCGGCCGATCAAGGATGGCGTGATCGCTGACTTTGAGGTGACGGAGGCGATGCTGCGTTACTTCATTTCACAGGCTCATGATCGGAGAGTCCTCGCCCGACCTCGCATTGTTGTTTGTGTCCCCCCCTGCATCACCAGCGTCGAGAAGAGGGCCGTTCGTGAGTCTGCTTTGTCGGCTGGCGCCCGCGAAGTTTTTTTGATCGAGGAGCCCATGGCGGCCGCGATTGGCGCCGGTTTGGATGTGACGGCGCCCACGGGCAACATGGTTGTGGATATTGGTGGGGGAACCACCGATGTCGCCGTCATTTCACTTTCTGGGATTGTGACTTCTCGTTCGGTTCGTACCGGGGGTGACATGATGGATGAGGCCATCGTGAATTATGTTCGTCGTAAATACAATATGCTGATTGGCGAGAGGACAGCCGAGAACGTAAAAATGACGATCGGCACAGCGTGGAGTGAGAGTGAGTCCGGAAGTATGGAGATCAAAGGTCGAGATTTAGTGGCTGGAATTCCAAAAGTCGTGGTCACCTCAAGTGATGAAATCCGAGATGCACTCGTTGAGCCTCTGCATGCGATCATCGAAACTGTTCATTTGACGCTTGAAAAGACTCCTCCGGAGTTGGCGGCCGATATCGTTGACCGCGGAATCATGCTGGTGGGCGGTGGCTCTCTTTTGCGAGACTTGGATGAAGTTCTCCGCCACGAGACTCAGTTGCCGATTGTGCGGAGCGAAGACCCCTTTACGGCGGTTGTTCACGGGGCGGGGGAGGCTCTTGATAAGTTGTCTCTCCTTCGAGAAGTAGCCTTGGGCTAGAGGCGGATTCAGTTCACTCATTGAATCTGAGTTTTTTCGTTGAGGGTTGGCGCTCATCTCTGTTCTGCGTGACTCTTGGACACGATGAGTGAGAACCAAAAAAATTCGTCGGCTCGGGACCCCTATTTCTCCCATTGGGCTGACCAAGCCGCGTTCCGAACTTTGCGTTCCGTAGAGGAAGGCAGTCTGATTACTGTGGCGGCAGGAATCACACCGTCAGGGGTTGTCCATGTCGGGAACTTCCGTGAGGTCATTACGGTCGATTTGGTGGCGCGAGCGCTGCGTGCTCAGGGTTCTGAAGTTCGATTTATCTACTCCTGGGATGACTTCGATGTCTTTCGCAAAGTGCCGCTGGGGTTGCCCCGGCCCGAAATGCTATCCGAGAATCTCCGGCGGAGCGTCGTGGATGTCCCCGATCCCTATGGCGAGCACGATAGCTATGCCTCTCATTTTGTAGCTTTGTTTGAGGGTAGCTTGGAGCCTCTGGGCATTGTTCCAGAATTTATTCGGCAGTCAAAGCGGTATCGAGCGGGTGATTACGCTGCAGGGATCCGTCGGGCTCTGGAGTCTACGGACCTTTTACGAGAAATACTGGATACCCATAGGAGCCAGCCCCTACCCGACGATTGGCTGCCTCTGGCAGGCTTTTGCGACGAATGCGGCCGGGATGAGATTACTTTTAAGTGGTCGGGGGATTGGATCGTTGAATATACATGTCGATCTTGTCATCACGAAGCCCGGGTAGATCTCCGCGAAGGCGGAAATGTCAAATTGCCTTGGCGTATCGACTGGCCCATGCGGTGGTCCGTTGAAGGTGTGGTGTTTGAGCCTGGCGGAAAAGATCACAGCAGCGCTGGAGGCAGTTACGATACAGGGACGATCATTGTTGATCGGGTTTATAATGGCGTCGCTCCCCAATACATCTCTTATGATTTTGTTCGGATCAAAGGGAAGGGCGGCAAAATTTCCAGTTCATCGGGTGATGTCGTCACGGTTTCGGATTGTCTTGAGATCTACGAACCTATTGTATTGCGTTGGATATTCGCCTCGCAGCGCCCCGGAAGTGAATTCCAAATTTCTTTCGATCTAGATGTTCTGAAGCTCTACGAGGACTTCGATCGTGCTTATCGGCTGGCTCATGAGCCAGAGGATGGCAGCAAGGCTGACAAGAAGCGTCAGATCGCGCGCAGGACTCTGGAATTAGCGTCACCCCAAGGGCACCGAATCGTGCCCGGAACACCAGTCCCCTTCGCGCCTCCTTTGCGCGCTTTGTCCATGCTCTTGCAAGCCTATGATGGAGATATTGATCGTGTGGTAGAGCATTACAAGAGGAGCGGCGAGATCCAAAGCGAGGACGAGGAAGAGGTCTGTCGAGCTCGGTCCGTCCGATGTCTTCATTGGACTCGCACGTATGCGCCCGAAGAGTTTCGTTTTCAAATTCGGCCTGAAGCTGTGGTTCGTTCGGTTGATTCAGATCAGCGCGTGGCGCTCAGTCGCTTGGTCGAGGTACTGCGTTCAGAGCCTGAGATTAGTGAAAAGGATCTGATTCCCCATATGCAGAAACTTTGTGAGGGCACGGATCTCACATTAAAGACGCTTTGTCCCCTAGTTTATGATCTGTTGCTTGGTCGTGACCGGGGCCCCAAGCTGACTACTCTGCTCACCACTCTTGGTGGCAAGAGAGCAGCCTCTCTATTTGAACTGAGCTTAGACGCCAAGGACTAGCCGCCTTGTTCTGAGTCGGGCTCAACTAGGCTCAGGCGTCGGGTGTTTTTAGTCCGGGGCTACAGCAGCGAGGGCCACCTGCATCGCCATTTGCATGTCTCCCTCGATTTCAACGAGGCCGTTAAGGAAAACGTCTTGAGGAGCGAGAGAGCCCGTTTTGAGTTCATGATAAGTCGATTGCGAGAGCCGGACTGTACAGCGAGGCTCGTCGGATTCGGAGCCTGGGCCGAACTGGGCCTTTAAATTCATGGGCGCTTCGCCTGTCAATTGAAATAAGAGCGCGCCCTCAATGACCCCTAAATTCTCGATACGAGATCGTGTGAGTTTCATGTCTCCTTTCTGGCCGGCAAGGGCACCGAGAAAGCCAAGGATCGAATCTCCAGATTCGCGCTGAAGGGCTTGCAAACTAGCGAGGTCATGCTCAAGAGTGAGAAAAGGAGGCGTCTTCGGCGCGTCCTCGGCGCTCATGGATCCGCTCTCGATATTGAGATAGTAGTGGGAAGATGGCTGGCTCGGGTCCTGTTTAATCGTGATGCCGATTGTGGCCTGCACCGCCACCATCTCTTGGAACAAACGCTGGGCTTCGTGATCACCCCTTTCGGCCGCTTCGGACTGTGATTTGAGACTTTGATTCCAATGATTGGGAACTCGAGTTTGATAGAAGTGCTCTGGGCTGTCTTTTTCAAGTTGCATGTCTTGACCTTTCAGCGTCGCCTTCTTTGATAACGATCCACAGCTTTTTTGTGCTCGGCATAGGTTCGAGAGAACTTATGGGTTCCATCGTTTTTAGAAACAAAGTAAAGGTATTCAGTTTCTTCGGGCTCAATCACGGCTTCAAGTGCAGCATGTCCTGGGCTTGCGATGGGGCCGGGGGGGAGGCCTAGGTGTTGGTATGTATTGTATGGGTTGGTTTTGTCTTTTAGGTGCTTTCGTCTCAGGTTTCCGTCGAAATCGGCAACCCCGTAGATGACTGTGGGGTCTGTTTCGAGCCGCATCCCGAGCTTGAGTCGATTGAGGAAAACCGCTGCGATTCGGGCCCTCTCCTCGGGAGCAGCCGTTTCTTTTTCTACGATAGACGCCAGAGTGACGATCTCATGTTGTGAAAGGCCGAGTGACTTTGACTGCGGCTGAATTTCGTTTTTCCATACGGCATGGAATTGGTCTACCAGGATCCGGATGACTTCTTCGGCAGGAAGTCCTCGAGAGAGCGAGTAGGTATCAGGGTAGAGGTAGCCTTCAAAATTTGAAAAGGGGACATCGAGTGATTCAGCCAGTTGAGCGTTCTGGAGTGCTTTTTGAAAGTCTTCTGCTTTAACGAGTCCATGGGCTTCTAACGTTTCGCCAATTTCTGAGGCACGACTGCCTTCGGGCAGCGTGACGCGCCAGGTTTTAACCCTTCCCTGTGTGATGATTTCGAGAATTTCACGAGTGCTTTGATGAGGAGAGATTTCGTACTCACCCACATGAAGTTTTCCGTCGATCTCGTTGTATCGAGCCATCCAAGTGGCCGCCTGGGCATTTTGAATGAGCCCCTGCTTTTCGAGGCGGCGAGCGACAGAGCCGAAGCTGCTCCCCTGAGCGACCTCGAAGAGTTGCGGAGCGGGTTGCAAGGAGGCGGGCGCGAGAACGGTCCGCCCATATTCCGCGATCGCGAAGGTGATGCCGACAGATAGGATCAGTGCACCGATCAACCACCGAAGCATTAAGCGTTCTTCTTTTCCTGAAGGTTTTGAGTTTCTCGGACGGCCAAGTAGGTTCTCAGGATAAGGGCCGCGGCCACCTCGTCTACGTGCTGGCGAGTGCTTTTGGCGTTATGCCCCATTTCGCGCAGAGACCGTTCGGCTTCCATGCTGGTCCATCGCTCATCGAGAAGCTCAACGGGCACTCCAGCCGCTTGGCTGAGGGTGCGTGCGAAGCGTTCGGCTGACTCGGCTTCGGGACCACGCCGGCCATCCATATGCCGAGGGTGCCCCACGACAACGTGCCCCACTTCTTTTTCAAGAATGAGGTCGCAAAGAGCTTTGATATCGGCTTTTCGTCCTCGGCTTCGAAGGGTCCCGGCCGGAAAGGCAAGACTGGCCTCTAAGTCTGAGAGGGCGAGGCCAATCCGCTTACTTCCGAGGTCCAGACCGAGCACACGCATACTGGACCCAGTGTAGCGGGTGAGAGGAGTCTGGATACGTTTTCTCCTTTATTTCGCCTTTTGGATTGACGGCGAGAGATCAGCGGGGCTATTCTGAGGATGGCTTCTCCCCCCGACAGAGTTGTAAAAGGTAGGCTCCCAGATCGTTTTGGGGACTGGAGTTCAGCGCTGGAAAATCGGGAAAACGAAACAAAATCAGAAGCTTACGAGAGCGGTGGCGATCCGAAAGCCGCAGGCCAGGCTAAGAATTCGGCTGCTTCTTCTCTCCCTTCTGGCCCTGAAGGTCCTCGTAGAGACCTGGCCGTATGGGTGGCGACCGCTGGAGGCGTCGGTTTTGGTCCTTGGGCCCCAGGCACCTGGGGGGCCCTGCTGGCGGTTCTGCTCTTCGTCGCTGGTTTGGATCGAATGGGGCTGCCTCTCTATATCCTCTTTCTCCTCGGGACCAGCGGGTTAGGTATCTGGGCTTCCAGCGCAGCTGAGCGTTATTTCGGCCACCACGATGACGGCCGGATCGTCATCGACGAGGTGGTGGGTCAGTGGATCGCGCTTTTGCCTCTCGTGGTTGTTCATGGCCTTCCTCTGGGCACTGTCCGGGTTCCGGCACTAGGAACCTTGGATTCGTTCGAAATAGATTTTTTTTGGGGATTGGTTGTGACCGCATTTGTCGCATTCAGATGGTTTGATATCCGCAAGCCAGGGTTGGTGAAGTGGGCAGAAGAACGATTTGAACGGGGAGCAGGTGTGATGGCGGATGATCTGGTGGCGGGTGCTTTTGCTGCACTGGTGGTAATGGCTCCTTCTTATCTGATTTTAGCGACTCGACTTCGGGAAATGGTGAAGGACTCCATGTTGGTCATGTCTGATTGGGCCGCGTTGAGTGGGAACTGGTTCGCATGAAGGTGGAAATTCTCACAATTGGCGACGAAGTTGTGCGCGGAGAGATCGTTGACTCGAACAAGGCTTTGATCGCTCAGCGGCTATTGGGACTCGATCTAGAGTGTCAGCATCAGGTGTCACTGCGTGATGATCCAGCCGATATGCGTGCGGCTTTTAAGTTGGCGATTGAACGAAGTGATGTGGTGATTGTCTCGGGGGGCTTGGGCCCGACGAGAGATGATTTGACCACCGAAGTTTTAGCCGAGACCCTAGGCCGTGAACTGGAACTCGACGACGATTCGCTCGAGCAGATGAAGTCCTTTTTTGCTCGGGTTGGTCGAGAAATGGCTGAAACCAACCGCAAGCAAGCCTTCTTTCCCACGGGTTCGGATATTTTAAAAAATCCAGTGGGCACTGCCCCGGGTTTCTCTGTGGAGGAGAACGGAACGGTTTTTTTCTGTCTTCCAGGTGTGCCTAGGGAATTGTCCCTGATGTTGGAGGAGCAAGTTCTCCCGCGAGTTGAAGCCCGCCTAGAGTCCCTGGGCTCAGTGACTCGAATACGTGCTCGTCTCCTTCGTACGTTTGGAGTGGGAGAGTCGACGCTTGAGAAGCAGCTTTCGACTATCGCGCGGGAGGGGGATGTAGAGTTGGCCTTCCGGACATCCTTTCCCGATAACTTTCTTCGAGTGATGGCGCGGGGTGCCTCTATTGAGGCGGCGGATGTCAAAATTGAGTCGGTGGTCCAGCAAATTCATGAACATCTTGGGGACCTCGTTTATGCCGAGGGCGAAGAGCGGATGGAAGAAGTCGTGGGTGGATTATTGACCGAGCAGGGGCGAACCGTCGCCTTAGCCGAATCATGTACGGGCGGTCTGATCGCGGAAAAGCTGACGGATGTCCCAGGCTCTTCTGCTTATTTTCTTGGGGGCGTAGTGGCTTATGCGAACTCGGCGAAAGAAGCCATTTTGGGGGTGCCGTCGAGTCTTCTCGAAGAGCACGGGGCCGTCTCTTCCCAAGTGGCTCGGTCAATGGCAGAGGGCGTATGCAAGCGCTTTGGAGCCGATATAGGGGTGTCTACAACCGGTATCTCGGGGCCAGGGGGAGGGTCGCCCGAAAAGCCGGTGGGGCTTGTTCATGTGGCGATGTATCAGAGGCCGGCAGAAGGACGCCATGAGACCGAGGGTTTTATTCATTCTTCAGAGTTTATTTTTCCTCTCGATCGGACACGCCACAGAGTCTTGACGACTCAAACCGTTCTCGATTGGTTACGTCGTCGTCTGCTGGGCGTCGAACTGATAGATCCAGACCTCTTACGAACCAAAGGAGGGAGTTCCGCGCCTGGTTTAGGGGGAACTCAGAAAAAGCAATGAGGGTGTTCCATATGACTGTCTATGGAGGAAACAGAACTTTAGATCGATTGAAGAAATTCTGACCCGTCCATTATTTTGCATCGCGCGCCACCGTGGCCGATCGTGATGACGTAGATCAACAACCTGAAGGAGTGAGAAAAGATGGCTAAGTCAAAGAGTAAAGGTGAATTGAAGTCGGTGAGCCCAGTGAGTGCAGATAGCGATCGGCGTAAAGCCATTGATCTCGCTGTTTCAAATATTGAGCAGCAGTTCGGTAAGGGATCGATTCAAACAATGGGTGAGGCGAATGCGGATTTGGCTGTAGCCTGTTTTTCAAGTGGTGGACCGAGCCTTGATCTTGCTCTCGGCATCGGAGGGTACCCACGCGGTCGTGTGATTGAAATTTATGGGCCGGAATCAAGTGGCAAGACCACCCTGACTTTGCATGCCATTGCAGAGGTTCAGCGTGCGGGAGGAGTGGCTGCTTTTGTGGATGCTGAGCATGCACTTGACATCAACTATGCGAGACGTCTGGGGGTCAATATCGAGGATCTTCTGGTGTCTCAGCCTGATACGGGCGAGCAGGCTCTTGAGATTGCTGATTTGTTGCTTCGTTCTGGGGCCATTGATCTCGTTGTGATCGACTCCGTGGCGGCTTTGGTACCTAGAGCCGAATTAGAGGGCGATATGGGTGACACTCATGTTGGCCTTCAGGCTCGGCTGATGAGTCAAGCTCTTCGAAAGCTGACGGGAACGGTGGCGAAATCGGGTGCATCTGTGATTTTTATTAATCAGATTCGCATGAAGATCGGTGTGATGTTTGGAAGTCCAGAAACGACCGCGGGCGGAAATGCTTTGAAGTTTTACTCCTCGGTGAGACTCGACATTCGTCGGATTGCGGCCATTAAAGATGGGGATGAGGTGGTGGGCAACCGGACACGGGTGAAGGTCGTTAAAAACAAGGTCGCCCCTCCGTTCCGACAGGCTGAATTCGACATTATTTATAACGAGGGAATTTCAAGGGAAGGCGACCTGCTTGATCTCGGTGTCGAGGATGGTTTCGTAGAGAAGAGCGGGGCCTGGTATTCTTACGGTGAGGAGCGCATCGGTCAGGGACGTGAAAACGCGCGGAAATTTTTGAAGGAAAACCCCGATGCGTGCAATCAGTTGACGGAGCAGATTTATGCCTCTCGAGGCCTAAAGCTGCCGGTTCTCGCCCACCCGGTGGATGCACCCACCGATGATGAAAGTGGTAAAAAAGGAGCAGCGGCTAAGAGCTGATCCGCACAAGGGTATCCCAGGGGGATGAATTTCCCCCTGGGACATTTTCCAAGCCTCTGCGAGGGTCCCTCTCAAGGCCAAGCCCCAGTGTGTCGAAACTCTCCTGTAGAGCACGAAGACTTCTTGCATGGCAGAGCAACCCCAGTGGGGGGTTCTGTCAGGGAGGTTTTGCGTCAGAGGGGGTGGTGAGACAGTGGGCATGGAACTGAACGATATATTGAAGGTGGCCGTCAAAGGCGGTGCTTCGGATATCCACCTGAAGACCGGTTTGCCGCCCATGTTTCGAGTGGACGGAGCCCTGGTGCCTTTGCGTAACGGCGAACCGTTCACTTCCGATGAGATCAATTCAATGGCTCTCTCGTTGATGAACCCAGTTCAACGGGCGCGTTTCGAGGAAAGCAGAGAATCCGACTTTGGGTATGGCGTTTCTGGCCTCGGCCGGTTTCGGGTGAATGTGTTTCAGCAACGGGGCACCATGGGATTGGTTTTCCGCGTTATTCCTCTTGGCGTAAAAAGCGTCGAACAGCTCTTTTTACCTAAGATTGTGGAGAAGATTGCTGAAGAGAACCGTGGGTTAGTTTTAGTCACAGGAACCACCGGTTCTGGCAAGTCAACGACCCTGGCCGCGATGATTGATCAGATCAACGCTCAGCGGTCATCTCATGTGATGACCATTGAAGATCCGATTGAGTTTCTGATTCGCGATCGTCGTTCAATTGTGAACCAGCGAGAAATCGGTGTGGATACGCATAGCTTCGCGAATGCTCTTCGGGCCGCTCTCCGCCAGGACCCTGACGTGATTTTAGTGGGGGAGATGCGGGATTTTGAAACCATTGAAACGGCTCTGACGGCTGCGGAGACAGGCCATCTCGTGATGAGTACGTTGCATACGTTGGATGCGACCGAGACGATCAATCGGATTATTTCTGTCTTTCCCCCCTATCAGCAAAAGCAGGTCCGGCTGCAGCTTTCGATGATTTTGCGTGCGGTGATCTCACAACGTTTGGTTCCGAGGGCCGATGGCCAGGGAAGGGTGCCTGCACTTGAAGTGCTTGTCTCGACTGCCCTCACTCGAGAATTGATTGCTGATAAGGATCGAACGAAGGAATTGCATGATGCCATCTCGAAGGGGCACACCTCCTATGGGATGCAGACGTTCGATCAGTCTCTGATGGATCTTGTTAAACGAGATTTGGTCACTTACGAGGAAGCTCTGAAGCACGTTTCCAATCCTGACGACTTCGCTCTGCGTTTTCGTGGGATCGCCTCGACATCGGACACGAATTGGGCGGCATTTGATGCCGAAAAAGAGGAAGAGAAGCCCGAGTTTTCCGATTTTGATTCCAACGAGGGCGAGGGGCCCCCTGAAGACTGGATGCTTGAGCGGTTTTAGAAAGCAAGGCCAGTTTTACCCAATTATCGCTTCCCGAGTCAAGCGGGCATCTCTCGGTTATATTCCTGCCTTTAGAACCTTGGTTTTGGAGGTTTCGGATGTTCCGCCCCGCCAATGAAATACGAGAAGAATTCCTCAGCTTTTTCGAAGGCCGAGGTCACCGACGTGTAAAAAGTGCGTCGGTCGTCCCCGATTCGGATCCCACATTGATGTTTGTCAATGCAGGAATGGTCCCGTTTAAGCGGACGTTTCTCGGGGAGGACGTTCGAGATTACAATCGAGCGACCACTTCTCAGAAATGCATTCGAGTTTCGGGAAAACACAACGATCTTGAAAATGTCGGTCGTACTCCTCGGCATCATACTTTCTTCGAGATGATGGGAAACTTCTCGTTCGGTGATTACTTCAAAGAGAGTGCCATCGACTTTGCTTGGGAATTGCTTACGGAGAAGATGAACTTTCCGGGAGAACGTTTGGCCGTATCGGTCTTCCTCGATGATGACGAAGCCTATGATCACTGGGCTAAAAATATAGGCATTCCGGCCGATCGTCTTTATCGACTGGATGAGAAAGAAAACTTTTGGAGTATGGGAGACACAGGTCCATGTGGTCCCTGCTCTGAAATTCATTATGACTATGGCCGACCGGATCACTGCACCAACCCAGCTTGTGATCCTTCTTGCGAGTGCGGCCGCTGGATTGAACTCTGGAACCTCGTCTTCATGCAGTTCAACCGTGACGAATCGGGCACTATGCACCCCTTGCCCAGTCCCTCCATAGATACCGGTGGAGGGCTGGAGCGTTGGGCCGCGGTGCTTCAAGGGAAGAGAACCACCTGGGAGAGCGATGTTTTCACACCCTTGATTCAACGTGTGAGTGAGATTTCGGGTGTTGCTCTGGGTGAGGATCCCGAGAAGGATGTTTCACTTCGCGTTGCGGCCGATCACGCACGTACGCTCGCCATCATGATCGGTGACGGCGTTTTGCCTTCGAATGCAGGGCGAGGGTACGTGCTGCGTAGAATTCTTCGCCGAGGGTCGCGGCACGGCGTTTTGCTTGGATTAGACAGTCCATTTCTTCACAAAGTGGCGGACGCTGCGGTGGATGAATTGGGAGGCGCATATCCTGATCTAATCGATCGGCGTGAGTTTATTCTGGATCGAATCGAACGAGATGAGTCGAGATTTCTCACCACGCTCTCAAAGGGTCTAGCTCTTCTTGAGGACGAAATTGATCAGACGATTGAAAAGGGTGAGGAAACATTAGCGGGGGATACTGCGTTTAAGCTGTACGACACTTATGGATTTCCCCTGGATCTGACGGAAGATATTCTCAGAGGGCGCGAGATGGATGTGGACCATTCAGCTTTCGACCTTGCGATGCAGGCTCAGCGAGAACGTGCCCGAGCTGCTTGGGTGGGCAGTGGGGATGAGGCGGTTTCTGAGATGTATGTGCGGATCGCACAAGACGTCACCACACAGTTCAGAGGCTACGAGAGCGGAGCAGGACAGTCGAACTTAGTGGCGATGCTGGTGGATGGTGAGCCTAAGACATCGGCTCAAAAAGGGGACTCCGTCGAACTCGTTTTTGAGGAGACTCCTTTTTACGCAGAGAGCGGCGGTCAAGTAGGGGATACGGGGGATGTGACAACCTCCACAGGTCGAGTCGAGATTCGGGACACCGTTAAACCGGTCGATGGATTGTTTGTCCACGTGGGGGAGGTGGTTGAGGGCGAGATCCACGTGGATTCTGAGGTGGACCTTGTTGTCGACGAAGAGCGCCGGCGTGCCACGGTCAGAAATCATTCAGGAACTCATTTGCTGCACGCTGCGTTGCGAGAGGTCTTGGGACCTCAGGCCATGCAGAAGGGGTCTCTCGTTGGGCCAAACAGATTGAGGTTTGATTTTACTCATGATGAACCTGTGACCGCGTCTGAGATCGAGCAAATTGAAGATATTGTAAACGGTTGGATTGAGGATAATTCGGCTGGGACAACGAGGCTCATGTCCTATGAAGACGCCGTTTCCTCGGGCGCGGTAGCGATCTTCGATGAGAAGTATGGAGATGAAGTACGCGTTGTTTCGTTTGGAGACTGCAGCACCGAGCTTTGTGGAGGAACTCACGCTCAGGCAACGGGTGATATCGGTCTACTTAAGGTGATCTCTGAAGGCGGGATTGCCTCGGGGATCCGTCGTATCGAAGCACAAACCGGCCTAGGTGCCTTGGCCCATATCCGTGGCCAGGAAAGCTTGGCTCGCCAGACGACTGACTTGTTGAAAGTTCCGTTGGCGGAGCTTCCTGCTCGGGTTGAAAAGCTTCTCACCGAGCGAAGAGATCTTGAAAAAGAACTCGAGGAAGCTAAGCGAGCGCAACGAGGCGACGTTGTGGGTGAACTCATCTCAGAGGCTCAGGATATAGATGGAACACAGGTCCTCGCCTCTCGTGTTGACGGCGTCGATGCCAAGGGCATGCGAGACTTGGTGGACGAATTGAGAAATCGCTTGGGTTCGGCTGTCGTTTTACTCGTGGCCGAGAATCAGGGCAAAGTTCTGCTGGCAGTGGGCGTGACCCGGGATCGAGTCGATCGATTCAAGGCAGGAGATTTGGTTCGCGAGGTGGCCCAAGTGGTTGGTGGTGGAGGCGGAGGTCGACCTGACTTCGCCCAAGCGGGGGGGCAGAGTCCGGAGAAGATTCCCGATGCCCTCGAGAAATTTCAAGCGCTTTGCGAAGCGACTTGATTCATCGTTCGCTCATTGAGGAGCCAGCGCCTTGAGGCGTTTTTATGAATAGTTCATACATCTCAAAACCGATGAATCCGTCTAGGCGAAGGACTCGGGTGGTTCATGTAGGCGATGTTGGGGTCGGTGGAGAGAACCCCGTTCGGATTCAGTCTATGACGAACACGGATACGATGGACACGTCGGCTTCGGTGGGCCAAATTGAACGCCTGGCAGCGGCGGGGTGTGAAATCGTTCGGGTCACGGCTCCGTCGATCAGGGACGCGGAGAACCTAGCTCTTATTAAAGAAGCCTTAATTCGTCGCGGAGTTCGGGTTCCCCTCGTGGCCGACATTCATTTTACGCCTAACGCGGCACTGATTGCGGCCAATCATGTCGAGAAGGTCCGTATCAACCCGGGTAACTTTGCCGACAAGAAGAAATTCGAAGTTCGCGAATATACGGATCTGGAATACGAGGCTGAGATCGAAAGAGTTGCCCGCCGCTTTCGCCCTCTCGTCGAACGCTGTAAGCAAAACGGCGTGGCCATGCGAATCGGAACGAATCACGGTTCTCTTTCTGATCGCATTATGAATCGATACGGCGATTCTCCACGCGGGATGGTGGAGAGCGCGTTGGAATTTTTGGACGTCTGCGAAGCTGAAAATTATTACAATTTAGTTTTTAGTATGAAGTCGTCTAACACCAACGTCGCGATTCAAGCGTATCGGATGCTGGCTGCTCGCCTCGAGGAACGCGCGCCGGGGGAATTGAGTTATCCCTTTCATCTCGGAGTGACGGAAGCTGGAGATGGCGAAGACGGACGGATTAAGAGTGCGCTTGGAATTGGAGCGCTCCTCAAAGATGGGATCGGGGACACGATCCGTGTCTCTCTGACAGAAGACCCTGTGCGCGAGGTGCCGGTCGCAGAAGACATTGTTCAGAAGGTGGCGTGTCAAGGTCTGAGCAGGAGTGATGTGGGCGAGGGCGACTCTGATTTTTGTTTCCCACTCCCGATGGACCCCTATGCTTACGATCGCCGAAAGAGTGTTTTTTTGGAATGGCCGGGCTTAGCGATTGGGGCCGAAGAGCCTGTGCGCGTAGAGATTGAACTGGCGGGTGGCGCGGAGAGTTCGGGAAATCTGGCCGAGGAATGGGCCGCTCAACTGCAAAGCGTATCGGATGTCGAGTGTGAGTCGATATTGCTTCAGCTCACGGACACATCAGAGATCGACGCATTTCCGAAGCTGGCTAAAAGCCTTCTGTCGACAGGCCTGGAGGTATCGATCTCAGCGCGTTTGCCATTGGGTCTACTGACGAGCGAGAGTGGTTGGCCAGAAGGAGCGGATCGATGTGTGGTCGATGTTCAACCGGAGGATGAGCCTGCGGCTCTAAGTCGAGTGGTCCGGATGGCGGATCAAATACAGTGTCGGTTGGAGTGGTGTTTAGGAGGAGATCAGAAAGACCTTCCTTCTTTGTTAGACCGCGTCTTAGAGGCGAGTGGGGACACTCTTCCTTTTGCGATTTCACTTCAGATGGAGCCTAAAGTTCACGCCACTCGCCTTCTGGTCGCTCTCCTTCGCGATCGAGGTGTGCCCGAAGTATGCGTTGTCCTTCGCCATGGCGAAGGCGTTCAAAAGCCAGATCCAATTGCGACTTCGGTGGATCTGGGTGCGCCTTTATGTGATGGCTTTGGGGACATGGTCGCGGTGGTTGGGACACACGATCCGGCCGCGGCTCTCGACTTCGGGTATCGCGTTTTGCAGGCGGCGAGATTGCGTACGACTCGAACGGAATACATTTCATGTCCGTCTTGCGGGCGGACTTTGTTTGACCTCGAGGAAACAACGGCGCGCATCAAGGAAGCGACCTCAGACCTCGTGGGCGTGAAGATCGCGGTCATGGGATGCATCGTGAACGGTCCCGGTGAGATGGCCGATGCAGATTTTGGCTATGTTGGATCAGGTCCAGGGGTGGTCACGCTCTACGTAGGCAAAGAAGTGGTGGCTCGAAATATCCCAGAGAAGGAAGCGACTGACCGGTTGACCACATTGATTCAGGAACACGGACTCTCGTAGGGTCTGATTGTGATCAAGCCCTAGGGCTTAAAGCCAGCGACTGGGGGGCGCGAGTTCCGGGAGCTCGCGGCCACTTTCAGAGAGATAGCTCCGAACCGTCTCGTAGGCCTTGAGGCTTCTCGAATTCTCGATCGCGGGGTGATCTCGGCCGAGAGCCCAGGTTGCACCAAGTACAATCAGTAGGCCGACAATGATGCCTTCAGATAAACCAAAAGCGGCACCGCCTATTCTGTCAGCCCAACTGAGCCCCGCAATTCTGACACCTTTTCGGATTACTCTTCCAACGAGAGCGACGCAAAGGACTGTACATATTGCGATGAGGCTGCCTGTGCCCCAAAAGAGAATCCCTGAGTTGATGGAATCGCCGAGAAGGGAGGCTGCCCACTCGCTCACTGGACGCGTTGCATAGCGAGTGATGAGCACGGCCGCCGCGAGGGCGGCAATCGAGAAACTTTCCCTCACCAGTCCGATGAATAGGCCTCTTGCGAGAGCGATTATGAGGATGGCAAAGATAAGGCCGTCGAGAGAGGTGAGTGAATCTAGGTCACCCATGCAATCTTCCTTGCTGATTCGATTTGGAGTCAAGCCACAACACGTAGAGGGTTCTTTCTCGATCCCTGATCTCTCTGGGATCTCTATACGTTAAATCCATCGATCAACTCTGCGACCAGCCTTTTGTAGAGAAGAATATCTTGCCGATTGGGATCAGACTCCGAGGCCGTTGCCCATTCTTGGGCCGCTTCTTGCGTTCGTCCAAGGGAGTAGTAGGTCAGTCCCAGTTGTACGCGGGCATCCGTCAGGTTCGGGTTGCCACGGAGTACGCGCTTGAACTCAAGGCTGGCCTGATGTGGCAGTCCGCTTTCCCGAAGGCAGACGCCCAATCGCTGTCGAATGTCGTGAAAATCAGGGCATCGATCCAGCGCTTTTCGGTAGGCCTCAATCGCCTCACGTCTTTCCCCGACCTCGGCGTAGGCGTCCCCCACGGCGGCTTGCAGGTTGGCCAGTTTGGCATGAGTAATCGCATCGATCTGGCTGCCTTCAACGCGCGAGGCCTCGCTAGCCCGTTCGGAAAGATCTCGGGATCGCTCAAAGTCGCCTCTCCGCTCATGGATGCTGCTCAAGGCAAGCAGGGCTTCCGCATAACGGGGGTTTAAGTCGAGCGCTTTTTGCAAGCTCAGGCTGGCCGAGTTTAGATCTCCCTTTTGCTCGAGCAGGACGCCGACCATATAGTGCACATCAGCGAATTGATCCCGAGACTCAAGCAACTCTGAAAAGCCAGTGAGCGCAGCGTCCATTTTTCCGTTCTCGAAATGGTTCTTTGCTTGAACATAGACTTCACGTTCGTTGGGGCTTAAGGCATTCAGGTTCGCCAACGAGTTCCTCCCCTCGTCTGATGAATGGAATGTTTACTCTGCACGGGCAATTCTTTCGGCCGCTTGTTCAGCCATCTTGGAACTGGAGAAATTTTCAAGGACAACATGGTAAAGCCGAAGGGCTTCGTCTGTTCTCTTCATATTTTCGTAGCAGATTCCAAGTTTGAATAAGGACTCCGCGTCCATTCCGAGGCCTGGATAGTCGTCGAGGACAGTACGGTATCTCATGGCGGCCGATTGATATTGTGTCCGTCTCAAATAAAAGTCACCAATCTCCATCATGTTATCAGCGAGTTGAGTCCGGAGTTGTTGGAGAATGATTTCACCCTTGCGAGTTTCAGGGTCGTAAGGGTATCGGCTGGTTAACATCTCCAAATACTTCAAGGCTTCCCGTGTCGGCGTTTGATCTCGATCGATGGAAGAAATTTGATTGTAGTGACAGAGAGCAGAACGCAGAATTGTGTAGGGCACTTTAGGGTTTTGGGGATGAAGGTCTCCGAAGTCTCGGTAATAAGAGAGAGCTTCATCGTATCGATGATCCCGGAAGTAAGCATCCGCAATCCTCAGCTGGGCTTCAGTCTCGTATTCGCTGTAGGGATAGTTGTCGATAATGGTCTGAAAGGTCTCGATGGCCTTGTTGTAGTTGACCCATGTGTAGATTCCTAGAATGCGTCTCCCGTTAAGCTGTCTGACTCCCTTTTCGTAGAGTTCATTTGCAGGGGGTACGTCTTCAAAAAGCATGACGTCCTTAGAGCAGCCGGCCGTCAAGAGAAGGACCAGGGAGAGACCCAGCGCTAAGCCGAGGGCGAAGCGAGGATTTTGAGCACGGATTTGATAACCATCATTCATTTCACCCCGGATATTACCAGGGCTGGGCCAGCCTGGGGGCCCAAGAAGGCACTCCCCCTTGGGTGACCATCTGCTAGACTCGCCGGGCAAGTGGAAAAGACTGTTCAAGGCGATCGAGCCGCAGTCGCAGGGGTTCCGCCCGATGAGGCATGAGGACCAGGAAAAGGAAGTCAGGATTATGAATCGCACAGCTCAGAATAAAATGAAGTTTGATACGCGACTGCAGGGCCGTCGCGGATGGGTCGATCCCAAGGAACTGGAGGACGCAATCGGGAGTCTGGAAGATTCGGCAGGAAATTTGGCCGAAGACGAGGCGGATTCCATGGAGGCAGCGCCTGAGGCCAACCAAGAGCCTTCTTAGTCGCGCTGAGATCGACTGCAAAAAAGGTTTTGATGGAAGTGATCTGTAGGACAAGTAGGGGCGGGGAGCGGCGAGTTGATCAAGGAAAAATTTGGCGAAAAACTGGAGCAAGCGATCCAGTCGGGGCTTCCCTTTCTTTTTAAGCGTGAGATCGATCCCAATATCCTTTCAATAGGGGGTGCGGGGGTTTGCTGTGCTTCAGCTTTGGCGCTGGGCTTCGGAGAGTTTTTTCTGGGGTCAGTTTTGCTTGCTCTAGGAGGTCTCTTTGATCTCGTTGATGGCATCGTCGCTCGACATTTCGGAGTCGAAACTCGCTTTGGCGCCTTCTTGGACTCCACTCTTGATCGCCTGGTCGACATGGTGGTTTTGTTGGCCTTGGTCATTCATTATGCGGTGACGGGGGATCCCTTTGTCGCCAGTGTGGCGGGCTTGTGCTTGGTCACGAGTGTTTTGACCTCTTATGCGAAGGCAAGAGCAGACGCTATGGGGGTCCATTTGCCTGGGGGCGTTGTCGAGAGGGGAGAAAGGATTCTTCTGATCGCTCTGGGTGGTTTTCTAGGCTTCATGGAGCCTGCCCTTTGGATTCTTGCGCTGGGGTCAGTGGTGACCGTTGCACAGCGCTTTGAGGCGGCCCGTCGAGGGTTGAGCCAATCGTCGGGCGATTCCGGCGAAAAAAACAGTGGCGGAGAATGGCTTCATGAAAAGTGAGGAGGTGGGGTCAAAACCGGGTTCGGAGAACCAAGCGGACGAAAAGCTCCTCGCCCTGGACTTTTCGACCTTTGTTCTCTCGCTCTCGACCACCGCTCTTTACCAGATGGGACGAGTCCCTGACCCAGAAACAGGGGCAAAGATTGAGCCCAATCGCGTGATTGCTCAGCAGACCATCGATACGATCGAAATGCTTAGAGAGAAGACCCGAGGGAACTTGGAGCCCGATGAGGCCAAATTGATCGATAGTTTGTTGTACGAGTTGCGCCTTCAATTCGTTGAGCCCGCGGACTAAAGGTTCGTGGAGCCGGTTCTTTCACCCGCTGACGCGGCTTTATCCGTCCGAGTTTTGGCCCCCGCAAAGGTCAACTTGGGCTTGCGCGTGATCGGCGTCCGGCCAGATGGCTATCACCGCCTTGAGAGCGTTTTTGTGCCTTTGGACTGGTCTGACACGGTCCATCTCACTTGCTCGAGCCAGAGCCAGCGTCGAGTTCATTTAGTGAACCGTCAGGTCTCAAAGGGAGTGAGTTCTCGTCTTCTCACTGTGCCCGAGGGTGAAGAAAATTTGGCACACAGGGCCGCCATGGGTTTTTTGCAGAGGGCGGACCTCTCGGCTTCGGTTCAGATCGAGCTGACCAAGGAGATTCCGGCCGCAGCCGGCCTGGGTGGTGGATCGAGTGACGCCGGGGCGGTCTTGAGAGGACTCGCCAAAATCTGGCCCGAGGCCCTCCCCGAGACAGAAATGAGAGCCCTAGCTCTCTCTTTGGGGGCCGATGTGCCGTTCTTCCTGGACCCGCGACCGGCCTTGGTGTCTGGGATTGGAGAGAAAATTGAACCTCTGGAGCGTTTTCCGGCGTTTTCGCTCCTCCTGGCGAATCCAGGGGAGGCCCTGTCCACCGCGAAGGTCTTCAAGGCATGGGATGTCTTGGCGCCTTCGTTGACGCCCGCCCGTTCAGGCTCTACGCTGCGGGCCCTCTCGGCGTTTCTCGAAGTGGAACCGACGGAGTCTGGTCTGGGTCTTGCGGCTGGTCTTCAAGGTTTGCTCGTCAACGATCTAGAGGCATCGGCAAAGCGCTTGTGTCCCTCTGTGGGCCGGCTCTTGGCTAGTTTAAAAGAATCTGGAGCGAAAGCGGTGAGTATGTCCGGAAGTGGGGCCACTGTTTTCGGAGTCTTTGATTCGTCGGAGAGCGCGCGAGGTGCGCAAAAAAATTTAGATCTCGGGGAGTCGGGATGGTCTTGGCTCGCTGCGTCGCAATCAGCTCGGTAAGCTCTGCGTGGGCACGAGCGGGTAATCTGAAGAGTGGACGCGCTCGAGTTTGAAAAATAGGCAGGAATCACGTCTGGGGCGTCGCCAAATGGTAAGGCAGCGGCCTTTGGAGCCGCCATTTGTAGGTTCGAGTCCTACCGCCCCAACCAGTTCCTGATTCCACTCAACATTGACACCCAATCGAACAATAAGGAAGGCATAGCAAATGCAGGATCTCAGGCTCTTCTGCGGCAATGCCAATCAGAAACTCACTCGAGACGTAGCCGCTTATTTGGGCATCGAGGTGGGGCGCGCAGATGTAGGCACATTCAGCGATGGTGAATGCAGCGTTGAAATCGGTGAGAACGTTCGAGGAAAGGACTGCTTCGTCGTCCAGTCCACATGTGGAAACGCCAATATTCACCTGATGGAACTTCTGATCATGATCGACGCCCTGAAACGTGCTTCAGCCCGTCGCATTACGGCGGTGATGCCTTATTACGGATACGCGCGTCAAGATCGGAAAGTGAAGCCTCGGGTGCCCATCACCGCGAAGTTAGTGGCTGATTTGATCGCCACTGCGGGGGCCGACCGTGTGCTCTGTATGGACCTTCACGCCGGTCAGGTACAAGGTTTTTTCAATATTCCCGTCGACAATCTCTACGCGACCCCTCTTTTGCTGAGTGCAATCGAAAAAGATGTTCCAGGAGATGTGATGATCATCTCACCCGACGCCGGTGGGGTCGAGCGGGCGCGGGCCTTTGCCAAGCTATTGGGTGTGAATCTGGCGATTATCGATAAGCGTCGTGAGGTGGCCAACGTCGCCAAGGTCATGAATATCATCGGCAACGTCGAGAATAAAACCTGCGTCATCGTTGATGACATGGTGGATACAGCGGGAACACTGTGCGAAGCCTCGAAGGCATTGCTGGATTCGGGCGCAAATAGTGTTTACGCTGCGATCACTCACCCGGTGCTTTCAGGGCCTGCACTGAAACGAATCTCTGAGAGTGTGATTGAAAAATTGATCGTGACGGATACGATTCCGCTTCGCCCCGAAGCGGCCGATCACGAGAAATTGAACGTGGTATCGATTGCGCGGATGATCGGCGAAGCCATCCGGCGCATTAATAACGAGGAGAGTGTGAGCGGCTTATTCTGAGGCGGCTTGCCAATTGATTTCAAACGGGCGCGTCCAAACCGGCCCGTCTAGCTTTTATTCAAGGAGAGTATTGTGGGTGAAGTTTCAATCGCCGTTACGCAACGGGAAGAGAGTGGTAAGTCTGCGAACCGAAAGCTTCGAGCTGACGGGAAAGTGCCGGCTGTGGTTTATTCGAAGGGCGTCGACCCTCTGAAGTTGAGCTTAGACCCAGTCGTCCTAGACCGGAAGATTCGTGCGAGTCACGCTGGGATCAACACTCTTTTTGACCTCGAGGGGGAAGGCCAGCTGAATGGCCGAACCGTCATGGTTAAGGAACTGCAAAGAGACCCGGTCAAAGGGACGGTCTTGCATGCGGATTTTCACGAAATCGACTTGACGCAGCTTCTAAATGTCACCGTCCCGATTCAGCTGACCGGCACAGCGCCGGGTGTAAGCATGGGTGGTTTGATCGAACACACGCTCCGTGAGATTGAACTCGCGTGTATGCCGGGCTCCATTCCGGATGAAGT